>NZ_CP072852.1:1312356-1968535 GCF_017948265.1 Rhodoferax sp. PAMC 29310 | reverse complement strand
GCGTCCAGATAGCGCCATTCGTCGAACAGATTCTGACCAAATCCGGTTTTGCGAATGGATTTCAAAAACTGCTTCGGGATGATCGCGTCTGTGTCGACGTTTTCACGATCCATGGGGGCTACTAGCCCCTTGTGCAGGGTGAATTTTTGCATGGTGTTTCTCTACTTTCTCTTCGCCGCGCCTTCCATCTCCACTCCGGCCAACTGAGTAGCCGATCCCCTGTCTTTGACTGTGTGGCAGTCAGTAAGCGGAAGATTGAGTGTGATGATGGATGAGGACGGTGTTTTTGTGATGGGTCAGACGATCGATCGGCCCAATCAGGCGAACCGGCGAACGTCCACAAAATGTCCATGTATCGCTGCTGCTGCTGCCATCGCCGGGCTGACGAGGTGGGTGCGCCCACCTGCACCTTGGCGGCCTTCAAAATTCCGGTTGCTGGTTGATGCACATCGTTCGCCTGGTTCCAAGCGGTCGGCGTTCATGGCCAAACACATGGAACAACCAGGTTCACGCCATTCAAAACCAGCTGCTTTGAAAATTTCATGCAAACCCTCGCGCTCCGCCTGCTCTTTGACCAAACCAGAGCCAGGAACCACCATGGCCAACTTCACGTTCGGGGCCACTTTTTGGCCCAATTTTTTCACCACGGCAGCGGCTTCGCGCATATCTTCAATGCGACTGTTGGTGCAGGAGCCGATGAAAACTTTGTCGATATGTAAATCGTCAAGCGCCTTGCCAGGCTCCAGGCCCATGTACACCAGGGCGCGTTCAATGGCGCCACGTTTGTTGGCGTCTTTTTCTTTGTCAGGATCAGGCACGAAACCGTCGATGCCCAGAACCATTTCAGGTGAAGTTCCCCAGGTTACTTGGGGAATGATCAGACTGGCGTCCAATTCCACCACGGTATCGAACACTGCGTCGGCATCGGAGTGCAGTGTTTGCCAATCTGACACGGCCTGGTCCCACTCCAGTGCCGCAGCGCTGCCATTGAGCGCGTTGTGACCCGGCGCCAACGGACGGCCTTTGACGTAATCGATGGTCTTGTCATCGACTGCTACCAGTCCAGCTCTGGCGCCCGCTTCGATGGCCATATTGCACACGGTCATGCGACCCTCCATGGTCAGAGCGCGAATGGCGGATCCGCCAAATTCAATGGTGTAGCCCGTGCCACCGGCAGTGCCAATTTTTCCGATGATGGCCAAGACAATGTCTTTACCGCCGCAGCCTCGTGGCAGCGTGCCGTTGACCCGCACCAACATATTTTTGGCCTTCTTGGCCAACAGGGTTTGGGTTGCCATCACGTGTTCGACTTCGCTGGTCCCGATACCGTGGGCCAGCGCACCAAAGGCACCGTGGGTCGATGTATGCGAGTCGCCGCAGACAACGGTCATGCCGGGCAATGTGGCGCCGTTCTCTGGCCCGATGACGTGCACGATGCCCTGACGCTTGGACAGGAAGGGGAAGTAGGCCGCTGATCCGAACTCTTGCATGTTCGAGTCAAGTGTCATCACCTGTTCCCGGCTGGTTGGGTCGGTGATGCCGTCATAGCCCCGTTCCCAACCAGTGGTTGGCGTGTTGTGGTCTGCTGTTGCAACAATTGAACTCACCCGCCAAACCTTGCGGCCAGCTTGACGCAAACCTTCAAAGGCCTGCGGACTGGTGACTTCATGCACCAGATGACGGTCAATGTACAGAATGGCGGTGCCATCCTCCTCTGTGTGAACAACATGTTCATCCCAAAGCTTGTCGTAGAGCGTGCGTCCCATAGTGTTCTTTCCTTGGCAATCCGTCATTTTATGCTGCGTCGCCGTATTGCGTGTCCCATGTAAAACGCCCGCCGGGCTTGCGTCCGACGGGCGTTTTAAAAGTGGTGCTTAGCGTTGGCCGATGGGCTGAACGTCGCGGCGGACCTGACCAGTAAACAACTGGCGAGGGCGGCCAATCTTGTATTCCGGATCGCCAATCATTTCATTGAGCTGTGCAATCCAGCCGACCGTGCGTGCCAGCGCGAAGACGCCAGTGAACATGTTGACTGGAATGCCAATGGCACGCTGAACGATGCCAGAGTAGAAATCCACGTTCGGGTAAAGCTTGCGCTGAACGAAGTAGTCGTCTTCCAACGCAATTTTTTCCAGAGCCATGGCCAACTTGAACAAGGGGTCGTTCTCCAGACCCAGTTCCGCTAGAACTTCCTTGCAGGTTTCCTGCATCAGCGTGGCGCGCGGATCGTAGTTTTTGTAAACCCGGTGACCAAATCCCATCAGCTTGACGCCGGAATTTTTGTCTTTGACTTGTTCCATGAACTGACCAACTTTGGAGATTCCGCCCATTTTCTGGATGTCTTCCAGCATGTTCAGACAGGCTTCGTTGGCGCCACCGTGTGCGGGGCCCCACAAGCAAGCCACACCGGCAGCGATCGCCGCAAACGGGTTGGTGCCCGAGCTTCCGCACAAACGGACGGTCGAAGTGGATGCGTTTTGCTCATGGTCAGCGTGCAACACAAAAATGCGATCCAGTGCGCGCTCAATGACCGGGTTCACCACATACTCTTCACAGGGTGTTGCAAACATCATGTGCAAGAAGTTGCCTGCGTAGCTCAGGTTGTTCTTGGGGTACATGTACGGCTGGCCGGAGTTGTACTTGTACGCCATGGCGACCAGAGTCGGCATCTTGGCGATCAGGCGAATCGCGGAAATCTCCCGGTGCTGGGGATTGTTGATGTCTGTGCTGTCGTGATAGAAGGCCGATAGCGCGCCGACCAAGCCGGTCAAAATTGCCATCGGGTGGGCATCGCGCCGGAACCCACGCAGGAAAAAATTCATCTGCTCGTGAACCATGGTGTGGTTCGTGACACGGCCAGTGAACTCCGCCTTTGCAGCGGCATCAGGCAGGTTGCCGTAAAGCAGCAAATGACAAGTTTCCATGAAGTCACAGTTGGTCGCCAACTGTTCAATGGGGTAACCGCGGTACAGCAGTTCGCCTTTGTCGCCGTCAATGTAGGTAATTGCTGACTGGCACGACGCGGTGGACAAAAAGCCCGGGTCATAAGTGAACATGCCGGTTTGGGCATACAGTTTGCGGATGTCCACGACGTCGGGACCGACGCTGCCTTGGTAAACAGGCAAGTCAACACTTGGGCTGCCATTACTGAAAGACAGTGTGGCTTTGTTGTCAGCTAATTTCATTCTTTACCTTTCTGCGGGTTTCTCAACATACTTAACACTTCACGAACCTCGTCGCAATCCAATGCCTGATCCATTTGGTCCAGCGATTTGCGTGCCAGATTCAAATCCAGCAGGTCGTTGTCGCTGAGGTCCATTAAAGCGCTCAGACCTTGCGCTTGCATGACGGTCAGTGTGCTTTCATAGCGCCGGAAGAACCGGTCAATGAAAATATCGTTCTCCAGCAAGCCACGGCGGCAACGCCACTTCAGCTTGCTAAGAGCGCGGGGATCAATTAACTCGTCGATGCTTGACACGAAATTTCTTTCTGCTCACTTAGACTGAGCGCAGGACCATCATTTCTTTGATCTTGCCAATGGCCTTGGTCGGATTCAACCCCTTGGGACAGACATCAACACAGTTCATGATGGTGTGGCAGCGGAACAGGCGGTAAGGATCTTCTAGGTTGTCCAAACGCTCGCCGGTTGCCTCGTCACGGCTGTCGGCAATGAAGCGATAGGCCTGCAGCAAGCCAGCTGGGCCGACAAATTTGTCTGGATTCCACCAAAAACTGGGGCAGGAAGTCGAACAACTGGCGCACAAAATGCACTCGTACAAGCCATTCAGTTCATCGCGCTCCTCAGGGCTTTGCAGGCGCTCTTTTTCTGGCGGGACGTTGTCGTTGATCAAATAGGGTTTGATCGAGTTGTACTGCTTGAAGAACTGGGTCATGTCCACAATCAGATCCCGCACCACGGGCAAGCCTGGCAGTGGTTTCAACACGATGGTGTCAGGCAGCGTCAGCATATTGGTCAAGCAAGCCAGCCCATTTTTGCCGTTGATGTTCATGGCATCCGAGCCGCAAACACCTTCACGGCAAGAGCGACGGAAGGAAATAGTGGGGTCCAACGCCTTGAGTTTCATCAACGCGTCCAGCAGCATGCGCTCTTTGCCATCGAGTTCAACCACGATGGTTTGCATGTACGGCTTCGCGTCGGTGTCTGGGTCGTAGCGGTAGATTTGGAAGGTACGTTTTGACATATGGTTTCTCTCAGGTCTTATTCGCTTGGCGATGACTTAGAAGCTGCGCACGGTCAGTGGCACGGACTCAACAGTCAATGGCTTCATCTGGACTGGCTTGTAAGTCAGCGAGTTGGAGGCGCTGTGCCAGAGGGTGTGCTTGTGCCACTCGGTGTCGTTGCGCCCATTGGGATGCTCAGGGGTGTCACCATAGTCGTTGACGGAATGGGCGCCACGGCTTTCACGCCGTGCGGCAGCCGAGACAATGGTTGCCTCTGCAGCTTCGATCAAGTTCTCTACTTCAAGCGCCTCGATACGGGCAGTGTTGAAAATTCTGGACTTGTCTTTCAATCCAATTGATTTCACCTTTTCGCGCAATTCGGCGATTTTCGTGACGCCTGCATCCATCGAGGCCTGTGTGCGGAACACGCCGGCGTGCTGTTGCATGGCTGCGCGAATTTCATCCGCAACATCTTGGGCATAGGCACCGTCTGTAGTGTTGTCCAGGCGCGCGATGCGGGCCAAAGTCGCGTCAGCGGCATCCGCTGGCAGCGCTTTGTGCGTGGCAGTTTTATTGAATTCAACAATGTGATTTCCTGCCGCCCGGCCAAACACCAGCAAGTCCAGCAAAGAGTTGGTGCCGAGGCGGTTGGCGCCGTGGACGCTAACGCAAGAGCATTCCCCCACGGCATAAAGGCCGTTAACAACTTCGCTCTTGTTTTCGGCGTTTTGCACGACCACCTGGCCATTGATGTTGGTTGGAATCCCGCCCATTTGATAGTGAATGGTGGGAACCACGGGAATAGGCTCTTTCGTGATGTCCACGTTGGCAAAGTTGTGGCCGATTTCAAAGACTGAAGGCAGGCGCTTCATGATGGTCTCTGACCCAAGATGCGTCATGTCCAGATTGATGTAGTCCTTGTTGGGTCCACAACCGCGGCCTTCCTTGATTTCTTGGTCCATGCAGCGTGAAACATAGTCGCGCGGTGCAAGATCCTTGTAGGCAGGCGCGTATCGCTCCATGAATCGCTCGCCATCGCTGTTGCGCAAAATGGCGCCTTCGCCGCGGCAGCCCTCAGTCAACAAGACGCCAGCTCCGTGGACGCCAGTAGGGTGGAATTGCCAGAACTCCATGTCTTCCAATGGAATGCCGGCGCGAGCCGCCATACCCAAGCCATCGCCTGTGTTGATGAACGCATTGGTAGACGCTGCGAAAATCCGGCCTGCGCCGCCAGTCGCGAGCAAGGTGGTTTTGGCTTCAAAAATGTGAACGTCGCCAGTTTCCATCTCAAGAGCGGTCACGCCAACGACGTCACCGTCTTCATTGCGAATCAAATCCATGGCCAGCCACTCAACGAAAAAGCTGGTTTTTTCTTTCACGTTTTGTTGGTAAAGCGTGTGCAGCATGGCGTGACCGGTGCGGTCAGCTGCCGCGCAAGCGCGTTGCACTGGCTTTTCGCCGTAGTTGGCGGTGTGGCCGCCAAAAGGGCGTTGGTAAATGGTGCCGTCTGGGTTGCGGTCAAACGGCATCCCCATGTGCTCTAGGTCATAGACGACTTTGGGTGCTTCACGGCACATGAATTCAATGGCGTCTTGGTCGCCGAGCCAGTCGGAGCCTTTAACCGTGTCGTAGAAGTGGAAGTGCCAGTTGTCCTCGGCCATGTTGCCAAGAGATGCGCCGATGCCGCCTTGGGCCGCTACTGTGTGTGAGCGTGTCGGGAAAACTTTGGTCAAAACGGCAACGTTCAGACCAGCACGGGCCAGTTGCAGCGAGGCGCGCATACCGGAGCCACCGGCACCGACGATGACAACGTCAAATTTGCGTTTGGGGAGTTGGGATGTAGCGGTCATGATATTTCTTTGGATCTAGTTCGTCAGATTGGGCGGAGAAGCTTTGAGTCGCCCTTAAAGGCGCCACAGGACTTGAATGCCCCAGCCCGCGCAGCCCAGCAACCAGACGATAGTGAAAACATGCAGGGCCAGACGCAATCCGACGGGCTTGATGTAGTCCATCCAGATGTCGCGCATGCCAACCCAAACGTGATAGAGCAGAGCAATGATGACGGAGAAAGTGAGTACCTTCATCCATTGGGCGGCAAAAATACCGGCCCATTGCTCATAGCCAATGGGGCCTTTGCTAAAAATCACTTGCGCCAGAACCAATAAGGTGAAAAGCGCCATAAGAACGGCAGTTACCCGCTGAGCGAGCCAGTCGCGAACGCCGTAGTGGGCGCCGACAACAATGCGTTTCGATCCGTAATTGACAGACATGGTGGGTTCTTTCTAATTAGTACAGGCCAAACAGCTTGGCGCCCAGAATCACGGTGAGTCCCACACTGGCGGCCAGTGTGAAGATGGCAGACGACTTGCCAAACTCTTTACTCACCGCATCGTGGTGGGTGTCCATCCACAGGTGCCTAACACCCGCAATGAAGTGGTGCAGATACGCCCAAATCAAACCCAGCGCGACCAATTTCCAGAGGAAACCAGGCAAGCCGAGCATGCCGGCATTGAAGCTTGATGTGAATTTGCCGAACGAAATTTCCGATGAAATCGAGGTGTCAAACATCCAGATGATGAACGGCATCAGCAGGAACATGATGAAGCCGCTGATACGGTGCAGGATCGAGACAATGCCGGCGGCCGGCAGGCTGTAGGAAGGAAGGTCGGTGAACGCATTGATGTTGCGAAACTCGGGCCGTTTTTTTGCTGCGCTTGTCGCTGATTCGGACATACTTGGCTTTCTAAGTTTTGAGTAACTGCTTCGTAACCGGCAGGGGCGGGTTCGGGTGAAATTCTATTGCAATGCAACATCGTTCTCGACTTGCGCTTGCAATAGCCGACTGCTTTGAGGGCTAAATAGGCCCGGCAATTGTTGAAGCCGCCCCATCATGGTGCATTGAATGCGCTATCTGACGCGGCCATTACAGTAGTTTGCCGTCGGTTGTCAGAAGTCGGCGCGAATTTAATTTTGGATGCGTGTCTGCAAACGGTGGCGCCACTTGGATGGAGTGTGATTGATCCAAAGGCGGTGGCTGCTGGCTAACTCTGATTGCATGGATTCCTGGTAAGTGTTAGACGGTCTGTTGTGTCTTGCCTACGCATTTCAGTTCAGGGTGTTGTGGTAGTGGTGCGTATCAGTGCGGTAGTAGCCGCGTCGAAGCTCCATGGGGATGTCTTTGTAGGTGTAAGCGATGCGTTCGGCGCACAGCAGAGGTGTTCCTGACGCTACTTTTAGCAGCGTGTCAATACCGTTTGATGCGGCATGCGCGCGTAGTTTTTCCTCAGCGCGAACCATTCGCACATTGAATTCTGTTTCAAACAATGCGTATGTCGGACCTTTGTAATTGGCCAAGCGTTCTGCGGTCAGCCCTTTAAAGGCGGCTGCAGGCAGCCAGATATCTTCCAGAATGGTGGGGGTGCCGCCAAAACTCAGTACGCGCCTGATCTGAAGTACGGTATCCCCAGTTCGCAAGGCCAGTGCCCGCGCGACGTCTGCGTTAGCTTTGGCGCGCCGGCATTCAATGATGTCGCGCTGAGCTGGGCCCTCACTGCCAGGGGTGCCTGTGTCCGGCACGAGTTTGAGGAATCGGAATTGAACTTGTTGTTCCGCGTGGGTCGCAACAAAAGTTCCTTTGCCCTGCCGGCGAACCAGCAGGTTTTCGGCGGCGAGTTCGTCAATCGCCTTTCGCACAGTTCCCTGACTTACTTGAAATCGAGCCGCAAGTTCCATTTCGCTGGGAATGACCTCACCAGGTTTCCAATCTCCGAGTCGCAAGCTGTTGAGGATCAAGCCTTTGATTTGCCTGTAAAGCGGGCTGAAAGCGGGGGTGGACGGCAGGCTCGGCACCGCACCCTCACTGGGTGTGATGGTTGTCTTGTCAGTAAATGCGGGTGGTGTTTGAGGCATGCGTGGTCAGCTCTGCGTAAGCGTGCGAGCAAGGTCAATCATATCTCTTATATAAGACATAAGACAGTTTGACTCGTCAGGGTTTTCCAGAGTAAAATTGATGCGCATTTCAAGACGGTTCAAGCAAGCTGTTTGGGCCGGTACATCCCCGTTTCACAACACTTCTGGAGTTCCCACCATGAGCAAAAAACCCGTCCGCGTTGCGGTCACTGGCGCAGCAGGTCAAATCGGCTATGCCATTCTTTTCCGCATTGCATCCGGCGAAATGCTGGGCAAAGATCAACCTGTGATCTTGCAGTTGCTAGAAGTCCCGATGGAGAAGCCTCAACAAGCCTTGCAGGGCGTGATGATGGAGTTGCAGGATTGCGCTTTCCCATTGCTGGTTGGAATGGAAGCCCATGGCGACCCAATGACCGCTTTCAAGGACGTTGACTACGCCTTGTTGATCGGTTCGCGCCCACGTGGACCGGGCATGGAGCGCGCCGAGTTGCTGGCGGTCAATGCCGAGATTTTCACCGCCCAAGGCAAGGCGCTTAACGCCGTTGCCAGCCGGAATGTCAAAGTATTGGTGGTTGGCAATCCTGCCAATACCAATGCCTACATCGCCATGAAGAGCGCGCCAGACCTGCCACGCAAGAACTTCACCGCCATGCTGCGCCTGGATCACAACCGCGCTTTGAGCCAAATTGCCGCCAAGACCGGCAACGCCGTTGCTGACATCGAGAAACTGGCGGTTTGGGGCAACCACTCACCAACGATGTATGCGGACTACCGTTTTGCAACCATTAACGGCGCCAGCGTCAAGGACATGATCAACGACCAAGAGTGGAATGCCAACACATTCTTGCCAACCGTCGGCAAGCGCGGCGCCGCCATCATCGCTGCACGCGGTGTGTCGTCAGCGGCCTCGGCTGCCAACGCTGCCATTGATCACATGCGTGATTGGGCTCTGGGTACCAACGGCAAATGGGTCACGATGGGTATTCCGTCGGATGGCCAATACGGTATCCCTCAGGACACGATGTTTGGTTTTGCTGTGACCTGCGAAGGCGGCGAGTACACCGTGGTTCAGGACTTGCCAATTGACGCGTTCAGCCAAGAGTGCATCAACAAGACCTTGAAAGAGTTGCAGGACGAGCAAGCCGGCGTTGCCCATTTGCTGTAATTTTCTGACGTTCACTTGGGTCAGTCTGTGAGACATCCGCGCGACGTTCTACTCGGCGCCACAGTGGCGGCACCGTTGCCGGTGTGTGATCACTATTGCGGCGTAGAAGCGCGGATGCGCAAAAGTCTGGCCTTGCAAGCTGAAATGGCGGAAGAGTTCGGAGCTTGCGTTTTTGATGTGACCCTGGATTGTGAAGACGGTGCACCGGTTGGTGGCGAAAAAGATCATGCAAATATGGTTGCAGCGCTTGCCAATCAGGCGCAGGGTGCTATTGATGTGATAGCGACTCGTGTTGCCGCTCGGGTGCACCCGGTTGATCACCCCGCTTTTGCACAAGACGTTGAGATCATTGTGGGTAGCGCCGGCACGGCCTTGTGCCATGTAATGATTCCCAAAGTGGAGTCTGCTGCTGATGTCGATTTGGCGGTGACGTGGGTGGACCAATGGGCGGCCAGAAATGGGCGTGTCACACCACTTCCATTGCATGTCCTGATTGAGTCACCGGCTGCGATTCATCGCGCCTTTGAGATTGCGGCACATTCACGTGTTCAGTCCATCAGTTTCGGATTGATGGACTTTGTATCGGCCCATGGCGGTGCGATTCCTGCCAGCGCCATGGGCTTTCAAACCGGGGCACGTGGTAGCTCACTTGACCAGTTCTCTCACCCATTGGTTGTGCGTGCCAAGTTGGAAATTGCTTCTGCCTGTCACGCCTATGGAAAAGTTCCTTCACACTGCGTTGTGACCGAGTTTGGCGATATGGATGCGATTCAGATCGCAGCCCGCCAAGCTTCGCACGTGCTGGGCTACACGCGGATGTGGAGTATTCATCCCTCCCAGATACGCCCCATTTTGGAGGCATTTTCCCCGTCCGAGCAGGCGATTCAGGAGGCGGCAGATATCATCAGCAACGCGTGGCGAGTCGATTGGGCGCCCATATCCTTTGCGGGAAAGCTTCACGATCGCGCGAGCTATCGCTATTTCTGGCAAGTTCTGGAACGAGCGCACCAAACCGGTCGAGCGATTCCCAGCGATGTCCAGTTGTTTTTTGTAGAGGTCAGTGACCTCGCGAACAAAGAGACGTGATGAAAAAAATAATGGCTTCGGTAATGTGCGGCCTGTTTCCTTTCCTGGTCATGGGGCAGGCAGCCAGTGAGTTGGCCATCGCCAACGTTGTCTACCAGGGACGCATGCCGTGTGAGCTTGGTGCGTTTGTGACTGTCACCGCTGACCCGACTGCTCCGGGATTCTTTGACGTCCATATCAAGCGTGACAAATACAAAATGTACCCCGTTGCGACCAGTACTGGCGCCATTCGGCTTGAAGACCGTCAAGCCGGAGCTGTTTGGATACAGGTGGCCAATAAATCCATGTTGATGAATCAAAAACTAGGTAAGCGCTTGGCGGATGCCTGCATGAGTCCTGAACAAGCGGCCGTGACCGATGCATTGATCCGAACACCGGTTCCCAATATTCTCGATGCGCCAGCGTTAAATGCTACAAATTAGATAGCGGCTTGCCTAGACCAGGCAAGCGGAAATACCCAATTTATTGATAAGTAAGGAGTTGAATATGTTGCAAGCCTACCGTGCCCATGTTGCCGAACGCGCCGCTCTCGGCATTCCCCCTTTGCCATTGAGCGCAAAGCAAACGGCCGAAGTCATTGATCTGTTGAAAAACCCGCCTGAGGGCGAGGAGTCAACCTTGGTTGACTTGTTGACCCATCGCGTGCCAGCAGGCGTTGACGATGCCGCCAAAGTCAAGGCATCCTATCTGGCTGCGGTGGCTCATGGTACAGAACAATGCGCATTGATCACGCGCGAGAAAGCGCTTGAGTTATTGGGAACCATGCTGGGCGGATACAACATTAGCCCGATGGTTGATTTGTTGGATGACGCTGAAGTGGCTCAAGTGGCCGCCAACGGGCTCAAGAATACGCTGCTGATGTTCGATCAGTTCCATGACGTGAAAGAAAAGGCCGACAAAGGTAATGCCCGCGCCAAAGAAGTCATGCAGAGTTGGGCGGACGCTGAGTGGTTTACCGCTCGCCCGCAAGTGCCTGAGTCCATCATATTGACCGTGTTCAAGGTCGAGGGCGAAATCAATACGGATGACCTGTCACCCGCCCCAGATGCATTCAGCCGGCCTGACATTCCAATGCATGCCTTGGCCATGCACAAAAATCCCCGACCTGGTGTTACCCCGGAGGAGGAGGGCAAGCGCGGTCCTGTGACGTTCATCAATGACCTCAAGGCCAAAGGGAACTTGGTTGCCTACGTCGGCGATGTGGTTGGAACTGGCTCTTCGCGCAAATCGGCGACGAACTCTGTTCTTTGGTTCACCGGTGAGGACATTCCCTTTGTGCCCAACAAGCGATTTGGTGGTGTGTGTTTGGGCAACAAGATTGCGCCCATTTTCTACAACACCATGGAAGATTCTGGTGCGCTGCCGATTGAGTTGGATGTGAGCCAAATGGCCATGGGCGACGTGATTGAGCTTCGTCCCTACGAAGGCAAGGCATTGAAAGACGGCAAGGTCATTGCCGAGTTCACGGTCAAAAGTGAGGTGCTGTTTGACGAAGTGCGTGCCGGTGGTCGCATTCCCTTGATCATTGGACGTGGACTCACTGCCAAAGCGCGTGAGGCACTGGGCCTTCCCGTCAGTACACAATTTCGCCTGCCGCAGAACCCTGTCGACACCAAGAAAGGCTTCACGTTGGCGCAAAAGATGGTGGGTCGCGCATGTGGCCTTCCGGTTGTCAATGGCAACCAGCAAGGCGTGCGGCCTGGCACCTATTGCGAGCCGAAGATGACCAGCGTCGGCTCACAGGACACCACGGGGCCAATGACCCGTGACGAACTGAAAGACTTGGCCTGCCTGGGCTTTAGTGCCGATCTCGTCATGCAATCTTTCTGTCACACCGCGGCCTATCCCAAGCCCGTTGATGTGAAGATGCACCACGAATTGCCGGACTTCATCAGCACACGAGGTGGTGTGCCATTGCGTCCTGGTGACGGCATTATTCACAGCTGGCTCAACCGCATGTTGCTGCCTGATACCGTCGGCACCGGTGGCGACAGTCACACCCGTTTCCCTATTGGTATTAGCTTTCCAGCGGGTTCCGGCCTGGTGGCCTTTGGTGCCGCGACGGGTGTGATGCCTTTGGACATGCCGGAGAGCGTGCTGGTTCGATTTAAAGGCAAGATGCAGTCTGGCATCACCTTGCGTGATCTGGTCAATGCGATTCCTTTGTATGCGATCCAGGCTGGCTTGTTGACCGTTGCCAAGCAGGGCAAGAAGAACATCTTCTCGGGTCGTGTTTTGGAGATCGAAGGCTTGCCGGATCTGAAGGTCGAGCAAGCGTTTGAATTGAGTGACGCGTCGGCCGAGCGCAGCGCCGGTGGATGTACGGTGCACTTGAACAAAGAGCCCATCATTGAGTACATCAACAGCAACATCACCATGTTGAAGTGGATGATTTCGGAGGGTTACTCGGACGTGAGAACGATCAATCGTCGTATCAAGGCCATGGAAGCGTGGTTGGAGGATCCTCAGTTGCTCAAGGGCGACGCGGACGCTGACTACGCGGCTGTCATTGAAATCGACTTGGCCGACATTCACGAGCCAATCGTGGCGTGCCCCAATGATCCAGATGATGTGAAAACATTGGCTGAAGTCGCGGGATCGAAGATTGATGAGGTCTTTATTGGTTCCTGCATGACCAATATCGGGCATTTCAGGGCTGCCTCCAAGCTGTTGGAGAACAAGCGGGATATCCCCGTCAAACTTTGGATGGCACCGCCAACCAAGATGGATGCCAAGCAGTTGACTGAAGAAGGACATTACGGTGTCCTGGGTTCGGCAGGGGCTCGCATGGAGATGCCTGGTTGTAGCCTGTGTATGGGTAATCAAGCGCAGGTGAAGGAGGGCGCGACCGTGTTCTCGACATCAACCCGCAATTTCCCCAACCGCTTGGGCAAGAACAGTTTTGTTTACTTGGGCAGTGCAGAGTTGGCTGCCATTTGCTCGAAATTGGGACGTATTCCAACCAAGGAAGAGTACTTGGCGGACATGGGTGTGTTGACGGCAGCTAGCGACACGATTTACCAGTATCTGAACTTTGACAAAGTTAAAGATTACGTGGATGCGGCAGCTTCAGTGAAAGCCGACGTAACCGCTTAACACCCGGCTCTGCCGGAGGGGTTCTATTGACTCGATTCAAACGCCCCGCAGCGAAGGCTGTGGGGCGTTTTCCGTTGTTAGACCCCAATGTGTGTGAGGGTAAACTCCGCGCAGTTTAAAAATCGTCAGCCATTTGACTCGTCCATTTTTGATGAGGTGGCCGTGTTTTTTGCCAAATTGCTGCCACGTGAAGATGATTTTTTTGAGATGTTCAACCAGCATGCTGACCGCACTGTTGAGGTCGCTCGAGCGTTTTCCTTGCTGGTTGCGAACTACAGCGATGTCGCGCTGAGAGAGAAATACAACAGTGAAGTGGATGAGGCAGAGCGTGCAGCCGATCGAGTGACGCACGACGTCAATAAGGCGCTTCTCAAGACGTTCATCACACCTATTGATCGAGAGCAAATCCACAGTTTGATCAACGCGATGGACGATGGGGGGATTTGATCCAGGACTCCGCTGAAACCATGGCCTTGTATGACTTGCGCCATATGACTGTCGAAATCACTCAGTTGACAGATTTGAGCGTGAGGTGCTGCGAACGCTTGCGCGACGCCGTGCGTTTACTCGACCGAATTGCCGATCACGACACCGCCGACGCCGCTTTGAAGACCTGTGAGGAGATTGATCAGCTTGAAAGTGACGCTGATCGTGTATTGCGCACGGCAATGAGCAAGTTGTTTCGGGAGGAGCCCGACGTTCGCGAAGTGATCAAGCTCAAAGCAATTGACGAGTTGCTGGAAACCATTACGGATAAGTGTGAGGATGTTGCCAATCTGATCGAGAGCATCATCCTCGAGAACTCCTGAGTCAGGCAGGTTCTGCGATGGAAACTGTACAAGCCGCATTCTGGGTGGTTGCCATGTTGGTGATCCTGGCGTTTCTGTTTGATTTCATGAATGGGTTTCATGATGCGGCCAATTCAATTGCGACGGTGGTTTCGACGGGAGTTCTTCGTCCCGGACAGGCAGTTCTGTTCGCATCATTCTTCAATTTTGTGGCAATCTTTGTTTTCCACTTGAGCGTTGCGGCGACGGTCGGGAAGGGCATTGTGTTGCCGGGCATCGTCGACACCCATGTCGTGTTCGGTGCAATGGTAGGGGCCATCGTCTGGATTTTTTTAACCTGGTACTGCGGGATCCCTAGCAGTTCGTCGCACGCCCTGATTGGCGGTATTGTGGGCGCCGCCGTGGCAAAGGCCGATTTCGGTGCTTTGCTGACGGCGGGAATTTTGAAGATCGTGGCATTCATCCTTGTGTCGCCTCTACTTGGATTCCTCTTGGGTTCTTTGATGATGGTGCTCGTCGCCTGTCTGTTCCGTCGGGTGCGCCCGCTAAAAGCTGACAAATGGTTTCGACGATTGCAGCTTTTGTCAGCCGGTGCTTATAGCTTGGGGCACGGTGGC
The DNA here is from genome assembly GCF_017948265.1 of Rhodoferax sp. PAMC 29310. Classification (NCBI taxonomy): domain Bacteria; kingdom Pseudomonadati; phylum Pseudomonadota; class Betaproteobacteria; order Burkholderiales; family Comamonadaceae; genus Rhodoferax; species Rhodoferax sp. PAMC 29310. The sequence goes on along the minus strand of NZ_CP072852.1, from coordinate 1,953,692 downwards.
AACGACGCGCAAAAAACCATTGGCATCATTTGGATGCTGCTGATAGCCACCGGTTGCACGGCGGCCGGAGAGCAATCTCCGCCGACCTGGGTCATTGTGTGCTGCTACACGGCTATTGGCGTTGGAACGATGTTCGGCGGTTGGCGAATCGTCAAGACCATGGGCAGAAAATTACCAAGCTAAAGCCTGTGGGCGGATTCTGTGAGGAGACGGGTGGGGCGATTACCTTGTTTCTGGCAACAGCCCTGGGCATTCCCGTATCCACGACCCATACGATCACTGGGGCAATCGTGGGTGTGGGCTCAGTGCAAAGAGCCAGTGCCGTGCGCTGGGGCGTGGCCGGTAATATTGTTTGGGCGTGGGTTTTGACGATTCCAGCGAGCGCGTTCATGGCAGCGATGGCCTATTGGGTTAGCCTCCAACTATTTTGAAGTCGCGGACCCTATTGGGATATTTTTTTGGACTCCTCGACCTGGTATTCAAAGTAGCGTTGAAAGCTGAATGCGATGCTGCTCATCAGCGCTGTCGTCCCAAGCAGCAACGCCAAGACAAGTGCTCCGACGGTCAACCATCGCGTGTTTCCTGCTGCCGCATCTGATGGCGCGCTTGGGTTGAACTTCGCGTTCCATTTTTCGGGTGACATCAAGCCATAGACAATTGCCGTCAATGCACATCCGGCAATGGTGAATCCGAGCAATGGAATCAGCGCCCAGCTCCATTGGTCGTCTAGTCCGTATTTCTGAACGCGCTCAATGCCGTAAAGCCCAATGGCCGTCGGCAAGGGCAATAACCAGCCCAGCAAGTCGTTCAAACCACGCAAATAAAATCGGTGTAGCCCCAATGGCCCACCGATAAATGCAAGCCAGCATGCCGTTGTCTTATTTTTCATTGAGTTGGATCGGGAGAAGTGGTTGGGATGTCAAAAGGTGCTGGGTCGGCTGTAAGGTTTGGAAAAAATTCCGAAAGGTGATTCTAGGGGGCAGCGATGTTGGCCCTTGTGCGGAGTGGGCGAATCAGTGCGGATTGCCAGCAATGAGCCGTCGCCGACGCGCTGTCGCACCAATGGGGTTGGCAGCTTGGTCTTGCTAAGTCAGTGGCTTGGACTCATACGGGTTATACTAGTGGGCTATTCAGTGTGTCGCTGGCCGGGTGGTCATGTCGCGTGTCTCAAGCGCTGGATTTGTGCTGAATCAATGGCGAAATTTATTTCGCCTCCCTAAGGATTAATCATGGTCGTCATCCGACTCGCCCGTGGCGGTGCAAAAGCACGCCCGTTCTTCAATATTGTTGTTGCTGACAAGCGTAACCGCCGCGATGGTCGCTTCATTGAGCGCATTGGTTTTTACAATCCAAGCGCAACTGCCAATGAAGAAGGCATCCGCATTGCTCAAGATCGTCTGACTTACTGGCGCAGCGTCGGTGCTCAGGCATCCCCAACGGTTGAGCGCTTGGTCAGCCAAGCTGCCAAAAAAGCGGCCTGATCGCTGTGATGCTGCCTGGCCTCGACGCCGCCGTATTGCCGGCGGACGCCATCGAAGTTGGGCGCATCGCTGATGCCTGGGGCATCAAAGGCTGGTTCAAAGTACTGCCCTACAGCGCCGATCCTGAGGCGCTTTTTTCTTCCAAGCACTGGTTTATTCTGCCTTCAGAAAAAGGTGCCAAGACGTTTTCCGGTGTGGGGCAGATTTCCATAAAAGAAGCGAAAACTCACTCCGACACAGTGGTCGCTTGCGCCAGCGGGGTTGATGACCGCAATTCGGCAGAGGCATTGCGCGGTGCCCGAATTTTTGTGTCTCGCACCCTCTTTCCTAGCGCTGAAAAAGATGAGTACTACTGGGTTGATTTGATTGGCTTGAATGTCGTCAATCGCGAAGGGGTTGCATTGGGCGTTGTTCGGGAGTTGCTCTCCACAGGGGCGCAGACGGTGTTGCTCCTCGACTATGACCACGAGGGAAAATTGCTCGAGCGAATGATTCCATTCGTTGCCGTCTATGTCGACGAAGTCGATTTGGCGGGGCGCCGCATTCTTGTGGACTGGCAAGCGGATTATTAGGTGTGACGTCATGCGCTTTGATGTCATTACGCTGTTTCCAGAACTATTTACTCCCTTTCTGACCACCGGCATTACGCGACGTGCGTATGAGTCCGGTCAGGTCGATGTAAAGCTATCCAATCCCCGTGATTTCGCCGAGGGCAATTACCGGCGCGTTGACGATCGACCTTTTGGCGGTGGGCCCGGCATGGTGATGCTGGCTGAGCCCCTGTCTCGATGCCTTGCTCATATCCAAGACCAACGGGCAGATGCAGCGCCCGTGGTGCTCTTTTCCCCCATTGGTAAGGCGCTTGACCATGAGATGGTGACCCGCTGGGCCGCCAGCGACGGCGCAGTGCTGGTGTGTGGGCGCTATGAGGGCATTGATCAGCGCTTTATCGACGAGCACGTGACCGAGCAAGTGAGTTTGGGAGATTTCGTTCTGTCTGGCGGTGAAATCGCAGCCATGGCCCTGATGGATGCGATCGCACGGTTGCAGCCTGGTGTTTTGAATGCCGAGGGGAGCCACCAGCAAGATAGCTTCAACCCAGTGCTGGATGGCCTTCTGGATTGCCCGCATTACACCCGCCCCGAGGTTTGGCATGACCATGCGGTCCCCGATGTGCTGCTTTCTGGGCACCATGGCCAAATCGATCGCTGGCGACGGGAGCAGCGATTGCTCATCTCTTGGCGCGAGCGCCCTGAGTTGGTTGAGCAAGCACGTAGTGCAGGGTTGCTCAGCACTGAGGATGAAAAGTTTCTTGCGTTGCGGGCCCACCCCGCAGCCAATGCGTAGCGCGGATGCATCCTTTCTGCGGGTTATAATTTAAGGCTAGTCGATCCTCTAGGTGGCCGTTTTTCTGCAATTGCAGAGGAGCATTGTTCCAATTCCGGCGCAGGTGCACCCAAGATCATTTGAGGTAAATATGAATCTGATTCAAATTCTTGAGCAGGAAGAAATTGCTCGTCTTGGGAAAACTATTCCTGAATTCGCACCTGGCGACACCGTCGTTGTCAGCGTCAACGTCGTTGAAGGTACACGTAAACGTGTGCAGGCCTATGAAGGTGTTGTGATTGCCAAGCGCAATCGTGGCCTGAATAGCGGCTTCATCGTTCGCAAAATCTCCAGCGGAGAAGGTGTCGAGCGTACGTTTCAAACTTACAGCCCATTGATCGCTGGTATCGAAGTGAAGCGCCGTGGTGATGTTCGCCGCGCCAAGCTCTACTACCTGCGTGATCGCAGCGGCAAGTCAGCACGTATTAAAGAAAAGCTGCCAGCTCGCAAAGTCAAGACAGTCGCTGCTTAATACAGCCTGCCTTGCAAAAGCCGCCCAAGTCTTGACTTGTGGCGGCTTTTTTATTGCCCAACAGGAAAGAGCAGTTTTTTTGACCAACACCCACTCAACAGCACCCGTATCTCGACTACCGGAATTTGATCCCCGAATGATTCCTGTGGATGGAGTCGATGCCCATTTGCCAGCGGTTCCCTTGGCATTGCTGCAACCGGATGCTCTGAGGCGCCGGTTCGACTCTCAGCCGCTGTGGGAGCCCGAGGTTCACACAGAGCGAAGCTTTTCGTCGCGCCAGCCTATGCGGGCCTCCGTGTTAATACCCATCGTCATGCGAGATCAGCCGACGGTGCTGCTCACTGAGCGAACAAAGCATTTGTCATCACATTCCGGGCAGATTGCTTTTCCCGGCGGCAAGGCTGACAAAGAAGACATCGATGCCACCGCCACTGCTTTGCGTGAGGCTCATGAAGAAATTGGCCTCACCTCCCCGTTTGTCCACGTCTTGGGGACCATGCCTTTGTATGTGACAGGTTCTGCATTTCATGTGACGCCTGTCGTGGCCTTGGTGGTGCCTGGGTTCACCCTGGCGCTGAATGAGTTTGAGGTGGCAGATGCCTTTGAGGTGCCGCTCGAGTTCCTGATGAATCCATCTCATCACCAGCGCCACAGCTTTGAGTGGGAAGGTGTGCGGCGGGAGTGGTTCTCCATGCCTTATCAGGATCGCCTTGTGCAACGCTACATTTGGGGTGCCACCGCGGGAATGCTTCGCAACTTTTACCGCATGCTGTCGGCTTGACCAAACCCTGCCGCTATGATGATTCAATGAGCTTTATTTCACTGCTTCTCGCACTGCTTCTTGAGCAGGCCCGCCCCCTCGGAAAAGGGAACCCCATTCACGGCGTGATTCGCATTTGGGTGCGCTGGGCCAGTCGCAGCTTCGACGCCGGAAAATCCCACCATGCAGGTTTGGCATGGTCCTTCGCCGTTCTTGGCCCCTCGTTGGCGTCGCTTGGTATCTACTGGGTGCTCCTGTCATTTGTTGGATGGCCATTGGCCGTGCTTTGGAGCGTGTTGGTTTTGTACACCACTTTGGGTTTCCGCCAGTTCAGCTTCCACTTCACCGAAATCAGGGATGCCCTGGCAGATGGGGAGGAGGACCGGGCTCGCCTGTTGCTGGCCCAATGGCAGCAAATCGATGCGAGTGAATTGCCTCGCCGCGAGATCCTTCGTCATGTAATTGAACACTCCGTTCTGGCCGCGCACCGTCATGTCTTTGGTGTGTTGGCGTGGTTTTCAGTGCTGGCGGCCTTGGGGTTGGGACCCAGCGGAGCGGTCGTTTATCGACTGGGTGAGTTTGTCGCCCGGTATTGGCAGCACAAGAGCACCAAGCATCATCAACCGGCCAGTCAGGCATTGCAAAATGCAGCGCTGCAGGCCTGGTTTGTGATTGACTGGCTTCCCGCCCGCATCACAGCAATCAGTTTTGCCGTGGTGGGGAGCTTTGAGGAAGCTATTGATGCATGGCGGAGCTACGCGATCAGCCCGGGCGCAACCAACGATGGAGTCGTTCTTGCTGCCACGTCTGGGGCGGTCAATGTTCGCCTTGGCCGGGTTGAAACCCAAGTTTTTGATACTGAAGATGGCGACCCAGAGAGCTCGGCTCGAGTTGTCGAAAGATCACTCAATCCTGAGAAAGGTCAGGTGCCAGAGCTTGGGCATTTGGCGGTCATTGTCGGCCTGGTTTGGCGCTCGGTGGTCATGTGGATGGTCTTGTTGGCGCTTCTGACCTTGGCTCGCTTGCTGGGTTAGGTTTCGACTCGAACCTCGCTCGCCCGCTGGTGTCGAATGAAGTGTTTGATTTTTGAGTTCAACTCGATACCAACTATGTCTCATTCCTCATTACTCATTCCTCATTCCTCAGTCCTGCGGTTCAGCAACTAGTGCCCCATGAGCCCGGGGAGCAGCCCAAAATCGCCAATTTGGTGAAGCTCAACACCAATGAAAACCCCTATCCTCCATCGCCCAGGGTGATTTCGGCGATTCGGGATGAAGCTCAAAATGGTTTGCAGCTGTACCCTGATCCCGAGTCCACTGGACTGCGAGACGCCATCGCCGCTCGCCATGGGTTGAGTGCCGCAAATGTCTTTCTGGGCAATGGGTCTGATGAGGTTTTGGCACACGCCTTTTTTTGCGTTCTATCAACAGGGCTGCCCCTTGTTGATGCCAGACATCAACTATGGCTTTTATCGGGTTTATTGCAATTTGTACGGTATTGCTGTCGAAACAGTGCCATTGACTGATGCGATGACATTGGACGTTGATGCTTACCGACGATCACCAGATGACTCCGTGGCGGGCGTCGTGCTTGCCAATCCGAACGCGCCCACCGGCATTGGGCTGGCACCAAAAAGCATTGAGGTCCTGTTGCGCCTTCATCCGAATCGAGTGGTGTTGGTCGATGAAGCGTACGTGGATTTCGGTGGAGAGAGTGTGATTCCACTGATTTCCGAGCATCCCAATCTGTTGGTGGTTCACACGCTGTCCAGGTCGCGCTCATTGGCTAGGTTGCGCATTGGCTTTTCCTGCGGGCAGTCTCACTTGATTGAGGCCTTGACGCGGGTTAAAAGCAGTTTCAATGCCTATCCGCTGGATCGCCTGGCCATTGCCGGGGGAATTGCAGCGTACCAAGACACTGACTACTTTGAGCGTAGCCGTCAGGCGATCATTGGCAGTCGGGATGGCGTGTCGCTAGCTTTGGAGGACCTTGGGTTCAAAGTACTGCCATCGCTTGCCAACTTTGTGTTTGTTCATCACTCTCGTTTCGATGCCGCGGACATTGCGGCTGGGCTGAGGGACCGTAGCGTCTTGGTGCGCCACTTCAACCAAGCCCGAATTGAACAATACTTGCGCATCACCATGGGCACCCCAGATCAGTGCGCCGTGTTACTAACCGCTGTGGGTGACGTGTTGAAAGGTTGTGATCCTCTGAGCTAGTATTTGCGAATCTGACTTAGCTCATTGAATAAATCGCTATATATTTTATAGCGATTCGCGCTTATTCCATCAGGACTACCGTCTGGTTTGACTGCAGAACGAACGCCACAAGTGGGTTCGTGAAGGTGGCTGCAGTTGTAGAACTTGCAATGGGCGACATGGGGTTTCAGATCCGGCATATAGGCCGCTAGTTGGGCCGGATCAATGTGATTCAGCCCAAACTCCTGAAATCCGGGGGAGTCGATGATGGCGGTTGTTTTATCTTCATCCACCCAATACCAAGTCGTGCTGGTCGTCGTGTGCTTGCCCGCATTGAGTGCTTGGGAAATTTCTCCGGTTTGCGCGAGCGCACCGGGCGCCAGTAAATTGATCAAGGTGCTTTTGCCGGCACCGGAGGGCCCTAGCACAAGGGTGGTTTTCCCGTGCAGTAGCTTCAATAACTCAGCACGGTCGACGTCGGCGGATTGGCGCAGAGACAGGGGCAACACGCCATAGTGCATCTGGCGATATGGGCGAAGCCACTCCCAGGCACGGGCAAAGGGCTCCACCAAGTCACTTTTATTCAGCGCGATGATGGGTGTGATGTGCTCGGCCTCTGCCGCAATCAGTGCCCGGGATAGTTGGCTGCTGGAGAATTCTGGCTCTGCAGCGATCAAGATCAAAACCTGGTCGAGGTTAGATGCAAACGACTTGGTTCGAACCTCATCCTGGCGGTAGAACAAGTTGCGCCGTGGTTCTATTTTTTCGATGGTGCCTTCGTCTCGCGAAGCCTGCCACATTACACGGTCTCCGACCACGCCTTGGCTTTTCTTGCCCCGGGAGTGACAAATGAGGCGCTTCCCTTCAGGGGTTTCGACCAAAAAGTGCCGACCATAGTTGGCAATGATCAAGCCGCGGTCAAGCGTGGCGCGTTCCATTAGCGAAGGGCCTTGTTAACGGCGCTCATGCTAGCAGAGCCTCGATCTGGGTCGCGCACTCGAAGTCAGTCGCAGAAATTCCGTTGACATCATGGGTATTGAAGCGTACGACGCATCGGTTGTAGTGGACCGACATATCCGGGTGGTGATCTTGAGCGTTGGCGATAAAAGCCACTGCATTGACGAAGCTAATGGTCTCGTAATAGTTGGCAAATGTGAAAGTCTTCTCAATGGCTACGGCGGGCCCATCGCCATTGAGGCGCCAGCCATCAATATGAGACAGTTTTGCTACGATTTCCGCAGCGTTCAGCGCGCGTCTGGTTTGGGCAGACCAGTCTTTTTTGTTGAGCATGGAGGTCATGGACGTATTGATGAGTTAAATGGGATGGCCTCAAGCCACCATGCGGGAAAGACGTTCCGAGGCCGGTGGGTGGGAGTAGTAGAACTGCACATAGATAGGGTCAGGCGTCAATGTTGAAGCATTGTCTTGATACAGTTTGAGCAGCGCTGACGCCAGAGCTGGCCCGCTTGTCTTTCCTACGGCGTAGTTGTCTGCCTCAAACTCATGGTGTCGAGACAGGCGCGCGAACAAGGGGCTGATGAAAAAGCTGAAAACCGGGATGACCAACATGAACAGCAGCAAGGACAGGGCGCTGTTGGATGCGTCCAAATTGGGGTCAACGCCCAGTCCTGTGAAGAACCATACCTTGGTCGCCAGCCAGCCCAGCAGGGCCAGACCAAGAAAACTCATTGAAAACATGGCCACGATTCGCTTCAGGACGTGCTTGTGTTTGAAGTGGCCAAGCTCATGGGCCAACACGGCATCGACCTCGTCAGGCGACAGTTTCGCAAGCAGGGTGTCGTAAAAAACCACCCGCTTGCTCGCCCCGAAGCCGGTGAAATAGGCGTTGGCATGGGCGCTGCGCTTGCTCCCATCCATGACATAGAGGCCTTCGGCGGCAAAGCCGCAGCGAGCCATCAACGCAGTGACGCGGGATTTCAGGGCGTCATCACTCAGCGGCGTGAATTTGTTGAACAGCGGGGCAATAAAGCTCGGGTAGATCAATAGCAATAGCAAATTGAATCCCATCCATACTGCCCAAGTCCAAAACCACCACAAGCTGCCGGAAGCATCCATGACCCACAGGACTAGGGCGGAAATCGGCAACCCAATCATCACCCCCAGACCACTGGACTTTAGTAGATCCATCAGCCACAGCCGGGGTGTTGTCTTGTTGAAGCCAAAGCGGCCCTCCAGCACGAAGGTTTGATACCAGCCGAGTGGCATCTCCAGCAATCCGTTGATGAGTACAAAAGCAAAAATCAATGCGAGCTGCTGAGTCAGTCCATTGCCCAACGTACTCATGAGCGACACGTTGAGGTACGACAGGCCGCCAAGCAGCGTCCAGCCGAGGAGAATGCCTGCACCAATGGCCAGTTCAATGAGACTCAAGCGTGCTTTGGCCAGCGTGTAGTCAGCTGCCTTTTGATGGGCGGAAAGCGTGATCGTGTTGGCAAATGCAATGGGTACCTGATGACGATGCTCAGCGACGTGGCGAATTTGTCGGGAAGCAAGAAAAAGTTTTAACAACAGCCCAAATGTGAGCGTGACAGCAAACACAAGGGTGAGCCACAGAAAGGGGTCGAGAGCGGTGGGAGATGCGGGCATGGCGCCCAAGTTTAGGCCATCGGTGACAATTCAATGATGGACTCCACTAACTCCCCCTTAGCTCCCACCCTACTTGCCAAGTCAGATCAAAACCTTGTTTGGCTGGATTGCGAGATGACGGGCCTGTATCCGGATGTTGATCGAATCATTGAGATTGCAGTTGTAGTCACTGGCCCGCAACTGGAGTCGAGAGTGGAGGGCCCCGTGCTCGTCGTTCATCAAAGCGATGCACAGCTGGATCAAATGGATGCCTGGAACAAAGGCACGCATGGACGCAGCGGTTTGATTGAGAAGGTCAAGGAGAGTCGGCTGACTGAGGAAGAGGCGCAAGACCAACTTCTGGCATTTCTCATCCAGTATGTGCCAAAGAATGCCTCTCCGATGTGCGGCAACAGCATTGGGCAAGACCGCCGATTCTTGGTGAAGTACATGCCGAAGCTGGAGGAGTTTTTTCATTACCGCAACCTTGATGTGAGCACCCTGAAAGAGCTGTCCAAGCGCTGGCGTCCCGACGTACACAGCGCTTTCAAAAAACAGCAAAAACACACGGCATTAGCCGATGTGCATGAGTCCATCGACGAACTCGAGCACTATCGCGATCGATTTCTTAAATTAAAAGATTAGGTGTAAACCCGAATCAATGGCATAATTCTAGTCTGCGCTGTAAACAGCAACGCACATTTGTACATCTCCCTTCATTCACTGGGTCCGAGCCGGTTCAAATTGAATCAGCTTAAGAAGGGCCCCCAGCGCTGATAGAACTCATTTTTTGAGTCAGAGCAGGTTCCGTTTGATGGTTGATGTTTTTTAACCATTGACGGGGCAATCGCACAACCTGCGGTGCTCGCGTGTGAGTAAATTCATGACTGACGCTATCCAAGCGACAGGCGACTTTTCGCCTGCCGAAATTATTTCCAATGACATTTCCGCTGTCGTCGACAACGTGGTTACCGCGCCCGTGGCCGATGTGAAAGAGACTCCCGAAGTGCCAAATGGCTTCGTCACTCTGGGCTTGGCTCCTGAGTTGATTCAAGCCGTGAAAGATCTGGGATTTACCCAACCCACTACAGTTCAACTAAAGACCATTCCTTTGGCCATGCAGGGTGAAAGCGCCTCTGGCGAAGCTGCTCGTTTCATAGATTTGATGGTGTCCAGCCAGACTGGAAGCGGCAAGACAGCGGCCTTCTTGCTGCCCGTACTGCACACTCTGTTGACACAGCGTGCGCAAGCCGAAGCCCAAGAGAAGGCTGATTACGACCAAGCGGTGGCCGACGCTGCTGCCAACGGTGAGGCACCTCCCAAGCGTGCCAAGCGCAAGGATCCTACCAATCCCCGTCATTTCACTCCTGCAGCACCTGGCGCGCTGATTGTTTGCCCAACTCGCGAGTTGGCTCAACAAGTCGCTCATGACGCGATTGACCTGGTTCAGCATTGCCGTGGTTTGCGTGTTGCCAATGTAGTGGGCGGTATGCCTTACCAGTTGCAACTGGCCAAGCTACAAAATGCCAATTTGGTGGTGGCAACGCCCGGACGGCTGCTTGATCTGCAGCGTTCGATGCAAATCAAACTGGACCAAGTTCAGTTCCTGGTCGTTGACGAAGCTGACCGTATGTTGGATCTGGGCTTCTCCGATGATCTTGCCGAGATCAATCAGCTGACGATTCAGCGCAAGCAAACCATGATGTTCAGCGCGACGTTCGCGCCGCGCATTCAGCAACTGGCCTCCCGTGTGATGCGCGAGCCACAGAAGCTGCAAATTGATTCGCCACAAGAAAAGCACGCCAACATCAGTCAGAAGCTGTTTTGGGCCGACAACGCTCAGCACAAACGCAAACTGCTGGACCACTGGTTGCGTGACACCACGATCAATCAAGCGATTGTCTTTGCCAGCACCCAAATCGAGTGCGATGGCTTGGCCAATGATCTGCAACAAGAGGGCTTCTCTGCAGTTGCCTTGCACGGCGCCTTGAGTCAGGGTTTGCGCAATCGCCGCCTGATGGCTTTGCGTCAAGGCCAGGTGCAAATTCTGGTAGCAACCGACGTGGCTGCTCGAGGTATCGACGTGCCCACGGTGACCCACGTGTTCAACTTTGGTCTGCCCATGAAAGCGGAAGACTATACGCACCGCATTGGTCGTACGGGTCGCGCCGGTCGGGATGGCATTGCTGTGACATTTGCCGAGTTCCGTGATCGTCGCAAGATCATGGACATTGAATACCATAGCAACCACACCTTCAAAGGCGAGACTGTTGAAGGCTTGGAGCCACAACAGCGTTTCCCGGATTCACGTCCTGGCGGCAACATGGGTGGTCGTGGCGGTAACGACAGTTTTTCTCGTGATCGCAAGTTTGGTGGCGGTGGCCGTCCTGGCGGCTTCGGTGGCGGCGGTCGCCCAGGTGGTTTCGCTGGTGGTGGCCGTCCTGGTGGTTTCCAGGACCGCAATGCTGCTGGTCCGCGTATGGGTGGCGGTGATTTCCAAAATAATGGCAATGCAGGTTTTCCGCAGCGTGACAACCGCAGCGGCGGTGCACCGGAGAATTTCAGCTACGAGCGCAAAGGCGGTTTCAATGATCGCTTTGCCGGATCTCGTAACGAGGGCGGCGCTGCGCCACGTGGTGATTTTGGTGCCCGCAAGCCTGCGTTCTCCAAGCCCGCTGGCGGTGGTAAGGTCTTTGTTCCCCGTGATGCCCAAAAGCGCTTCAATAAGACTGATCGCTAATTGATTAGGTTTCTCTAAAAAGCCCGCTGGTTCAACATCAGCGGGCTTTTTTGTTTGTGGCGCTCAGCACCTGTCTGGTATCTGCTTCTTTAACGAGCGCCACCCTCTCCGGAGTGTTGGGTCTCTAGATCTAAACTGGGGATTCATCAGGGTAAGTCCGGGCAAATCCCCATCGCAAAACGTAGCACTTTTTTCTATACTCAGAGTAGACCATCCGGTTGCTGCTCGAATAACTTGAGGAATTTGCTACATGACTAACGCATCCCCCGAAATGCTCGCCCTACAGCGTCTTTATCATTGGGAAAAAACGGCGCCAGACCGAATTGCCTTGACTCAACCGATGGGCGACGGCGTTGCGATTGACTTCACTTGGTCTCAGGTTGCTGATCAAGTCCGGCGCATGGCCACCCATTTGCAGACGCAGGGTTGGGAGCCCGGTTCTAAAGTCGCCATTCTTTCCAAAAACTGCGCTTGGTGGTTGATGAGTGACCTTGCCATTTGGATGGCTGGGTATGTGTCGGTGCCGCTCTATCCAACTTTGGCCTCGGAAACGGTGGGGCAAATTCTGGCGCACAGCGAAGCAAAAGCCTGCTTTATTGGAAAGCTGGATGGTTGGGAAGGAATGAAGCCCGGTGTTCCCACTGGATTGCCTTGTATCAGCTACACCCTGTCTCCGCCGGATGCGGTCAAGGGATACGTTGGTTGGGACGCGATCTGTGCCAAAAGCGAACCCATGAAAGGTGATGTGACACGCGACGCTGATGATTTGGCCACGCTAATTTACACATCGGGCACAACCGGCATGCCTAAAGGAGTGATGCATACCTTTGGCAACTTCGCATGGGCCTTGGACAAGGGTATCCAGCGCATTACGATGGGTGCCGACGACAGAATGCTGTCATATCTTCCGTTGGCTCACGTTGTTGAGCGTGTGCTGGTTGAACATGGCTGGCTGAGAACCGGTATGCATGTCTATTTTGCTGAATCGTTGGATACCTTCGCGGCCGATCTTCAACGGGCTAGGCCCACCATTTTCTTTTCGGTTCCACGGCTTTGGGTGAAATTTCAACAAGGGGTGCACCACAAAATGCCACCCGCCAAGTTGAGTCGTTTGCTCTCTATTCCAATTATTGGCGGCTTGGTTCGCAGAAAAGTTCAAAAGGCGTTGGGGCTGGATCAATGCCGGATTGCTGCCGGTGGCGCAGCACCTATGCCAGTCGCCTTGCTCGCCTGGTACCGCAAGTTGGGGTTGCCGGTCAACGAAGGTTATGGCATGACGGAAAACTTGGCTGTTTCTCACTTGACCCTGCCAGGGAAAAATCAGGAAGGAACTGTTGGACCTGCCTACGATGGCGTGCAGGTTCGAATTGACGATCAAACCGGTGAGATTCAGATGAAAAGTGCAGCCATGATGCTGGGCTATTACAAAGAGCCGGACTTGACGCGGGAGGCTTTTACTGAAGATAAATGGTTGAAGACTGGCGATAAAGGCCGAATCGACTCAGAAGGCAATTTGCACATTACCGGGCGAGTAAAGGACCTCTTTAAAACGAGTAAGGGAAAGTACGTGGCACCTGCTCCCATTGAAGATAAATTAGTCATGCACGAAGCGGTCGAGGCGTGTGTTGTGACTGGTGCAAATCTAGGGCAGCCGCTTGGTATTGTGATGCTCAACCCAGAGACTGTCTCGAAAATAGCGGATCCTTCAGCCAAAGCGGATTTGGAGCGCTCGTTGGCTTCGCACCTGAAGGTAATCAACGCAACACTGGACCCTCACGAGCAGCTGAACTGCATTGTTGTTGTGACCACTGCCTGGACCGTCGAGAACGACCTCATTACGCCTACTTTCAAAGTCAAACGAAATCGGATCGAAGATATCTATTCCGCAAACTATGAAAAATGGGAGTCGTCTGGACAAAAAGTCATTTGGCAAGCCAAATAGAACCTGCGGATACGAAGTTTCCAGAATCTCCCATTTGGGAGGGTTAGCTGTCAAGTCCCGCCTGTTCATAAACTCGCTTGACAAACAAATCAGGTTTTCCTGCGCGCCATTTCTGCAAAGCTTGAATAGGTGTTTGGTGCTTCAAAGCCCGCTGCGGGATATGGTGGTTGTAGGTCTTTAAATAGAGCGTCAGAGTCGCCTCCAGCTCAGCCGCTGATGAGAAACGTGTTTGCTTAACCAAGTCGCTGATGCGCCCATTGAAGCGCTCCACCATGCCATTGGTTTGCGGATGGCGTGGGGGCGACAGGCGATGCACGATACCCATCTCGGCACAGCTGATGTCGAACGTATGCTTGCCCGTGGCTTGTTTGCTCTTGGCTGTAAAACGGTCGGTAAATTGACTTCCGTTGTCAGTCAGAATCTTTTGAATTCTCATGGGCGAGACTTTTCTCAACCGGCACAAAAAATCGGTACTGCTGACGTCAGTCTGGTCGTTGTAAATGTGGAAATAGACCCACCGTGTCGCTCGATCAATGGCCACAAAGAGGTAGCGCCTCTTCGTCTCATCAGGCATCTGCGGCAGGTACTTGCTGTCAATGTGTATGAATCCAGGCTCGTAGTCCTTGAAGGTTTTCAGTGGCGCAGGCTCCCCCTCAACTTGTGGCAGCAGGCCTTTCAGATCGGAGACGCCATGGCGGCGCAAACAACGGTCCAAGCCTGAGCGTGAAACAGCGGCATTGATGAACTCGCGGGTGATCGCCAGCAGGTCGTCCAGGGGCAGTAGAACTGTGCGCCGAAGCTCGACAACAAGTTGCTCCTGCGCTGGACTGAGCGTCGTCTTCAGCGTACGCGGGCGGTGGGAGCGATCCTCTGAATCTTCGCGCTCTTTCCACTTGCGAGCGGTGGCGGGCGTGATGTTGTATCGGTCGGCCAGCGCACTGGCACCAGCGGGCGAGGTCCTTATCTCAGCGCGTGTGCGAGGGGTGGTTCGGGCGCAGGGATGGACTTGACTCATGACGTCTTCTCTCCTTGTAAGGACGCAATCACGCCCCGCATCAACTGGCGAGCTTTGAATAAGGGCCAGCTGCGGACGGGAACATGATCACACGGGACGCGACACTTAGCCATAGCTTTTTCATTTTTAGCTGTCGCCAAAAAAGCTGGGGCGGATAAACTAATGGGTTATGGAAAGCATTCGTATTGTTGATAAGCGCCTCACCGAACTGGAAGTGAAAGCCAGTTTTGGTGAGGACTTGATGGATCAATTGAACCAGGTGGTCGTGCGCCAGCAGACCCAAATTGATGCACTCATAAGAGAAGTGGCCCGATTGCAGCAATCTCACGCAGATGGGGTTCGTGGCAATGATCGCCAGCTCGGCGATGACTTGCCGCCACATTATTAGTTTCTTGCGAAATTGATTGGTGTTATGCGGAAGTGGCGCTTGCGGGGGACAGTCTGGTCATCTTGGTGATTAGTCAGAAATCCAGGTAAAGCGTGGCACCAGCGCCCCGTCGATGGCAATGGACTCATTGAACATGGCGGCAGGGCGCACCCAAAGCCCTTGATCTCCGTACAAGGCGCGGTAGAGTGTCATCGGTTCTAGTGTCTCGCTGTGACGGACCGTTCCTATAACTTCGTACGGCAGATTTTTGTAGTGACGGTACTTGCCCTTTCGAGTTTCGATCAAAGGCGGAAGAGTTTCATCAGACATGGGACAATCCAAAGCTATGCATCCTAAAGCCCTTCTCGACGTTTGTTCCGAACTCGTCCGACTTACTCTCAAATTTGATCATCCCGCCGACGCTATCGTGTCGCGGTTTTTCCGAGACCACCGGGGTCTTGGGCCTCGCGAGCGCGCAACGCTCGCTGAGACGGTTTACACCGTGCTGAGAAAAAAACAGTTGTTTGACCATTTTTCGCCTTCCGGCTCCGGTCCCAAGGAGCGACGGTTGGCTATTTTGGGTTTTTACGGCCCAGGCGATTTCTTGCGCAGTGCATTGTCTGAGCAGGAGATCATTTGGCTGGATCAATGTGAGAAAGTGAATGTGGCGGATCTGATGGAACGTCACCGTCACAATTTGCCCGATTGGTTAGTCCAGCCACTCAAAGATCAGTTAGGTGATGAGTTCTGGGCACTGGTTGAAAGCTTCAACAAAGGCGCCGGCTTGGACTTGCGCGTGAATGCCCTGAATTCCAAGCGAGCAGATGTACAAAAAGAATTGGCACAACTGGGTATCAAGGCCCTGCCAACACCGTTTTCTCCTTGGGGACTGCGCATTGCCGGTAGGCCTGCCTTGAACAAGACCGATGCGTTTACCCGCGGAGCCATCGAGGTTCAAGACGAGGGTTCTCAATTGTTGGCGATGTTGCTTGACGCCAAACGAGGTGAAATGGTGGTTGACTTCTGTGCGGGTGCTGGAGGCAAGACCCTGGCCATTGGCGCGGCAATGCGCAGTACCGGTCGCCTGTATGCGTTTGACACCTCCGCGGGCAGGCTTGATTCTTTTAAATCCAGACAAGCCCGAAGTGGTTTGTCCAATGTTCACCCCGCGGCGATTGCCCATGAGCGCGATGACCGAATCAAGCGCTTGTCCGGGAAAATCGACCGGGTGTTGGTTGATGCGCCGTGTACGGGCTTGGGGACATTGCGACGCAATCCGGACCTTAAATGGCGTCAGACGCCAGAAGGAGTGCAGGAAATGGTCGTCAAACAAACATCCATTCTGCAGAGCGCCGCGCGATTGCTGAAATCGGGTGGGCGATTGGTTTATGCAACTTGTAGCGTCTTGCCACAGGAGAATGAGTCTATCGCGGAGGCATTCACTGAGCTCAATAAAGAGTTCACGGTACTCAATGCGGGAGAAATACTCAACGATTTGAAGGTTGAGGGCGCGCCCACTTTGTGCAGCGGCGGTGAAGATGGGCAGCGATTCCTTCGGCTATGGCCACATCGTCACCAGACCGACGGTTTCTTTGCCGCCGTTTGGCAAAAGACCTAACGGGTGAAATGACCTTACAGTACAGAGGACTTGCTCATAAATTAAGCAGCGTCTATGGCCGATCGGTCGTAAACTGACAAAGTCTATGTGCTGCGTTGTTCGCAGTTGTTAAATATCAATACGTCGTTGAGAGATTTTTACTTTATGTACTTATCCGATTGGAACATTGTGAATTCGGTGCTGGATTGGCTTACCCATGGGGCTTGGCGTTTGTCATGGTGGCAAATTGTGTTGTTCACATTGGTCGTTACGCATGTCACGATGATCAGCGTCACCGTGTACCTGCATCGTCACCAGGCCCATCGGTCTTTGGATTTACATCCAATTGCGTCTCACTTTTTCAGATTTTGGCTTTGGTTAACCACGGGCCAAGTGACCAAAGAGTGGACAGCTATTCACCGCAAGCACCACGCCAAGTGTGAGAAGTCTGAAGATCCGCATAGCCCTCATGTGCATGGAATCAAAACTGTATTGCTTCAGGGAGCAGAGCTGTACCGAGCTGAGTCCAAAAACATGGAGACCATGGCACGTTTTGGACATGGCACGCCAGACGACTGGATGGAGCGAAAAATCTACACCGGCCTGTCTTGGCAAGGGGTTGTTTTGATGTTGATCATCAACGTTGCATTGTTTGGTGCGGCTGGACTTACAGTTTGGGCTGTTCAAATGGCTTGGACCCCGATTATGGCTGCCGGCATCATTAACGGGGCTGCTCATTATTGGGGGTATCGTAATTTCGAAGCCGCAGACGCGAGTACCAATATATCTCCCTGGGGGATTTTGATTGCCGGTGAGGAGTTGCACAACAATCACCACACCTATCCCACCTCCGCCAAACTGTCAGTCAAACCATTTGAATTCGACATCGGTTGGATGTACATCACCCTGATGCAGAGTGTTGGACTTGCGGCAGTAAAGAAAACCCCGCCCAAGTTGGCGTTGGGCAAATTGCGCCCACAGGCGGACGAAAAGACGTTGGAAGCTCTAATTGCCAATCGTTATGAAATCATGGCCGGCTATGCTTTAGACATGCGTCGTGCTTTCAGGGAAGAGTTGCAAGCACTGAAGGCGCGCCGCGCCGATGCAAACGTTATTAAGGCGGCTCGGCGCTGGCTGCACCGTGATGCCGATAAAGTTCCTGCTGCGGTGGTTGCTCAGTTGGTCGAGGCGAGAGCGGCGTCGCCGGTACTGGACAAGATGGTTGTGATGCGTGAAGAACTGAGGCAGATGTGGTTAAGCCGGTCTCATACGCGAGAGCAATTGACGATGGACCTGCAGGCGTGGTGTCATCGCGCTGAGGCGAGCGGCATTGCCGTTCTGCAAGAGTTTTCACTTCGTCTTCGCGCAGCCCATGCGTAACAGGACGCGGACGCGGCGTTAGTCGCCTCTCCCCAGGTAAAAGCCCGCGAAAGCGGGCTTTTGTTTTTTTGGATCAATGTGATTTTCTCGCGTTCAACGTTGCTTCGTTGCTTAGAAATGAGAGCTTCAAATTCCTCCGTGAATGAGGTCGAGCATAAAAAAAACCCGCTGAAGGCGGGTTTTTTTATTGATGACGCTGAATTACTTCAGTTTCATTTCTTTGTAGTCCACGTGCTTGCGAGCTTTTGGATCAAATTTCTTGATCAGCATTTTCTCGGGCATGGTTTTCTTGTTTTTGTCGGTCGTGTAAAAGTGACCGGTGCCAGCTGTGGATTCCAGCTTGATTTTTTCGCGTCCGCCTTTGGTTGCCATGGTCGTTCTCCTTATGCTTGGCCACGTGCGCGCAAATCTGCGAGCACAACGTCAATGCCGTTTTTGTCGATCAAACGCAAACCAGCGTTAGAGATGCGAAGGCGAATCCAACGATTTTCGGTTTCGACCCAAAAACGACGGTATTGCAGGTTCGGCAGGAACCGGCGCTTGGTTTTGTTGTTGGCGTGGGAAACATTGTTTCCGACCATGGGGCCTTTGCCCGTAACTACACATACGCGTGCCATGTGGACACTCCGATACTTCTTAACGGCCGGCACTTTCAAAAACGGTTTGTTTGCACAAACGCGTGGGATCTTGCCCGGCCTCACCTCGCCAATAAAAAGGGTGGCGGTAACCCCGTCGCCGCAGTCTGGCCCTCACGGGTCTAATACAGCAAAGCCCGTCATTATAGCGGGCTTTGCCAGATCAAGCGGGCGCGATCAGTTCAGTCCTGTTCCAGGAATCGCTGTGCGTCCAACGCTGCCATACAACCGGTCCCTGCGCTGGTAATGGCTTGTCGATAGACGTGATCCTGGACGTCGCCTGCGGCGAAGATGCCCGGGGCACTGGTTTGTGTGGCAAACCCTTTCAGCCCCCCGTGGGTCACGATGTAGCCACCAGCCATGTCAAGCTGACCTTGGAAAATGTCGGTGTTGGGGGAGTGCCCGATGGCAATAAAGCACCCTTTTAGGGTCAGATCCTCCGTGACGCCGGTGTCAACGCTCTTGATCCTGACGCCGGTCACGCCACTTTGATCGCCAAGTACCTCGTCCAGGGTGAAAAATGTTTTGAGCTCAATCTTGCCGGCCGCAACCTTGGCCATTAATTTATCAACCAATATCGGCTCAGCCTTGAACTTGTCACGGCGGTGAATCAGAATAACTTTACTGGCAATATTAGACAGGTACAGAGCTTCCTCAACGGCGGTGTTGCCCCCGCCAACTACGCAGCAAACCTGTTCTCGGTAGAAAAATCCATCACAGGTGGCGCAGCCGGAAACACCACGCCCCATGAACGCAGTCTCAGAGGGCAATCCCAAGTATTTGGCAGACGCCCCTGTTGAGATGATGAGTGAGTCGCAGGTGTACTCACCAGCGTCGCCAGTCAATTTGTAGGGTCGCTGACTGAAATCAACGGTGTGGATGTGGTCGAACACGATTTCGGTTTTAAACCGTTCAGCGTGGGCTTGAAAGCGTTGCATCAACTCTGGGCCTTGCACGCCATCGACATCGGCAGGCCAATTGTCGACGTCTGTCGTGGTCATCAACTGGCCGCCTTGCGCAATGCCAGTGATGAGCAATGGGTTAAGGTTGGCGCGAGCGGCATAGATCGCCGCAGTGTAGCCAGCGGGGCCCGAGCCCAAAACTAAGACCCGAGCGTGTCTGGTGTTTGACATCTTGAATACCTTTTGTAATAAATGAATGCTGCCGTGTACAGTTCGAGGCGCCGAGTAGAAAATCAATAACGCCCACTCTCAGAGTTGAATAACTCGTTGGTGAATTCATCAATTGTAAGAAACCCATCGATGCTTGCCGGACTGGGCATGGGAAACCGGGAATAGGGAATTGGAATGTCAATGTTGAGTAATGCAGAGTTGATCCGTCGTGTGCCGCTTTTCACGATGATTACGTCAGACCAAGGCATCCTCCTGTCGGGAGCCGTGGGAAAACAACGCTTTAAGCGTGGTGAAACCATTGTTGAGCAAGGTGAGCAAGCACACTCATTATTTTTGATTTTGGCCGGGCGGGCGCGCGTCGTGATGACTGATCGGCAATCACGCGAGGTTATTTTGGCCACCTTAAGGCCGGGTGATTATGTGGGCGAGATGAGTCTGATTGACAACGAGCCACACTCGGCAAGTGTGGTGGCCGAGATCCAGACGGACGTCCTGATTTTGGGGCGCGCCGAGTTTGAGCGTTGCCTCAACCAAAATGTGTCCATGGCTCAGGCGGTAATGCGGGGCCTGGTTTTGAGACTGCGCCAGGCCAATGAAAAGATTGGCTCTCTGGCGCTTTTGAATGTGTACGGGCGGGTCGCCAAGGTGCTCATGGGTTATGCGGTGCCAGAGGGGGATCATCAATTGGTCATTCGCGAAAAAATGTCACGTCAGGACATCGCCAAAATGGTGGGCGCATCACGTGAAATGGTCAGTCGTGTGATGCGCGACTTTGAGGAGCAGGGCTTCATTGAAACCGGCGAGGGGGGCTTCATCACTCTGACTGAAAGGCGGGCATCACCCCGGTGATGCGAGAGCTCCCACTGACAAAGCCAGGCCTCCACTCACACCCGTTTCATGACTTATTCATTCAACACACTCAATTCTTCGCGCACCACCAACGCCACTGTTCGCTCCGGATGGACGCGGTTTGCAGATGAAGTCCTGCTTTTAGCGGGCCTGCTTGCGCTTGGTTTCTGGATTGTGTCGATGGTCACCTATTCGGCCACTGATGTGGCGTGGTCGACATCGGGCAGTGTTGGCGCGCCAATGAATCGTGCCGGTTGGCTCGGGGCGTGGTTGGCCGATGCCAGCTATTTCGCGCTGGGGTTTTCCGTCTGGTGGTGCCTCGCCGCTGGTGTTCGCGTCTGGTTGTCCAGCTTGGCTCGCTGGCTGCGCTCTCGCGAGTTGATCTTGCCCAAGCAAGAAGCGGTGCCATCGCTTCCTGCTCGCTATTTGCCGGCGCGCGTGGCTTTTTGGCTGGGTTTGTTGCTGCTATTGGCCGCGAGCACAACGTTGGAGTGGACCCGTTTCTACAGCCTTGAGGCCCGCTTGCCCGGCCATGGGGGCGGAATCGCCGGGTATTTATTGGGGCCATTAAGTATCAAGTGGCTCGGGTTTTCCGGCTCCGGATTGATGGCGATCGCATTAGGTGTTTTGGGCGCTTCAATGGTGTTTCGCTTTTCTTGGGCGCAGGTGGCCGAGCGCTTGGGCGGCTGGCTGTACTTTCAGGTGGATTCCCGGCGCAACAAGCGTGAAGTCGCCCAAGACATGGCCTTGGGCCGCAAAGCGGCGCGTGCGCGTGCAAAAGTGGTCACGGTTGAGCGGGAGGATATCGCCGTTCATCACCCCGAGCCCATGGTGATCGAGCCAGTTTTGGCAGAGGTGCCCAGGAGCGACCGCGTTGCCAAAGAGCGGCAAAAGCCCTTGTTCACGGAGATGCCAGACAGCAAGTTGCCGCAGGTTGCCTTGCTGGACAGTGCACTGGAGCGTCAGGAAACCGTCGCCCCAGAGACGCTGGAGATGACCAGCCGGATGATTGAGAAGAAGCTCAAGGATTTTGGTGTCGAGGTAAGGGTTGTGTTGGCCCAACCGGGCCCGGTGATTACCCGTTATGAGATTGAACCCGCGACGGGCGTGAAGGGTTCGCAAATTGTCGGGCTGGCCAAAGATTTGGCCCGCTCGTTGAGTTTGGTCTCGATTCGGGTGGTCGAGACGATTCCGGGCAAAAACTACATGGCCTTGGAGCTGCCCAATGCCAAGCGGCAGTCGATCCGTTTGTCTGAGATCTTGGGTTCGCAGGTGTACCACGGCGCAAAGTCGCTCCTGACCATGGGCTTGGGCAAAGACATTGTCGGAAACCCGGTCGTCGCTGACCTGGCCAAGATGCCCCATGTGCTGGTCGCTGGAACGACTGGTTCCGGTAAATCAGTGGGTATCAATGCCATGATTTTGAGTCTGCTGTACAAGGCCGACGCAGCGGATGTTCGCTTGCTGATGATTGACCCCAAGATGCTGGAGATGTCTGTGTACGAGGGCATTCCCCATCTGCTGGCGCCGGTGGTGACCGATATGCGCCAGGCGGCACATGGCTTGACCTGGTGTGTGGCCGAGATGGAACGCCGCTACAAGCTGCTAAGCAAGATGGGTGTCCGGAACCTGGCAGGTTACAACGTCAAAATTGACGATGCCAAGGCGCGGGGTGAGCACATTGGCAACCCGTTCAGTTTGACGCCCGAGTCGCCTGAACCCCTGGACCGTTTGCCCCACATCGTTGTGGTGATTGACGAGTTGGCTGACCTGATGATGGTCGTGGGCAAGAAAATTGAAGAATTGATTGCCCGGCTGGCCCAGAAGGCGCGCGCTGCCGGTATCCACTTGATTTTGGCCACACAGCGACCCAGCGTGGACGTGATCACAGGCCTGATCAAGGCCAATATTCCAACCCGTATCGCCTTTCAGGTCAGCAGCAAGATCGACAGCCGGACCATTCTGGACCAGATGGGGGCCGAGGCCCTGCTGGGCATGGGTGACATGCTGTACATGGCCAGCGGCACGGGTTTGCCCATTCGGGTGCATGGTGCCTTCGTCAGCGACGAAGAGGTGCACCGGGTGGTGAGCTATTTGAAGTCGCAGGGCGCGCCCAATTATGTTGAAGGGCTGCTGGAAGGTGGAACTGTGGACGGCGAAAGTGATCTCAATGGAGATCCGGTTGGCGAAAAAGATCCGATGTACGACCAGGCGGTCGAAGTCGTGTTGAAAAACCGCAAGGCCAGCATCTCGCTGGTTCAACGTCACCTGAAGATTGGTTACAACCGGGCCGCGCGACTGGTTGAAGACATGGAAAACGCTGGTTTGGTCAGCTCCATGAGCAGCAGTGGACAGCGTGAAATCTTGGTGCCTGTACGCGCTGAATGATAAGGAATTGAATGAAGAAGGTTTTATTTGCTATTGGTTTGATAGCGTCTTGCGCAGGTTTCGCCTGGGCTGGAGGCCTGGAGAGCTTGGAATTGTTTGTCTCAACCGTCAAAACCGGTCGGGCCGAATTCACTCAAGTGGTCAGCGCCCCGCCCAAAGACGGTCAATCGCCCCGCGTCAAGACGTCCAGTGGCACGTTCGAGTTTTCGCGCCCCAATCGATTCAAGTTCATTTACATCAAGCCATTTGCGCAAAGCATCGTGGCAGACGGCCAGACCCTGTGGCTGTTTGATGTCGACTTGAATCAGGCCACCGCCCGCAAACAGACGCAAGTGCTGGGCTCCACGCCAGCGGCGTTGATTGCCGCAGCGCCTGATTTAAAAGCACTTCAGGCTGATTTCACTCTGGCCAATGCGCCGAACAAAGATGGTTTGCAGTGGGTGGCTGCGACGCCGAAGTCAAAAGATGGCCAGTTGGACACCGTTCGGGTCGGCTTCAAAACCACTGGAAAAACCGCTGAGCTGGCGGCGCTGGAGATTTTGGACAGCTTTGGGCAGCGCTCATTGCTGACTTTCAGCAAGGTGGAGGTCAATCCCTCCCTCGCGCCCGAATCCTTTCAATTCAAACCACCGGCGGGCACGGATGTGATTCGGCAGTAACGCAGTGCAATGCAGCGCTCGCATGCGGTTGAACTGGCGGCGCTCATACTGCTCCGGCTCAATCCGCTGAGCCGCACGTGCCAAGCCAGCTTCGCGGAAACCTATGACAAACCCCTCTTT
The DNA here is from genome assembly GCF_017948265.1 of Rhodoferax sp. PAMC 29310. Classification (NCBI taxonomy): domain Bacteria; kingdom Pseudomonadati; phylum Pseudomonadota; class Betaproteobacteria; order Burkholderiales; family Comamonadaceae; genus Rhodoferax; species Rhodoferax sp. PAMC 29310. Next base: position 1,929,984 of record NZ_CP072852.1, on the reverse strand, counting down.
GATGTTGAGTAAACCGGGCGCCAAGGCTAAATTTTGTATCGTTTGTTCGGTACAGATAAGCGGTCAACCCAAGAACTTCACGATTTTTGGGCGGGTTCACCATGGCTGACCTGTTCGAAAGAAAGCCCACGCCGCCCCTGGCTGAGGCCCTTCGGCCGAAGGTGCTGGATGAGGTGATTGGACAATCCCACTTACTCGGAGAGGGTAAGCCTCTCAAGCTCGCCTTCCAATCTGGCAAACCTCACTCCATGATTTTGTGGGGCCCGCCGGGGGTGGGTAAAACTACTTTGGCCAGATTGACCGCCAAGGCCTTTGCTTGTGAGTTCATTGCGCTTTCGGCCGTGTTCTCTGGGGTCAAAGACATTCGTGCCGCAATGGAGCAAGCCCAGCAAAATCTGTCCCAAGGCAAGCACACGATTCTGTTCGTGGACGAGATTCACAGATTCAACAAGTCGCAACAAGATGCCTTGCTCCCCTATGCGGAGTCGGGGCTGGTGACCTTTATTGGTGCGACGACTGAGAACCCGTCCTTCGAAGTTAACTCGGCGTTGTTGTCTCGCTCGCAGGTCTATGTTCTGAAATCATTGACTGACGATGAGTTAAAGCAATTGCTTGCGAGGGCCCAGGAAGGGGTGCTGGGACATCTGACTTTTGATGAGTTGTCCATCGAAACGCTTGTTGGCTATGCCGATGGAGACGCCAGACGGTTGCTGAACTTGCTGGAGCAGTGCGGCACAGCGGCAGGTTCTGCGGGAGTCACCGATATCAATGCGGAGTTCATTCAAAATGCGCTCACTCAGAATTCACGGCGGTTTGACAAAGGGGGCGACAACTTCTACGACCAGATCTCCGCCTTGCATAAATCTGTTCGCGGATCAAACCCCGATGCCGCGCTTTACTGGCTCTCGAGAATGCTGGATGGAGGCGCCGATCCCCGGTATCTGTCGCGACGCATTGTTCGCATGGCTTGGGAAGACATTGGGCTTGCTGACCCCCGAGCCATGCAGATTGCCAACGATGCAGCATTAACTTTTGAGCGTTTGGGGAGTCCCGAAGGTGAGCTGGCACTAGGGCAAGCCGTGATCTATCTGGCCATTGCTGCCAAAAGCAATGCGGGTTACATGGCTTACAACAAGGCACGCGCCTTTGTAAAGCAGGACAAAAGCCGGGAGGTTCCGGTTCACCTTCGCAATGCCCCCACCAAGCTGATGAAGGAGTTGGGCTACGGCCATGAATACCGCTATGCCCATGATGAGCCAAGCGCATATGCTGCGGGAGAGACCTACCTGCCTGATGGAATCGGTCAACCGGGTTGGTACAAGCCCGCTCCCAGAGGCCTTGAGGTCAAGATTGCCGAGAAGCTCGCCTATCTGAAGACACTGGATGACGAAGCCAACAAGAAGTAGATGCCAAGTGTCGCTTTTAGGGGTGTTTCAGGCGAGAGGAGTCGGTGAGTTAGGCTTGACTCAACGGATAATTCCGACATGAAAAAAGTGACTGTTCGAGCGACGAAACCCGGCGATGTTGATGCCTTGCTTCAGCTTCAAAAACGGGTTTACCCCACTATTACACCGTGGCGGCGTGACCATCTGGCCAACCAATTGGAAATTTTTCCTGAAGGTCAGCTAATTGCCGAAATGGACCAACACATTGTGGGTTGTGCCAGTTCCCTGGTGATTTTGTGGGATGAATGGGCGGACGAGCATACTTGGTGTGAAATTACGGCTGCAGGCACTTTCAGTACGCACAATCCCGACGGTTTTACTTTGTATGGCGCAGAGGTCTTTGTGGACCCTGGTTTGCGTGGACAGCGGGTCGGCCACACCTTGTATGAAGGTCGTCGCCAGTTGTGTCGGCATTTGAATCTTCGACGCATCACCGCGTGTGGCAGATTGCCGGGTTACCGAGCGGTATCGCACTTGATGTCTGTAGAGCTGTACGTCAAAAAGGTGCTGTGGGGTGACCTTGTTGACCCCGTGTTGAGTTTTCAATTGCGGGAGGGATTCCATTTCTGCGGCATCATGAGCGACTACTTGCCAGAGGATGACGATTCCTGCGGCCAGGCATCCCTGATTGCCTGGGTCAATCCGACCTATGACCCCACACGCCAAACGGCGCTTCAAATCGCTTCTTCATCCCTCACGGAGTTTCAGCCATGACCGAAATTGTTCAGCCAATGCAACCTACGTTTCAACCCAGCCAGGGCATTGTCCGCATTGCCGCCGTGCAGTATTTGCTGCGTGCCATTGACAGTTGGGATGATTTTGAGAATCAGGTGCGATTTGTCATGAAGGCGGCCGGAGACTACAAACCTCAATTTGTCATGTTTCCCGAGATATTCACGACCCAGTTGTTGTCTTTCATGGATACCAGCGATCTGCGTAAAGCAGTTCGCGACATGAGCGACTACACGGAGCGCTATGTAGCCTTGTTTAGTGAACTTTCGGCGCAATGGGGCGTTTACATCATTGGCGGTAGCCACCCGACCATCACAGACGGCAAGTTGATGAATACTGCTTACTTGTTCTCTCCTGAGGGCAAAGTGTTCACCCAGGACAAGATTCACCTGACTCGGTGGGAGAAGGAGAAATGGAAAGGCGATCCGGGTCACAACCTGCGCGTGTTTGACACTACCTATGGCCGAATCGCCATATTGATCTGCTATGACATTGAGTTTCCAGAGTTGTCGCGCATGGTGTGTGAGCAGGGCGCAGATATTATTTTTGTGCCTTCTTGCACGGATGACCGACAGGGTTTCTGGCGAGTTCGCTATTGCTGCCATGCCCGTGCCATTGAAAATCAGGTCTACGTGGCAGTGACAGGTACCGTGGGGAATTTGGCCGTAGAAGGACTGGGTCTTCATTTTGGCCAAGCTGCCGTCATCACACCATCTGATTTTCCGTTTGCACGCGACGGAATTGCCGCTGAAGGCGTACCCAACATGGAGCAAATTGTGATTGCGGATGTTGACTTGGCCAAGCTGGTTAGTAACCGGGTCAATGGCACTACGATTCCCTTGTATGACAAGCGCGTCGACGTGTACGACAACGCAGTGGAAGTTGTCGCGGCAAATTAATTTCACCTGTTTGTCAACCGGTTTCTGTTAGTCGGCGAGGCTGGGTGCGGAAGTCGCAATGGCTGAAAATACAGCGGAGATGAACAAATTCGGTGTAGCGAAACCGGTGAGACAACGCCTTGTGCAACACCTGTCCTCGCCCTGCCGCCCAACAGGGGTGAAACAGTCTTTAAATTGAATGTGTGGGTCGGTGGATAAATTCGACAATGCCTTTGAGAGGTGGGTTAGTATTTGCTGCCCCGTCCCCCTTCTTTTTGGCCTGCTGCATCGGTGAATTGATCAGGCCGTTTGGGGCCGCGAGATGCCCTTGGTTGCGGTGAAAGGCTACATTGGAAATCTGATGGATACGTCAATTGCAATAGCAGCTGTTAGCACGTTCCTGGTTGTTCTCGTGGTAGGACTTTACTTTCGTGAGCGCCAGCGCAACATTGCGTTGGTGGCAGCACTGAATGTCGCCTCAAAAAGCCAGTCGGAGCCGGTAGTAGGGCACGACGCGGCGATGGGATTGTTGTCCCGAGCGAGCTTTGACGCCATCCTGACCCGGGGTGGCGACAAGGTTGAACGCCGTGGCGGGGCATTTTGCGTCCTCTATCTTGCTTTGGATAACTTCGGGCTGTTGAACGACGCATTTGGGCACGCAGTCGGCGATGAACTACTTCAAGCAGTGTCCTTGCGGTTAAGCGAGAGAGCAGGCGCCAAAGCGGCGATTTGTCATATCTCGGCCGGCGAATTTGCCATCATCGTCAATGGCAGTGTCGCCACCGGTTTATCCGCCGCCAAGCGAGTGATTGAAATTCTCGGTGACCCATTTCAGGTGGAATCCACCAAAACACAGTTAAGCGCGTCGATAGGTATCGCCTGCTATCCAGAGCACGGCGCTTTGGGCAAATTGGTGGGGTATGCCGCGCTGGCCATGCGCAGCATCAAGTCCAATGGTGGGGGCGGGTTTTGTCTGTATGACCTCAAGATGGGCGTTGAAGTTCGAGAGCAGACGATGTTGGTGAACGACTTGCGTCAAGCGCTCGAGTTGAACCAGTTTGAACTTTATTTCCAACCCAAGATGGATGCGCTCAGTCTTCAGGTGACCGCGGCTGAAGCGTTGTTGCGCTGGCATCATCCCGAGCGCGGCATTGTGAGCCCCGATATTTTCATTCCGTTGGCAGAGCGTTACGGATTAATCAGCGCCATCGGAAACTGGGTGCTGGAAGAGGCCTGTCTAACGGCCGCGCGGTGGAGGGAGCGGGGCTTGCGTATGCGGGTGGCAGTTAATTTTCTGGCTATCAAGTGCGCGAAGACGACTTGGTAGATCGGATCGAGGCGGCTCTAAAGCGTCACCACATTCAACCCGGGCGATTCACCTGTGAAATTACCGATTCGGTGGCCATGGAAGACACCCGAGTCACACAGCGAACCTTTGACAAAATGCGCCTGGCAGGCTTTCACGTGTCGATCGATGATTTCGGTACCGGCTATTCGAGCTTGGGCGCATTGCGGAAATTGCCGGCGGCTGAGTTGAAGATCGACCGTGCTTTTGTGTCGGACCTTGAAGACAGTGAAGATGCCCGTTTCATCGTCAAGTCGATTGTTGATATGGCCAGGGCGCTGGGTTTGCGTGTTGTGGCGGAAGGTGTAGAGACTGTCGGACAGCGCGAACTTCTGGTGGCCATGGGGTGCGATGAGCTTCAAGGCTTCCTGTTCTCCTTGCCGATTCCGGCGCAGGAGTTGGAACGCCTGGCACTGGGTGATCGAGGGGATGATGAGGTGGAATTTCGTCCGTCCCTGTACGCGCCCTCCCTGTATGCTGCGCCGTGGTCAACCGATCCGGTCGGTGGCTACCAAGCGCTAACTGACTCGGACGGCGCACGCAATTGACTTGAGCTGCGACTATAGGGTGAGTGTGACTCACTGAACCGGAAGCGCAATCGAGCGTTTGACTTCTTTCAGTGAAAAGCTGGTTGAGATTTCTCTGACCCCCGGCAAGCCGCGAATGTTGCCTCGTACAAATTCGGCGAACAACTCCAAGTCCTGCGCTACTACCTCCAGTTGATAGTCATAACGACCTGACAGGTTGTGGCAGGCTAGTACCTGGGGCAGGGCCACTACTTCGCGCTCAAAGGCTGCGGCCATATCGGGCGTGTGATCGTGCATCGCCAGGTGCACAAATCCCAGTACGCCATACCCCAACAGCTTTCGATCTAGCCGGGCGTGATAGCCAGCGATGACACCGCTTTCCTCCAAGTGACGGACCCGGCGCCAACAGGGCGATTGCGATAAGGACACTCGTTCAGCCAGGTCGCCGATAGTGGTTCTTCCATCTTTTTGCAAGGCATCCAGCAATTGCCGGTCGGTATTTTCGAGCTTTAAATCTTCCTTGGAAATTATTTTCCAGTTTTTGTATTTTATTGGGTTGAATATTCTATTTTTTGTCATTTTTGCTGTGCTGATGAGTAAATTATTTGCCTGATTTGGGATCAAAATTTTTCGATAGAAGTGCGGCAGTCACTGCTTTGGGAAGTTAACGACAAATCAAACTCAAATCGACCCGCTAACCGCACCACCTAGCGGAGTAGCAGTGGCATGGCACATACCACCGTGGTCGAGAGTGACTCGGTTTAAATGCTGTGACCTCACCCCTCAAAATTACAGCGAGACTATTTCATGACGACCTTCAAATCAAGCAACAGCGGCTTCAGTACCCGCGCCATTCACTTCGGGTACAACCCGGCGGAGAACAAAGGTGCTTTGGTTCCCCCCATCTATACGTCTTCGACTTACTCGTTTCCAGATGTCGCCTACGGTTCGCGCTGCTTCGCTGGTGAAGAGGCGGGTTACTTCTACACCCGCATTGCCAATCCAACCCTGGCTTTGCTGGAAGGGCGTCTTGCCAGCCTGGAGGAGGGTGCTGGTGCAGTGGTGTTCGGTTCCGGCATGGGGGCCATCACAGCAACCCTGTGGTCCATGCTGGAACAGGGTGATGAGGTGCTGGCCGACATGACGCTCTATGGTTGCACCTACGCGTTCTTGAATCATGGTTTGACCCGGTTTGGCGTCACCGTTCACCACGTGGACATGACAGATCCGGCGAATGTGGCAGCGGCCATCGGGCCAAAAACAAGGGTGGTCTATTTTGAAACGCCCGCCAACCCCAATATGCGCCTCGTCGACATTGCGGCCGTCGCAGCAATTGCACATGCCGGCGGCGCGAAGGTGGTGGTGGACAACACCTATTGCACGCCTTATTTGCAGCAGCCGTTGTTGTTGGGGGCCGATGTGAGCGTGCACTCCATGACCAAGTACCTGGGCGGGCATGGCGACTTGACCGCAGGGGCTGCCATTTTTTCCGATATTGAGTTGGCATTGAAGGTACGCCTGTTTGGCCTGAAAGACATGACTGGGGCGGTGATGTCAGCGCAAGACGCCCATCTGGTGATGCGGGGACTGAAAACATTGACCTTGCGCATGGATCGCCATTGCCAGAGTGCTCAGGTGGTAGCAGAGATGCTGGAGCAGCATGGCGCCACCGCTGTGGTGCATTTTCCAGGGTTGCCCAGCTGCCCGCAGCATGAATTGGCGAAGCGTCAGATGCGTCAATTTGGCGGCATGGTCGCGTTTGAGCTGAAAGGCGGCCTCGACGCTGGCGTTCGATTCATGAATGCCTTGAAACTGGTGACGCGAGCAGTCAGCCTGGGCGATGCTGAAACGCTGGCGCAGCACCCCGCCAGCATGACGCACTCCACCTACACCCCGGAAGAGCGCGCCGCCTCTGGTATCCCGGAAGGTTTGGTTCGCTTGTCCATCGGATTGGAAGACATTAAAGATGTCTTGGCAGACCTGCACCAAGCCTTGGACCACGTGGCAGTTTGACCCTTCATGGGTGGATGAGCCGGGGAGGCGAGCTGACTTCGAATCAAGTCGCAGCGCCTTGGACGCCCCACTTTGGGGCATTTCCGGCACCACAAATTGAATTTTTGCTGCGTGAGCGCGTCTGGCTAGAAAGACTAGGCCGCTCCCGCTCGCTTGTTGGTGCAGGGAATAAACGAGAAGCGCTACTCATTTAGTAGCGCCATGCAGCTGTTTAGTAAGGGCGCCGACTGAATTTTTAATTGAATTCTTTTCAGAACTCCGTCCAGATGCAGATGCTTCCCATCGAGATGCCGTCTAGGCGTTCATTGTGTTGTTCTCATCAGCTCAAAGCAATCTCGGGGCGGCCAAAGTTCGGCGACTTCTTTGCCCCTTTTGATTGGAGTGACAGAGAGGTTGGTTCCAATGGTCCGACAAAGCCAGATCCGTTGAGCGACCGGCTCAAAAGCTTCTATTAGCGAGCCTTATTGAGAGCGGTAATAAGTGATGAATGAGGGAAAACCCACGTCTTGACGACGGTGCGGGAGGACCCCCCTTCGATACAATCCCGTCCACTCATTTGCCGACGGTTTGACGTTGGCAAAGTTATTGCTTGAATCCTGGTAGAGCCCAAACGGTCAATTCAACTGTCATCATTCAGGCGGTGGGTGGATTGATCAAAAATCGGAGAAGTTTATGGATATTTTCTTGCAGCAGATCATCAATGGTCTGGTGTTGGGCAGCATGTATGCCCTTGTCGCCCTAGGCTACACCATGGTGTACGGCATCATTGGCCTCATCAACTTCGCCCACGGTGAAGTTTTGATGATCGGCGCACTGACCAGCTGGAGCATCATTGGCTTGATGAAGGACGCCATGCCGGGTATTCCGAGCTGGTTAATTCTCTTTTTGTCCTTGATCATTGCCTGCGTGGTCGCAGCCACATTGAACTTCGTGATCGAGAAGTTGGCCTACCGACCGTTGCGCAACAGCCCCCGGTTGGCACCCCTTATCACGGCCATTGGTATGTCGATCTTCTTGCAAGCCGTTGCCATGGTGATCTGGAAGCCCAACTACAAGTCGTTTCCTGCAATGCTGCCCACGACTCCGTTTGAGTTGGGTGGAGCTGTCATATCTCCGACACAGGTTCTGATTCTCAGTCTCACTGCAGTGTCCTTGGCCATTCTGATGTGGCTGGTGCATTACACGAAGCTGGGTCGCGCCATGCGCGCCACCGCGGAAAATCCCCGCGTTGCCGCTTTGATGGGTGTCAAGCCTGACATGGTCATTTCTGCCACCTTCCTGATTGGCGCCGTGTTGGCCGCGATTGCCGGTGTGATGTGGGCTGCCAACTACGGCGTCGCTCACCACACCATGGGCTTCTTGCCCGGACTCAAGGCCTTCACCGCGGCGGTGTTGGGCGGTATCGGCAACCTCGGCGGTGCCGTGGTAGGGGGTATTTTGCTCGGCCTGATTGAAACTTTGGGCGCCGGTTATATCGGCGATCTGACGGGTGGTGTGTTTGGCAGCAATTACCAGGACATCTTTGCGTTTATCGTGTTGATCATTGTGCTGACATTGCGCCCCTCTGGTTTGCTCGGCGAGCGCGTGGCGGATCGCGCTTAAAGGATACTCATCATGAAACAACAAAAGAATATTTTTCTCTTTGCCCTTGCGGCTCTGGGTGTTCTCGTCCTGCCTTTGATTCTTCAGGGGTTTGGCGATGCTTGGGTCCGAATTGCTGACATGGCCCTGCTCTATGTTCTGCTGTCCCTAGGCTTGAACATTGTGGTGGGTTATGCCGGCTTGCTGGACTTGGGCTATGTGGCGTTTTTCGCCCTCGGTGCTTACATGTACGCCTTGCTGGGTTCGCCTCACCTGATTGAGACCTTCCCCGCCATTGCAGCGATGTTCCCCGACGGCATGCACATGCCGATCTGGATCGTGATTCCACTCTCGGCCGCATTGGCCGGCTTGTTCGGGATCTTGCTGGGCGCGCCGACCTTGCGCTTGCGCGGTGACTACCTGGCGATCGTGACCCTGGGATTTGGTGAAATCGTTCGTGTTTTCATGAACAACCTGGACCACCCCATCAACATCACCAACGGCCCCAAAGGCCTGGGCACCATCGATTCTTTCCACATCTTTGGGATGGACTTCGGACAAAACCTGATGGTGTTTGGTTTTGATGTGTCCTCCGTGTCCTTGTACTACTACCTGTTCCTGTTCCTGGCTGTTTTCAGTGTGATCATTTCTCACCGGTTGCAGGTATCCCGTGTCGGGCGTGCCTGGATGGCCATTCGTGAAGACGAGATTGCCGCCAAGGCCATGGGCATCAACACCCGCAACCTGAAGCTGATGGCCTTCGGCATGGGCGCCACCTTTGGTGGTGTCTCGGGTGCGATGTTCGCTTCCTTCCAGGGCTTCGTCTCGCCAGAGTCCTTTAGCTTGATGGAGTCGGTCATGATCGTCGCCATGGTGGTTTTGGGTGGTATCGGACATTTGCCCGGCGTGATTTTGGGTGCGATTTTGCTGGCATCCCTGCCGGAGGTGCTGCGTTATGTGGCCGGTCCGCTGCAATCCATGACCGACGGTCGTTTGGATGCGTCGATTCTGCGTCAGTTGTTGATTGGTCTGGCCATGATCTCCGTCATGTTGCTGCGTCCTCGTGGCTTGTGGCCTGCGCCTGAACATGGCAAGGCCCTGGAAACCAACAAGGCGTGATAACCAGCAGAGCGGTGCGCCGGTTTAAACCGCAGCGCGCTGCTCTCAACAGAATGTAATGGAACGAACATGACAGACACAGTACTCAACGTCTCCGGCGTCTCCAAACGCTTCGGTGGCCTGCAGGCCCTGAGCGATGTGGGCATCAAAATCGAGCGTGGCCAGGTGTACGGCCTGATCGGCCCGAACGGCGCCGGTAAAACTACCTTCTTCAACGTGCTGACCGGCCTCTACACGCCAGACGGTGGTAGCTTCATCCTGGCCGGCAAACCCTATCAGCCGACAGCGGTTCATGAAGTTGCCAAGGCAGGCATTGCGCGAACCTTTCAGAACATTCGTTTGTTCGCTGAAATGACCGCGCTGGAAAATGTGATGGTGGGGCGCCACATTCGCACCGGCTCTGGCATATTGGGCGCGATCTTTCGCACCAGTAGTTTCAAAGCTGAAGAAAAAGCGATCACTGAGCGTGCTCAGGAATTGCTGGAGTATGTGGGTATTGGCCACTTGGCGGAGTTCAAGTCGCGTACCCTGAGCTACGGTGACCAGCGGCGTCTGGAAATTGCACGTGCCTTGGCCACGGACCCCCAGTTGATTGCCTTGGACGAGCCTGCCGCGGGCATGAACGCGACCGAAAAGGTCATGCTGCGCGAGCTGATTGACAAAATTCGCAATGACAACCGCACCATTTTGCTCATCGAACATGATGTGAAATTGGTTATGGGTCTGTGCGATCGTGTCACCGTGCTGGATTACGGCAAGCAAATTGCCGAAGGCACACCGGCCGATGTTCAGAAGAATGAAAAAGTGATTGAAGCCTACCTAGGCACCAGCGGGCACTGATATGACAAAAACTCTCCTCAAAGTTTCCGGCCTCAAAGTGGCGTATGGCGGTATTCAGGCTGTCAAAGGCGTGGATTTTGAAGTCCACGAAGGTGAACTGGTTTCCTTGATCGGCTCCAACGGTGCCGGAAAAACCACAACCATGAAGGCGATCACCGGCTCCTTGCCCCTGAATGATGGAGACATCGAGTACCTGGGCAAAAGCATTCGCGGCCAAGGGCCTTGGGACCTGGTGAGACAAGGTCTGGCCATGGTGCCGGAAGGCCGTGGTGTGTTCACCCGGATGACGATTCTTGAGAATCTGCACATGGGTGCCTACATCCGTGACGACAAGGCTGGAATTTCGGCAGACATCGACAAGATGTTCACGATTTTTTCGCGTTTGAAAGAGCGTCGCGATCAATTGGCTGGCACCATGTCAGGCGGCGAGCAGCAGATGTTGGCCATGGCCCGTGCGCTGATGTCTCGTCCAAAGGTCTTGCTGCTGGACGAGCCCTCGATGGGTTTGTCTCCCATCATGGTGGACAAGATTTTTGAAGTGGTACAGGACGTCTTTGCGCAAGGCGTTACCGTTTTGCTGGTTGAGCAAAATGCCAGCCGAGCCTTGGCGATTGCGAACCGGGGTTACGTGATGGATTCCGGGTTGATCACGATGACGGGCAACGGGAAAGAAATGCTGAACGACCCTCAAGTTCGCGCAGCCTATCTGGGCGAATAAATGCTGCGAATCAGGTCCGCATGCCCTGAATTCCTGTACCTTTAGCACAGAACCACAAAAGCCCCGGCGATTTCACCGGGGCTTTTGTCGTTCTGGAGGGCCTTATTCAATGCTTTCATCGCTTCTTGATTCGTCATGGTGCGCCATCAATGCAGTGGCAGGGCGCGTGACAATTAGCAGTAGGCTGACACTTCGGTGTCCCGGGTACTGGAAAATCTTCACATCAAAGGTTTTTCTCCTGCCGTTTTTTTTCAGTGCTTTCCCCAGCCATCGGCGCGGACTATTTCTACACAATCAAACCTGGCGATCACCCTTGGAACCTGACGGAGCGGTTTTTGAAGCGACCCGGAATGGCTCTGTAACTGAGGCGATCAACAAAATTCCGAATGACCGACTCATTTCGCCCGGGGCCGAACTGCGCATTCCAGCGGACTGGCTGAAGCTGTAGCCATTGCAGATCAAAGTGTTGGCTCTCTCCGGGGATGTGATGGCAACCTCAGGCGGCAGTGTCAATGCGGTTCTGTCGGGCATGCTGTGACGCCAACATTGACTTTGACGACAGGTGAGGGTGGGAGTGTCAGTCTGCTGTTTTCAGATGGATCCCGAGTGTTGATCCGCGCCGGATCGGAGGCGCGGCTCAAACAAGCACACCAACAAGTCATGAACCGGGTCAACCTGGGAGAGCTAATACTTTCCAAGGGAAGCTTGGAGAGCCAGATCACTCCAATGGCGCACTCGGGTGGCCGTTTCGAATATCGGACACCGGCGGCCGTGGCCGTGGTGAGAGGGACAGACTTCCGTGTAAGCGCACAGAACTGTGAATCATGAGCAGAGGTATTGACCGGCCGCCTGAGTGTCGCCAACCAGTTGGCGAAGTGTTGGCAAAGTGCGATGTCGCGCAGGGTTGTTTGTTTGGGCATCCACAAAAAGAGGCCACGGCCACTCAGTTGCTTCGCGCGCAAGGTCCGGCAGCTTCGAGTCAAAACCAGCTGTAAAAAATGCTTGAACCGCTTGTAAATAGGGCGTGTCAAGCTATTTATTGAATAGCTAAATTTTTGCGAGCTGCCGTGCCAGGCGGTTGTGTTTTTCAATCAGGGGTCCCAACTCCAATGTCGCTAATTGTCCTTCTCGTACGATCACCCGTCCGTTGACCACGGTGTAGGCGGCCTGAGGACTGGCACACAGCAGCAAGGCGCCCACTGGATCATGGACGGCGCCGCCAGCTAATGCGAGGGTGTTCAGGTCAAAAAGGGCGAGGTCTGCACACATGCCTGGTGCCAAATGCCCAATATCTTCTCGACCCAATACCTGTGCCCCCCCTCGCGTGGCGAGACTCAATGCGTCTCTGGCAGTCATTTCGGCAGGTCCCAGATCGCAGCCAAAGAACGTTCGGGACTCACCGTTGTCGGTGACCCTGACCTCAGGCGCTCGCATGGCGCTCCCCACGCGAGCCAGCAGCAGGGCTTGGCGTGCTTCGTTGAGCATGTGGGCCGCGTCATTGCTGGCACTGCCGTCCACGCCCAAGCCCACCGGAATACCGGCGTTCAACATTTGGCGAATGGGCGCAATGCCTGAGGCCAGCCGCATATTGCTGCAGGGGCAGTGGGCCACTCCCGTGCGAGTCGCGGCAAACAGTGAGATGCCTTCGTCATCGAGCTTCACACAGTGGGCGTGCCATACGTCCGACCCCAGCCAGCCCAGGTCTTGGGCGTATTGCGTGGGGGTGCAGCCGAACTTTTCTCGTGAGTAGGCCAGATCGTGGTCGTTTTCCGCCAAATGGGTGTGAAGGCGTGCGCTCAGACTGCGGGCCAGCAGGGCAGACTCTCGCATCAAATCCCGGCTCACCGAAAACGGCGAGCAGGGAGCCACTGCCACATTGATCATGGATCCATGGGCCGTGTCGTGCCAGGTTTCAATCAAACGTTGGCTGTCTTTCAAAATGAAGTCTTCGCGTTCCACGACCTCATCAGGCGGCAAGCCGCCCTGAGATTTACCCACACTCATGCTGCCTCGCGTGGCCACAAAGCGCATACCAATCTCCTGAGCTGCTTCAATGCTGTCGTCCAGGCGCACGCCGTTGGGGTAGATGTAGAGGTGGTCGCTGCTGGTGGTGCAGCCACTGAGGAGCAATTCGGCCATGGCCGTTTGGGTGGACACCTGCACCATGTCGGGCGTTAATCCAGCCCAGAGTGGGTAAAGCCCTTGTAGCCAGCCAAAAAGCTCAGCGTTTTGCACCCCGGGTATCGCCCGGGTCAGGCTTTGGTACATGTGGTGGTGGGTGTTGATCAGGCCGGGCGTGACCAGCAGGTGGCGCGCGTCAATCACTTCATCGGCGGTTTGAGGCAAATCGACTGCCGGCCCGATGGCCTCGATCAGGTTTCCACGAATAAAAATGGAGGCATCTGACAATTCCCGTGCCTGAGTCGGATCGGCTTGGTCGAAAGTCGCAATGCAGCGGGCGTTTTTGACGAGAAGGGTGGACATAGGATGGGCGGTGCAGGCCGTGGATGCAGAGAGTGGGCAATGATCGCATCAAATTTGCACGCCTACAGCGCCCGCATCCGGGCTGTTCGGGATGGGCCCTCAACGGCTGTCCGAACCTCCACTTGGTCCTTGTTCTTGGGTTTCCCGTCAGTTGTTTGATGTCGCTCAATGTGAGACCGGGTGAGTCACGGCACAGTTCGCCCATGCTCTCAGCCCAATTCCTTACCCCTTCCGCTGAACGTCAGGTCGCAGCCGTGGGGGATGTCCTGCTCCAACGCGGGTGTTCGTCGGCCTGGGTTTGCTATGTCGAATCGGGACGAATTGCCCTCGGATTGATGGATGGCGACGTGATGGAGCATCAGTTGGGCGTGGCAGAAGGGCCATGTTGGTTGGAGTCGACCTCTGCGGTCCTGAATTTGCCTCACGTGGTTGATGCGGTGGCGCAGACCGAGGTGAAACTGCGCCACGTTCCAGTGGCCGAGTTCCGCATGGCCATAACCAACCTGCCGGCGCCCGCTCAAGCGGTGCTGCATGACGTGGCCCTCGCGCACCGACGCCAAACAGAGTTCGCCGCCAGTCGACTGGCCAAGGACGCCGAAGCCCGTTGTGCGGAGTGGTTGCTCAGTCACGCTCAGGCCAGTTCTCTGGGCGCCATGGAGGTGCAGTTGCAGCAACGCAAGCGCTCTATTGCGGCGCAGCTTGGGATCGCGCCTGAGACCTTGTCCCGCGTGCTGCGCCAGTTGCGTGAACGCAGCTTGATCAGTGGCTCAGGACGCACCTTGAGTCTGGTCGATCCGGGTGGCCTGCGCACAGTGGCGGGCATTTGATTCCGAGTGGGGCACCCATTTGGCACCTTTTCGGCACTGAAAGCACCATCGGTTGGAGGGATGGACGCGGTAGCGGGTCAAATCAGGGAAAATTGGACCTGTTTGAAACCGTTTTTTAGAGACATCACATGACCGACACCACACAACTCCCATCCTTGCCAGACCATTTGTCCATCGACCCTCGCAGTCCGCACCATGTGGCCGCCGTGTTCGAACAGGACGTGGGCATTCTGTTCAATGACCAGGAGCGATCGGATGTCGCTGAGTACTGCATCAGCGAAGGTTGGGTCAAAGTGCCAGCCGGCAAAACGGTTGACCGAAAAGGCAACCCGCTGCTGATCAAGCTCAAGGGCAAAGTCGAGGCGTTTTACCGCTAAGCTCGGAGTTTCAGGGTGAGTTCGGCAGCGTGTCGAGTCTTGCTGCGCTGAACGATCGAGAGGATCGCTGGGTGATCAATCGAATAAACCTGTTTTTTCGAGCGCTTCGCTGGGCATTGGCAGGCATTTTTCTGGCGCTACCGGTTGCTCAGGGGCTGGCCCAGTCGTCCCTGATTCTCACTGCTGACGAGCAGGCATGGCTCAAAGCTCACCCCGTGATACGAATCGGGGTGGACCCCGGTTATGCCCCCTACTCTTTTCTGGATGCTAATGGGCGCCCGGCCGGAGTCGCCTCAGAGTTGACGGCACTGGTGGGCCAAAAACTCGGCGTGAAGCTGGAGATGGTGCCAAATCTCACCTGGCCGCAAATCCTGGAGGGGGCACGCCAGCGTCAGGTTGACCTCATCACCACCGCGGCGCGTCGGCCAGACCGAGAGTCATATCTGAACTTTTCGCACGCCTACCTGAAGACGCCAACGGTGGTCATGACGCGGCTTGAAGCCTCCCGTTTGCGCAGTCTGGAGCAACTCAACGGCCGGCGGGTGGCGCTGGTCAAGCGCTATTCCTCGTCCGAGAAGGCGATAGAGCTTTATCCCAGCATGGTGGTGATGAGTGTTGCCAATCCGCTTGAGGGATTGCGGGCTGTTTCAGACGGTCGCGCAGAGGCCTATATCGGTGTACTTGGGATCAATACCCATCTGGCCAGTCGCAATGGCATTAGCAATCTGAAAGTGAATACCGGTTTTGACATGACCAATTCTCAAGCCTACGGGGTTCGTAAGGATTGGCCGGAGCTGGTGCCATTGCTGGAGAAGGCGCTTGCTTCGATGCCTGAAGCTCAGGTGCAGGACATTTTTTCTCGCTGGATCTCCGTGTCGCTGGATGACGTCAGACTGCCTGCTGCCGTGTTGGACAAAGAGGCACTCGCTCAAATAGCGGACCTTCCCGAGTTGCGAGTGGGTGTCCTGAACAACCGGCCACCCTTTGATTTTGTCGATGCCAAAGGCCAACACAAGGGGCTGGCTGCCGATGTCCTGGAGACGTTGGTAAAGAAAACCGGGCTCAAGACCACCGTCGTGGCAGGCGCCAGCACCGAAGCACTGCTGGCGAGCCTGACTGCGGGTGAGCTAGATATCGTGCTGTCTGTGAACGGCGCAGCGCCAGGGGCCCTAACCAAGTTGCTGAGTGAGCCCTACTTGGTGTCCTCACTGGGGGTTTTTGTACCGAAAGGTGACATCTTCCTGGGTGAAATGCGCAATTTGTTTGAACACCGCGTCGCGGTGCCTGTCAACGGTCTGGCACTACCCATGCTCTCGGTTTACCCTCGTATTCAGCTGCAAGCGGTACCGGATCTGCAAGAGGGGGGTCAAGGCGGTGTTGAGCGGACAGGTCGACTTTCTGGTGGCAGAGACAACCTCGGCGCTGCGGCTAATTGAAGATGCCGGCATCACCGGTTTGCGTTACGCCGGGCCGTTGGGCGAAGCGCCTGTCCGATTGAGCCTGGCTGTGAGCCCTAACATCAAAGGCCTGCGTGGGATCATCGACACGGGGCTGGGCAGCATCACCCAAGCGGAGGCGGCCACTATTCGCCGCCAATGGGTGGGCGCGCCACTTCAGGGCGGCGTCAATCTGCACGAGGTGCTGCGCTGGGCGAGTGCGCTGGCGTTGCTGATGGCGGTCGGGGCACTGGCGTTTTACCTGTGGAGTTTGCGGCTGAGGCGGGAAGTGACGCGCCAGACGCGGCTGTATGCCGCCCTGACCCGCTGTAACGAGGCCATTGCGCGATCGGTATCAGCAACAGATTTGTTCCCCAAAGTTTGCCAAATTGCGGTGGAGTTGGGTGGCATGCAGATGGCCTGGATTGGTTTGATCGACACCAACACATCACTGCTCCGACCGGTGGGATGGTTTGGCGAGCAGGCCAGGGCCTACCTTCATGGCATTGAAATTTCAGTGGATACCGATCATCCCAAGGGGAAAGGTCTGACGGGGCTGGCCGTTCAAGAGAATCAGCCGATTTGGTGTCAGGACGCGCGCCATGACGAGCGCGTCGCGGTTTGGCGTTCAATCCGCGCCAAGCTGGGCATCGACTGGCGCGCCATGGCGGTGCTGCCCCTGCGTCGACAGGGAGTGACCATTGGCACACTGTCACTCAATGCCGGATCCGTCAACGCCTTTGATGAAAAATCACAACGCTTGCTGGTTGATATGGCCGCTGACATCAGTCAGGCGCTTGACCATTTTGCTCGGGCGCAGGCTCTGCTTGAGGTCACCAAGCAGTTGCAAACCATTGCCAACCATGCACCGGTTCTGATTGCTCAATGCGACCAGAATTTTCGCTACCGATTCGTGAACCAGGGCTACGCTGCATTGTTCAAATCGACGCCGCAGGAGCTTTTGGGCCAAAACGTGCAGCAAGTTGTGGGTGAAGCAACATTTGCACAGGCCAAGCCTCACATGGATGGCGCGTTGGCCGGCAAGCCAGGTCAATATGACCTGGAGTTGCCGGACAAGGTGCTCGGTATGCGGACGCTACAAGTTATCTATGCTCCGGAGCGCAACCCTGGCGGGCAGGTCATTGGGTTTATTGCGGCCGTCCTTGACATTACCCAGCGCAAGCGGGCCGAGGCTGAGGCGCGAATAAGCGCCTTGGCCTATCAGTCCTTGTTCGAGTCCTCACGGGATGCCATCACGCTGACCTCGATGGAGGGGCACTTCGTGGGTGGCAACCCTGCCGCTTTTGAGCTGTTTGGATGTCGTGATCGGGAGGAGTTTGTGTCCCTGTCAGTGGCAGATCTCTCTCCAGAACGTCAACCCGACGGGCGCCTGTCGGCTGAAAAGGCGAAGGAAATTGTTCATCGGGCGCTTCAGGAGGGCGCGCATGCGTTTGAGTGGGTTCATCGGCGCCGGGACGGGACGGATTTTGTGACTGAAATCCTGATCACGCCGGCCGAATCCAACGGGGTCCCCATCGTTCAGGCCAGCCTGCGCGATATCACCGAAAGAATTCGTTCCCGCGAGGCGCTGGAGCGCAGTGCCAGTGAGCTGACCGCGCTCAACGCCTTGGCCAAACAAGTCAGTGCCAGTCTGGAGTTGACTCAGGTCACCCGGGCCGTGCTGGATCAAAGCTTGTTGGCCATAAAGCCTGACCTGGCGATGTTATTTCTGCATGAAGGCGGTGGACTCCACTTGTTGGGAAGTTCCTCTGAGGTGGGTGCCTTGCAATCAAGCTCATTGGCCGTTCAGCGACTGGGGGAGTGCCTTTGCGGTGTTGCCGCGGCGCAGTCCGGCCCACTGTATGTCCTTGACGTTCCCAACGACCCTCGTTGTGGGGGGGAAGATGGCAAGCAGGCGGGGCTCCAGGCCTTTGCCGCGTTGCCATTGAGACGAGGTGACTTGGTGATCGGGGTATTGGGTGTGGCCGCAGTCAATGCGCGGGATTTTGAAAGCCAAGCTACTTTTCTGGAAACGCTGGCCGAGCAGGCTTCAGCCGGCCTGCAAAACGCCCAGTTGCACCGTCAGATTGAGCGTCATGTCGCAGAACTGGAACAACGCGTTGTCGAACGCACCACGGAGTTGGCGACGGCCAAGGCGCGCGCAGAAGGGGCGGACGAAATGAAGTCTGCGTTTTTGGCAACCATGTCTCACGAGTTGCGCACGCCACTGAACTCCATCATTGGGTTCACCGGGGTACTGATGCAGAAACTGCCGGGGCCGCTGAACGCGGAACAGGAAAAGCAGCTCGGCATGGTGCGCAATTCGGGCCGTCATTTGCTGGCGCTGATCAATGACGTGCTGGACATCTCCAAAATCGAAGCGGGCGAGATGAATTTGGCACATGTTGAGTTTGATCTTCATGCATTGCTGGAAAAAATCGGGCCCATGTTTGCGCCTCAGGTCAAGCGGCGGGGGCTGGCGTTCAAGCAGGAGGTGGGCGCAAACGAGATGATGATGGTGGGTGATGCGCGCCGCGTTGAGCAGGTGCTGAATAACCTGCTTTCCAATGCGCTCAAATTCACGGCCCAAGGTCATATTGAAATCGCGTGTGTGCGTAGTGGGGCGTATTGGGCTATTTCAGTCACTGACACAGGCCGTGGCATCAAGCCTGAGGACATGGGCAAGTTGTTTCGGCCCTTTGGTCAAATAGACAGTGGGCATCCCGGCCTGCACGATGCCACTGGTTTAGGCTTGGCTCTGTCCAAGCAATTGGTGGAGGCCATGGGCGGGCGTATTGAGGCAAGCAGTGTTGCGGGGCAGGGAAGTTGTTTCCGGTTTACGCTTCAGGCAAAGGAGTAGGCATGAATGTGTTGGTGATTGACGACAACGAACAAAATCGTTATTTGCTTCGATTTTTACTGGAGGCCAGAGGGCACAGGGTGTCTGAAGCGCATGATGGGCCCCAGGGCATTGCGTCAGTGCAGACCGAGATGCCGGACATGGTCTTGTTGGATATTCAATTGCCTGGAATGGATGGTTATGCCGTGGCCCGTGCCTTGCGAACTGTGCCCCAATTCGATGCCATGCCTATTATTGCGGTCACCTCTTTCGCGCTGAATGGCGACCGGGGAAGAGTGCTTGCGGCTGGTTGTGACGACTACATCGAAAAGCCGATCGATCCGGACAGCTTTTGTATTCAGGTTGAGGCGGCCCATGAAATGGGTTCTACCAGAAAGAACACCGCTGCATGAAACATGCATTGGTCGTTGATGATTTGGAAGAGGGGCGCTATTTGCTGCGAGCCCTTCTGCAGGGAAATGGCTACCGCGTCACCATGGCTGGCAATGGCGTGGCCGCACTGGAGGCGGCGCGACAAGATCAACCCGATGTGATCGTGTCAGACGTCTTGATGCCGCAAATGGACGGGTTTGCCCTTTGCCGCGCGTGGATGCTGGATGCGACTCTCAAGGCGATCCCGTTTGTTTTTTACTCTGCCACGTATACCCATCCAGAGGACGTGACGCTGGCGCTGGACATGGGTGCCATGCGTTATTTGATAAAACCCCTTGAGACCGATGTCTTGTTGAACGAAATCGCCAACGCGACGGAGGAAAGGCAGAAAAGTCCATCACCTCCCCAGTCCCGCGTTCCTCTGGATACGCCGGAGTTCGAAGTCCTTCATGACGCGGTGTTGGCGCGCAAGTTGGAAGACAAAATCGCGCAATTGGAGGCTACCAAAAACAAGTTGCAGGCCACTCTTGATGCCATTCCCGATTTGCTGTTTGAGGTGGATCGAAGTGGGCGCTATCTGACTGTGCATGCGCCCCGCAGCGAACTATTGGTGGCGCCCAGGTCCGAACTGCTGGGGAGAACTGTGACCCAGGTCATGGAGCCGGAGGCCGCCGCGGTGGTGATGGCCGCTTTGGCCGAGGCCAATGCCACCGGTTGGTCGCATGGCCGTCAAATTGAATTGTTGCTGCCACAGGGACCACTCTGGTTTGAGTTGTCGGTGGCAAAGCAGATTCAGGCCAACTCGGTGGAGCCGCATTTCGTTGTGATTTCACGCGATATCACCGAGCGATAATCGGCGGAATAGAAGGTACAAGCGCTGGCCTTTTATGACCCTTTGACTGGAGTGGCCAACCGGCGGCTGCTGATGGACCGGATGCAGCAAGCGGTGGCGTCCAGCGCCCGGCATCACTGCAGTGGCGCCATGTTGTTTGTGGATCTGGATCATTTCAAGGAAGTCAACGACATATGTGGTCACGCTGATGGAGACCGGATGTTGCTGGAAGTGGCCAAGAGATTGGCGGCTTGTGTCCGCGCTGGCGACACCATTGCGCGGCTGGGCGGAGACGAGTTCGTGGTGTTGCTGGAGGACCTGAGCGAAAACGCGATGGAAGCAGGCACACAGGCCAAGTTAGTGGCCGAAAAGATTTTGTCCATCCTTGCTCAGCCTTACTTGCTGTCAGAAGGGCCGCGCCACGGCAGTGCCAGCGTGGGTGTCGCCTTGTTTGGCTCCGACGCGGAAATGAGCAGGGACGGCCCCTTGTCGCGTGCCGACTTGGCCATGTACCAAGCCAAGGCGGTGGGCGGCAACACGCTGCGTTTCTTTGACCCCCAAATGCAGGTGGTGGTTGCGGCACGCGCGACTCTGGAGGCAGACTTGCGATTGGCATTGGATGCAAAGTCGTTCGTTCTTTTTTATCAGACCCAGGTCTGTGGTCAGCGAATCTGTGGGGTAGAGCACTGGTGCGCTGGCGCCACCCACAGCGCGGTATGGTGCCGCCGCTGGAGTTCATTGGCGTGGCCGAAGAAACGGGGCTGATTTTGCCCTTGGGGGCCTGGGTGCTGGAGACGGCCTGCGCACAATTGGTCCGGTGGGCCGACCGAGCCGAGACCGCCCATTTAACAGTGGCCGTGAATGTGAGCGCTCGCGAAGTGCGTCAGGAGGACTTTGTGGCGCAGGTGACGGGTGCGTTGTCCCGCACCGGGGCCAACCCGCACCAACTCAAGCTGGAACTGACTGAAAGCCTGCTGGTCACCAATGTGGAAGACACCATAGCCAAGATGACCGCACTGCGAGACATCGGCGTGCGTTTCTCTCTGGATGATTTTGGAACAGGATTTTCCTCACTCTCTTACCTCAAACGACTACCGCTCGATCAGCTCAAGATTGATCAGAGCTTTGTGCGGGACATTTTGGTGGATGCCAACGACGCCGCTATTGCAAAGATGGTGATTGCGCTGGCAGGCTCCATGGCCTTGGATGTGATTGCAGAAGGCGTTGAGCTGGAAGCGCAGCGCACTTCACTGGCTGAGATGGGCTGCCAAACTTACCAAGGGTATCTGTTCAGCAAGCCTATGCCCATTGACGAATTGGAGGTCTTGCTGGCCCAGCCTTAAGAGGTCGGGCGCGCCGTGGTTTTCTCACCGCAGCGCCGTTTTAACTCAGCGGCTCAAGGCGTTCAGCACGTTTTCGGCGGTTGCGGGTGCCTTGAGTTTGACCTGCTTGCCATCCGCCCGAGCCTGCGCCACTGCGTCTCGCAGCGCTTCAAACACGCTGATCGCCAGCATGAAGGGGGGCTCGCCCACGGCTTTGCTGCCAAACACGTTGTCTTCGCGGTTGGGCTCAGGCCACAAATCCACTCTGAAGTGCGCCGGAATGTCGCCGGTGGCGGGAATTTTGTAGGTGCTGGGCGCGTGGGTGCTTAAGTTCCCTTTGTTGTTCCAAACCAGTTGCTCGGTGGTCAGCCAGCCCATGCCTTGCACAAAACCGCCTTCAATCTGACCGATGTCGATGGCCGGGTTGATGCTGCGGCCCACGTCATGCAGGATGTCCACTTTAAGTACCCGGCTTTCGCCCGTCAGGATGTCGATGGCGACCTCGGTGCAGGCGGCGCCATAGGCAAAGTAATAAAACGGGCGCCCGGTCAGTGTGGTCTTGTCGTAGTGAATCTTGGGTGTGCGGTAGAAGCCATCGCTCCAGAGCTGGATGCGGTTGGCGTAGGCCATTTGCACCACCTCGTCAAAACGGCGTTCGCTTTTGGGTGAACGAATCCACCCGCCTTCAAATTGCACGGCCCCAGCGCCACAGCCGTCCAGGCCGCTGACAAATTGCGCTAGGTTGTCGCGCACATGGCGGGCGGCAAACTGGGCAGCGCGGCCGTTCAAGTCAGTGCCGGCAGACGCGGCGGTGGCCGAGGCGTTGGGAATCTTGCTGGTGTCGCTGGCCGTGGCCAGCACCCGGTGAAAGGGCACACCCAACTCGTCGGCCACAATTTGGGCCACTTTGGTGTTCAGGCCTTGGCCCATTTCCGTGCCACCGTGGTTGACCTGGACGCTGCCGTCCAGGTACACATGCACCAACGCGCCGGCTTGGTTGAACAGCGTGGCAGTGAAGGAAATGCCGAACTTGACCGGTGTCAGCGCCAAACCCCGTTTGATCACCGGATTGGCCGAGTTCCACGCCAAAATGGCCTCTTTCCTTTGCCGGTACTGCGCAGTTAGCTCTATTTTTGATAGCAGTGGCTGCAAAATGTTGTCTTCCACCTTCATCTGGTAATGGGTGGTGTTGCGGGCTTGGGCGGGCGTGGTGGTGTTGCCAGCGGTCATCTCCTCGCTGTACAGGTTGCGCAGGCGCACATCCAGCGGGTCGAGCTTCAGGTGGCGGGCAATGTCGCTCAGAATGGTCTCGGTCACGATCATGCCTTGGGGCCCGCCAAAGCCGCGAAACGCCGTGTGGCTTTGGGTGTTAAGTTTGCAGCGGTAGGACGCAATGGCCACGTCTTCCAGAAAGTAGCCGTTGTCGGCGTGAAAAATGGCGCGGTCGGCCACGGGGCCAGACAGGTCGGCGCTGAAGCCGCAGTTGGCGGCCATCATCAGTTTCAGGCCTCGTAAGCGTCCGGTGTCGTCAAAGCCCACCGTGTACTCATAGGCAAACGGGTGGCGCTTGCCGGTGATCATGAAGTCGTCGTCGCGGTCCAAGCGCAGCTTGATGGGGCGCTTGAACTTGGCCGCCGCCACGGCCGCCCACACGGCCAGGTGCCCGGCCTGGGTTTCCTTGCCGCCAAAGCCGCCGCCCATGCGCCGGCACTCCACCCGCACCGCATGGTTGTCCAAGCCCAGGGCGTGGGCGACCCAGTGCTGCAATTCGCCGGGATGCTGGGTGCTGGAGTAGATCAGCCACTGGTTTTGTTCCTGCGGCAGCACGTAGGCCACCTGGCCTTCCAGGTAAAAATGCTCTTGTCCGCCGACTTCCAGCGTGCCGCTCAGGGTGTGGGGCGCCTGGGACAAGGCCAGCGCGGCGTCACCACGTTTGACGAAAACGGGGGGCAGTACATAGCTTGTCGCCGCCAATGCGTCCTGAATCGTCAGGATGGCGGGCAGGGGGGCAATATCCAGTTTCACCAAGCGTGCGGCGTGGCGCGCCTGCATCACTGTGTCGGCCACGATCACGCCAATGACCTGGCCGATGTGTTGCACGGTGTCGATGGCGAACACCGGCTCGTCACCCGCAAACGCCGCCAACATGGGGTCGCCGGGAATGTCTTGTGTCAACACCATGCCGCGCACGCCGGGCATGGCTAATGCGGCGCTGGCGTCGACCCCGCGCAACTGGCCGTGCGCCTGGGTGGACAAAATGGGCGCGGCGTAGAGCGTGCCGCGCACCTCAGGAATGTCGTCCACGTAATGGGCGCCGCCGGCCACTTGGGCGGCTGCGCTTTCGTGGGCATGGCTGTTGCCGCTGGCTGGGGTGGCTATGTTCACTGGGTTGGGTTTGCCGCTCATGCTTGTACCCCTTCCAACGTGAAGCATTCCAGATTGATGCCGGTCGCCCCCTGGCTTTCCAGCCAGAAGCGCTGCAGCAAGTTGCCCAGCACCTGCACCCGGTAGTCGGCCGAGGCCCGCATGTCGGAAATCGGACTGAATTCGGCGCGCAGCGTGGCCGTGGCCTGCGCTACCGTCGCCGGGTTCCAGGGTTGGCCGGTGAGGGCGGCCTCGGTTTGGACGGCCCGCACCGGCGTGGCGGCCACGCCACCCACGCCAATCGAGGCGCTTGCCACCTGGCCATCAACGATGTGCAGGTTCAGCGCCAGACAGATGGCGGAGATGTCGTCGTCAAAACGTTTGGAGATTTTGTAGATGCGGACCAGCTCGCCGGGGCTGGCTTTGGGCACCTGAATGAAGGCCAGCACCTCGTCGGCCGCCATCACGTTTTGGCGATAACCGGTGTAGAGCCGCTCCAGCGGCATTTCACGCTGGCCGCGCTCGCTGGCCAGCACAACGCTGGCGCCCAGCGAAATCAGCAGCGGCATGGAATCGCCAATGGGGGAACCGTTGGCAATATTGCCACCCAGTGTGCCCGAGTTGCGCACCGGCAGGCCGGCAAAACGGGTGGCAAAGGTATGGAGCTGGGGTCGGTTTGCCACCAGCGCCGCAAAGGCGTCCGTCAGTTTGACGGCGGCGCCAATGGTCAGTGTATTGTCTTGGTCAGCAATCTGTCGCAACTCGGCCACGCCGCTCACGTCCAGCACCTGCTCAAAGTTGCGGTGCAGCTTGTTGACCCACAGGCCCACGTCCGTGCAGCCGGCCACAATTTGGGCGATGGGGTGCTGCGTTCTGGCGCTGAGCAAGTCTGAGAGCGTTTTCGGTGATTTATAAGAAAAATCAGCCTCTCGCGCTTGTCCTGCCTGCGCAATCTGCTCTAGTTTTTGTAGCGTTTTCGTCGCGTCGCTGGCTGGCTGGGGCAGGCTGGCCATGCGCTGGGCCGCGTCCAGAATCGGGCGGTAGCCGGTGCAGCGGCACAAGTTGCCAGAAAGTTCTTCCTGCGCCAGTTCGCGCGTGATGGCGTGGCCTTGGGCGACATGGTTTTGGTACATGCCAAACAGACTCATGACAAAACCGGGGGTGCAAAAGCCGCATTGGCTACCGTGGCAATCCACTATGGCCTGTTGTGCGGGGTGCAACGCGCCGTCCGGGGCGGCCAGATCTTCGGCCGTCCACAGTGCCAGCCCGTTGACGGAATGCGCCATGCGAATACAGCTGTTGACCGCGCTGTAATGAATTTTTTCGCCTTGGGCCTCGCCTAGCACCACTATGCAGGCGCCGCAGTCGCCCTCATTGCAGCCTTCCTTGGTACCGGTGCAATTGAGGTCGTCGCGCAGAAGCTCTAGCAGCGTGCGGGTGGGTGGTACATTGCGCACCTCCATAATTTCGCCGCAGCGTACAAATTGGATGACTTGGTTATTCATGGGCAGTTTTGGGTAAGCTCAAAGGGTTCGAACAAGGGTAAAACGAGACAGCCACTGTGCCTATAAGCACTAGCGTATGACACCAATGCAAACACAGGTATGAGAGACCACGTCCTATTCGACAAGATTGATCTTCATTTGATCAGGGTCTTGCACACGGTGTTAACAGAACGAAGCGTTTCCAAAGCCGCCATCCGACTGGGCATGCACCAGCCGGCGGTCAGCGCGTCGCTCAAACGCCTGCGTGACTTTGCGGGCGACCCTCTTTTGGTGCGTTCAGGCGCCGGTATGGTGCCCACCGATGCTGCCCTGCGCATGGTTGAGCCCGCCGCCAGCATTCTGCGCGCCGCTGAAATGTTGTTTTCAGATGCCCGTGGGTTTGATCCCGCCACGGCACAAAACACCTTTCGCGTGGGTGCCAGTGACTATCTTGACCCCTTGTTTTTGCCGCACCTGGTGGCGCAAATTAAGTCTCAGGCGCCGCTGTGTTATATCGAAATTTTGCCGCTGTCGGCCGCGTCTGACTACCGGGCGCAATTGGCACAGGGTGAGGTGGATGTGGTGATTGGCAACTGGGCCACGCCGCCAGACGACCTGCACCTTGGGCGCCTGTTTGGCGACGAAGTGGTGTCGCTGGTGGCCACCCAACACCCTGCCGTGCGCCGGGGTTGGGACGCCGCAGCATGGCTGGAGGCGGACCACATTGCCCCCACGGCTACCCATCCGGGTGCCAAGGGCGTGATTGACGACCACCTGGACGCTTTGGGCCTGCAGCGCAACATCACCGCACGCTGCCCTCATTTTGGTTTGATTCCTGCCATGGTGGCATCCACCTTGCTTGTACTCACGACTGGGCGCCAATACTGCGAGCGCTATATTGACCACCTGCCATTGACGATACTCCCCAGTCCGATCGAGTTTCCGCGCATGATGTACTACCAACTCTGGCATGAGCGAACCCATACCGCAACCGCGGCCAAATGGCTGCGCGAGCGGGTCAAATCAGTGGCTGCCACGCTTAAGAACAAAGAGAAACAAGCCCCCGCATGACCATTCCTCGACTTCAATTAGCCAATATCACCAAAAGCTACCCAGGTGTCGTGGCCAACAGCGATGTGTCGCTGACTGTCCTACCGGGAGAAACCCACGCGGTGTTGGGTGAAAACGGCGCGGGCAAGTCCACACTGATGAAAATCATCTACGGCTCAGTCAAACCCGATTCAGGCACGGTGCACTTCAATGGCAAGGTGGCACATGTGCGCAACCCACAAGAGGCGAGGGCGCTGGGCATCAGCATGGTGTTTCAGCATTTCAGTTTGTTTGACACCATCACCGTGGCGGAAAACGTGTGGCTGGGGCTGAGCAAAACCCTGACGCTGGATGAAGTGACCCGCAGCATCACCGCCAAGGCGGCCGAGTATGGTTTGGACATTGACCCCGCGCGGCCCGTGCACACCTTGAGCGTGGGCGAGATGCAACGGGTAGAGATCATTCGTGCCTTGTTGACGAACCCGCAGTTGTTGATTCTGGACGAGCCCACCTCGGTGCTGACCCCGCAAGCGGTGGACAAGCTGTTTGTGGTGCTGAAGAAACTCGCCAGCGAGGGTTGCAGCATCTTGTACATCAGCCACAAGCTGCATGAAATTCGCGAGCTGTGCAATGCCTGCACTGTGCTGCGCGGCGGCAAGGTCACCGGGACTTGTAACCCTGCGGAAGAATCCAACGCCTCGCTTTCCAAACTGATGATTGGCGCCGAGCCGCCACTGTTGACCCGCCGAGCCCCCAACACCGGTGGGGTGGTGTTGCAGGTGCAGAACCTCAGCTTGGCACGCGATGACCAGTTTGGTGTGGACCTAGTCGATCTTAGTATGCACGTGCGTGCCGGCGAAGTCGTGGGCATTGCGGGCGTCTCGGGCAACGGACAGCGTGAATTGTTGTACGCCTTGTCGGGCGAAGATGTGCGCTCACCCGCGGGCTCTATTCAGATCGAAGATGCCGATGTCGCCAAAATGCACCCGGCGCACCGGCGCCGACTGGGCTTGCACTTTGTGCCAGAGGAACGATTAGGGCGTGGCGCTGTGCCCACACTCAGCCTCGCGCAGAACATGCTGCTGACCCGCGATGATGCGATTTCGTGGCCGCGTTTTGCGGGCGGCTGGATTCGGATCGCCCAACTGCAAACGCATGCGGCTGGCATCATCAAACGCTTTAACGTCAAGGCCAATGGCCCGCGCGCGGCGGCCCGTTCGCTGTCTGGGGGTAATTTGCAAAAGTTTATTGTGGGGCGCGAGATTGACGCGAAGCCTAAACTCTTCATCGTCTCCCAGCCCACTTGGGGCGTTGACGTGGGTGCGGCAGCGCAGATTCGAGGCGAAATTCTAGCGCTGCGCGACGCCGGTTGCGCCGTGCTGGTGGTCAGCGAAGAGCTGGATGAATTGTTTGAAGTGTGTGACCGGCTGCATGTGATTGCGCATGGGCGACTGTCCCCCTCGGTGCCCGTGGCGGATGCCACGGTGGAAAAAATTGGCGAATGGATGAGCGGCCTGTGGCACAAAGACGTGCAGGACCACCTGCTGCGCACTGAATCGGAGGCCGCCCATGCTTAAGCTTGAAGCGCGCCCCCAACCGTCCAGCCTGTGGAGCTATGGCTCACCGTTGCTGGCGCTGCTGATCACCGTGGTGATTGGCACGCTCATGTTCACTTTGCTGGGCAAAGACCCCGTCAAGGGGCTGGAAATGTTTTTCTGGTTGCCCATCAAGAACGCCTACGCCATTGGCGAGTTGCTGGTTAAGGCCACGCCCTTGTTGATCATTGCCTTGGGGCTGGCCGTGTGTTTTCGCTCCAATATTTGGAACATTGGCGCCGAAGGCCAGTACATCATGGGCGCTATTTTTGCCGGTGGTGTCGCGCTGTTGGCTGACAAAACGACCGGGGCCTGGATTGTGGTGCCGATCATTGCCGCCGGGGTGCTGGGGGGCATGCTGTGGGCGAGTGTGACCGCCATACTGCGGGATCGGTTCAACGCCAATGAAATTTTGGTGAGTCTGATGCTGGTCTACGTTGCTGTGCAAGTGCTGAGCTACATGGTCGGCGGGCCGTGGAAGGATCCAAACGGGTTCAATTTTCCTCAAAGCAAGACCTTCGATGCAATCACCCGGATTCCGCGACTGTTTGACGGCTCTCGTGTGACCATTGGTGTGCTGTTTGCCTTGGCGGGCGTCGCTGGATTGTGGGTGTTTCTGTTTCGGACCCGGGCCGGATTCTCCTTGCAGGTCGGAGGGTTGGCGCCGGCAGCGGCGCGCTATGCCGGATTTTCCTCACGTCGTGCCTTGTGGACAGCCTTGTTGATATCGGGCGGGGCGGCCGGTCTGGCCGGCGCATTGGAAGTGGCCGGGCCAATCGGCCAGCTCACCACCTATGTGCCCGCAGGCTATGGTTTTGCGGCCATCATCGTGGCCTACGTGGGGCGTCTGCACCCGGTCGGCATGGTGTTTTCGGCGATTTTGATGAGCATGTTCTATATCGGCGGCGAAATGGCCCAGTCCCGTTTGGGACTGACCAAGTCACTGACGGGCGTGTTTCAGGGCCTGCTTCTGTTCAGCCTGCTGGCGTGTGACACGCTGGTGAACTACCGGCTTTCTTTCAAAGGGCGCAAGTAATGGACTCCTACGCACTTCTTCTGGCGGCCACGCTCAATGCGGGCACGGTGCTGGCGTTGGCCTCGCTAGGTTTGCTGATCAATGAAAAGGTCGGCATCGTCAATCTGGGCGCTGAGGGCATGATGTTGTGCGCCGCCATTGCTGGCTTTGCCACCGTGGTGCACACGGGCAACGACTGGCTCGGTTTTGCCGCGGGTATGGGCGCGGGTGCCGTGTTGGCGGCCATTTTTGGCCTGCTGGTGATTTGGCTCAATACCAACCAGTACGCCACCGGACTGGCGCTCACGCTGTTTGGAGCGGGGTTCTCGGCCTTTGTGGGAACAGGTTTTGTGCAGGCCACCATGCCACCGCGCCCTAGTTTCGCCATTCCGTTCCTGTCGGACATCCCCCTCGTGGGCCCAGCGCTGTTCCGCCATCACCCTTTGGTGTACCTCACAGTCTTCTTGGCTTTGGCCCTGATCTGGTTCATGTACCGCACGCGCAGCGGCCTGATCATGCGCAGTGTGGGGGAAAGTCCTGAATCGGCGCACGCCCTGGGCTACCCGGTGCGTCGTATTCGCTTGTTGGCTGTGGTGGTTGGTGGGGCTTTATGTGGTCTGGCGGGGGCCTACTTGTCGATCATCTACACCCCGCTGTGGGTAGAGGGCATGGTGGCCGGCAAAGGCTGGATCGCGCTGGCCTTGACGACGTTTGCCACTTGGCGCCCAGCGCGCGTTTTGCTGGGGGCTTATTTGTTTGGTGGGGTCACCATGCTGCAGTTTCACTTGCAGGGCATCGGTGTGAATGTGCCTAGCCAGTTTTTGAGCATGCTGCCTTATGTGGCGACCATCGTCGTGCTGGCCCTGATTTCCCGCAACCCACAATGGATTCGCATCAATATGCCCGCTTCCATTGGAAAACCGTTTTATCCCGGTTCATAATTGAACTTTTCTTAACCTGTCGCCAATCCTCCAAAGAAAGAATTTAGATGACTGATCTGCAAAAACGCTCGCTGCTGAAAATAGCGGCACTCACGGCTGTAGCCTCCGCTGCGCTGGTAGGGTGCGGCAAAAAAGAAGAGCCAGCTCCTGCGCCCGCACCGGCCCCCGTGCCAGTGGTTGAGGCACCTGCTCCCAAGGTTGAACCGCTGAAAATCGGTTTTGCCTACGTCGGCCCTGTGGGTGACGGTGGCTGGACGTTTGCACACGACAACGGCCGCAAAGCCATTGAAGCTGAGTTCGGCGACAAGGTCGTCACCTCCTATGTTGAAAACGTGCCTGAATCGGCGGATGCCGAGCGCGTGATTCGCGACATGGCGGGCCAGGGCAATAAACTTATTTTTGGTACGACTTTTGGCTACATGGAGCCCATGCTCAAGATCGCTGCCGACATGAAAGACGTGAAGTTTGAGCACGCCACCGGCTACAAACAAGCCGAGAACATGCGCACCTATGACAGCCGTACCTACGAAGGCGCGTACCTGGCAGGTGTGATTGCCGGCAAGATGACCAAGACCAACACTCTGGGTGTGGTCGCGTCCATCCCAATTCCTGAGGTGATTCGCAACATCAACAGCTTTACACTGGGTGCACAAAGCAGTAACCCCAAGGTCAAGACCAAAGTGGTGTGGGTGAACGGCTGGTTTGACCCACCGAAAGAGACCGAAGCGGCCACGTCGCTGATGAATGGCGGCGCAGACGTTTTGTTCCAGAACACAGACTCACCTGCCGTTCTGAAAGCCGCAGAAGCCAAGGGCAAGCGCGCCTTCGGTTGGGATTCCGACATGACTGCTTACGGCCCCAAAGCCCACCTGGCATCTGCCGTGATCAACTGGGGTCCTTACTACATCAAGGCCACCAAAGAGGCGCTTGACGGCACCTGGAAGGGTGGCGAGGCCGCTTGGTGGGGCGTGAAAGAAGGCGCGATTGACATCGTGTCCATCGCTGAAGACGTGCCTGCCGATGTTAAAGCCAAAGTTGAAGAAGTCAAAGCCGGTCTGAAAGACGGCAGCTTCTCAATCTGGAAAGGTCCGATCATGGACAACACGGGTAAAGTTCAAATCGAGAAGGACACCGTCGCTGACGACAAGTTCCTCGGTGGCCTGAACTTCTACGTCAAGGGCGTGGAAGGTAAAGTGCCTGGTGCCAAATAAGTCGCTTTAGCGCCTCATCAAGGGCCGCCTTCGGGCGGCCTTTGTTTTTCAGACACCCCCTAACCACCGCTCCCTCGCCCATCTCATGCCATGGACTCTTTTCAACATCTGCTAACGGTTTTTTTCAGCTTCAAAGCCTATGTGATGCTGCCGATCATCATTTTTTTGATCGCGCTTGCGGCACGTGTGCCCTTGCAGCGCGCGTTATTTAGCACGGTGGCGCTGGCCGCAGGGTTTGCGGGCGTCTTCATCGCATTTGATTTCTTCGTCGCCAACATCAGCCCGGCGGTTCGCCAGTTGTCGTTGGCCAGAGGCTTGAGCTTTCCGGTGCTGGATGTGGGTTGGCCGCCCTTGGCCGCCATCACTTGGGCGTCGCCGTTGGCAGCTATTTCCATTCCCTTGGTGCTGCTCACCAATCTGGTATTGCTGGCTGTGGGCTGGACACGCACGATTTATATCGACATCTGGAACTATTGGCATTTCGCCTTCATGGGCGTTTTGGTCATGAGCACGTCTGGCAGTCTGTGGTTAGGCTTGTCGGCCACGCTGGTGCTGGCGATCTATTGCTTCAAAATGACCGAGTGGACCGCTCCTGACGTTGAGCGGGAAACCGGGCTCAAGGGCATCTCCGCGTCGCCCATCTCGGTCAACGGCCTGGTCCCGTATGTGGCGGGCGTTGATTGGTTGCTCGACCGCATTCCCGGCATCAAAGCCATCAACTATAACCCGGCTCAAAAAAAGCAGGCCGTGTCGGACGCAGAAGACCAATTGACCGCGCTGGACATGCTCAGTGAACCCATGGTGATTGGCGTGCTGATGGGCCTGGCATTGGCGCTGGCCGCCGACTATGGTTTGAAAGAATCGCTGGAGTTGAGTGTGCATATCGCAGCGGTGATGTATTTGCTGCCAAAAAGTGCCGGCTTGATCGGAGAAGCCATGATGCCAATCACCACCGCCCTGCGTGAGCAGGTCGAACGGCACTTCCCCAGCCGCAAGAATCTGGTGGTCGCGATGGACACCGGGTTTCTCATGCACCACAAATCCGTAGTGGTCACAGGTTTGCTGCTCATGGCGCTGGCCATAGGCATTGCGCTGGTGCTGCCGGGCAATCGGGTATTGCCGTTGGGGGATTTGCCCAACGTGATTTCCGTCATGTCCCTGTCGGTGCTGATGATGCGCGGCAATGTGTTCCGCGCCGTGTTGGCCGGTATTCCGGTGATCATCACCTTTCTCTGGGTGGCCTCCAGCATGGCGCCGGCCTACACCGAACTGGCCCATCGGGCACCCGCGTTCAATGTGGAGGGGCTGGGCCTAATCACCGCATTTACCGACGGCGGTCACCAGCTGCGCTACTGGCTGTATTCCCTGTACCGAGCGCAATGGTGGGCCATTGGCGTGCTGCCACTGATAGGCGCCGGCATTTTCTTTACACGCCGACGCTTCATCGCTATGGTGAAGTGAAAATTTGATACTGATTTTTTGACTGGATTGTGATGACTCCCAAGATTGTTTCCCTTGAGCGCATGCCTGAGTTGCTGCGCCTGATGCCCAAAGCTGAGTTGCACATGCACATCGAAGGCTCACTGGAGCCTGAGTTGATGTTTGCGCTGGCCAAACGCAATGGCTTGTCCATGGCTTTCCCCGATGTGGAAACCCTGCGCAAAGCCTATGTGTTCGACAACCTGCAGGACTTTTTGGACATTTACCACGAGGGAACCCTCGTCCTCAAGACCGAGCAGGACTTCTATGACATGACCCGCGCCTACCTGGCGCGCGCGGCGGCCGACAACGTGCTGCACACCGAAATTTTCTTTGACACTCAAACCCACACCGGCCACGGTCTGAGTTCAGACACGGTGATCAACGGCTTGCACCGCGCCTGTGTGGACGCCAAAGCCGAGCTGGGCATCAGCGCCTCGCTCATCTTGTGTTTCTTGCGCCATTTGAGCGAAGAGGAGGCCTTCGAGTGCCTGGAGCAAGCGCAGCCGCTGCTGCACAAACTCGTTGGCGTGGGACTGGCCTCCAGCGAAATGGGCCACCCGCCCGAAAAATTCGCACGGGTATTTGCACGCTGTCGGGAACTGGGCCTGCGCCCGGTGGCCCATGCCGGCGAAGAGGGGCCGCCTGCCTTCATCTGGAGCGCATTGGATGTGCTCAAAGTGGAGCGCATTGACCATGGCGTGCAAGCCATGAAAGACTCCGCGCTGATGGCCCGTCTGGCCAAAGACCGCATTCCTTTGACGGTATGCCCTTTGTCCAACCTGAAGTTGCGCGTGTTCCCTACGCTGGCTCAGCACAACATTGGGCAAATGCTGGAGGCAGGCATCGTGGCCACCATCAATTCAGACGATCCGTCCTACTTTGGCGGTTACATCAACGAGAACTTCACGCAAACCTTTGCGGCGCTGGGCTTGGGTGCTCAGCAAGCCTACCAACTGGCGCACAACAGTTTTGAAGCCAGTTTTGTGGACGCCAGCGTCAAGCGCCAGTTCATTGACCGCTTGAACGCGACGTTTGAGTCGTTTCAGTAAGGGCACAGCGATTGGGCTCATAGCGCACGCCCATAGTTGATATGGGCGTGCGGATATGGAGCCTGATGATGCAACGGTTAAGCTTCGCCGCATGAAAGCTTACCGTGCCGCGATTCTGCGCTTTGACCCCGATCTTCCCCCCAATACGGCCGCCATTTATGAGTCGGATGGGCTGTTGGTGGTGGGGCCTGATGCCACTGGGCGGCAGGTGGTGCTGGCGGTTGGTGCTTACCCGGCCTTAAAAGACCAATGGTCCCATGTTCAGGTGACCCATTGGCCGGAGCGGATCATTGCGCCCGGGTTTGTGGATATGCACATCCATTACCCGCAAACTAATGTCATTGGCTCTCCCGCCGAAGGTTTGTTGCCTTGGTTGGAGAATTACACTTTCCCAGAAGAAATACGCTTTGAATCGCTTGACTACAGTGCGGATTCCGCTCGGTTTTTCATAGCGGAGTTACTGCGCAACGGTGTGACTACAGCGCTGGCGTTCGCAACCTCCCATGCAACCTCAGTGCAGGCGCTATTTGAGGCGGCGCAGGCGCGCCAGATGCGAATGATCACCGGCTTGTGTCTGATGGATCGCCACGCACCCGCCGAGCTACTGAATCGAGCCAATTCTGGCAGTGAGCGAGATGCCACCGAGCAAAGTCTGATCGACACCGAAACACTGATTCAACAATGGCATGGCAAAGACCGGCTGGGTTATGCCATCACGCCCCGTTTCGCACCCACCAGCACGGACGCCCAGTTGCATGGCGCGGGCGAGTTGGCCGCGCGCTACTCCGATGTCTGGATTCAAAGCCATGTGGCCGAAAACAAGGAAGAGATCGCTTGGGCGCGGGAATTGTTTCCCGCCTCACGAAGCTACCTGGCCACTTATGACGATTTTGGTCTGATGCGCGAGCGGGCAATCTATGCCCATTGCATTCATTTTGACGATGACGACCGGGCGTTGATGCGCGACACAGGGACGGCTGCTGCCGTCAGCCCGACCAGCAATCTGTTTTTGGGCAGCGGTTTTTTTGACTACGCAGGCGCTGACCGCGTGGGATTTGCCTACGGATTGGCCAGTGACGTGGGTGGGGGTACCAGCTTCAGCCCGTTTCACACCATGTTGGCCGCCTACTATGTGGGTCGCGAAGGGCAAACCAAGCAAGGTTTGTCGCTGTCGCCGCAGCATCTGTGGTGGCAACATACCTTGGGGGCTGCCAAGGCCTTGGGTTTGGATGGGGGCCGGGACGTCGCCGCCATCGGCAACCTGCAAGTCGGCTGCGAGGCGGACTTTGTGGTGCTCAACCCGAAAGCCACACCGCTGTTGGCGCGACGTACTGCTCAGGCCAGCAGCCTGGACGAGTTGCTGTTTTCGATGATTGTGCTGGGTGATGACCGGCTCATCGAGAAGACCGTTATTTCTCAAGTAAATTAGGTCGATGGCCCTTGTAAATTGGGTGTAAGTAGCTACTAAAAATGTAGCATTCTGGCAATAGGTGGGGCGCTTACAATCTGGGCAAATCAGGAGTTCCACACCCATGAGTATCAAAAGCGACAAATGGATTCGTCACATGGCCGAGACCACGGGCATGATCGAACCCTTCGAGCCCGGCCAGATTCGCGAACGCGATGGCAATAAAATCATCAGTTATGGCACCAGCAGCTATGGCTATGACATTCGCTGTGCACCTGAATTCAAGGTGTTCACCAATATTCACAGCACGGTGGTAGACCCCAAGAACTTCGATGAAAAGAGTTTTGTCGATTTTCACGGTGACAGCTGTATCATCCCGCCCAACAGCTTCGCCTTGGCGCGCACCCTGGAGTACTTCCGTATTCCGCGCAACGTGCTGACCATTTGCCTCGGGAAAAGCACGTATGCCCGCTGCGGCATCATCGTCAATGTCACGCCTTTTGAGCCGGAGTGGGAGGGCTACGTGACGCTGGAGTTCTCCAACACCACGCCACTGCCGGCCCGAATTTACGCGGGTGAGGGCTGCGCCCAAGTTCTCTTTTTTGAGAGCGACAAGGACGATGTCTGCGAGGTCAGCTACAAAGACCGCGGTGGCAAATACCAGGGCCAGGTCGGTGTGACCTTGCCACGGGCCTGACGGTTAAAGTGAGTTTCTCCCTCGCGGTCATCGCTTGTATATAGGAGTCCGCTCATGAAATGGGAGGGCAATCGCCAGTCAGACAACGTGGAAGACCGTCGCAGCAGCGGCTCCTCGGGTGGTTCGCGCGGCGGGCGCAACATCGGTATCGGCTCCATCGCCATTGCCTTGGTTGTGTCCTATTTTCTGGGGGTGAGCCCGATGACTGTGCTCAACGTCCTGAGCGGAGGGTCCGCACCCACCACCCAGCAATCGCCTGCACAACGCCCGCCCGCCGACGACCGCATGGCCCAGTTTGTGTCCACGGTACTGGGCGACACCGAAGACGTGTGGGGTAAGGTCTTCTCCCAAGGGGGTTCCACCTATCGAGAGCCCAAACTGGTGCTGTTCCGCGGCGCGACGGCTACCGCTTGCGGTCAGGGTCAAGCTGCCATGGGTCCCTTCTATTGCCCTGCCGATCAAAAGGTCTATATCGACCTTGGTTTTTATGAGACGTTGAAAAACCAGCTCGGCGCACCGGGCGACTTTGCGCAGGCCTATGTCATTGCGCACGAGGTGGGGCACCACGTGCAGAACCTGCTCGGCATCACCACCAAAATGGACCAGATGCGCGGCCGGGTCAGTGAAACCGAATACAACGCCATGAGCGTGCGTCTGGAATTGCAAGCTGACTGCTTTGCCGGCGTTTGGGCCAACCATGCCCAGGAAGCACGACAGTTGCTGGAGGCCGGTGATGTGGAAGAGGCGATGAACGCGGCGGCACGTATTGGCGACGATGCCTTGCAGGGCGCGCGAGGTGGCTCGGTCGTTCCAGAAAGCTTCACCCACGGCACCAGCGCACAACGCCAGCGCTGGTTCAACAACGGCCTTAAAAATGGCAGCGTCAAGCGCTGCGACACGTTTTCCGCCCCTCAATTGTGATATATGAGGGATAATAAGGGTTTGCCCCAGCCCTTGGGGTGCACCCAGCTATCGAATTGATAGCATTTGACTTTGGCTATGAATGACCGATTTAACCCCTGATTTGACCTCTGAAACCCCGCCTATGGCGTTTGCGCAATTGCAACTCGCCGCACCTTTGGCCCGTGCAGTAGCCGATTTGGGCTACGTTTCCATGACCCCAATCCAGGCCCAGGCAATTCCTGTTGTGCTGGAAGGGCGTGACGTGATGGGTGCCGCCCAAACGGGCACCGGCAAGACTGCTGCCTTCTCCCTGCCCCTGCTGCAGCGCATGCTCAAGCACGAGAACAGCTCCACATCCCCCGCCCGCCACCCTGTGCGCGCCTTGGTGCTGTTGCCAACCCGAGAGTTGGCCGATCAGGTTGCTCAGGCGATCAAGGCCTACGCCCAGCACACCCAGTTGCGCTGCACAGTGGTTTTTGGTGGCATGGACATGAAGCCGCAGACCCTTGAGTTGAAAAAAGGCGTTGAGATTCTGGTGGCAACACCTGGTCGCTTGCTCGATCACATCGAGGCCAAGAACACGGTGTTGAATCAGGTTGAATACGTGGTGCTGGACGAGGCAGACCGCATGTTGGACATTGGCTTCCTGCCAGATTTGCAACGCATCCTGTCCTATTTGCCGAAACAACGTACGACGCTGCTTTTTTCTGCGACCTTCTCCGGCGAAATCAAGCGCTTGGCTGGCAGCTATTTGCAGGACCCGGTCACCATCGAAGTGGCGCGCTCAAATGCCACTGCCTCGACTGTGGAGCAGCATTTTTACAGTGTCGGCGACGACGACAAGCGCCACGCCTTGCACCAGATCTTGAAGCAACGCGAGTTGAAGCAAGCCTTTGTGTTTGTGAACAGCAAGCTGGGTTGCGCCCGTTTGGCGCGCTCGCTCGAGCGTGAGGGTCTGAAGACCGCCGCGCTGCACGGTGACAAGAGTCAGGACGAGCGCTTGAAAGCGCTTGAGGCCTTCAAAAGCGGCGAGGTCGATTTGTTGGTGTGTACCGATGTGGCCGCGCGCGGACTGGACATCAAGGATGTGCCCGCAGTTTTCAACTTTGACATTCCCTTCAATGCCGAAGACTACGTGCACCGCATTGGACGTACCGGCCGCGCCGGAGCGTCCGGCTTGGCCGTCAATTTTGTGTCCAAGAGCGATGCCCGGCTAATCGCAGACATTGAAAAACTGATTAAAGTCAAGATTGAGCTGGAAGCGGTCGAGTTTGACGAAGACCAGCCTGACATTCGCAAACAGGGTCGCATCAACGATGGTCGTCGCATGTACGCCGAAGGCGCGCAGGACGAATCCCGCTACGCTGGTTCCCGCTCGGGTGGCCTGCGTGATGTGTCCCACGAGGGGCAGCATGCGCGGGGTGAACGTGCGCCACGACGCGACTTCAATCGCCCGGCACCGGCCTCCCGTGACCCATTTTTTGACAAGCCTTACGAGCCAACCCCGGTCGCTGAAGAAGGCGCGCCGTCTTGGGAGGCGTCGGCCAAAGCCAATGCGCCTCGCAGTGTCTCAGCCAACATCAAATCAAAGCGCCGTGTGGCTGCGCTGTTCAGGGCTGCGCCTGAGGTGACTGCTTAACCCGGCACCTGCGCTTGCTTGCACTGGATCTGAATAAGCTCCTGTGCAAGACCCGAGCCAGCCCTTGAGTGGCCCAGACGCATGGCGCTCAAGCAACCGCCCCACACGCAACCGGTATCCATCGCCAGAACGGTCGGACGATCGAGCCAACCCAAAGTGGACCAGTGGCCAAACGCCACGGTGACGGCTTCAGTTTGTCGTCCTGGTACATCAAACCAGGGCATATAGCCCTCGGGGGCCGCGTCTAACCCACCTTTGGCTTTGAATTCCATGCGGCCCTCGGCGTCGCAGAAGCGCAGCCGGGTGAGGGTATTCACAATCACGCGAAGGCGACTTGTCCCCGTCAAGGCCTCGCTCCATTGCGCAGGCTCATCGCCATACATCACCTGAAGAAACTCATTCAAGTCGGGGCCGCGAAGCACGCTCTCGACCTCCGACGCCAAGGTGATCGTTTTTTGCGCGCTCCAGGCGGGTAGCACCCCGGCGTGCACCATCAGCACGTCGTGGCCGCTGACGGACTCGAGTAGCGCCATTTTTTGGCCGCGCAGCCAGTCCAGCATCGCGGTTCGGTCGGGTGCGTTCAGAATGTCGTTCAGGGTGTCTTTGCGGTGGGGCTGGCGCACGCCGTGTGCCAGGGCCAGCAAATGCAGGTCGTGGTTACCTAGCACGCACGCCGCGGCTTCGCCAAAGGCCATGAGCCGCCGAAGCACACTTGCCGAGTCTGGTCCACGGTTGACCAAGTCACCTAAAAAGAACAATTTGTCCCGGCTGGGCGAGAACGAAATCTCATCCAGCAAGTGCTGCAGGGCGCTGTCGCAGCCCTGCACGTCGCCAATCAAGTAAAGTGCCATGGTGTTTATTCTCGCTTGCGCTCAATGGAATTTCTGCTGATTGTTTTTTTGACCGTCCTGAACGGTGTATTTGCCATGTCGGAACTCGCGCTCGCGGCGAGTCGCAAGGCGCGTCTGGCAGCCATGGCGGAAGCCGGTGACAAAGGCTCGCAAGCGGCCTTGAAGCTGTTATCCGACCCCAATCAGTTTCTTTCGACCGTCCAGGTCGGCATCACGTCGATTGGCGTTTTGAACGGAATCGTGGGCGAGTCTGCCTTTAGTCCCGCCGTGTCGGCTTGGTTGGAGGGCTTCGGTCTGGCTGAAAGTGTGGCAGATGTGTCAGCCACGGCCATTGTCGTGACTTTGATTACTTTCACCACCATCATCTTTGGGGAGCTGGTGCCCAAGCGAATCGGGCAACTTCACCCGGAAGCCGTGTCGCGCTATGTCTCTCGTCCCATGCTGTGGCTGGCGGCCGCTGCCGGGCCGTTTGTGATGTTGTTGTCCGGCACCACGGCGGCGGTGCTCAAGCTGCTGCGTATTGACACCACTGCTGCACGGGGGGTGACTGAAGAAGATGTGACCGCGAGTCTGGAGGAGGGCGTCGATGCGGGCGTCATTGAACAGCACGAGCATCAAATGGTGCAAAACGTATTTCATCTGGATGACCGAACGCTGACCTCGCTGATGGTGCCGCGTGGGGACGTGGAGTGGTTGGACGCGGGCGACACCGTGCGGCACTGTTTGAGTCAGGAAGGCGTAGGGAGCATGCAGGGCACCCATTCCTGGTACCCGGTCTGTCGCGGCTCCCTGGACGATGTGGTGGGGGTAATCAGCGTGGCGCGGTTGCTTCAATTGGGGGTCGATTCTTTCGAACCCATTGGCCAACACATCATTCCTGCGACCTTTGTGCCAGAAACATTGAGTGGCATGGAGTTGCTGGAGCAGTTCCGGGCCAAAGTGGGACGCTTGGTGCTGGTCGTGGATGAGTGGGGCGTGGTGCAGGGACTGGTGACGCCCCGTGACCTGTTGGAGGCCATCACAGGGGAGTTGCAGCCTCATGAGAAAATTGATGCTTGGGCTACCCTGCGCGAAGATGGCAGCTGGCTGATCGATGGTTTGATGCCAGTGGGGGAGCTCAAAGTCAGGCTCGACATCGATGCGTTGCCAGAGGAGGATGGTGGACGCTATAACACTGTCGCCGGGCTTCTCATGTCTGTCTGTGGGCACTTGCCCTCAGTCGGTGAGCATATCGAGGGCGCAGGCTGGTTGTTTGAAGTCGTGGACCTGGATGGAAAACGGATCGACAAGGTTCTGGCCACCCGCATGGAAGGCTGAGCGGGACGCTCACCCCCGGGCAACAACTGTGTTGCGGCCCTTTTGTTTGGCTTCATAGAGGGCGGCATCTGCGTCCTTGATCAGAGACTCCGGGCAGGTGATCGCTGGATAGCCTGACACTCCTGTTGAGAAAGACGCTTCAAACCACTGGTCGGACAGTGCATGTTTGATGGTCGCAAAGTCCTGACGAATCCGGTCCAAAATGTCACGAGCTTGAGATGAGTCAGAGTCGGGCAAGACGACCAGAAACTCTTCTCCTCCATATCGCCCCACCAAGTCACTTTTTCTCAAGCGCTGTTTGAGCAGCCAGGCCAATCCGCGAATCATCTGGTCGCCAATGGGGTGCCCGTACTTGTCGTTGACATGTTTGAAATGGTCAATGTCAATCATGGCTACGCTCAGCAAGCCATTGGTGCGCGCGGCCAGGTGGATGGCGGTGGCCAACCGATCCTTGATGGCGCGATGGTTGAGTAGACCCGTGAGACCGTCATGCTGCATGGAACGGCGCAGGGCGCGATAGCGCTCAATCTTGCTTTTGACGACGGCATTCAGAAAAACGGGGTTGAATGGCTTGGTCAAAAAATACTCACCACCCAATCGCAGAGCATCCACTTGCAGTCCCATATCGCCCTCTCCAGAGAGGTAAATGATGGGAGTGGACAGAAACTCCGGGTGCTGGCGAATCACGCGCGTCGCTTCAACACCGGTACATTTAGGCATGAACATGTCCATCAGCACCAGATCTGGCTGGTAGCTTCGCAAACTATTCAGGATTTCGGCCGGGTCAGTCACCGCGTGGGACTCGATGCCGCTTTGTTTCAAGGTCCGCTGGATGGAGATGCTGGCCGTCGTGGAGTCTTCCACCACCAGTACGCGAAATGGAGGTTCGTCTTCATGACTGCACAGATCGATCAGTTTTGCCAGAATCTCTGATGGATGGGTGGCCAATCCGAAGCAATGATCTGTTCCAGCGCGAAGCGCTGCCTTGATGCTCGAGAAGTCAGCTTGCAAGTTGTAAACCACCAACGTACCGGTGGCGAATCGGGTGCGAAGTGTTTTGATGTTTTTGCAAGCCTCATCCAGCGGTGTGGCCCCGGCATTCAGTTAAAAATATCTGGGGACCGACCGCATTCAGTGAAAGGTCCTTGAGAAGGTGTTTTTCGGTGTGAATGCCCAAATCTTTCAACTGCGTCAACTGCGTCAACAGCGTCTCAGATGTCGGAGTGATATCGCCAATAAACCAGATTCGAGGCATCGACAACAATTCGGTGGACGCATCAGGCGTCAAGGTGGCGGCCAGTTGCGACACCAGTCGCTGATTGGTGCCTATGAACAGGGTCACCCGGCTCACCAGAGTTTCCAGACCGGAATTCAGTGCCTCAACGGTTGCATGCGGTATCGGGTAACGGTCTGCGTCATCAAACAGGGTAAGCACCTGTTGCTCCAATTGGTGGGCGGTCTGATGCAGTCCCGAGAGTCCCCTGCCTTGAAGAAACTCGGAAAAGCTGGAGATGCAAACCGCAAACTCAACGAAGGGCTCGAACCCAGGCGAAGCCACATAGGTTCGCCACCTGCGGTGCAAGGCATCGCATTTTTGATGAAGATCCGACGGTTGCATTGACATGACTGGTGCGTCAAACGAAGATCAGGAAATTATGTCCGTAACAGCCTGTTACGGGTGGGGTATTTCGGCTGTCGGTTTGCGGCACATCAGAGACTGTTCGCCACTTCAAGGCCTGGGCACTTCGACAGCAGTCCATGCTCTCGCCGTTCGCCGAATAAAAAAGGCCTAGTCGCTGTGTGCAACAAGGCCTTTTTATCGAAAAAATGGTGGGATGTGCGGGGGTCGAACCCACGACAAACGGATTAAAAGTCCGCTGCTCTACCAACTGAGCTAACATCCCATTTTTTACCGCGCCAGTTAATTAGTACGGATCAAAAGTATAGCAGCCGAATCGGTCAATTCATGCCGTTGCGGCTCGCAAGTTCAACAAAAAGACCGGCGTGGTCCAAATCGGCAAGCCCGTGGTCGATTCCATCGGCGTAGAGTTTTTCAAAAAGTTGAGTAATCGGCGCGCTCAGGCCAATCGCCTCGGCCGTGGCTAGGGCGTTTCTCAGGTCTTTGAGTTGGATCGACATTCGGCCATGGGGTGTGAAGTCACGGTCAATCATTCGTTGACCGTGAACCTGCAGAATTCGGCTGTCAGCAAACCCGCCGGTAATGGCTTCCCTGACCTTGGCCATGCTGGCGCCGCCTTTCTCACACAGCAGCAGCGCTTCCGCCACCGCCCCGATGGTGATGCCCACAATCATCTGATTCGCCAATTTCGCGAGTTGGCCCGATCCGTGCGGACCCACGTGCGTGGCTCGCCCGAACACATCCAGCACGGGTTTGATGTCATTGAAGACTGCGACTTGGCCGCCCACCATGATGGCCAGGGTGCCGTCTTGCGCGCCATGGGTGCCGCCTGACACTGGGGCGTCCAGGTGCAGGGTACCCATTTCACTAAGCTGTGCCGCATGGTCGCGTGCCTCTGCGGGTTGGATGGAGGACATGTCCATGACCAGAGCGCCTGGCTTCAGCGCGCGTGCCACGCCTTGGTTGAACAGCACGTCACCAACCACCGGTCCGTTTTCGAGCAGGCAGATCACGGTGTCCACCGACCGCACCGCATCCGCCGCTGCGGCGTGCACCGTGGCCCCCAAGGGGCGCAAGCGTTCGGCTTTGTAGGCGGTCCTATTCCAGACGTGGACGGTGTGCCCGGCCTCAATAAGGCGCAGCGCCATGGGGTAGCCCATGGCGCCAATGCCCAATACCGCGATATTCATGGTTGCTCCTTCCCTGATTATTAAACGGGCGCATGCAGCGCCCGACGGGTTTACATCAGCAGATGCTCTCCGGCGTTGTCGCCACCCAGTGTGACGTAATTCACCTTGCGAATGTCCATCAGCTTTTTGCCGCCGGAGTAGCTGATCGAGCTTTGGATGTCCTGCTCCATCTCGATCAGCGTGTCGGCCAGCTTGCCTTTGACCGGCTCCAGAATGCGCTTGCCTTCCACGTGCTTGTATTCGCCTTTGTTGAAGTCACTGGCCGAGCCGTAGTATTCCTTGAACAGTTGGCCGTCCACCTCCACCGTCTTGCCCGGGCTTTCTTCGTGACCGGCCAGCATGGAGCCAATCATCACCATGGTGGCGCCAAAACGGATGGATTTGGCAATGTCGCCGTGCTCGCGGATACCGCCGTCGGCAATGATGGGCTTGGTCGCCACCCGGGCACACCATTTCACCGCACTCAATTGCCAGCCGCCGGTGCCGAACCCCGTTTTCAGCTTGGTGATGCAAACTTTGCCGGGGCCAATGCCAACCTTGGTGGCGTCGGCGCCCCAGTTTTCCAGGTCAATGACGGCTTCGGGCGTGGCCACATTGCCGGCAATGATGAAGGCGGCTGGCATCTTTTCTTTCAGGTGAATAATCATGTCGCGCACGCTGTCGGCGTGGCCATGGGCGATGTCGATGGTGATGTACTCGGGCACGAGGCCCAAGGTTAGCAACTTGGTCACGGTGTCGTAATCGGGTTTTTTCACGCCCAGCGAGATGGAGGCAAACAGGCCGCGCGCCTTCATGTCTTGCACAAACTTGACGTTGTCTAGATCAAAGCGGTGCATGACGTAGAAGTAGCCGTTCTCGGCCAGCCAGATGCAAATCTCTTCGCTGACCACGGTTTTCATATTGGCTGGCACCACGGGCAGGCGGAATTCGCGCTCGCCCAGCGTCACGCTGGCATCACATTCGGAGCGGCTTTCCACGCGGCATTTGCGGGGGAGCAAGAGAATGTTGTCGTAATCAAAGATTTCCATGGCGTAAGGTCCTGCGTCTAACGGTTGATAGAAGAGCGCTTGGAGTGGACCCGGACCTTGTTCAGCGCAGTCGTGTGGACGGCATAAACAAAAAACCGGGCCACAAATGCTTGGGCCCGATGATTGATTCTATCGAGTTTGTCCGGAGCCTGCTTTCTACAATAGGGGCATGTTTGCAGCCAACACCACTCCGGGCGACCAGAACTCCCCCCTCCTGAATAATCTCAATCCCGAGCAGCGCGCCGCCGTGGCCTTGCCCGCCGAGCACGCCTTGATTCTGGCCGGGGCCGGGTCTGGCAAGACCCGTGTACTCACCACCCGCATTGCCTGGCTGCTGCAAACCGGGCAGGTGTCGCCCGGTGGCGTCTTGGCGGTGACCTTTACCAATAAGGCC
Organism: Rhodoferax sp. PAMC 29310; assembly: GCF_017948265.1. NCBI lineage: Bacteria > Pseudomonadati > Pseudomonadota > Betaproteobacteria > Burkholderiales > Comamonadaceae > Rhodoferax > Rhodoferax sp. PAMC 29310. The sequence goes on along the minus strand of NZ_CP072852.1, from coordinate 1,885,019 downwards.
GCCAAGGAGATGATGACGCGCTTGTCCAGCATGTTGCCGGTCAACGTGCATGGCATGTGGATTGGCACTTTTCATGGCTTGTGCAACCGGTTTTTGCGGGCCCACTTCAAGCTGGCCAACCTGCCGCAGAGTTTCCAGATTCTGGATACACAAGACCAGTTGTCAGCCATCAAGCGGCTGTACAAGCAGTTCAAATTCGACGAAGAGCGCTTTCCGCCCAAGCAAATGCAGTGGTTCATTGGCAGTTGCAAGGAAGACGGCCAGCGCGCCAACATGGTGGATGTGCGCGACGACGAAACCCGCAAAAAAGTGGAGATTTACCAGCTCTATGAGGAGCAGTGCCAGCGCGAAGGCGTGGTCGATTTTGGCGAGCTGATGCTGCGCAGCTTTGAGGTGCTACGCGACAACGATCCGATTCGCGAGCACTACCAACGCCGTTTTCGCCACATCCTGATTGACGAGTTTCAGGACACCAACAAACTGCAATACGCCTGGATCAAGATGTTGGCCGGCACCGGCGCCCATGGCTCGGTGGACGATGCCGCCAGCTTTAATCCCAGTGGTTGCGTGTTGGCGGTGGGGGACGATGACCAGAGTATTTACGCTTTTCGCGGCGCCCGTGTGGGCAATATGACGGACTTTGTGCGTGAGTTCAAGGTCAAGCACCAGATCAAGCTGGAAGAAAACTACCGCAGCGGCAGCAATATTCTGGACTCCGCCAACGAGCTGATCAGCCACAACAACAAACGCCTGGGCAAAAACCTGCGCACCAGCCAGGGCCCCGGTGAGCCGGTGCGGGTGTTCGAGGCCAGCAGTGACTTTGCCGAGGCGCAGTGGATGGTGGACGAGATGCGCCAGTTGATTCGCGATGACGTGCCACGCAAGGAGATTGCGGTGCTGTACCGCAGCAACGCCCAGAGCCGGGTGATTGAGACCGCCTTGTTCAATCACGGCGTGCCCTACAAGGTGTATGGCGGCCTGCGCTTTTTCGAGCGGGCCGAAATCAAGAACGCGCTGGCTTACCTGCGCCTGTTGGAAAACCCGCGCGATGACACCAGTTTTCTGCGCGCCGTGAACTTTCCGCCCCGCGGCATTGGCCTGCGCAGCCTGGAGCAGTTGCAAGACGTGGCGCGGGCCAATGGCTGCGCCTTGAGCGATGCCGTCAGCGGCCTCGGTGGCAAGGCCGGCACCAAGATTGGTGCTTTTTTGGCCGGCATCGACGTGCTGCGCGAGCAGACGCAGGACAAGAAGCTGAGCGAGATGGTGGTCATGATGCTGGAGCACAGCGGCTTGCTCACTCACTACCGCGCCGACCGCGAGGGTGCCGACCGGGTAGAAAACTTGGAGGAGCTGGTGAACGCGGCGCAAAGCTTTGTGTCGCTTGAGAACTTTGGCCGTGACGCCTCGCTCGTTCCGATGGACGATGAAGGGCAAGCGTTGACACAATCCCCGGCATCACAAGGCTTGGACTTCAGTCAGCCGTTTGTCGAAGAGGCCGCGCCCGACGCCGAGACAGGCGAGACCCTGTCGCCACTGGCCGCCTTTTTGTCGCACGCTGCGCTGGAGGCGGGTGACAACCAGGCCCAGGCCGGACAGGACGCCATTCAACTCATGACCGTGCACTCTAGCAAGGGGCTGGAATTTGACTGTGTGTTCATCACAGGCATGGAGGAGGGCTTGTTCCCGCATGAAAACTCCATGAGCGACCGGGAGGGGCTGGAAGAAGAGCGGCGCCTGATGTATGTCGCCATCACCCGCGCTCGCAAGCGCTTGTACCTCAGCCATTCCCAGACGCGCATGTTGCACGGCCAGACCCGCTACAACCTGAAAAGCCGTTTCTTTGAGGAGTTGCCCGAGCCGGCGCTGAAGTGGATCACACCCAAGAACCCCGGGTTTGGCGCGGGATATGCTCCTGTTTCAGGAGCGGTTTCCGCAGGCTACACAGGCACTAGAGGCTCATTCGGCACAAATTTTGACAAGTACTCGGCACCCGCGCCTGTGCCCGGTCAAAAGGCCGCGCCATCACATGGCATTCGTGCCGGCATGAATGTGTTTCACGCTAAGTTTGGCGAGGGCACGGTGCAAAACCTGGAAGGTACAGGCGACGACGCCCGCGCGCAGATCAACTTTCCCCGTCATGGGGTGAAGTGGCTGGCCCTGAGTGTGGCCAAGCTGACGCCGTTGCCTTGACCTGAGATTAAATAAAGAGCCCCTTTGGCAGGGGCTCTTTATTGGGGTGGTCTTCATCACCCATCTATTGATAGCGAATAGTCAAAGGCAGGCAAGCGCCGGCCGGCTAATTCTTCCAAATTTTTTCTGGCACAAGGGCATACCAAGATCGCTCCTGGTTGTTTTTCAATAAACGATATAAACTGTTTACCTCGTTTAATCAAGGCACACTCATGAACACCACAGAAACCGCTGTCACAGAATCCACTCCTGAAGAGATTGTGTCGGCCCAGTCCGAGTCCACCAGCGTGGTTGACGTCGCACCCGTCAACACCCCCGTCGAAGAAGTCGCCGTGGAGGCCGCCCCCGCTCCCGTCGCCAAAGTACCCGCCAAACGGGCCGCCAGAAAAGCACCGGCGGCTGTGACGCCTACCGCTGAACAGCTGGCACCGGCCCAGGTCGCAAGCAAGCCCAAGGCAATCGCCAAGGCCAAAGTGCCAACCCAAGCCGTGGCCAAATCAGTCAGCAAGCCTGCTGTTAAATCGGCCGTGAAGCCTGCAGCCAAGCCGGCCGCCAAAGCGGTGGTCGTCGCGCCCGTTGAAGCGCCCAAGCAAGCTGCGGCCAAGTCCGTCAAGCCGGCCAAGCGCGCTGCTGCCAAGTCGCCAGCCAAAGCACCCGTCAAAGTCGTAGCCAAAGCTGCAGTTAAGCCCGCAGCGAAGTTGGCGCCCAAAGTGGCTGCCAAATCGGCGCCTAAGACCACCCCTAAAGCACCAGCCAAGGCCGCGCCCAAAGCCGTGACCAAAAAGGTAGCCAAGCCAGCCGCCAAGGTGGTTGCAAAGGCGCCAGTTGCGAAGGCCGTCAAAGTCAAGAAGGCGAAATTGGTGCGCGACAGCTTCACCATTCCCAAGCCTGAGTACGACATTCTGGCCAGCCTCAAGCACCGCGCAGGCAAGCTGGGCAATGCGGTCAAGAAGAGCGAGTTGATTCGTGCCGGTATCAAGGCCCTGGCGTCCATGGCCGACGCCGGTTATGTGGCGGCTTTGAAAATGGTTCCCACCATCAAAACGGGTCGCCCTTCCAAGCGCTAAATGTAAGAAACCACCGGAAGGTGGTTTGGTCAATCAAAGGCGGTCGCAGTCAGCGACCGCCTTTTTCTTTTTCAGCTGCGTTGCGGCGCCAGCGTCTTGGTGTAAAGCGAGGCACCGGCAATGTCCTTGAGTGTGACCGTCATGGCGCGGGTTTTGGCGTCAATGTCGACCTAGCCAAAAAACTGCATGCCGCTGGTGGGTGGGGCGTTCACTTCGGTGGGCGCTTTTTGGTACATGACCTGCATGCCAAAAGTGGCATCGGTCTTGTTGGGACCAAAGCCACCAGCGTTGAGCGGGCCAGACACAAACTCCCAGAAGGGCGAAAAGTCAGTGAACTGGGCTTTGGCCGGGTCAAAGTGGTGGGCGGCCGTGTAATGCACGTCGGCCGTTAGCCACACCACGTTTTTGATGCCCGCCCGTTTGATTTCGCGCAGCAGGTGGGCCATCTCCAGTTCGCGTCCCTTCGGCGCACCGTCTTCGCCGTTGGCAATGGCTTCTCAGCGGTCCTTGCCTTGGGGGTCTTTGCCATCGCCCACATGCAGGCCAATGGGCGTGTCGGCGGCAATCACCTTCCACACGGATTTCGACTGTTTCAAGTCCTTTAATAGCCAAGAGATTTGTGGGCGCCCCATGAAGACCGTGGTGTCCGACTCGGAGGTCTGCAGGTTGTCGGTGTTGGGGCCGCGGTAGCTGCGCATGTCGACTACAAAAAAATCCAGCAGTGGGCCTTGGGGCAAATGGCGGTAGACGCGTTCGCTCTCTACCTAGGCCGTGCAGCGCAAGGGGGCGTATTCGTGGAAGGCCTTGGTGGCTCGGGCCACCAGCAAGGGCACGTTTTTTTCTGTGTAGCGGGCATCTGCACTCAGGTCTTTGGAGTCGGACCAGTTGTTGCACACCTCGTGATCGTCCAATTGCCAGATTTGCGGCACGTCAGCGGCCATGCGGCGCACGTTGGCGTCCATCAGGTTGTAGCGGTAGCGGCCACGGTACTCGTTCAGCGTCTCGGCTACTTTGCGCACCTCTTCGGTGACTAGGATGTTCCATACCGTGCCATCGGCGAGTTTGACCTCGGCCGTGATCGGGCCGTCGGCGTAAATGGTGTCGCCGCTGTGCAAAAAGAAGTCGGGGTTGACGAGGCGCATCTGCTCGTAAATCTTCATGCCACCCCAGGCTTCGTTGATGCCCCAGCCCTGGCCAGCGGTGTCGCCGCTCCAAGTAAAACGCACATCGCGGGCGGGCTGGCGGCCGGTTGCGCCAGGCAGACGCAGGTGGCCGGGCAGGGCCTCGGACAGCACACGTTCGTTGTGCAGGTCTTGCAATACCAATCGGTAAAAAATGTCCTGGCCGGCAGGCAAGCCCGTCAAATCCACGCGCCCGGTGAAGTCGCTGTCTTCCAGCATGTGGGGGCCACGCACCCGGGTGGCGTTGGCAAAGCTGGGGCTGGTGGCCCAGTCCAACCACAGGCGGGCGGGGCGGTCGCTTCGGGTCCAGATGATGGCGCTGTTGGCTGTGGGTCGCCGCTCTGAACGCCATGGGCCATTTGGGGGCGCATGCCATCGCGGGTAATCACGGCCGGCGCGGTTTGCGCCAACAAGTTGGTGGCGCGACCACGCTGGCGCCGCCCAACAAAACGCTGTGATTCAAAAAGTGTCGTCGATCCATCAAGAGTCTCCATGAACAGAGGTGTTTGCCATTGTTTGGGCGCAGGATGTCAGTGCTGTGACGCTCGCGTTGATTGGATAAATTGCTATAGATATGAGAGCTTATCCCTCAGGTGGATCATGCGCTACAGCCCGATTTTGCTCTCAAATACTTCGATATCGAATAAACGGGGACGATGAGTTTGGTGTGACGCGTTCAGTGCAATATTGATGTGGGTCAAAACGACGGCGCCCGGTCAGTCGCAAGATGAAAGGCTAAACCCAAGGAGGAGATTGACATGCCTGAGACCGATTACATCCGCTGGTTCCGTGAACTCTCGCTGACTGATTTACCGGTTGTGGGGGGCAAAAATGCATCCCTGGGCGAGATGTTCCAGCAACTCACCCCCTTGGGCGTGCATGTGCCCGATGGCTTTGCCGTGACGGCACCCGCCAACAAAGACGCTTTGGATGCGGCTGATGCCTGGCCTGAGTTGCACCGCTTGCTGGACAACTTGGACAAAACCGACGTGACGGCGCTGGCCAAAGTGGGTGCCCGCGCGCGGGAAATCGTCTACGGCGCGCCCTTGCCCAAGGCGGTGGAGCAACAGGTGCGCGAAGCCTGGCGCACGCTGAAGGCGGCCAGTGGGGATGATTTGAGTGTGGCGGTGCGCAGTTCCGCCACCGCTGAAGACTTGCCCACCGCCAGCTTTGCGGGCCAGCACGACACCTACCTCAATATTCAAGGTGAAGAGATGCTGATTGACGCCGTCAAGCGCTGTCAGGCCTCACTATTCACCGACCGGGCCATTTCTTACCGCATTGACAACGGCTTTGACCATTTCAAGGTGTTTCTGTCGGTGACGGTGATGCAAATGGTGCGCAGCGACCAAGCCTCCAGCGGCGTGGTGTTCACCATTGACACCGAGTCTGGCCACCCGGATGTGGTGTTCATCACCGGCGCCTGGGGGCTGGGTGAAAACGTGGTGCAAGGCACCGTGGACCCGGACGAGTTTTATGTGCACAAGCCCACCTTCAAACAAGGCTTTCGCAGCGTGTTGAGCAAGACGCTGGGTGACAAGCAGGTGCAAATGGTGTACGCACCAGGCCGCACCCGCGAGCCGGTCATCAATCGCCCCACACCCAAGGCGGACCGCAAACGCTACTGCCTGACCGACGCGGACGTGTTGGTGCTGGCCGATGCCGCCATCAAGATTGAAGACCATTACAGCCAGTTGGCGGGCGAGCGCCGGGCCATGGACATTGAGTGGGCCAAGAACGGGCCGGAGGGTGAGATTTTCATCGTGCAGGCCCGCCCTGAAACCGCCATTTCCCAGCGCAATGCGCTGATGTTGGAGGAATACGTGCTGGACGGCAGCGCCGCCGTGCGAGCCACCGGTCGCGCCGTGGGCGCCAAGATTGCCACCGGCAAAATTCGGGTCGTGAACAGCGCCACTCAATTGGCGGCGTTCAGGCCAGGCGAAGTGCTGGTGGCTGACACCACCACGCCGGACTGGGAGCCGGTGATGAAAACGGCGGCCGCCATCGTCACCAACCGGGGTGGGCGTACCTGCCATGCGGCCATCGTCGCGCGAGAGTTGGGCATTCCTGCCGTGGTGGGGGCGGAGCACGCCAGTGAAACCTTGAAAGACGGCGACTTGGTGACCGTATCTTGCGCGGAAGGCGCGGTGGGCAAGGTGTACGAAGGGGCCGTGGAGTTTCATAAACTGGTGACCGACCTGACTGGCCTGAAGCGCCCCAACACTCACATCATGGTGAACCTGGGCAACCCGGAGCTGGCGTTTCAAGTCAGCCAGATGCCATGCGATGGCGTGGGCCTGGCGCGCATGGAGTTCATCATCAATGAGCACATCAAGGTGCACCCCATGGCGGTGTTGCACCCCGACCGCATCACCGACGTGGCCGAGCGGGCCAAGGTGCAAGCGCTGTCGGTCGGCTATGCCGATGGCGCCAGCTACTTTGTGGAGAAGCTGGCGGAAGGCGTGGGCACCATTGCCGCCGCCTTTTATCCGCGACCGGTGATCGTTCGCCTCTCGGACTTCAAGAGCAACGAGTACGCCGCACTCTTGGGTGGGCGCGACTTTGAGCCGCATGAAGAAAACCCCATGATTGGTTTCCGGGGCGCGGCGCGGTACATCCACCCGGCTTATGCGGAAGGGTTTGCGCTGGAATGTGCGGCCATGTTGCGGGTGCGCGAGACCATGGGGCTGACCAACCTGAAGCTGATGGTGCCGTTTTGCCGCCGCCTGGACGAGGCCCGCAAGGTGCTGGCCGCGATGGAAAGCCATGGCCTCAAGCGGGGCGAAAACGGGCTGGAGGTCTACGTCATGTGCGAGATTCCCAACAACGTGCTGCTGATTGACGAGTTCTCGGAGTTGTTCGACGGCTTCTCCATTGGCTCCAACGATCTGACTCAACTCACGCTGGGCGTGGACCGGGACAGCGCCATCGTGGCTGACTCGTTTGACGAACAAGACCCTGGCATGCGCAAAATCTTCAAAATGGCCATTGAAGGCGCCCAACGCAACAAGCGCCACTCCAGCATTTGCGGCCAAGCCCCAAGCGACCACATTGAGGTGGCCCGCTATTTGGTGGAGTTGGGCATTGACAGCATCAGCCTGACGCCCGACCGGGTGCTGCAAACCATGCAGGCGGTGCAAGAGATTGAGGTGGCACTGGGTCGCCTTGCGCGCCCAGCAAATTAAGGATGGGTACGGGTCGGGGTGATTGACGATGGGTGGGGTGTTTTCACCAAAATGTCACATCACTTTCTTACGATGGGCGCTGGTTTGTTCCAGCCCGCAGTCGCTGCTTTGGCGGTGAATTGCTTATTTCCACCCCATTTGAGAGTATTCATGCCCAATTTGTCCCAACCGTCCCGCCGCCAGGCCCTCAAGTTTCTTGCCAGCGCGCCCATGCTTCCTTTGGGCGTGATGTCGGTCTCATCACTGCTGACCGCTTGCGCGTCAACAGGTGGCACCGGCGCCGCCATGGCAATGGGCAATTACCTGTCCACCGCCTTCACGTCGATGGCCGTCCCCACTTTGGCCGACCCAGCGGCCATGGCGGCCACCACCGTGGGTTCGAGTCTGAATGTCATGCTGCGCGACGGCAGCAAGCAGAGCTACAAGCTGGCCTACCAGCCCTTTTTCATCACAGGTGACAGGGTGTCTGACGGCAAAGGCGGCTCGATTTTGAGCGGCGGTTACTACGACATTTTGAACAAGCCCATCATTGATCGCTCCGTGGCCGGAAAAGAGCGCCAGTTCTTCTCGGATTGCCCTGATGGCACTTCGCTGTTGCAGTTGGCAAATGCCAAGGTGTCGGGTGTCAAAGGCAAGCCCGTATTTGCCGTGGTCCAGTTTGAATACACCACGCGCGACCAAAGCAACGCCGAAGCCTACGGCACCTTGCCGTCCCCCATTGCCGTGTTGACGCTGGACCAAGACCAGGCCACTGGCAAGCTGAGCTTGGTGAGTTATCACAACGTGGACACCTCCTCGGTGAACGGCTTGTGGATCACTTGCGGCGCCAGCCTGTCGCCATGGAACACGCACCTGTCGAGCGAGGAGTACGAGCCTGACGCCTTCAACACGGGCGACAAGCGCTTCAAAGCGTTCAGCAAAAATTTGTTTAGTGATGAGACCGTAGGAAACCCCTACCACTACGGGCACTTGCCTGAGGTGACGGTCAACCCGGACGGCACAGGCTCGATTGCCAAACATTTCTGCATGGGTCGCATCTCGCACGAGTTGGTTGAAGTCATGCCCGATCAGCGCACGGTGTTGATGGGTGACGATTTCACCAATGGTGGCCTGTTCATGTTTGTGGCTGACAAAGCGGCGCAGTTGTCTGCCGGTACCTTGTACGTGGCCAAGTGGCACCAGACCTCCGGTGTTGGCCCGGGCAGCGCAACACTGTCGTGGATCAAGCTGGGCCATGCCACCAGCAAAGACATCGAAAAGCTGGCGGATTCGATCAAACCGTCGGACATCATGGACGTGAAAACGGCTGACCCCAAAGACGCCAGCTACACCCAAATTCCGTTTGCCGGCAAGACCAACTGGGTCAAGCTCAAGCCCGGCATGGAAAAAGCGGCGGCGTTCCTTGAAACCCATCGCTATGCGGCACTCGTGGGCGCCAGCCTGGGCTTTAGCAAAATGGAAGGCACCACGGTCAACGCCAAAGACAAGATCGCTTACTCAGCCATGAGTTACATCAAGGACTCCATGCTGAATGGCTCGGGCGACATCAAAGTACAGGGCCCTCAATCGGGCGCGGTGTATGCGCTCAACCTCAAAGGTGCCCAAAAGGACCGTGCCGGTATGGCCATCGACAGTGACTGGGTTCCGGTGGACATGGCCGCGCCTGCAGCGTTGATTGGTGAAGATTTGGCGACACCTGACGCACTGGGCAACATTTCGCACGCCGACAAGATCGCTAACCCCGACAACATCAAGTTCTCGGAAAAAATGCGCACCTTGTTCATTGGCGAAGACAGCGGACGCCATGTGAACAATTTCTTGTGGGCATACAACGTGGACACCAAGCAGTTGTCGCGGCTGATGTCTTGCCCGGCAGGCGCGGAATCGACCGGTTTGCAATCTGTGGACGACATCAATGGCTGGACTTACATCATGAGTAACTTCCAGCACGCGGGCGACTGGGAAAAAGGCCTGCACGACAAGGTACAAGCCACGCTGGACCCATTGGTACGTGCCAACTACAAAGACAGATTTGGGGCGGCTGTGGGCTATTTGACGGCGGACCGCAGCAGCGTGAAACTGGGATGAGGTCGAGGCGGGCAACCGCCACCCAAGGAAAGGGTGCTTCGGCACCCTTTTTTGGCTTCAACACTGGGGTGTTATTTGACTTGGCGCAGGCCGGACTGGAGGGGCAGTCTCTGAACCCGAACGTGGCGAGTCAGCCGGCGGGAACGCGAGGGTGACCATCGCAGCCCATTCGCCCCCGGGCCAGCTGCGGAACGCCACTGATCTTTCCACTCCCCCAATCCGCAAGCCGTTGATTTATATAAATCGAAAATACGTTCAGGCATTTGAACTTTTCACTTGTCGGCCACTAAACATTCCACTTTTCCGACGCGTGGGCAAAGCGGACGTTCGTAAACTAAAGCCGAAGGGCTGCAACGCGGGCGGAAGCAGTCATTGAGGTTTTTCCCATGGCAGTCTTGTGAAGACTGACAGCTGCTGTAGGGTTAATGACAATGCCTGCCCGATACCGGCCACTCAGCCTGCAGGCTGTCAGTCGGAAATTTGGCGATGATTTCAATAATCTCATCGCCCGCCACCATCCGTCCTAAGAGGGGTCAACGGTCGGAATGTGAGTGGCCCAACTACTGGTAACGTGAAGGGCATGAGGCCGCGCTCAGACTCAATTGCACCAGTAATCTCCATCACCGAAGCCCATTGGAACTGGTTCAGTCCTAGTATTCCATTTGAGCTGATCCTTCCATCGCTGAATCCAGAGTGCCTCAAGGCCAACGGCTATGTCCTTAGGATGCAAGGCGGAAACATTGCTTGGGAGTTTTCGCTTGAGTTCGTCGACTGATATGGACCATACGGCAAGCGGACCGCGGCCGGCATCAAGTTCAGACAGGTAGATGTTGCGGGTAGATTCCTGGTGATGAATGGTTTTGTGCCGGATCCAGCGGGCATTCAAAGCCGTGCTAGTCACCCATTTCCCAAGGTATCGAACTTGGCCTGCGTGGTCTGCGACTGCATAGAGCAAAGGTCCAACGACGCCTTTCCAACGCATCTCGTTGACTACCCGGTGGTCAATGATGCGCTTATGCATATCGCGATAGAAGAACGTTTCTGCGCGACTGGCCGTGAGCTCAATCGTTTTTTCCATGCCGAGTCGTTCCGGTGTGATTGTTTGACCTGCAAATGGTTTGGTTATTGGGGTTCTTGTTCGGATGGGCGAGATGGATTCGTCAGTTGGATTGTCAAATAATCTGAAATAAACATCAGCTAAGAGTTGCGCGTCTTCCAACGCGGAGTGGTGGCCTCGCTTCGTCGAATTCCCGGATCTTTGGATCAGAGAATCTAGCGACGCCGATTCCCCAGGATAGCGGGACTTGGCCAGATTCACTGTGCAAACGATGTCTGCAATCTGTTGCAGACGATCGCTGTAGCCAGCGGCTTCCAACTCCGCATTGATAAACCCGGTGTCAAAGGGTGCGTTGTGCATCAAGCATTCCGACCCCTGCAGGAAAGTCATAAAGCCTTCTGCAATGTCAGCAAACCGCGGCTTATCGGCTAGAAATTCAATGCTTAGTCCATGGACCTTCTGCGCATAGGGATCGATCGCACGTCCGGGGTTGAGGTACGTGTGGAAGCTCTTTCCCGTCAGCTTTCTATTTATGGCCTCAACTGCGGCCAGTTCGACAATTCGGTGACCTCCACTTGCGCTGAGCCCAGTCGTTTCTGTATCAATAAAGATTTGGCGTTTTACCATGTCGTTTCCTTGCGTTGACTGGGTTCAATTCTCCTGCACTTATCGCCGCCATGAGGCGTTAGTTGGTACGTTTCTTCTTGCCACCATCCCATAACGGAGTCATCTCGCGGGTGAGAATTCGTTCGATAACTTCCAAAGACTGGTTAGAGTTCATGTGATGCGACAACTCATCTCGCTGCCCGAAGAAATGAATCAGTTCGGAGTGAACGGCATAGCGAAATGTGTATGGCCCCTTTGCTTGCCTTATTCCGTCCGCGATATTAAAGACTGTGCCACCACTCTTTGTTGCATGTGTCCAGTAGTAGCTTTCTGGCTCGTTCTTGGGCTCGTTCAACTTTCTTCGTATCCATCGGTACAGTGGCCGTTCGACCTCTTCTGTCTTGCCGATGTAGCAAATTGCTCCCGATCTGTCGATTACAAAGTAGATGAACGGGCCTGATTTTTCACATTCTTCAAGTGGCCTGGTATCTGGCCCATGAGTGGGTCTTGGCGAAAGTATGGGGAAATCCATGTGGGCAAAGTCTGCTTTGTCTCTTTTGAATGTGCCTGGTTGTAGATCGGTGAATCTCCAGCCAAGATAGGTTGGGATATCAGTAAAGTTGAGCATAGTGCCTTTAGTCAGTTAGTGAGTCGTTGAGGACTGGGCAATGATGTTCAGAAACTCATCTAGGCGTTCTCGTTCCTCGGTGCGCAGACAAGCTAGGTACGGTCCGCCGGCGGCAGAACGCAAAGCTCTGACCATGCGCAATTCATCAGATGTCACTGCGGCATCAAGATGGCTTTTGATTGCGTCCCAGACATCGGGGTAATACTCACGCAGACACAGCTTCAGAAGATGGGCAGGATCCGTGTTGACTGCCTTTGCAAATGAGCCAAGTTTTGCCAGTGGGAGTTTAGTTTCGCCACTCTTGAGCATACTGATCATGTTTGGTTTTCCAAGCCCTGCTTCGTTGGCTATTTCCTTGCGCGTCTTTCCGCTTTTCTCAATGAGTGAAGTGAGAAAAATGGCAACTTCGTATCCCGTGGCAGCCGATGTTTGCATAAGCCTGAACTCCCTGTTGTTGGTAAAGTATTGGATCTGTGAGATCAATGACCGGCAATCCGTTGGGTTCGATGCCCAGCTGTTATGACCTTGAGGTCATCAGACACCACGGCATAGACATCCAGGTGATCGTTGAGAAGACTAGCCAAAGGTCCTGCGTAGGCCTTGACTCGGCGCCTGGATAATTTGTCGAAAAACATCTTGGAAACACCTGCCCCGGCTCGCTCACAGGAGCCGAACTGTAAAAGTAGATCAAGCAACATTGGCGGAATGGCCCGTTGCTTCGACCGTTTTTGAGCATGTTTGCTGATTTGCATGACGGTTACTCCTAGGGTTTCGGTTGGACAAGAAATTCGGGGGATGTCAGGAGGCGGATTGCTGTTGAAGCTGGTTTAGCTGCCACTGGCAGTTAGAGATTTCAGACTTGAGCGCAGCCTCTCTGGCGCGGAGCTTTAAGAGATTGGCGGGAAGTTCCAAAAGCGTGGCCAGTTGTTCCATCAACCCGCTGTTTTTTATGTGTTCGTGGTTCAGTCCGTATAAATCGTCAATGCGACACGCTCTTAGTGCAGTCGTAACCGCGTCCGTCAATGCCGCACGGTCTTGAGATTTTTCGCCGATGAAAGCCAAGCGGTCACACAACATCGAAGTGAATTCGTCGAAGCTGGAAAACTTCGAAGTGGAGAGGTCAAGTTCGGCCGATATACGTCCTGTTTGCACAGGAAGATACCTGCCCTTATCAATAAGCCATTGCTTGGCGACCTCTGAAGTAATGTAGGTCCGGCGATCATTTTTGGAAATTTCGAGAATTGGTGCCGTCTTACGGCTGATGTAAGAACGCAAAGACATCTCTTCCATACCAGAGAGCATGGCCAATTGCCTGATGGATAGGTCTCCAATACGGCCATCTTCATCTTTACCTGCATAGCTAAAGTGATAGAAGTCCTCTTTGCCTTCCAGGATCAAGCGGGCGTTTGCTAGTTCACACAGGTAAAGGCAGCGCTTTATTCCATCCTGTAGCCCTTTGTGCCCCTCGCCCGGGTCCCATTCCGCGACATAGTTTGATTTGAATAAATCGACTAGATATGCGGCAATCCACGTATGAATTGAGTCCCATTTGAAATCGTCGCTTCGAGTGCCCGTTACGGCGTAGAAACCGTAATCAAAATAATCTTCACATACGGGGGCAATGGCAAACTTCGATGCCTGCTCGTAAGTTATGCCGATTTCGTCAGGGGTACAACCTGCGTCCCAAAACTGAAACGAATGAACAGGGTCAAGCATGGGTAAAGGAGCGTCTTCAGCCGACATGTGCCGCAGCTTTCTCATCTCCAGCAACACAATGTTCTGGATGTCTATCCGCAATTGCTCGCGAGTGAAAGGGAGCGGGAAGACTGGGCTGCGGCTAGCTGAGGTTGATTGATTTTCCATGAGTACTCCATATTGGCAATATTGCCATTATTGCACACAAGAGCAATAATAGCAATATTGTTAATGTTGCCAGCATAGTAAAAATACAACGGACGTATCGCTTGGCTCGTACGGACCAGATCTACAGGCTAAGAACCCGGTTTAGTGGTTTCTTACGGGTCCCCTTTCGCGTTGGTCCAGGTAGAAGCTAATTTTGTGCTCGTCGGCAACCTTGAGGGTCAACGTCCAATCGTGCTCCCAAGAATCAGCTCCGCTTTTCCTCCACCACTAACCATCCGGTCGCTTCGGGCACCAAGCATGGCAGCCATAAATGATTCCTAGATAGTCGGGAAAAATTTGAAATTGAACTTCCAGAAAGCAGCCGATGGCGAGCGTCAGCAAACGCTGCGTACTTGACTTATAAAAGCGCCGAGTGACCGACTGCAATGTGTCTTTTTGAGACATCCAGCCGTTTGTTGCGAATGACAGCTTGCGGAATCACGATTGCCACGCAACTCTCGGCGGAATGCAAGGTACTAGCCGCTCACCTAGCCGCGAGATAGCTCATGCACGGCGCACGAAGCCGTGACGTGCTGCAAAGACTGAATAAATTGGCGAAGCGGAAACAGTGAAATGTTTAGTGGCCGATAGTGGAAAGATCAGTGGCATTCCGCACCAGCTGGCGAGGGCGGGGTGATTTCAGAGATGAAATCGTGTTGATGCCGGGCGAGTGGTGCGCGACAGCAGGCTGCAGCAGCGGCGAGCGCGGGGCGTGTCGTGGTCATCCAGATCGATGTTGCCGGGCAGTGGGCGGCCCCAGTCGGCCAAGGTGGTGGCCAAAACCCGTTGTGGTCTGACGCTGTGGTTGGTGTGGCGGGTGGCGCTGACGGAAAGATTGAATGAATTGTTCATGGCTCAGCAGTTACAAATGTGCAGAAGCCGACATTGGCTCTGCGCAGTCTATAAATCTGCTGTGACGCCGGTATGACACCCCGTCAATGGGAAGCAAGCACAGAGAGCCCCCGTGGCAGGGGCTTCTTGGTTAGGACTTGATTTCGACGATGTCGTCGGGCAACTCAAAGCAGTCGCGAAAACTGAAGTAGAGCGAGGTGAAGAACATGGAGACCATCACCATGAGAAGTGGCAGCATCAGGTCTCCGGCCAGCGCCGGGCTGCCCAGCAGGGTGGCCACGAGGGTGATGGCGAGAACCAGCAGCATCAGCACTCCGATCCAGCTCAGACCAAACACCACAAAGGCCCAAAAATTGCGAAGGCAAGCCACGATGCTAAAGAACAGGCTTTTGGCCGGTGTCAGCCCATGCCAATGCACCAGCGCTGGCGCATGCCAGAACAACAGCGATAAAGGCATGTGCAGGCCAATGAACACCCACATGGCCGATTGAAAGTTGCCTTCCAGCAAGACCTCACGTTCAGGCATGCTGCCACCGAGGTAAACGCGGGCAAAATCGCCGTCGTCAACCAGCCAGGAGGCGCCAATGGCGACCAGAAAGCCCAATGAATAAAGGCCGCCCAAGGTCAGCATGGCGCGAGCCTCGCTTTTGCCGGCGCGAAAAGCCGCGACCAAAATAACAGGCATGGGAAAGCGGCCTTGTGTGGCCTCCCGTGTGGCAGCCATCAGGCCCAGCGTGGCGGCTGGCAGGAAAGTCATGGCCAACATGAAACCAATCCACGGAACCAGACTGGCCACCGTCATGATGGCCATGAACATGAAAAAGAGACCGGCCAAGGCCAAGGGCTGCTTGAAAAAGGTCTGGATTCCGAGTTTGACCCACAAGGCGCCTGTGCGGGCTGGTACAACTTTGAGTTTCATGCGGTTGTCGCTAGGTCGTTCATGGACAGCGCCGGGCTGACGCGACCGCGCAGCACTCGCTCAAAGTGGCTGGGGTCGTGGGCTTGGAGCATGCTGGCTTCTCGGGGTAAGTGGTAGTCCCACAAGCGGGAAATCCAGAAACGAAGGGCGCCGGCGCGCAACATGGCGGGCAGCAGTTCGCGCTCGGCGGCGGTCAGGGGGCGCACGGTGCCGTAGGCGGCCATGAAGTTCTGCGCCCGCTCTGCATCATGGGCACCTGTGGTCAAGTCAATACACCAATCGTTCAAGGTGACCGCAATGTCAAACAGCCACGCATCGACGCCGGCGAAATAAAAGTCAAAGAAGCCGGTCAGGTGGGGTTGCCCGTTCACGGTGTCGAACATCACATTGTCCCGAAACAGATCGGCGTGAATGGGGCCGCAAGGCAGCGCCTTGTAGGCGGACGACTGGGCCACATGATTTTGATAGGCCAACTCGCTTTGAATCAGTTGAACTTGCGCCGCTGTCAAATAGGGCAGTACGACTGGAACGGTTTCATTCCACCAGCTCAATCCGCGCAAATTGGGCTGCGACAACTCGAAATCTCGACCCGCCAGGTGCATCTTGGCCAGCGTGGCCCCAACGGCCGCGCAGTGGGCTGCGGTCGGTTTGAGTTCGCTGCCACCGGTCAGTTTGCTCACGACCGATGCGGGTTTGCCTTTTAGCTCCAGCACCAACTCGCCCTTGGCATTGGCTGTTGGGTCGGGCACGGGAATGCCGTGCGTCGCCAGGTGCTTCATCAAGCGCAGGTAAAACGGCAGTTGCTCAAAGCTCAGCCGCTCGAACAGGGTGAGCACGTAGTCGTTCGTTTGCCCGTCCAACTCGGTGGAGACAAAGTAATTGGTGTTCTCGATGCCGCCAGAGCAACCCTTCATCTGGGTCAGGTCGCCCAGCTTGAGTTGCTTGAGCAGGGCAGCGGCTTCTTTTTCAGTAACTTCTGTGTAAACCGCCATCGCTCAAAAACCCAGAATTTTCCAGCTGCGCTCGCCGCTGTCGGGTTTCACGTCATAGGAGGGCATGCCGCCTTTGGGTTGAACGGTGATGGTTTTGGTTTCTCCACCCACCCGCAACTCGTCAATGCGGCTGCCGGCGTCTTCAATGCGAATACGCTCGGTGCGTTTTTCGATCGCCGTGCTGGGCGCCGCCTGAGGGGCGGGAGTCTGAGCCCAGCTGGGGCTGATCAAGGTGAGAAGTAGGGGGAGGAGGAGGGCTAGGCGCATGGGGCAATTGTAGAACCACCCCCGCCCCCCTGCTCGCAGGCAAAATGCTCCTATGAACGACTCTCAAAACAAGCCCAAAACCCTGCTGCTGGTGGACGGTTCCAGCTACCTTTACCGTGCTTTTCATGCCATGCCGGACTTGCGGGCCGTGCCGGGCGACGCGACCAGCGCGCCCACGGGGGCCATTCGCGGCATGATCAATATGCTGCAAAGCCTGCGTAAAGACGTGCCTGCAGACTTTGCAGCTTGCGTGTTTGATGCCAAGGGCCCCACCTTCCGGGACGATTTGTACCCCGAGTACAAGGCGCATCGCTCCCCCATGCCAGACGACTTGCGGGCCCAGATTGAACCCATTCACGAAGTGGTTCGCCTGATGGGCTGGAAGGTCCTGGACGTGCCCGGCGTGGAAGCCGATGACGTCATTGCCACCTTGGCCGTGACGGCCGCCGGTCAGGGGGTTCAAGTCATTGTGAGTAGTGGGGACAAAGACTTGGCGCAGTTGGTCAATTCGCACATCACCATCATTGACACCATGAACGGCCGTCGCCGCGACGAAGCCGGTGTGGAAGCCGAATTCGGCGTGCCTGCCCGATTGATGGTGGACTACCAGGCGCTGGTGGGCGATGCCGTTGACAACGTGCCCGGCGTGCCCAAAGTGGGGCCGAAAACGGCCGCCAAGTGGTTGCAGCACTACGGATCTTTGGACGAGGTGGTGGCCCACGCCCACGAGATCAAGGGCGTGGTGGGAGAGAATCTGCGCAACGCGCTGGACTGGCTGCCCATGGCGCGCCAGCTGGTCAGCATGAAGACCGATTGTGATTTGAAAGCCTGGTTGCCCGATCTTCCTGCTATGGATTCAATAGCTACTGGCGCCATGAATACGGGGGCTTTGGCGGTATTTTATGAAGAATATGGCTTCAAGGGCTTGGCCAGGGCTCTGGGGACCACGTCCGCAGGCAATGCCACGGTCAAGGCAGGGGCTGGCGCTGGCGCTTCCAAAAATGCAGCGCGCGAGCCGGACTTGTTTGACAGCCCCGACGAGTCGGCCACGGCGCCTGTGAGCCAGGTCAGCAATGTGGCCTACGAAACCGTGTTGACCTGGGCAACGTTTGACCAATGGCTGGCGACCGTCGAGGCCGCTGACTTGGTGGCCGTGGACACCGAAACGACCTCGTTGGACGAAATGCGGGCCGAAATTGTGGGTATCAGCTTCAGCGTGAAGCCTGGCGAGGCGGCTTATATTCCGGTGGCCCACCGCTACCCGGATGCGCCTGAGCAGTTGCCGCGCGAGGAAGTGTTGGCCAAACTCAAGCCTTGGCTGGAAAACGGCGCCAAGAAGAAGTTGGGGCAAAACATCAAGTACGACCGCCACGTCTTTGCCAACCACGGTATTGAGGTGCAGGGCTACGCCCACGACACCATGCTGCAGAGCTACGTGCTGGAGGTGCACAAACCTCATGGGCTGTCCAGCCTGGCGGAGCGCCACCTGGGGCGCAGCGGCATCAGTTTTGAGGATTTGTGCGGCAAAGGGGTAAACCAGATTTGCTTTGACCAGGTGGACATTGCCAAAGCAGCTGAATATTCGTGTGAAGACTCTGACCAGACACTGGACGTGCACTTGGCGTTGTGGCCGCAACTGGAGGCGGATGACAAGTTGCGCTTTGTCTACGAGCTGGAAATTACCAGCAGCGAGTCGCTTTACCGCATCGAGCGCAACGGGGTCTTGATTGACGCGCCCACCTTGGCGGCGCAAAGTCACGAGTTGGGCGCCCGGATTTTGCAGTTGGAGACGGAAGCCCACGCGTTGGCAGGACAACCCTTCAACCTGAGTAGTCCCAAACAAATTGGCGAAATTTTCTTCACCAAGCTCGGCCTCCCCATCGTCAAGAAAACTGCCACCGGCGCCCCCAGTACCGATGAAGAGGTGCTGGAAAAACTGGCGGAAGATTTTCCGCTACCCGCCAAAATTCTGGAGCACCGGGGCTTGGCCAAGCTGAAGGGCACGTACACCGACAAGCTGGCCCAGCTTGCCCACCCGCGGACCGGGCGGGTGCACACCCACTATGCGCAGGCCGTGGCTGTGACTGGGCGTTTGTCCAGCAACGATCCCAATTTGCAGAACATCCCGATTCGCACCCCGGAGGGGCGTCGTGTGCGCGAAGCCTTTGTGGCGCCAGCGGGGTGTGTGATTGCCAGCGCAGATTACAGCCAGATCGAACTTCGAATCATGGCCCACATCAGCGGCGATGCCGCGCTGGTGCTGGCATTTCACGATGGCATGGACGTGCACCGCGCCACAGCCGCCGAGATTTTTGGCATTGGCACGGGGGAGGTCACCACCGAGCAGCGCCGCTACGCCAAGGTCATCAACTTTGGCCTGATTTACGGCATGAGTGCCTACGGGCTGGCGCGCGCCTTGAGCATTGACAACACGGCCGCCAAAAACTATATCCAGCGCTACTTTGACCGCTACCCCGGCGTCAAAAACTACATGGACCACACCCGCCAGACCGCCAAGGCACAGGGCTATGTGGAGACCGTATTTGGACGGCGCCTTTACCTGCCGGAGATCAATTCACCCAACGGCCCCCGTCGCGCCGGCGCAGAGCGGGCGGCCATCAACGCCCCCATGCAGGGAACGGCGGCCGACCTGATCAAGCTCAGCATGGTGAAGGTGCAACAGGTACTGGATGAGGAAAAGCGTGGTACCCGCATGATCATGCAGGTACACGACGAATTGGTGTTTGAGGTGCCTGAGGCCGAGGTTGAGTGGGTTAAGCACGAAATTCCTCGTTTGATGGCCGGGGTGGCCAATCTTAAAGTGCCTCTATTAGCCGAGGTCGGAGTGGGCGCGAATTGGGATCAGGCTCACTGATCTTTTGGGGTGAGCGCGCCGTCGTCAGCTCAGCGGAACGGGGCGGCTGCGGGGCGTGTCCGGGTCGATGTCCCAATCTTCTTGGCTGGCTGATTCATAGCGGGCGCGACCCCCTGTTTTTGCCCGGTACATGGCCGCATCAGCCGTATTGACCAACAGTTTGGCATTCGTGCCGGAACTTGGAACCACAGTGGCGACGCCAATGCTGATGGTCACATTCTTCGCGGTTGGCGAGGCAGCATGGGGCATGGCCTCGCGGCGAAGGCGGTCCAGGCATTTTTGGGCGGTTTCACACGCGTGGGCATCGTCGGCGCCAGGTAGCAGCAGCACAAATTCTTCGCCACCGTAGCGCACGGCCATCTCGCCCGCGCGACGCACACAGTCTCCCAACGCGTTGGCGACTCGCCGCAGGCACTCATCGCCGGCCAAATGACCGTAGTGGTCATTAAAATTTTTGAAATGGTCAATGTCGACCATCAAAAGACTGAGTGGCAACTGGGCGCGACTCGCGCGTTGCCACTCAACGTCAAGCGCCTGATCAAAACTGCGCCGGTTGGCCAGGCCTGTCAGGCCATCGGTGGAAGTCTGCTTGGTCAGAATCTGGTTGGTGGCTTCCAGCGTTTTTCCCCGGCGAACCATGTCCGTCACATTGACCCGTGCTGAAATCAAATACCCGTCGGGGGGGCGCGTGTGCTGAACATTGACCCAGACGTCACCGGCAAGCTCTTGAAGCTCGGCGTCCCCTGCATTGTGGCGCTGGGCCAGGTGCTGAGTCAGCCACTGGTCTTCGCAACCGATGGCGGCTGGAATCAGGTGGCGCCGCAAATTGCCACGCATCAAGGCTTCATAGGACTGACCAATGTGATCCGGGATGTGAAAGTCCGCCAGAACGTGGTTGACGCTCTTGTTGTAAAGCACGAGCCGGTCGTTGGCATCCCAGATTTCCAGGCCGATTTTCAGCTCATTGAGCGTGGACGCCAGAAGTTTTCGGCTCGCTTTCAAGGAGTTTTTGGTCGCTGAGCCGTTTCGGGGCGGCTCGGTACGGCCCCTCTTGCGGCTCAGGGAATTGCGCAGGGTGTCAAACAGGCCCATAACACCCTCGTTCTGTCTCTTGTCGGGCCAGATTCTGCCGCGCACACTCTGCGATACCTCCGCTGTTGTGGCCAATCTCAGTGCGGCTTTCGTCCTTGCAAGAGGTCGTCAAGCGGCCTTTTTCAAAGCTGCAGGACGGCATTCCAAGAGTGCGGGTCACAAAGGTCATACAGCGCAAGAATACCTGATTTGCCTCAAACAGGTCCCCGAATTGAGCGATCTTGTCGGATGCCATCACACACTGGTGAGCCCGGTTCGAATTGCATATTTGGTGAGTTCGGCCACATTGTGCAAATCCAGTTTAAACATGATGTTGCGACGATGCACGTCCACAGTGCTGGTGGCAATGTGCAACTCTTCGGCAATTTGAGGAGACGTTAAACCGTCGGCAAGCAGGCGAAGCACCTCCGTTTCGCGCCGCCCCAGGCGTTTGTTGTCCCGAGGGCCCATTGAGCCTTTGTGACCACGTCGACTGGCTTCTATCAGGGTCGCGGTGGCTTCCGGGCACAGAAAGATTTTTCCTTGCGCAGCACTTTTAATGGCTTGAAGCAATTGATCGCCCGCAGCAGACTTCACCACATAGGCGGTTGCCCCGGCTTCCATCATTTCCATGACAAATTTCTGGTAGTTGAAGGCTGACAACGCAACCACATGCACCTGGGGGAATTGGGCGCGCACCTGGCGCGTGGCCTGAATTCCGTTCACTTCGGGCATGCTGATGTCAATCACCAGCACGTCCGGCAGGAGTCTTGCCACGGTTTGAAGAACTTGCGACCCATTGCCCAGCTCGCCCACCACTTCAACCTCGGGTTCTCTGGCCAGCATCAAACAAAGCGCTTCCCTGAACATGGTGTGATCATCAACCAGCAAGACGCGAATGGGCATGGTGACAGCTCCTAGCCCTTGTTGTCTGACGCGTGGGCGGCCAGCAGTGGAACCTTGATGAACACCGTGGTGCCGTCACCCGGGTTGCTGCGAATGCTGACTTCGCCACCCATCAATTGAATGCGCTCACGCACACTCAGCAAACCAAATCCGCCCTGACCGTTGGTGGCCAGGGCCTGATCGGGGTCAAATCCTGCGCCAGCGTCGCTGACTGTGACGAGCAGTTGCTGGTCTTTGGTGCGCTCGGTGCGCACGACGGCGTGAGCGACATCGGCGTGTTTGGCGGTGTTGATTAGCAGCTCCCGAATGGCGCGAAACAGGGTGGCGCTTACATCGGGGTCAAGTGGTTTGGGCTTGCCATCGTCCTCGGCGACCACGTCGAGTTTGTACATTTTGTGCATTTCGTCGGCCATCCACTCCATGGCCGCTGGCAAACCCAGTTCGTCCAGCATGGGCGGGCTGAGTTGAAACGCCATCACGCGCACTCGGCGGTTGGCTTGATCCACGGCCTTGGCACAGTCATCCATGGCAATCTGCATGAAATCGGGAACGGGCAACTTGCCCATGGTTGCAATCTTGAGCTTGATCAAGGCCAGCATCTGCCCCAAATCGTCATGCAGGTCCTGGGCCAAGGAGCGGCGCTCACGTGCTTCAGCCACAGCGAGTGCCGCTGAAAGGGTGCGCAATCGGTCAGTTTGAGCCCGCGACTCGGTGAGGTCCAGGTTGGCCCCGTTGTCCGGGTGGGTTGAGTGCCCGGCTTCGGAGATGTCTGTGATGTCGGTGAAGGAGATGACGACGCCGTCCACCTGAGATTTCCCGTTGAAATAGGGCGACACACGACGCAAAATCCGACGCCCGCTTTGACTCGGCTGGGGCGTGGTGACCATTTGGTAAACCAACTGATGTGACGTTTGGCTGGACATGACGGCAACGGCAGTGTCCATTAATGCATGACCGGCTTGAGTCAGTGAGAAGTCGCCCAGCGGTCGACCCCGATCACTGGGCAAAAACGGAACAAACGCTGTGACCGCCGGGGTGAATCGTTGGATACGAAACGTACGATTGATGCAAAGTGTGGCCATGTTGCCGCTATCAAACAAGCTTTTGAGTTCTTGCTCGGAGGCAGCCAGTGCGTGTAGCTTCGCGCCGAGCTTCAGGTTGATCGACGTCAGTTGGTCATTGGTGGATTTGAGGTTCTCTGCGGCAATTTCAAAGCGCTCAATGGTGGTTTGCTGGTCGTCCCGGGTGGCCTGCACGACTTCTTCCAGGTGACGAACCAGCGTGGCCTCGGCCGTGTCGGCAGCGGGCAGGGCCGAGGCTTGGCCTTGCTGGCGCAGTACCACCAAATACAAGGTGCCCGACTTTCCGCTGGAGTGCGGCGTGACCGTGATCTCGACCGGCATATAGCCCTGGGCGCACCGTATTCGAGCGCCCGTCGTGACCACAGTCACTTGGGTGGCAGCGGCCTCGTTCAGGGCGTCGCGCAGCCGCGCGTGCAGTCCTTCGCGGACCATGAGCAATAAGTTCTTCACCGGCACACCGCGTCGGCGCAGCAAAAAAATTTCAGTGGGGCCGCAGTGGTACAGCACCGCGTTGTCAGCATTGACCAGAATTGCCGCCGGTGAGAACCGATCCAAAATCAGTTTCTGTGTCACCCCTGCCAGCTCGCTGAGGGGCGGAGTGGCGTGAGAGGTCGCAGTCTTGACGGGCCGGCGGGTGACGGGCAGATTGGACAAACTAAACCCTCCCTGGCTGCAATGTGGCTGACGCAGGTTGAACCATTTCGCCCCGATGTCTCCACGCATCTTTGGGAAAGCGCCCGGAATCGCACAAGAAGACCGGAAATACCGCGAATTTTGGTCTATTTTAGGCAGTTGAGGAATCTTATCAATGCGTTTTGTCAGATGTGCTGCATGCCGAGGACAACGGTGACCATCCCTGCGCAACGAGTTGGGGGTGACCGGGGCACCTTGACCGAAAAAGCCGGTGAAAATAAGCAACAACCTGCTCTGACCCTTTTGATTGCCTGCCCGTGAACAACCCTGTCCTCTCCGCACTCTTGCCCGTGATGCTGTTGATTGCTATTGGTTTTATAGCTGGTCGTGCAGGTTGGATAAGGGCTGAGGCCACAAAAGATCTCTCAAATCTGGTTTTTATGGTGTTGACGCCAGCCTTGCTGTTTCGAACCATGAGCACGGTGCATGTGGAAGACCTCAATTTCAAACCGGTGGCCATGTACTTTGTGGCCGCTGCGATTCTGTTTTTTGCCATGTTCTTCTGGAAAGGTGCGACCCGACGGGCTGCCGTGTTGGGGCTGGGCGCCACCTTCAGCAACACGCTGGTGATTGGTACCCCGCTGATCGGACTGGCCTACGGTGAGGCGGGACTAATCACCTTGTTCACCTTGATTTCCGTGCATGCGCTGGTGCTGTTGACGATGGCTACAGTGGTGCTGGAGTTGTCCGTGGCCCGCGAGGACGCGGCGAGCGGCGCTGCGGCCGGGCGCCCGATGTTTCGCACCATTTTGACGGCGATGCGCAACGGCATCATTCACCCGGTGCCGCTGCCCATCATTGTGGGACTGCTGTTTGCGCAGACGGGGCTGGTGGTGCCCGAGGTGGTGGACAAACCGCTGCAATTGCTGGGCAATGCCTTTGGCCCGCTGGCGCTGGTGCTGGTGGGGGTGACCATCACGAATGGGCGAGTCGGTAAGCAGCTCAAGGCCGCCTTGGGGCTGAGCTTGATCAAAAATTTGGTGTTTCCCGCCATCATGGCGGCTGTGGGGTGGGCCGCGGGCATGCACGGCCTGCCTCTGAGCGTGATGATTGTGGCCGCCGCTTTGCCGATAGGCGCCAATGTATTCATGTTTTCCCAGAAGTACGAAGTCGCTCAGGACCTCATCACCGCCAGCCTGGCCGTTTCGACGGTCATTGGCGTGGTGACCATTTCCCTGGTGATGGCGCTGGTCAGCTTGATTTAGGCGGCAGCCGGGTGGTGTTGCGCATAATCAACGTCGGCTTGAGAGAGTTTGAGACGCCGTTGCACAACGGTTTTAAGTCCAGGTCGCTCAATATTTTCAGGCCGGCGTTTTGACCAATGTCATAGCGGGGTGCCGCCATCGTGCTGATGCCACCGCCCAACTGGCCGGCGATGGGGAAGTCGCCAAACCCGAGCAAGGCCAGATCAGTGGGCACATGAATGCCGGCCTCCTGCGCTTGCAACCACGCACCAGCAGCCAAGTGATCGTTGGCAAAGGCCATGCCGTGGGGCAATTGGGCCGGGTCTAGTCCCAGCAAGGCTTTTCGTCCCGCCGCCATCGGTTCGCCACGCTCGGCCCTGATGATGCGCACCGTGGCGCCGGCCCGCTCGGCCGTCGCCGCAAATCCCTCGCCGCGCTCATGGGCGCGAAAGTCTTCTTCCACGCCACTGTCCACATAAACCAGGTCGGTGTGACCGCACTCCAGCAGATGTTGGGCCATGGTTTGGCCCACGCTGCGGTGGTTGAAGCCAATCTGGATGAACTCCACCTCTGCGGGATCTTTCTCCCAAATCTCGATGACCGGCGTGCCACTGGCCTGTGCCTGTCGCAACAGGGCCATGGCCCCGTCTGTGTGGCGCAACCCGGTGACCACGAGAGCGGCTGGGGCCCAGCCCATCACGGCGCGCAACTGTTCCTCTTCGCGTTCCAGGCTGTAGTTGGTGGACGCCAGCAGCAACTCCAAGCCGGCGGGTTGCAACACATCAGACAGGCCCTGCACGGTCTCGGCAAAGATGGAGTTGGCGACGTTGGGAATGATGGCGGCCACGATGGCAGAGCGGCCACTGGCCAAAACACCAGCCTGCTTATTGGGCGAGTAGCCCGTGTCGGCCAGGGCTTGGCGGATGCGCTCCCCCGTTTCATCGGACACCCGGTGGGGCTCACGCAGCATGCGGGACACCGTCATGGTGGTCACGCCCGCGCGCCGAGCCACGTCAGCCAAAGTGGCCTTGCCATGGCCACGGCGGCCAACCGACGTGACAGCAATTTTGGGTGAATCAGGGTTTTCCATGATGATTTTTACTCAGATTGTCGTTAATGTTAGCGCTAACATAAAGTCCTTGTTATTAATCTGAATCAACCGTAGGTGTATCACTATCTTGAACGATCGAAAAACACTGGCTGAACTGCGCAGCCGCCGCTGGTTTGCCGACACCGGCATGCGCGGCTTTGCACACCGACAGCGCATGCAGCAGCAGGGCGCACGCCGGGAAGACGTCATGAATCGCCCGATGATTGCGATCATCAACACCTGGAGCGACCTGTCACCGTGCCACGCGCACTTTCCCCAGCGGGTGGAGTCGGTCAAAAAAGGCATTTTGGCCGCCGGTGGCTACCCGGTAGAGCTGCCCGCCATGAGTTTGGGTGAGGTCATGGTCAAGCCCACCACCATGCTGTACCGCAACTTTCTCGCCATGGAAGTGGAAGAGCTGTTGCGCAGCCTGCCTTGCGATGGTGTGGTGATCTTGGCTGGGTGTGACAAGACGACGCCGGGCACCCTCATGGGCGCGTTCAGCATGGACATTCCCACACTGTTTGTTCCTGCCGGGCCCATGCTCAATGACCGCTACGTCAAAGACGGTGTCTCGCGCAGCATTGGCGCAGGCACCCACACCCGCATTTTCTGGGACGACTACCAGGCGGGAAAGATTGATGCTGCCGAGCTGCAGCATCTGGAGAGCCGCATGACGCGCGCCCCCGGCACCTGCAACACCATGGGCACGGCCTCGACCATGACCGGCATGGTGGAAGCACTGGGCCTGACTTTGCCCGGTGCCAGCAGCATCCCCGCCATGGACTCGGCCCACACCCGCATGGCCACCACCTGTGGCGAGCGTATTGTCGAGATGGTGTGGCAAGACCTGAAGCCCTCCCGCGTGGTGACGCGTGGCTCGTTTCAAAATGCCTTGGCCGTGCAGATGGCGCTGGGCGGCTCCACCAACGCAGCGGTGCACGTCATAGCCATGGCAGGGCGCCTGGGCATTGAACTGAGCCTGGATGATCTGGATGCCATGGCGCAAACGGTGCCCGTGTTGGCCAACTTGTTTCCCAGTGGTGACCGCTTGATGGAAGATTTTTATTACGCCGGTGGCCTGCCTGCGTTGATGAAAGTCATTGAACCCTTTTTGTCCACCACCGAACTCACGGTGGCAGGCAGCACGGTGGCGCAAAACCTGTCGAAAGCCGAGGTGCTGGATCCCGATGTGATTCGTCCGCTGGACCGCCCGGTGAGTCATGCCGGCGCTTTGGCCGTGTTGAAAGGTAACTTGGCGCCCAACGGTGCGGTCATCAAGCCCAGTGCCGCCAGTGAAAAGCTGCTGAAGCACCGGGGCCCGGCCTTGGTGTTTGACAACCAACCCGAGATGCTCAAGGCCATGGCTGACGAGGCCCTGGATTGCGACGAAAACACCGTGTTGGTGCTGCGCAATGCTGGCCCCGTGGGCGCACCCGGCATGCCGGAGTGGGGCAATTTGCCCATTCCCGCCAAGCTGCTCAAACAAGGTGTGCGCGACATGTTGCGCCTGAGTGATGCCCGCATGAGCGGCACGCACTACGGCACCTGCGTGCTGCATATTTCTCCTGAAAGTGCGGTCGGTGGACCGCTGGCGCTGGTGCGAACAGGCGACATGATTGACCTGGATGTGGCGCAGCGACGCCTGCATTTGGAGGTGTCGGCCGAAGAGCTGGAGGCCCGGCGGGCCGCCTGGATACCCACCTCAGCCTTGCCAATGCGTGGCTTCACTCGCTTGTACCAGCAGCATGTGACCCAGGCGCATGAAGGCTGCGACTTCGACTTTTTGCAGGGCAATTCGCCTACCCCTGAACCGGTGATTTTCTGATGAACAACCCTTTCAAAACCTTGTTGGCGCGCAAAGACCTGCCTGCCGGCTACCCGGTCGGTTCCTGGGTCATGTCGGCCAGTCCGGTGGTGGCCGAGGCCATGGGCTGCGCCGGTTACGACTGGGCGGTGCTGGACATGGAACACACACCACTGGACATGATGGAGATCATCTATCTGCTGCAGGCCGTGGCGGGCACCCCCATGGTGCCCATCACCCGCGTGCCGTGGAATGACGCCGTGATGGTCAAGCGGGTGCTAGATGCCGGCGTGCAGACGGTGATGTTTCCCTTTGTTCAGTCGGCTGAAGAGGCCCGGCGGGCGGTGTCTGCCGCCAAATACGCCCCCGAGGGTTCGCGTGGCATGGCAGGCATGAGCCGCGCCTCCCGATTTGGCACGGTCAAGGACTATTTCAAGGTGGCCAACGCGGGGGTGAGCGTCATTGTGCAAGTTGAAACCCCAGAGTCCATGGCCTGCATTGAAGAAATTGCGTCCGTACCGGGCGTCGATTCGATCTTCATGGGGCCGGGTGATTTGAGCGGCGCCATGGGCCATGTGGGAGATTTGTTGCACCCCGAGGTGGTGGCGCTGATGGCCGATGGCGTGAAGCGCTGTCACCAGGTGGGCAAGCCCGTGGGCACCGTGGGCGGCACGCCCGAGGCGGTGGCCTTGTACCGGGCGGCCGGGTTTGACTACATTGGTTGCGGCTCTGACTTGGGCTTGCTGATGCGCCAAAACGCTGCTGTGCTGTCGGCCATTCGGGCGCAGGACATTCAAATTCAAAGTCAAGGGTATTGAGATGGCAAGCGTAGAACTCCAACAGGTTCGAAAGACCTACGACGGCAAGAACGTCATCATTCACGGCATGGACTTGCACATCGAGCACGGCGAGTTCGTCGTGTTCGTGGGCCCCTCGGGCTGCGGCAAGTCCACCTTGTTGCGCATGATTGCCGGCCTGGAAGAGATCAGTGGTGGTGATGTGGTCATTGATGGCAAACGTGTGAATGATGAGCCCCCGCGCAACCGCGACATCGCCATGGTGTTTCAGGACTACGCGCTGTACCCGCACAAGAGCCTGTATGACAACATGGCCTTTGGCCTGCGCCTGCGGGGGACGCCTGCCGACGAGATTGACCGCCGGGTGATGGACGCGGCCCGCTTGTTGCGCATTGATCACATGCTGGACCGCAAGCCCGCCGCTTTGTCAGGCGGGCAGCGCCAGCGGGTGGCCATTGGCCGCGCCATCGTGCGCCAACCCAAGGTGTTTTTGTTCGATGAGCCGCTGAGCAATCTGGACGCCCAGTTGCGCACCGAAATGCGCACCGAGATCAAGCGCTTGCACCAGCGCTTGGGCGCCACCATCATCTATGTCACCCACGACCAGGTGGAGGCCATGACGCTGGCCGACCGCATTGTGGTCTTGAGTGCGGGGCACAAGATGCAATACGACACGCCCAAGAACATCTACAACACGCCTGCCGCCTTGTTTGTGGCCGGGTTCACCGGCTCGCCGGCCATGAATCTGGTGCCCTGCACGCTGGCAGACGGCCAGGTGGTGCTGGGGAATTGCCGCTTTGTCTTGCCGCCGGCTTTGGCCCTTGCCGGCGCCACAGCCAAAGACTTGCGATTTGGGATTCGGCCCGAGAACGTTGCCCTGGACGCTGGCGATGGCCGGGTGCCGGTGTCGGCCAAAGTGGCACTCACCGAGCCGCTGGGGGCTGAAACCCTGGTGACTTTGAGCGTGGGCAACTGCGAACTGGTGGCGCGCTGCCCAGCCAGTTTTGAGTTGAATCCAAGTGAGTCATTGACGGTGTACTTGAGCCTTAGCCATATGCATCTGTTTGATGCCGATTCCGGTTTGGCGTTGGTCGCTTGACTGAAATTGGTTTGCTATTAAAAAGAGAGCTTCTCCCGAACGGTATATCTGGGCCGGAGGCCTAAAAGCCATGAAATTCTTGAGTTTAGTTGTTTGATATTTATACCAAGGAGACTGCAATGAAACGTTCCCATCTCGTCACGCTGGCACTGGGCGCCAGCCTGGTTGCTGGCATGGCTTCGGCCCAGCAAACCACTTTGCGTGTGTTCTCGGGCGGCCAAAACCAGCGCCCGGATTTGATGCGCAAGTTGTTTGACCAGTTCCAGGTCGCCAACCCCGGCATCAAGGTTGACATCGAAACCGGCGGGGCGACGTCAGAATTGCAGCGCCAATACCTCAGCACGGTGCTGAATGCCAAAGATTCGGCCATCGACATCTTCCTGATCGACATCGTCAACCCCAGCCAGTACTCCAACGCCGGCTGGATTGAGCCGTTGGACAGCTATGTGGGTGGCACCGCCGCCTTGAAGCCGTATTTGCCTGTTTATGCCAATGCCAATGTGGTGAACGGCAAAGTTGCGGCCATGCCCGCGTTTGCGGATGCCATGTTCATGTACTACCGCAAAGATTTGCTGGAAAAGTACAAGCTGGCTGAGCCGAAGACTTGGGACGAGTTGAGCGCAGCCGCCCAGACCATTCAAAAAGGCGAGGGCAACCCGAACCTGCAAGGCCTGAGCATCCAGGGCGCACCCATTGAAGGCGCCGTGTGCACCTTCTTGCTGCCTTACTGGAGCGCCGGCAAGTCGTTCAATGACGCCAATGGCAAGCTCACGCTGGACAAAGAAGCGGCCACCAAAGGCATGGAGATGTGGCTCAAGCTTGTGGACCAGGGCGTGATGAAGAAAAACATCGCCGAGGTAACCACACCGGCCACGGTGAACGAGTTCAAGGCTGGTCAGGTGGCTTTTGCCATCAACTGGGGCTTTGCCTGGGACCGTTTCAAAGACGACGCTGACAGCCAGGTCAAGGGCAAGGTAGGCGTGATGCCATTGCCCGCAATGGCTGGCGGCAAGAGCGCCACCTGCGTGGGTGGCTGGCAGTGGGCGGTGAGCTCCTTCAGCAAGAGCAAAGCTGATGCCGCCAAGTTGGTGCAGTTCATGGCCTCTCCCGCATCAAGCAAGTTTCTGGCGGTTGAAGGCTCCTTGTTGCCCACCGTGGAAAGTGTCTATACCGACGCTGATGTGATCAAGGCTGTGCCTTGGTTCAAAGATGCCGCCAAAGTGGTGGTGGCCGGTCGTGCCCGTCCCATTAGCGCGCGCTATGGTGAGGTGTCTGACGT
The DNA here is from genome assembly GCF_017948265.1 of Rhodoferax sp. PAMC 29310. NCBI lineage: Bacteria > Pseudomonadati > Pseudomonadota > Betaproteobacteria > Burkholderiales > Comamonadaceae > Rhodoferax > Rhodoferax sp. PAMC 29310. The sequence continues at coordinate 1,854,202 of NZ_CP072852.1, read as the reverse complement.
GGTTCGCACCACCACCAGTGCCATCTTGGCCCGGGTCAAGACACCGGCCGATGGCGTGGCAGAAATCGAAGGCAAATTGAACCGCGTCATGCGCTAAGCGAACCAGGACTGCAGACCCATGTTGAGCAAATTACGCGATCCGTCCGAGAAGGCACTGGCCTGGCTGCTGTTGGCACCGGCTTTTATCTTGATCGGGCTGATTGTTGTCTACCCGATCGGCAAGCTGATTTACAACAGCTTTTTTGACTTGCGCCTGTCTGGTGGGGGCGGTGGCGCCCTGTTTTTGGGCCTGCAGAACTATGCGGATGTGATCAAAGACGCCGATTTTTGGAATGCCACCAAAAACACGCTGCTGATCACCTTGATCACGGTACCCGGTGCTTTGGTGATGGGCTTGGGGCTGGCCCTGCTGGCCAACCTGCCTTTTCGCCGCAAGTGGCCGGTGCGTCTTTCGCTGCTGCTGCCTTGGGCTTTGCCCTTGAGCTTTGCTGGATTGATATTTGCCTGGTTTTTTCACACCGAGTACGGCGTGGTGAATGACATTGTTCGCCGCTTGGGCCTGCAGACCGAGCCCACCATGTGGTTGCTGCGCCCCAACTGGGCGTTCACCGCGATCTGCCTGACCATCATCTGGAAAACCTCGTCCTTTATGGCGCTGATCCTGCTGGCTGGGCTGCAAATGATTCCAAAGTCGCTGTATGAAGCGGCGGAAGTGGATGGCGCCAACAAGTGGCAGCAGTTCTGGCAGATCACCATTCCCATGTTGATGCCCAGCATCATCGTGGCGCTGATCTTTCGAACGATTACCGCCTTGCAGACCTTTGATATTCCCTACACCATGACCCGGGGCGGCCCGGGCAACACGACTGAAACGCTGGCCATGCTGATTCACAAAACCACGATTGAGTACCTGGACGTGGGTTACGGCTCCACTTTGGCGGTGGGCATGTTCCTGCTGTCGATTGTGGTGACCTCGTTTTACTTGCACCGTGTCGGGAGAAACGCATGAACTGGAGCTGGTCATCCATGCAACTGCGCGTGATTGCCGCCGGTCTGGTGGTCATCAACGGCTTCTTTCCCGCCGTCTGGATTTTGTTCACCTCGCTCAAAAGCGAAACCGAGCTGGTTCAGAAGCCCATCACTTGGTGGCCGCAAAACGTCACCCTGCAAAACTATGTGCAGGCCTTCACCGACCAACCCTTGCTGCGTTACCTGAGCAACAGTTTGATTGTTGCGCTGGGGGCCACCGCACTGTCTTTGCTGGTGTCGGCCTGCGCCGCGTATGCGATCGCCCGGCTCAATTTAAAGTACCGCCAAGTTATTTTGACGACCATCATCGCATCCAGCATGTTCCCGCTGGTGACTTTGTTGGTGCCCATTTTTGAGACCTTCAGGGCCATGGACTTGCTGAACACCTACACCGCACTCATCTTGCCGTATGTGGTGCTGAACCTGCCGGTGTGCACGCTGGTGCTGGTGAGCTTTTTCCAGAGCATTCCCAAAGACCTGGAGAACGCCGCCATGATTGACGGCTGCACCCGCATGGGTGCGTTGTGGCGCATTGTGGTTCCCCTGGCCGCGCCTGGCGTGTTCACGGCCGGCATTCTGGCCTTTGTGAATGCCTGGGATGAGTTCTTGCTGGCCTTGTCGCTGAACTCGTCGGCCAGCATGCGCACGCTGCCTGTGGGCATTTCGCTGTACCAGGGCGAGTTCACCTTCCCCTGGCCCATCATCTCGGCGGCACTGATTGTTGCCATTGTTCCGATTGCGGTGCTCATCGCCGTGTTTCAGGAGCGTGTGGTGGGTGGTTTGACGCAAGGCGGCCTGAAAGGCTGACGTTTTTCTAGTTTCTCTGGTTTTTCTAATTCATTCATCATGAAAAAAATTCGCTACGGCATTATTGGTTGCGGCAGCATGGGCCGAGAACACATCGAGAACATCCGGGCCATGTCCGGCACGACGGTGACGGCCTTGGCCGACACCAATGAAAAAAGCCGTGAACAGGCGGTGGCCTTGCTGGACCCGGCCCCGGCCGTGTTTGAGAACTACGCCGATTTGCTGAGCAGCGGCTTGTGTGACGCCGTGGTCATTGCCACGCCCAATTTCACCCATGTCGAAATATTGCGGGCAGCGCTGGCGACCGATCTTCACATCCTGGCGGAAAAGCCTTTGTGCACCCGTGTGCAAGATTGTCATGAGCTGGTCGAGTTGGCCAAAGGCCGCAAGGCCCTCGTGTGGGTGGCGCAGGAGTACCGCTACATGCCGCCTGTGGCCGAGATGGTGCGCATGGCCCATGCCGGCGCGGTAGGGCAGATTCATCAGGTCAGCATTCGTGAACACCGCGAGCCGTTCTACCCCAAGGTTGATGACTGGAACCGATTCACCGAAAACACCGGCGGCACGCTGGTGGAGAAGTGCTGCCACTACTTCAACCTGATGGACTTTGTGTTGGGTGAGCACCCGGTGCGCGTCTTCGCCTCAGGGGGCCAACGCGTCAATCATTTGGACGAGCGTTACGACGAACGCACGCCAGACATTCTGGACAGTGCCTTTGTCATCGTGGAGTACCCCAGCGGTGCCCGCGCGATGCTGGATTTGTGCATGTTTGCTGAAAACTCGGTCGATAACGAGCACATCAGTGTGGTGGGCAACGAAGGCAAGCTGGAGTCTCTGTTGCCGTCTTTGACGCTGCGCTACGGCCGCCGTGAGGACTGGGGAACGCGCAAAGTCTGGGGCGAGCCCTCCGGCAGCGGCAAAGGTGTATCAGTGCGCCGGGTGTGGGACACCAACATCAAATACCCCGGTCAGCACTTTGGGGCATCGTTCATTGAACATGAAAAGTTTGCCCACGCGCTGCGCAACGGCCTGCCACCCGAAGTTTCGCTGGAAGACGGGCTCCGCAGTGTGGCCACGGGTGTGGCCGCCCACCTGAGCATTGCCGAAGGGCGCGCAGTGGCCCTGAGCGAAGTGCTGCCCGCCGGCTGGTAACTGAATATTTTTGAATTGCTCATGAGTTACACCCCTTACCCTTCACTGCGCGATCGCGTTGTTTTTATCTCTGGCGGCTCATCCGGCATTGGTGCCGAGTTGGTTCGCGCTTTTGCCGCGCAGGGCAGCCGTGTCGCTTTTTGCGGCACCAAGCCCGATGGTGGCAAAGCCCTGATTGACGAGCTGAACCAGGCTGGGCACACGCAGTTGATGTATGAAGCCTGCGATGTGCGAGACATTCCCGCCTTGCAGGCCTATTTAACCCGCGTGGGAACCGCTTGGGGCCCCATTCGCGTGCTAGTCAACAACGCGGGCCGGGATGACCGCCACTCGCTGGACGAACTGACGCCCGAGTACTGGGACAACTGCCTGAATTTGAATTTGCGGCACCAAGTGTTTGCCACACAAACTGTGGCAAGGCAACTTCGCGAGGCCAAGGTCGGTGGCTCGGTTATCAATATGGGCAGTATCTCGTGGATGCGCGGCCGCCCGAACCTGATTGGCTACACCGCCAGCAAGGCCGCCATCTCGGGCATGACTCGGACGCTGGCGCGTGAGTTGGGTGTGGACGCCATTCGCGTGAACGCACTGGTGCCTGGTGCCATCGTGACAGAGCGCCAAACCGCGCTGTGGCGCAACCCGGAAGAGGACCAAAAGTTCATTGACCTGCAATGCCTCAAGTTCCGCCTGGACAGCGCCCATGTGGCGCGCTCGACGCTCTTTCTGGCGGCCGACGACAGCGACGGCATCACGGGTCAGAACCTGATTGTGGATGCGGGTTTGGCCCAGGTGTCTGTGGCTGGGTAGTCAGGAGCCTGCTTTCAAATTTTCGCCTATGGTGTTGCTGCTAGCCAAACAGATCATCCATCTCACTTTGCGAGAGTTTCCCGCCACCCTCAGGCTCCGAGGCTTGCGCGGCAGCAGTTTTATCAACCTCCTTGGTGGGGGTGGAATCTGTTGCGTCATCGTCCTGAGTGGGCTCCTGCTCAGCTTGGGGCGGACTTTCAACCAGTTCAAGGTGCCGTGGGTCGACCCGAAACAGGCGAATGTCCAGACGGGTTTCGTCGGCTGAAAAATAGACCGTCGGTTTGCGATTGAGATTGCCATCAGTTTGAATCACGCCGACACGCCCAGCCAAACCTTGTCGGTCACGCGGCGTCAAGACGGATAATCGCTCTTGCGTAAAGCGTACTTTCGCATTCAGTGGAAGTGCAGTTGTCATAAATCGATCTTACAGAGGCGGATAAGTTTTCATCCACATCAGATCAGGATCGCATCTGGATAATTTCACAGGCGCCTCAAATGGCGCCTTGAATCACAGACCGAGTAGACCCCAGCCCAGCGTCAGGGCCGTTCCCCACATCATCAGGGCCACCAGCCCGTCAAGCACGCGCCAGACCTGGGGCGAGCGCAGACGCTGCCCCAGCCAGAACAGGCTCAGGCCCAAGCCCAAAAACCAGATCACCGAGCCTGCCGCCGCGCCCAGGCCAAAAACGGCGTTGCCGGGCGTGCCCCAGGCGATGGAGGCGGTGCCAATCAGTACGGCGGTGTCCAGCCAGGCGTGCGGATTGAGCCAGCCAAAGGCGAGCGCTGAGGCTGTGGCTTGGCGACGGGTTATGCGCCCAGCAGAGTGATCAACCTGGATGTCGGGCAGCGCGCCCGATTCCCCATTGCGGCAGCGCACAAATGCTTGCGCACCGTAGTAAATCAAAAAGGCAATGCCAGCCAGCACCAGACCCACACGCACGCCCTCGGACATTCCGCCCACATAGGCAATTCCCAGCACGCCCAAGCCAATCAGCAGCACGTCTGAGACGATGCACACCGCGACTGTCAGCCACACATGTTGGCCGCGCAGCCCCATGCGCATGACATGGGCGTTTTGCGGGCCCAGCGCCATGATGAGCGACAGGCTGAGCAGCAGGCCGGCATTGAAGGCGGGGGCGAAGGCAAAGGCAGGGGAGAAACTCAGCATGTGAAGCTCGGTGAATCAAAGAATGAGAAATAAATCAAGACGAAACGCAGTGTGCCGCGAATCGTCTTCTTATTGAATCTAACTAAATTAAACTAGTAATACATAAAAAATATTTAACTAAGTAAATTTGCCATGCTGGACGCCCGACAACTCGATGCCTTGGCCGCCGTGCTGGAATACGGCGGATTTGGCCCTGCCGCACAGGCACTGAATCTCACGCTGGCGGCGGTGTCGCTGCGCATCAAAGGCCTTGAGTCGGCTCTGGGTCAGCGCCTGTTGGTGCGCGGCAAAACCGTGCGTGCCACACCGGCAGGCCAGGTGCTGCTGGCCCACATCAAACAGCTTCGATTGATGGAGTCGGATTTACTGGCGGGATTAAGCGGCGGCGGGGCAGGTGACAAAGCACTGTGGCAAACCTTGAGCGTGGCAGTGAATGCGGACTCATTGACCAGTTGGTTTTTGCCGGGGCTGGCCAGTTCGCTGATGCGCCACCATCTGTTGTTGGACGTGGTGATTGACGATCAGGATCACACCCACGACGCCTTGAAACACGGTGATGTGATGGGCTGCGTCAGCGCGCTTGCTCAACCCATGCGCGGCTGCCTGGCCGAGTCGCTGGGTGTCATGCGATACCGCTGCGTGGCATCCCCGGCGGTGGTCAAAAGCTGTCATACCCAAAGCGGCGCTCTGTCGGTGCACCGTTTATTGGCCACGCCAGCAGTCATTTTCAACCGCAAAGACGCTTTGCAGGATGCCTTCTTGGCGCAACACTTCAACTTGAGTTCTCCCCACTACCCGCGCCATTTTGTACCAGCGGTTGATGCGTTTGAGAGTGCCTTGGAACACGGTCTCGGCTGGGGCATGGTGCCGGACGTCTATTTGACAGACCGTGCCGGCCCGCTGCCGCTGGCTCAAATTCTGCCAGGATCCGCGGTGGATGTTTCTTTGTATTGGCACCACTGGGAGCGAGAGCCCGCGTCTGCGCAGCGGTTGACGCTCGCAGTCAAGCAAGCGGCAAGTCGTGCCTTGATTGCCGTAATTTAGGGCGCAAGGCGTTCGCGCAACCAGTTTTTTTCCGTGGTAAGCGTGTAGAGCAGGCGGTCATGCAAGCGGCTTTTGCGACCTTGCCAAAACTGCCAGTTGTCCGGGACCAGGCGATAACCTCCCCAGTGCGGCGGGCGGGGTGGTTGCAGAAGGAATTGAGCGCCATATCTGGCGGCATTGGCGACCAGCACGCTCCGGCCCGAAATGACCTGACTCTGCGGCGAGGCCCAAGCGCCAATGCGGGAATCCAGTGGTCGGCTGTGAAAGTATTCGTCGCTTTCCTTGTCGCTGACCTTTTCCACCCGCCCTTCAATGCGCACCACCCGTTCCAATTCCACCCAGTGAAATTGCAAGGCGGCGAAGGGGTTACCCGCCAACTCCTGACCTTTGCGGCTGTCGTAATTGGTGAACCAGGTGATGCCGCGTTCGTCGTAGCCTTTGATCAGCACGACGCGGGTACTGGGGCGCAGATCGCTGGCCACGGTGGCCAGCGTCATGGCATTGGGCTCAGGCACTTCAGAGGAGATCGCCTCTTTGATCCACTTGTCAAACTGGTCCATGGGATCGGGGGGGGACGCGTCCTCGTTGAGTTCGGCACGTTCGTAGCTTTTTCGGAGGTCAGCGATGGAGATCATAGGCTCAGTATAAAAGGCGTTCGTACAATTCTGGCTTCTTCAATTGGGGGACGAATAATGTCTTCTCAGCGTGATGACAACCAAGGGGTTGTATTTGGAATTTTGGGTGCGGTGGTTGTCTTGGCCGTGGCGTTGGCAGTCGGTTTTGGGCTGGGCAAGAAAGGCGACAAGGTCATGCCAGTGACCCTGCCTATGAAGGCAGCCGTATCAGACGCCGCCGATGGTGCCCGTGTGATCGTGGAAGGTGGCGTCGTTAAGTTCTACTTTGCCTCCGGCAATTCAGACCTGGCTGCTGGCGCTTCTGAAGCCGTGGTGGACGCGATTTCGGCCGTAATGGCAGGTAAATCTCTTATCGTGAGCGGCTTTCATGACTCCACGGGTGATGCTGCAAAAAACGCTGAGTTGGCCAAACAGCGCGCGTTTGGCGTTCGTGACTTATTACAAGGTTTGGGTGTGGCCGCTGACAAAGTTGAGTTGATGAAGCCGGAAGAGACCCTGGCTGACGGCGACAACGCTCAAGCGCGCAGCGTCGAAGTCAGTATCAAATAAGGTAACTGCTTGTCCGCATCTCTTAAAAAAGCCCGACCTGTTCGGGCTTTTTAATTTTGGTAACCAACTCGTTACTCCCTATTGGCAAAATATCCCTGCTTCAGGAGTACCATGAGGTTTGTAATTTAGTTACCAACTTATCATGAAACTCCACACCACTGTAGAAACAGTCACAGCGCGAATCCAGGAGCGCAGCCGCCCCACACGAACCGCTTATCTGGAGAGGCTGGCGAAAACGGCGAGTCGACCGCCTGGCGCGCAGCGCCTAGGTTGTGCCAATGTCGCGCATGCGTTTGCGGCACTGCCCGTCAATGACAAGCTGAGGGTTGTCGCCGAGCGCGCACCCAATATCGGCATCGTGACGGCCTTCAACGACGTACTGTCGGCCCACGCACCCATGCAGCAGTACCCGGACATCATCAAGAACGAAGCGCGCAAGCACGGCGCCACCGCGCAGGTGGCCGGTGGCGTGCCAGCGATGTGCGATGGCGTCACGCAAGGCACCCCTGGCATGGAGCTGAGTTTGTTTTCGCGTGATGTGATCGCCATGGCCACGGCCGTGTCGCTCAGCCATGATGTGTTTGACGCGGCGTTGTTGTTGGGTGTGTGTGACAAGATCGTCCCCGGCCTCTTGATTGGCGCGCTGCATTTTGGCCACCTGCCGACCGTGTTCATCCCGGCCGGGCCCATGACCTCGGGTTTGTCCAACAATGAAAAATCCAAGGTTCGTGAGAAGGCCGCACAAGGCTTGGTGGGCAGGGAAGAGTTGCTGGAAGCAGAATCTGCGGCCTACCACAGCTCTGGCACCTGCACGTTTTACGGCACCGCCAACAGCAATCAAATGCTGCTCGAAGCGATGGGTCTGCATGTGCCGGGTACGGCGTTCATCAACCCTGGCGCAGCGGTGCGGGAAGAGCTCACTCGGGAAGCCGTGCGCACCGTGCTCGACATCACCAAGGGCAAGCGCTTTGCGCCGATTGGCCACGTGGTGGACGAACGTTGTATTGTGAATGCCATGGTCGCTTTGCTGGCCACTGGCGGTTCCACTAATCACCTGATTCATTGGGTGGCCGTGGCACGCGCCGCTGGCATCGTGATTGACTGGGATGATTTCTCTGCATTGTCTGATGTGGTGCCATTGCTCAGCCGTGTTTACCCCAACGGCAGCGCCGACGTGAACCAATTTCAGGCGGCGGGTGGTCCTGGCTATGTGATCCGCGAATTGCTGGATGCGGGCTTGATGCACGCCGATGTGTTGGCTGTGCGCGCGGGCGGTTTGCGTGAGTTCACAGGCATTCCAGCTGCTGCGCCCAACGGCATGCTGCAGTGGACTGATCCCGGTGTTAGCAAAGATGACTCCGTCGTTCGTCCTGCCAGTGCACCATTTAGCGCGACTGGGGGGCTCAAATTGTTGCAGGGCAATCTCGGTCGGGGTGTGATCAAGGTGTCGGCTGTGCCGGAGGATCGGCATGTGGTCGAAGCCCCTTGCCGGGTGTTTGACTCGCAGGAAGCGTTGCACCACGCCTTTAACGCCAACGAATTGAATCAGGATGTGATTTGTGTGGTGCGCTGGCAAGGGCCTCAAGCCAATGGCATGCCGGAACTTCACAAACTCACACCACCCCTGGCGGTCTTGCAGGGCAAGGGTTTTAAAGTCGCGTTGGTCACCGATGGCCGCATGAGCGGCGCGTCGGGCAAGGTGCCAGCCGCCATTCACCTTTCACCCGAGGCGGCGGCTGGTGGACCCTTGGCGCGGGTGCGTGATGGGGACATCATCCGTTTGGATGCCAATGCAGGCACTTTGGCGGTACGCGTCACAGATGCAGAATGGAATGCTCGCCCACTGGCGGTGATGCCCGCCGAATTGTGCGAGGACAACAGTGTCGGCATGGGCCGAGAGCTTTTTGCCGGTATGCGCCGCAGTGCGCTGACTGCCGAGCAAGGTGCTTGTAGCTGGCTTTGATTAACCCTAGAAAGAGACGATATGACCCGATTGACTGCCTTGCAAGTGATGCAGGACGCTCCCGTGATCCCGGTAATTGTGCTGAACGACATTGCCCACGCGGTGCCAATGGCTCGGGCGTTGTTGGCCGGCGGTGTGCGCATGTTGGAGGTGACACTTCGCACCCCTCAAGCGCTGGCATGTATTGAAGCCATTGCCCGCGAAGTGCCTGAGGCCGTGGTCGGCGCAGGCACGGTTCGCAGCAAAGCGGATGCCCAAGCGGCCGCAATGGCGGGTGCCCAGTTTGCCGTGAGCCCTGGTTACACCTCCGCCGTGGGTCAAGCCTGCCGAGATGCTGGTCTGGCTTTGTTGCCTGGTGTGGCGACGGGCAGCGAGATCATGATGGCGCAAGAAGACGGATTCACCGAGCTCAAGTTCTTTCCCGCCATGCAAGCTGGCGGCCCTGCCATGCTGAAAGCCTGGAGCGGTCCGTTCTTTGATGTCAAGTTTTGCCCCACCGGTGGCGTCACCCTTCAGAACGCACCGGATTTGCTGGCTCTGCCGAATGTGGTGTGTGTGGGCGGATCCTGGCTGGTGCCGGCAGAGGCCATGATTAAGGGCGACTGGGCATTGATCACTGAACTGGCAGCAGCCACTCGTTTACTAAAGAAATAGGGCTATGGCCCTTGTAGGTCTTGCGTAAATAGCTACTTAATCAATAGCAAAACCGGGGCTTGGCCCCGGTTTTTTTGTCTTTGATCAGGCGTTCAGTCCGCCGCCGGCGCCATCCTCGGTGCGCTGAATCAATTCAATTTTGTAGCCGTCAGGGTCGGTAACAAACGCGATGACGGTGGTGCCGCCTTTGACAGGTCCTGCGTCACGGGTGACATTGCCGCCCGCGGCCTTGATCTTGTCGCAGGCTGCATAGGCGTTAGGCACACCTAAGGCGATGTGACCATACGCCGAGCCCAAGTCGTAGGATTCGACGCCCCAGTTGTAGGTGAGTTCTAGTTCGGCTTGTTCCGGGTTGCTGGCGTAGCCGACAAACGCGAGGGTGTACTTGTACTCGGTGTTCTCAGAAGTACGCAAAAGTTTCATACCGAGCACCTCGGTGTAGAAGTCAATCGAGCGTTGAAGGTTGCCGACGCGCAGCATGGTGTGTAGAAATCTCATGCGCCGCATTGTGGCGCATACGTGCCTACCTTGTGGGCCAAGTGGGCTTGGAGCCGTCCCATAGGTCACCGGAGAGCAGAACGCGGGCGCCGTTTTGCGTGCCTCTGACCGCTTCCAGCAGGGCCTGTCCCACTTGTCTGGCGGGAATGGCCTGGTAGTTCAGAGGAATCAGGGGTTTCAATAAGCGCATGGCCAAGCTGCCCAACTGCTCACCGGGTCGTTTGACTTGGTTCAGTGCGGCTCGATCCCCAGTCAGAAGGGACGGGCGGGCAATTACCAAAACGGGAAATTGGAGTGCTCGAAGGGCGGCTTCCATCTCTCCCTTGACTCGGTTGTAAAACACGGTGGAGTCAGGGTTGGCACCCATGGCGCTGACGACGCCCAGCTTGCGGGCGCCCGCTTGGCGAGCCGCGCGTGCGACAGCCAAGACGGCGTCAAAGTCAACGGCTCGAAATGCCGCTTCACTCCCGGCCACCTTGATCGTGGTTCCGAGGGCGATGAACACGTCATCGACGTGTTCTATCCCGGGTAATGAAGTCAGGTTCGAGAAATCCACCCCATGGCTGAAGAGCTTGGGGTGGGTAAGCGCCAAATGACGGCGCCCCACGGCATGAACCGCCGTGTAGTGCTTATCGGTTAAAAGACCCGCGAGAACCGCCTGGCCCACGAGACCCGTTGCCCCCGCCACCAAAGCCACCCGCTCCGCCGCCGGAGCGACCGCCGTTGCCACCACCATAACCACCACCTCCACCATTGCGGTTGCCACCACCAAAACCACCACCGCCGCGGCGGGCGCCGCGTTCAGCCATCATGTCGACACTGGTCCGCATGGGATCAGGCTGACCTTGTGGCGGGCGTTGAGATTGGTTCTCGCCGCCATAGCCGCCACCGCCACCGTTGCCACCACGGCCTTGCACTGGGCGCTGGGTTGGGTTGCGGGGTGCAAATTCTCCGGCTGGAGCATGGCTGCGAGGCGCATGACTGCGTTGACCGCCGGCATTGCCGCCACGGCCACCACCACCACCACCACCGCCACCGTTGCCACCACGGCCACCGCCGCCATTGGCAGGGCGTTCGCCTTGCGGGCCCTTGCTGTCACGCACGCGTTGCAGCATTTCAGTGCGGGCTGAGCGAGCCGCTGCTTGCATCACGTCGCGGCTTGGTGGCTTGCCAGCACCGCCCCAAATGGTTTGGCGACCCATGGCGATGGGCTCTGCTTTTTCACCGGGTTCAGGCATGAAGCCTTCAATCACCTGGACTGGAATGTCTTGCTTTGTGTAGCGCTCGATGGCTTGCATGAAGCCTTCCTCGTCCAGGCAAACCAGGTTCACCGCCGTGCCGTCAGCACCTGCGCGGCCTGTGCGGCCAATGCGGTGCACATAGTCTTCGCACACATTGGGGATTTCGTAGTTCACGACATGGGGCAGATCATCAATGTCAATACCGCGAGCGGCAATGTCAGTGGCAACCAACGCGCGGATGTCACCGCTCTTAAACCCGGCCAGAGCCTGCGTACGGGCTGCCTGGCTCTTGTTGCCATGCAAGGCCATCGCCTGAATACCATTCTTGGTCAGGAATTCGGCAACATTGTTGGCGCCGAACTTGGTGCGGGTGAACACCAGCACTTGACTCCAGTTGTGTTCCTGAATGATGTGCGCCAGGATGGCTTTCTTTTTGCCACGGCCCACCGGGTGAATCAGCTGCGTAATACGCTGCACCGTGGTGTTGCGAGGCGTCACCTGCACGCTTTGTGGATTCTTGAGCAAGGTTGCAGCCAGATCGCGAATTTCGTCGCTGAAGGTGGCAGAGAACAACAGACTTTGCTTGTTCTTGGGCACAACAGCCAGCACTTTTTTCACGTCATGGATAAAGCCCATGTCCAACATGCGGTCGGCTTCGTCGAGCACCAAAATTTCGACTTGGCCCAGATCCAGCACGCCTTGTTGCAATAGATCCAGCAAGCGACCCGGTGTTGCCACCAAAACGTCGACGCCTTTTTTAACGCGGCTGATTTGTGGGTTCATGCCAACACCACCAAAGATGACGGTGGAGGACAGTTCCAAGTATTTGCCGTAGGTTTGCACCGACTCTTCGACCTGCGCGGCCAATTCGCGGGTCGGCGTCAGGACCAGGGCTCGGATGCCGAGGCCGCCGAATTTGTTTTTGTTGGTTTGCCCCTGACTGAGCTTGTGCAGCATCGGCAGCACGAAGGCGGCTGTCTTGCCGGTGCCGGTCTGGGCGCCGCCCAGCAGGTCGTGACCTTCAAGGATCACGGGAATGGCCTGAGCCTGAATGGCCGTAGGTGTCTCGTAACCTTGCTCAAGCACGGCTTTAACAATGGCCGGGGCCAAATTCAATTCTTCAAAGTTCATTTAGTGTGGCGCCCATCCGGGCGCTAGGGCATCGGCCTGCTCCGTGTTTTGAGCACTGAGTCAGTCAAAGGCAGATGGGATACATAGACGGAACGTTTGCGAGAGGCATTGTTCCCAGCAAGGTGCTGACATTGTGGGCAACTGAAGCGCCACAACTCTTCATATTATCGCACGCCCTTCATAAGATGGGCAAACTCGCGTTAAAACCGGGTAATCGCAGGTGGTTGCCTGCGATTCGAAACAATATGTTGCAATCACTGGGCAGGCTCTCGCCCTCCGTGCAAAATCGGGCAGGGGGCGATTGGTGCTGAAGTAAGGACGTGAATGAAAAATTTTTTACTTCGCAGTATGGGTGTGGCCGATGTCGAGTCGGGGCAAACAGCCTCACTTCCTGCGTGCCTAGAAATGGTGCTGCAGCGTTCCGATGCACTGATGCAAGGGGTGCTCGATGGCTTGCTGATTTCTAGCGCCCCTGCGCAGAGACCTGTTGGATTGGCGAGCAAAGTGGCACCATCGTCAGCAGCCGTCGAATTTCTCATGAGCCAAGCACCGGCGGTTAAAAAATCCTTTGTCAAACGGGTCCGTCGCAGCATCTATCAGCCGGTGACCCAGGACGCGCAGGACCAGACGGCCGTTCGCTTTGAAGACCTTCAGCTGCTGGACTCCAGCCAGATTGACGGCAATATTGAGTTTGCCCTGGCCCAGCAAGAAGTGGATCGAAGTGTGGACGAGGTGCTGCCTGCACTCAACGCGCTGGTCAGCAGTTTGTTGGGGTGGACGACCGTTCAAGGTTCACTTAACCCAATGAAGCCTCAAGCATTCGTGCGGGCATTGCAGGAGACGCTGCTCAAACACTCACCGGATGCGTCGTCGCGGTCGGCGTTGATATTGCCCGCCGCGGGTTTGCTGGGCATTGGTTTGCGTCAGTTGTACAAAGAAATCACCGCGTGGTTGCGTGCACAGGGTGTTGAGCCCGCCGCTTCCGCCGCCACATTGGCCGGGCGCCTGAGCAGGGCAGGCGAGGGATTTGCCAGCGACGACGGCAACTCACTGGTTCGAAGGGTGTTGACGATGGATAAGCTCAGACGCCTGCTATCGGGCGAGCTCGACGATGCACCATCGCCTGGTTTTTTGCACACGATGCCGGCCTCCTTCGTGGCCATGGAAGACTTGAAGCTGATAGAACCGATGATGCGCCGACTGTCTGAACGCGCCGCAGCCCTTGGCAAAGAGCCGAAAACGCCTCGCGTTCGCAAGCCGGCCAATGTTGGTCCGGCGGCAGCAAGCGAAGGACCGCAGGGGAAGCAATTGGGCCGCCAGCTGACCGAAGAAGTGGTTGGCATGATGGTTGAGCGCCTTTCGCAAGACAATCGGCTCTTGCCCCCCGTCAGTCACCTGATTCGCTCGATGGAGCCGTTGTTGCTGACCCTGGCGCAAAATGACCCGCGTTTCTTCAGCGAACGCCAACACCCCGCCCGTTTGCTGCTTGATCGCGTCATGGACCAAAGCTTGGCCTTTGGCGCCGAGGCGGAGGATGGATTTGCCTTGTTCCTGAAAACGATCTCGAAGGCTGTTGTCAGCTTGATTGCCAGCAAAGGGAGCGCCGACGAATTTGCCGTGGTACTGCAAACCCTGGAGGCGGGTTGGGCGCGCGACGAGGCCGCGCACCGTCAACAATTGGAAGACGCGGCGCGTGCCTTGCTGCATGCCGAGCAACGCAACCTTCTGGCCCAGCGCTGGGCCGATGAATTCAAAGTCCGCATGCAGGACAAAGTGGTACCTGACTGGCTGTCAACCTTTTTGCGCGGGCCGTGGTCTCAGGTGGTAGCGCAAGCCGAACTGGCCTGCAAAGACGGGCATTCAGACCCGGGGGGCTACGTTGAGCTGGTCGACGAGCTTTTGTGGAGCGTACAGACCGAGCAGACCCGGCACAATCGTCCCCGCTTGGTCGGCCTCGTGCCAAGCATGCTGATCAAGCTGCGCCAAGGCTTGCAGGTCATTGACTTTTCTTCCGACCGACTGACTGTGATTTTTGACGCCTTGATCACTGAGCATGAAAAGGCATTTGAAGGCCCGCGAATGGGCGACTTGTCAGCCACCGACGATGGTCTGGACCAGAGTTTGGCACTTGATGCGGATGCTTCACCCCAAGCCGATGCGGGAAGTTTGTGGATGGCAACGAGTGAAGCATTGGAGTCTGGCTACTTTACCGAGCACGCTGATCCAGCAGACGACTCATCGACCTACCGCGTGTTTTCCGCCCGGGATTTGAGTATTGGGGTGTGGGTGGAGTTGATTGTCGAGGGGCGGTGGTTGCGCGCTCAGTTGACTTGGGCCAGTCCTCACCGCACGCTCTTCATGTTTGTGGCGCGAGGCGGCACAGCGCACTCGATGTCACGTCGCACCATGGCGCGACTGCGCATGCAGGGGGCAATTCGAGTGGTTTCAGAAGGTCACCTCGTGGACAAAGCGCTGGACGCCGTCGCCCAAGCTGCGCTTCGCAATGACAGTGAGGAAGGTCGAAACCGTCATTGATTCACGGTTTGAACGGGCAGGAGTCAAGGATGAATGGGGTATGCGTCGATAATGGATGGTTTTCACCCACAGACTACGCGCAGGACACATGGCTCAATACGTATTTTCCATGAACCGCCTCGGCAAGATTGTTCCGCCGAAAAAGTTCATTCTCAAAGACATTTCCCTTAGCTTCTTCCCGGGCGCCAAAATTGGCGTACTGGGCACCAATGGCTCCGGCAAGTCCACTTTGCTGAAGATCATGGCCGGTGTGGACAAAGAGTTTGAAGGCGAAGCTGTGCCGATGGCTGGCCTGAACATTGGATACCTGCCGCAAGAGCCGCAACTCGACCCCGACCAAACGGTCCGCGAAAGCGTTGAGGCTGGCATGGGACAAGTGTTTACCGCCAAGGCCCGCCTGGAAGAAATCTACGCCGCCTATGGCGAAGAAGACGCCGACTTTGACGCACTCGCCGAAGAACAGGCAAAGATGGAAGCCATTATTGGCAGCGCTGGCACCGATTCAGAGCACCAACTCGAGATCGCTGCTGACGCCCTGCGCCTGCCCCCGTGGGATGCCAAGGTTGGCCTCCTGTCCGGTGGTGAGAAGCGTCGTGTGGCCCTTTGCCGCCTGCTGCTCTCCAAGCCCGATATGCTGTTGCTTGACGAGCCAACCAACCACTTGGACGCGGAGTCCGTGGATTGGCTGGAGCAGTTCCTGCAGCGCTACCCCGGAACCGTGGTGGCCATTACCCATGATCGCTACTTCCTGGACAACGCCGCTGAGTGGATTTTGGAGCTGGACCGGGGCAACGGCATGCCTTACAAGGGCAATTACAGCGACTGGTTGCAACAGAAGCAAGAGCGCTTGGTGATGGAGCAAAAGGGCGAAGAGTCCCGTGCCAAAGCCCTGAAGAAAGAGCTGGAATGGTCTCGCCAGAACCCCAAGGCGCGCCAGGCTAAAAGTAAGGCCCGCTTGGCCCGCTTTGAAGAACTGAGCGATTTTGAGTACCAAAAACGCAACGAGACCAACGAGATTTTCATCCCGGTGGCTGAACGCCTCGGGCAGGAGGTCATTGAGTTCACGAACGTCACCAAGTCCTTTGGTGACCGCGTGTTGATCGACAACCTGAGCTTCAAGGTGCCACCAGGCGCCATCGTCGGCATCATCGGCCCCAACGGCGCCGGCAAGTCGACGTTGTTCAAGATGATTGCCGGCCGCGAGCAGCCAGATTCTGGCGAAGTCAAAATCGGCCAGACCGTTCGCATGGCTTTTGTGGATCAAAACCGAGATGACTTGGCCAACGACAAAACGGTTTGGGAAGATGTCTCCGGCGGGCTGGACATGCTGAATGTCGGCAAGTTCCAGATGGCCAGCCGGGCTTACTGTGGCCGGTTCAACTTCAACGGGGCAGATCAGCAAAAACGTGTCGGCACACTGTCCGGTGGTGAGCGCGGCCGCCTGCATTTGGCCAAAACGCTGATTGCCGGCGGCAACGTGCTGATGCTTGATGAGCCGTCCAACGACCTGGACGTGGAAACCTTGCGCGCACTGGAAGACGCGCTGCTGGAATTCGCGGGCTCTCTCATGGTCATTAGTCACGATCGTTGGTTCCTGGACCGCATTGCCACCCACATCCTGGCCTGCGAAGGCGATAGCCAGTGGACCTTCTTTGACGGCAACTACCAAGAGTACGAAGCCGACAAGAAGAAGCGTCTGGGCGAAGAGGGTGCCAAGCCCAAACGCATGCGCTTCAAAGCACTGAAGTAAGCTTTACTTTGCGGCTTGAAAAGCCCTGTCCCTGCGTGCAGGGGCAGGGCTTTTTTCATGGTGAGGTCGGCGTGCCCAGGTTGGGTTGTTGTCGCGTCAGTTTTTTGCGTACCAGCTCGATGTGGTTGCGCAGGGCGTAAAGCTCGTCGGTGTACGACAAGGGCACGGTAGTTCTTCCGGCCCGGGTTTCCAGCTGGCTGAGTTCGTCCAGCAGGTCTGACAAAGTAGCATTGCCGTCTATAGCTCGCTCCTCGATGTCGCGCAATTGCCCGTACCAGCGGAACACGCGAGAGCGGATTCGGAACTCGTACAGTGGCGGGACAATGCGGCTTAGGGGCAGCAGCACCGCCACAATAATGCCCAGTGCCAGCCACATGCGCTCCATCAGGTTGGCGTAGGAGAAGGGCAGATAGCGCTGCATCAAAGGAACACCACTGCGTAGCGTGCGCTCTGCCTCACCCGACAAGGGGAACTCGGTGGCGCCCACATTGGGGAACTCCCTGGCCCGGTTGAACCAACCTGCAGGACCGTGAAAGGCCAGTGAGGCTTGTGAGAACAGCTGGAGTACCGCAGGGTGAACCGGCTCCCGGGCCATCAATGTTGTGGTTGGCGCAATCAGTCGAACGTCATGGGCAGGCACGTTGCTCGCCAGGTTGACCACACCACGAGGCAGAGTAACTGGCCGTAAAAACGGCAAGCGGCGCGAATAGGCCTCACTTTGCGCAAAGTTCATTAATTTCACACCGGGCGACTGAAGTAGCATGCGAACCATGGGGGATTCGGGGGCTGAGACAAAAACCAGTGCATCCAATTGGCCATTCAAAAAACCGACAGTGGCCGGGGTTTGCTCAAGGTAGGACAGCGTCAGGTTCTTCGCCTCCATGCGGTTGGCGTCGAATAGTTTCTCCATCAAAGCCGGTACGCCGCTGCCCACTGTGCCCACGTTCACCCGCAAGCCCTTTAATTGCGGGAGCGTCTCCAACGGACGATCCATGCCGTTTCTGGCCTTGGGCGCCACAGCCTCGCGGTAAAACAGCCAAACGGGTTCGACGAACAGGCTGCCCAAGGACACCAGCGCGTCCTGGGCGGTGTCGGGCAAGGTGCTGGTGCCATCCTGAACAAAGCCAAGATCAACCTTGCCGGCCGCGAGCCACCCCAGGTTTTGGGCTGACCCTTCGCTGGGCAGTAGCTTGACCTCAATGCCGTAAGCGGCCAGGGATTGGGCATAGCGTTTGCCAAACTCGTCGTAGGCGCTTTGGGCAGGGCCGGTGGCGAGGGTGACATGTTTGGGGGGTGTCGGGTCCAGCCACCAGTAGGCCAGGGCCAGCAAACCCAATGTCAATAGGACAAAGGGGCCGGCAGAGGTGATCATCTCCCGGATGGAAAGTAGGGTGTAGCGAATGGTCTTGGACATGCGGCGCCATTATCGACGCCGCCGCCCCGCAACCGAGCCCCGCCAGTGGCGTTGACTGCCGATTAAACGTTATAGCTTTTGTAAATGATGGAGGCACCATTGCGTTGAACCAGAAGCACCGAATAAGCATTTTTTTGGCCGCCGTATTCCGGTCCATCCATGCCGGGTGAGCCGATGGGCATGCCGGGGACTGCGATGCCGACGGCTTTGGGGCGCTCTTTCAAGAGACGGTGAACCATTTCGGCGGACACATGGCCTTCGACGACGTAGCCACCCACTAAGGCGGTGTGGCAGGAGCCAAATTTGTTGACAAGTCCTAGTTTGTTGCGCATCGCTGTTTTTTCGGCCTCGCCAACCTCGTGGGTCGTGACGCTGAATCCGTTGGACTCCATGTGCTTGACCCAGTCTTTGCAGCAGCCGCAGGTCGGGGATTTCCAGACTTCAACAGTCGGTTTCGCCGGCGACTGTGCCAAGGAGTGGGTGGCAATACCCAAGGTAAGGAGAGAAGTCGCTGATTGGAGAAGGATTCGTCTTTGCATAGTGATGCTCCTGGTTTGTAAGTGAAATCGGTCACTGGCCTAGATAGGGTGAGCGGGAGGTGCTACTGATTTAATAGTATTTCGGGCGGGGAGTGCCAATTTTGGCTCCCACTCACCTCACTGCATTGGCGTTCGTTGTTGGTTTGCAACTGCGTGACGACCATGGCACCGCTGGGCCGCTCGACGATAAATTTCACTTTGTCACCGGCCTCGACCTGGCTCAACATGGCTTCGTCTTGAACCTGAAAGTTCATGTTCCCACCGTGTGGGGCTACTGGTGTCATCGATGGTGGGCAGGGCCCGTATCAAAGGCTGACGCGTAAGGGAAGATGGCATGACAGAGTCGGCAAGCGCTGGCGCAAGTACGACAAAAGGGGTAAGCAGCAGAGTGCCTATCAACCGGGGAATATTTTTCAAACATGACTCCTGAAACTACAAAACGATGACGCGGTTGTCGTCATGGGTGGGTCCAGCCTCTCGCCCTTGCGGGAAAGGCAAGACGGATCTCGGGCTTGTGCTTCAGGAAATAGGTGGTTTGAGACCTGGGTCGGGCGTGACGCCCTCTAAGAGCGGATGACCTGCAGTGGCCTCGACGGTTGGCTCAACATGGATAAACGCTGGGTGGCTCATGGCCAGCAAGCCCATGGTGTGACAGGACTGGCAAGCACTGCAGCTACCGCAGTTATTTGATGAGACGTTGTCGTTTGGTTCAAGTTGCCCGCCAACCGCCTCAACAGCAGTTTGGGCAACGATTTCGTGGCAATCGCGCTCAGATGACTTGGAAGACGCTGAATCAACACCCGAAGGTCCACTGGTCCTCGCAGTTCCTTCAGGAGTAGCTATTGAATGTGTAGCGTGAAGCCGATCGACGGCCATTTCCATGGCCATGACATCGCCCATCCAGCCGCGCAAGGGCAGCATGATCATCATGAGGGCGAGCACAAGAATACGCATGGGTTCGATTGACTCAGGTGCCGTTGAAAAGTTCAACCAAATCGTTGGCAACTGCCAAAAGTACAGGCTAAGTCGCCACCAACCCTGATCAGGTTGGTGGCGAACGGGTACTGCTGCGCTCAATGCCCCAAAATTTTGGACAAAAAGTCTTTGCTGCGCTCGTTTTGCGGGTTGTTGAAGAATTCGTGAGGCGTGTTTTGCTCCACGATTTGCCCCTGATCCATGAATATCACCCGGTCAGCCACAGCCTTGGCAAAGCCCATTTCGTGCGTGACGCAAATCATGGTGATCCCTTGGTCAGCCATCTCCACCATCACGTCCAGCACCTCTTTGATCATTTCGGGGTCGAGCGCGGATGTTGGCTCATCAAACAGCATGATTTTTGGCGTCAGGCACAAAGCGCGGGCAATGGCCACACGTTGCTGTTGACCCCCTGAGAGTTGCAGAGGGTACTTGGTGGCCTGCTCGGCAATGCGCACACGCTCCAGTTGTTGCATGGCCCGTTCTTCGGCCTCGCGCTTGGGCAAGTTGCCAACCCACATGGGCGACAGGGTCAGATTCTCCAGGACGGTGAGGTGGGGAAACAGGTTGAACTGCTGGAAGACCATGCCCACTTCCTTGCGGACCTGGTCGATGGCTTTTACGTCGTCAGACAGCTCCACGCCATCAACGATGAGGCGGCCTTCCTGGTGCTCTTCGAGTCGGTTAATGCACCGAATCAACGTCGACTTGCCTGAGCCAGAGGGGCCACAGATGACGATGCGCTCGCCCTTGGCCACGGTGAGGTCGATATCACGCAACACATGAAAGTTGTTGCCGTACCACTTGTTGACTTTGTCAAAGGTAATGATGGGTTCAGACATGATGGTTTTTTATAGATAGGTGTGACGATCAGCGTTGCTTGCCACGGTTGGCTTGTTTTTCGATCCAACGGCTGTAAAGCGACATGGAGAAGCAGAAAAAGAAGTAGATCATGGCGATGAAGAAGTAGCCTTCAATCTTGAACGGGCGCCAGTCAGAGTCAGAGTTCAGGGCCAGACCCAGCGCACCGGTCAGTTCGTACAAGCTGACGATGGTGACCAGCGAGGTGTCCATGAAAATGGCGATGAAGTTGTTCATGATGCCGGGCACCACCATGGCCAGCGCTTGTGGCAGCACGATTTTGCGCTGTGTTTGCCAGTAGGACAGACCCAGTGTGGCCGCGGCTTCAATTTGCCCTTTGGGAATGGCTTGCAGGCCGCCCCGGATCACTTCAGCCATATAGGCCGCAGCAAACAAGGTGATGCCCACCAATACCCGGATCAGCACGTCAATCGAAAACCCGACAGGCATGAACAAAGGGAACATGAAGGAGGCCATGAACAGCACCGAAATCAGAGGTACACCGCGAATCAGCTCGACATAGATGGTGCAAAAACTGCGAATCGCAGGCAGGTTGGAGCGACGCCCCAGGGCCACCAACAGCGCAATTGGGAATGCAGCCACCATAGACAAGGTTGCCAGCAGCAGTGTCAGCGGCAAGCCGCCCCAGCGGTCAGTTTCCACCTTGGTTAACCCCATGGTATCGCCGTACATCAACGTGAAGAACGCCGCGAGAACGACAACCCAGAGAAGCCCCAACGCCGGCTTCCAGAAGAAGCGAATGCAACTGGCAACCACCAGACCCAGCATCAGTACCGTGGCCACTAAGGGGCGCCATTGCTCCTCAAACGGGTAACGACCGAAAAGGATCAATCGGTATTTCTCGGTAATCACACCCCAGCAAGCGCCAGCGCCTTCTACGCGGCACGCCTCGGCGATCGGGGCCCAACGGGCGCTGAAGACCGCCCAGTTCAGAAATTGTGGAACATACCAGAGTAAAAAACCGCCAACGAAAATCGTGGCCAAAGACGTTTTCCAGCCGTTGAACAAATTGGCACGAAGCCAAAACATCAGGCCATCGGTGCGGATCGGCGCTGTGCGTGCGGTGATTGGAATAAAAGTTTGTGAAGTCATAGTCAGTGCCTCTTGCTCAGCGTTCTTTGATGGCCGAGCGGGTGTTGTACCAACCCATCAGCAAGGAAGTGATGAGTGAGGTGGTGAGGTACACCAGCATCACGATCGAGATGCACTCGACTGCCCGACCCGTCTGGTTCAGCGCTGTATTGGCAATGGATACCACGTCAGGGTAGCCAATGGCGACCGCCAAGGATGAGTTTTTAGTTAGATTCAGGAACTGATTGGTCATGGGCGGAATGATCACGCGCAACGCTTGCGGCAACATCACCAATCGCATGGTGTGACGACGGCTCAAACCCAGAGCCGCAGCAGCCTCACCCTGACCAGCCGACACCGATTGAATACCGGCACGAACCACTTCAGCCACATAGGCCGCTGTGTAGACCGTCAACCCCAGAAGCACTGCCATGAATTCGGGTGTCAGCGCACCCCCGTTTTCGATGGCAAAACTGCCTCTAACCGGGTAGTTCAAGGCTGTAGGCGCGCCACCAAGGCCCCATCCTACAAAGCTGCCGACGATGGCAATGGCCAAAGGAACCAGAAACAGGCTTTTTAATTTCCCGGTTTCCTCAAAGCGGCGAATCGCCCACTTGCGGTAAACCCAAGCCACACAAGCGCCGGCTATCAAGCCACCGGCGGCCCATGCCTGGCCCATGCCCCAGACAGGAATCGGGAATTTCAGACCACCCTTGCTCAAAAAGAAGGGGCCTGCCTGCCAAGCTTCGTAGGATGCAGGAAGCACCTCTGTCAGCAACAGGTACCACATCAGAAGTTGCAGCAGGATGGGGACGTTGCGGAACACTTCAACGTACAAGACGCACAGTCCACGCACGAGGGCGTTGCGGGAAAAGCGGCCCACGCCGATGGCTGTGCCAATCAACGTCGTCAGGATGATGCCGACAATGGCCACCCGCAGTGTGTTGGAGATGCCCACCAGAAAGGCGGCCCAATAGTTTTCGCTGGAATCAAATTCGTAAAGACTTTCGCCAATGCCGAATCCAGCGGTTTGGTTCAAAAAGTCGAAGCCACTTTGGATGCCTCGCACCTTCATGTTGATCAAGGTGTTGTGGGCCAGAAACCAGACCGCAAGGCCAATAACGACGATGGCGAGGAATTGATAAACCAGTCCGCGAAAGGCCTGACTTCGCCACGACCATTTGTTCTTCTTAGGGGCAGTTGAGGTAGTCATGAGATGAAAAACGTTGTCAATGAATGAAAGAAAAGCCGCCTGCAGGTCAATGCCTGTCAGGCGGCCTTCACTTGATCAACTCCAGCTTAACGAATAGGCATGGCGTACATCAGGCCGCCTTTGTTCCACTGGTTGTTCACACCACGTGGCAATCCGAGTGCGGATTTTGGACCGACATTCCGCTCAAAGATCTCGCCGTAGTTGCCTGTGGCCTTGATAGCGCGCGCCATCCACTCTTTGTCCAGACCCAGCAGCTTGCCAGTGTCTTCGGTGGTACCCAAAATACGCTGAACCACTGGGTCCTGGCTGGTTTTCAGCGAGTCCACGGTGGCGGCTGTAATGCCATACTCTTCTGCCTCGACCAAGCCATAGATCACCCACTTGACGATGGTGAACCACTCGTCATCACCACGGCGCACCATTGGGCCAAGTGGCTCTTTGGAGATCAATTCGGGCAAAATCACGTGCTCTGCTGGATCACGGGCTTCCTTGTTACGTACCGAGGCCAAACCAGAGGCGTCAGTGGTGTAAGCAATACAACGGCCGGCAAAGTAAGCGCCGGTGGCGGCTTCGACCTTCTCAAACACCACGGTCTTGATGTTCAGGTTGTTGGCTTTGGCGTAGTCGTTCAGGTTTTTCTCAGTGGTGGTGCCCGACTGCACGCAAACTGTTTGGCCTTTCAGCTGTTTGGCGCTCTTTATCTTGGTCTTGGTAGGCACCATGAAGCCTTGGCCGTCGTAATAAGTAACCACGGTCTGCATCAAACCCAATGACGCATCGCGAGTCAACGAGAACGTGGTGTTCCGTGACAGGACGTCAATTTCACCGGATTGCAGCGCTGTGAATCGGGCTTGTGCGCTCAAGGGCACGTACTTGACTTTCTCGGCGTCACCCAGGGTCGCTGCTGCGACTGCACGGCACACGTCAACATCAAGTCCACTCCACTTGCCAGATGAGTCTGCAGCACTGAAACCAGCCAAGCCTGTGTTCACGCCGCAAACCACTTGGCCGCGCGCCTTGATGGCGTCCAAAGTTTTTCCCGCATGTGCCGGGGCTGCCATCAAGGTGGCAAGTGTTGCCACGATGGCCGCAGTGGTTTTGAGTTGGTTCAAGTTCATTAGTATTACTCCAGTGAAAGAAATAGTTATAAAAAAAGCCAGCATTTATTGCCACGCTCTTCCTATTGAAAGACTGTAGCAGCACCAAAATAGGTCCTCCATCAGGGTTTACGCTGGAAAGCCATGCATTTTCCTCATAACTTAATCCAGTTGATTTGCGTTAAAAGTGTATGCAGGATGTGTGCCAGGTTGGCAAGCGAAGTTGCTACCTTTTGGTGCGGGTTGCAATGATCAGGGCACCGAAGTTAGTACGAAACGCTGTCAAATTTATCTGTCGGCCGGGACGACTCATGTCCAGGCTGGTTTGCCCCTGGCCGCTGCAATGGTTAGTGAAGCCGGCCATCCATAGAACTCGAGAAAAGATCACTGGTAGCGTTTTGTGCATTGAATTTATCCAGCTTGGCGACGAACTCCGCCACTTTGGAGTCGTCGATAAAACTGGCCGACGAGCGCGCCTGCCGAAGCTGATCAGGATGCTGTGGGCGCGCAATGACAAAGCCCTGGACGTAGTCAACACCAATGTCACTTAGCGTCTTCAAGGTGCCAAGGTCTTCAGCCCACTCGGCGACCACCTTCATGCCTAGGTTTTTGGCCAGGCTCACAATAGCTTCGACGATGGCGATGTTGGCGGGATGCTGGTTCATGTTCACGATGAAGCTGCCATCAATCTTCAGCAGGTCAGCTGAGAATTCTTTCAAATAGGAAAAAGAGGTGTAGCCCGCACCAAAGTCGTCCAGTGCGACTTTCGCGCCATACCCCCGAATTCGGTCAACAAACCGTCGAGTGTTAGCCAGATCATGCAACGCCACACTTTCCGTGACCTCTAGGCACAGGTAACGAACGAGATCAGGCTTGCTTTCAAAAAGCGCATAAACGTCGCTCAGAAAGGCTTCGTCATTTAACGAAGCACCACTTAAGTTCACGCACACGAACTTTGTGTGCTTCATTTCAGAAAAATGGGTCTCCAGCCACTGGACGGTTGTCGTCAGCACCCAGCGGTCAATCATGCCCATGCGGCCGCAGCTCTCTGCCGCATGGATCAGTAGATCAGTACGAACCGGATTGCCCAAGAGGTCACGCATCCGCAGTAACACCTCAAAGTTGAGAGATTGATGCGGAGCGGTTAGCGACATGATGGGCTGCATCTCAAGATGAAAACCCTCAGTAGCTTCTGGGCGTGAAAGCAAGGCGATCAGGTTGAGTTCAGCCTCGTGCTTCAGAAAAGCTGCGGAATTGCGTTCGTTCACAACCACCGATCCACCGTTGCTGGCTTTCGCCTCACGACACGCTCGATCGGTGCTGGACATAACGTCATTGAACTGCATCTGCGAACTGACCTCAATCAATCCTATAGATGCACGCACATAGAACGCTTTATCTCCCACACGGTAGGGCGTAGCGCCAAGGTTCTCGACGATCCTGTTACAGATGAACTCAGCCTCGGCAACGGGGACGCCGGGAAAGATGATGACAAACTCGTCTCCCCCAACCCGCCCAAAAGACTGACCGTCATCCAATTTCGCGCTCACCCGGGCGCAGACCTGACGCAAAACTTCATCACCGGCATCGTGACCAAAAAGGTCATTGATCAGTTTGAATCGATCCAGATCCAGGTATGCGGCCGAGATCGTGCTTTGCTTGCCACTTCTGAGTTCCCCAATGGCGCCGGTGAGCAATGTGTCAATGCCGCGGCGGTTGTAGGCTTTGGTCAATGTGTCGTGGTTGGCCAGAAAAAGCAAATGTTCGGTAGCTCGAGATTTTTCGGTGACGTCCTGCAGCGATCCTTCAATCTTGCCTCTGGCCAGGGTGGCTTTAACTAAAAATCGTTTTGTGTCAATAAAGCCTGGAATTTTCCTGCCATTGATCTCCATTTCATCCTGATCTTGGCCGCTGACCATCTGGTGGAGCCGAATCCAGTCGTTCAGGCTGAAATGGCGCGACCAAGTGCTTCCGCCATCCGTTAACACCAGCGGACCCAGCATTTGCACAAGTGCCGGGTTGGCGCTCAAAAAACGCCCTTTCACATCAAGTGTGAACAAGCCAATGGGCATCGCGTCATAAGTGTGCTCCAGTTCGGCTTGAGCGGCCAATCGCTCGTTGTGCTCAAGTCGCATTTGCTCCGAAATCGCCAATGCAGTTAAGAGACTTGCGGACAGGGCTGCAGTTACGCTGTTAATCGACCCAAGCAATGCATGCATTCCAAGGGACGCCGCAATGACCTCGTACAAACTCGCTAGTAGGCTCACCGCGATTGACGCACTATATAAAAGAGCAACTCGCGACCTGGTCAAAGTCAAAATTCGAACCAATAGAAAAGCCAATAATGCAATTCCAACGCCGGAGGCCGCCCACATAACGGGCAAAAAGTAACCATATGGCAATAAGATAGAAAATGCCAGAATTGGCAGGCAAGAAAAGCGAGTGACAAAAAGGATTGATCGGTAGCCGACCTTTTTTAAATCATCCCTGAAAAGGGACGTGAAAAGAGTGAGCGTCAGAATATAGTAGAGCGCAAGGGTTACTGCTCGGGTCACCATCAGTATGTTCTCTGGAATTGCCGAGCCAAGCCACTGTGTGTCCCACCCTGCCGACAGCGCGCCCATTCGCAAATTGATGATCAGCCAAGCCGCAAACAATAAATACAAGCTTTTCCGATTGATGTATGCAGTTATGACAATAAAAGTAGCTAATACCAAAACTCCACCGTCGAGAAGGCCAGACTTTCGTTGGAATTGTCTGGCAGAAACCTGCAGTTCATCCGAATTCCACAGCATTGCTGTCAATCTAGCCGGTCCTGAGGAAGCTGCCTTGCAAACGATTGTGCTGCCTATCAGCGTTGGGTCTATCGGCAATGAAAAGCCGGATTTGATTTCGGAAATTGTTCCGTGAGTGTGAGATCGGCTGCCAGAACCCAGCGTCCGGAGCGGCTTGCCTCCCCAGCATTCGATCCGCGTGGTGTGCCGCGAAGGAAACTCCACGACATGAGGTTGCTCGGTGGATTTGGGATCAATTGGAAATGAAATCCAAAAAGGATTCACAGATAAATCTGTGTCAAGAAAAAGTGATGGTGATTGACCAATTGATGCCATCAGAGCTTGATCGGGCTGCGATATTTCCGCGCTGTGGGACACGACCCTAATTTGCAGAATTTCCGGACTGTCAGTCTTGAGCTGAGAGGGCCAATAGGCCAACGCAATTGCACAGAAAACACCAATGGCCAGCGGGACAATGTAAGTTGACAATATGTACAAACCACTGTCCATCACATGAACGAAACCGCTACCTAGCTTGGTGGTTGTGTCGGATGTGGTCTTCTTGTCATTCATCTTTTAACTTGTCCAGTTAACGCGCCGGCGCCACTTGTGCTCAATGCACACTTCGATTTTGGACACGAAAAAGAATGAAATTCAGGCCTTGTGAGCAATAAGTTCAATCTTGATCAATCCCCCATTCCCAACGACAAGTGTAGCGCTCTTGTTGGGCTTGACTGTCGCCAAGAAAGTCAGGGAAATTGAGTTGGCAAATTTCAATCTGGGCGGTGAATACTCTATTCGAAGGCCGCAGATTCTCTCATTTAATTGACAGCGTTGAACTTTGCGTGCGCGATCCTAAGCTAGGAATTGCTGCAGTCAATAGGTGTCGCGTCCCGTGTGATCATGTTCCCGTCCGCAGCTGGCCCTTATTCAAAGCTCGCCAGTTGATGCGGGGCGTGATTGCGTCCTTACAAGGAGAGAAGACGTCATGAGTCAAGTCCATCCCTGCGCCCGAACCACCCCTCGCACACGCGCTGAGATAAGGACCTCGCCCGCTGGTGCCAGTGCGCTGGCCGACCGATACAACATCACGCCCGCCACCGCTCGCAAGTGGAAAGAGCGCGAAGATTCAGAGGATCGCTCCCACCGCCCGCGTACGCTGAAGACGACGCTCAGTCCAGCGCAGGAGCAACTTGTTGTCGAGCTTCGGCGCACAGTTCTACTGCCCCTGGACGACCTGCTGGCGATCACCCGCGAGTTCATCAATGCCGCTGTTTCACGCTCAGGCTTGGACCGTTGTTTGCGCCGCCATGGCGTCTCCGATCTGAAAGGCCTGCTGCCACAAGTTGAGGGGGAGCCTGCGCCACTGAAAACCTTCAAGGACTACGAGCCTGGATTCATACACATTGACAGCAAGTACCTGCCGCAGATGCCTGATGAGACGAAGAGGCGCTACCTCTTTGTGGCCATTGATCGAGCGACACGGTGGGTCTATTTCCACATTTACAACGACCAGACTGACGTCAGCAGTACCGATTTTTTGTGCCGGTTGAGAAAAGTCTCGCCCATGAGAATTCAAAAGATTCTGACTGACAACGGAAGTCAATTTACCGACCGTTTTACAGCCAAGAGCAAACAAGCCACGGGCAAGCATACGTTCGACATCAGCTGTGCCGAGATGGGTATCGTGCATCGCCTGTCGCCCCCACGCCATCCGCAAACCAATGGCATGGTGGAGCGCTTCAATGGGCGCATCAGCGACTTGGTTAAGCAAACACGTTTCTCATCAGCGGCTGAGCTGGAGACGACTCTGACGCTCTATTTAAAGACCTACAACCACCATATCCCGCAGCGGGCTTTGAAGCACCAAACACCTATTCAAGCTTTGCAGAAATGGCGCGCAGAAAAACCTGATTTGTTTGTCAAGCGAGTTTATGAACAGGCGGGACTTGACACATAGGCTCTAGGAGCAGGATTTGAAAGTCCGGTTATAGCGCGCTTTGGGGTGTTATTTTCTGCCGTGTCGTCTGAGTGGGCACTTACAGTAGAAGAACGAGTGAGCCCGACGTCAATGTCGG
The DNA here is from genome assembly GCF_017948265.1 of Rhodoferax sp. PAMC 29310. Classification (NCBI taxonomy): domain Bacteria; kingdom Pseudomonadati; phylum Pseudomonadota; class Betaproteobacteria; order Burkholderiales; family Comamonadaceae; genus Rhodoferax; species Rhodoferax sp. PAMC 29310. The sequence goes on along the minus strand of NZ_CP072852.1, from coordinate 1,825,196 downwards.
GGTGACTTGTGAAGCACATGAAGTCTAGTAGTGGGTGACCGCAGGCCTCCCAGCGCGATTTCGCACTTGCGATCTCGAATTTCATGATTCGATGTGGAATGCCACCAACATGGTGGATGGGAATATAGCCAGCGCCAGGGAATATATCGCTAAACAACAAACGATCGTATGTGCGGTCGACCGGCGCGCGACCGGTGACGAGCATCCAATCAATACTTTCTTGGAGGCAGTATTGATAAAGGGCTTTAAAAAGCGTGGTGGTGACTAAGCGCCCCCCGCGATCGTTCGTGACACCCAAACGTGTCGCTTCAGCCAAACGCTGCACTCGCAGTGGCTCTGGCAGAACAATCGACTGCTCGAGGCACAGTGGGGCGTACTCGTTGGTCTGAATTCGCATGGTGCCCAGCGGGGAGCCGTCCAACTTGGACTCGGCCAGTAAAACAATGACACCGTCTTCCGTGTCCGCCGCCTCTGGGCTTTTCAGCGACTCGGCAAAATCGGGCAGGTGGCGGGCATAAGCATGATGTCGGATGTCGACAGCTTTGCGTAGGGCACTCTCATTTCGAACCACTCGAACAGTAAATGGAAGTATTTCTTCCGCCATGGTGGAAGCCGCAGCGTCGGCGATGTCGCTGGGTCGTGTTTCAATGCGTTGAGGGTGAAATACGGCGGACATAGCGGCGGAGGCGGGATCAAACATGGTGATACTCCTTCAGTGAATTAATGAATCAAAATGTGACTTTTGTTGCAAAAGACGCGTTTGCATCCAATGTAGTTCGCTGTTTTAAGAACTGTTGTCAGGGTTTTACTAATCCGCGTGTAGGGGTTCCCTTACATGGATACCGGGCTTCAGTGCATGTTCGTTGCCGAGCGAGCCTCTGTACTAAAGAGTGATGGATGCTGGTAAGGGGGGCCACCTGCTTTAACGCAGGCAGTTGTGGGTGCAGGGGTGTGGCAAACTTGTCCTTTTCAGACTCCAGTTGGCGCCAGGCCGACTCTCTCATCAAGCTATGCAGAAAATCATCGCGCAGATCGCGCAAGAACTCCGGGTTCAACCGCAACAAGTTCAGACAGCTGTTGAGCTCCTTGACGGTGGTGCCACCGTGCCGTTTATCGCGCGTTACCGCAAAGAGGTGACGAACGAGCTGGACGATATTCAGCTGCGTGAGCTGGAGGCCCGTCTGAGCTATTTGCGTGAACTGGCGGACCGCCTTCAAACCGTGATCAAAGCCATTGATGAACAAGGCAAGATGACGCCCTCGCTCATGGCTGCCCTGGTGAGTGCCGCGACCAAGCAGGAGCTTGAAGACCTGTACCTGCCGTTCAAGCTCAAGCGCCGCACCAAAGGTCAACTGGCGCGTGAAGTTGGCCTGGAGCCGCTGGCCGACGCCTTGTTTGCCAACCCGGATTTGGTGCCCGCCGATGAGGCGCTGGCCTATGTGATTCCCATGCGTCCGGTGGGGGAGGGCGAAGACAAACAACCTGATTTCTCGACCGTACAAGCGGTGTTGGACGGTGTGCGTGACTTGTTGAGCGAGCGCTGGGCGGAGACGCCCAGCCTGGTACAGGATTTGCGCGAGTGGTTGTGGACCGAGGGCTTGTTTCAGAGCAAGCTGATGGACGGCAAGGACGAAAACAACGCCGATGTGTCCAAGTTTCGGGACTACTTTGACTACGACGAACCGATTGGCCGGGTGCCCTCCCATCGGGCGCTGGCCGTCTTTCGGGGGCGCGGGTTGGAAATTCTCGATGCCAAGTTGATACTTCCTGAGCCAAATCCCGGTTATACGCCCGCTGCGTCTGCGCAGGTAGCTATCAAAACAAGAGCGACGCCCGTGGTGTCATTGGCTGAAGGGCGTATCGCCCTGCGCCTGGGGTGGAGCCATAAAGCACGTGCGGCGGACGATTTGATTCGCAAGTGTGTGGCCTGGACATGGCGCGTGAAGCTAAGCCTGTCGACCGAGCGGGACTTGTTCACTCGCCTGCGAGAAGACGCAGAAAAAGTGGCGATCAAGGTGTTTGCCGACAACTTGCGTGACCTCTTGCTGGCAGCCCCCGCCGGCCCCCGCGTGGTGTTGGGGCTGGATCCCGGCATTCGCACCGGCGTCAAGGTGGCGGTGGTCGACTCGACGGGCAAGTTGGTGGACACTTCAACCGTTTTCCCGCACGAGCCACGCAAGGACTGGGAAGGCTCGTTGCACACGCTGGGCAAGCTGTGCGAGAAGCACGGTGTGAACCTGATCGCCATTGGCAACGGCACCGCCAGCCGTGAGACGGACAAATTGGCCGCCGACTTGATCAAGCTGTTGGCCAAGGCGTCCGATCGGGTGATTGAAAAAGTGGTGGTGAGCGAAGCCGGTGCGTCGGTGTATTCGGCTAGCGAGTTTGCGTCGCAGGAAATGCCCGATGTGGATGTGAGCTTGCGCGGTGCAGCCAGTATTGCCCGCCGCTTGCAAGACCCCTTGGCTGAGCTGGTCAAGATTGATCCCAAGTCGATTGGCGTGGGCCAGTACCAGCACGATGTGAACCAAAGCGAGTTGGCCAAGACGCTGGAAGCGGTGGTCGAAGACTGTGTGAACTCGGTGGGTGTTGACCTGAACACCGCCAGCGTGCCGTTGCTGTCGCGTGTGTCCGGCTTGAGTGGTAGCGTGGCCAAGGCCGTGGTGCGTTGGCGCGAAGCCAATGGCGCTTTCAACAACCGCCAGCAGTTGATGCAAGTGACTGGTCTGGGCGCGAAAACCTTTGAGCAAAGCGCCGGGTTTCTGCGCATTCGCGGCGGAGACAACCCGCTGGACATGACGGGTGTGCACCCTGAGACCTACCCGGTGGTTGAGAAAATCATGAGCCACACCGCCAAGCCGGTGGCGGAGCTGATGGGGCGCGCCGATATGCTCAAGGTGCTCAAGCCTGAACTGTTCTCGAACGAGAAATTTGGCGTGATCACCGTCAAGGACATCTTGGGCGAGCTGGAAAAGCCGGGCCGTGACCCGCGCCCCGATTTCAAGGTGGCGCGTTTCAACGACGGCGTCGAGGACATCAAAGACCTGAAAGAGGGCATGGTGCTGGAGGGCACCGTGAGCAACGTGGCCGCCTTTGGCGCGTTCATTGACCTGGGCGTGCACCAGGACGGCTTGGTGCATGTGAGTCAGTTGAGCCACAAATTTGTGACCGACGCGCGCGAGGTCGTCAAGACCGGCGACATCGTCAAGGTGCAGGTGGTTGAGGTGGATGTGGCCCGCAAGCGCATTGGCCTGACAATGAAGCTGGGTGCCGCGCCGAGCCGTCGCGACAGCCCGGGTGACAACCGCTTTCAAGGCGCTCACAATCAACAACGTGGCCGCTCGGGTGGCGCGCCGGTTAATGCGCCGCAAGCCAGTGCCATGGCATCGGCCTTTGCCAAGCTCAAGGGCAACTAAGTTGCATGGTGTGATGACGTGCGTACTGCGATGAAAGGAGAACAGTCCTTATGGAATTGAAAGCCCTGCTGGCCACGCCATTTGTGCTGCCCAGCATCCCCAGGGTGGTGGCGCTCTTGCTGAATGAGTTGGCATTGAGTGAGCCCGATTTGAAAAAAATCACCCAGCTCATCAGCTCAGACCCGGCCTTGACCACGCGCTTGTTGCAACTGGCGAACTCAGGTTTTTTCAAGTTGTCGGGGCGAGTCAACAGCGTGTCAGAGTCACTGGCGGTGCTTGAGCTCAGCCATGTGCGCACCATGGCCGCGTCTGCAGCCTCTGGTGCGTCGGTCAAGGCTGTTCCGGGCATCAATCTGTTGCAGTTTTGGGCCTATAGCCTGAATGTGGCCCGCTTGGCTCGCTCTCTGGCTGGCCTGGTTCGGCTGAATCAACAGGCTGCGTTCACCTGCGGCCTGATTCACGCAGTGGGCGAGTTAGCGATTCACATCGGTATGCCCGAGCAATGTGCGGAACTCGACCAAGCTGTGCCGGCGCTGGACCTGCGGCGAGCCCGGTCCGAACGCCGTGCATTTGGGTTTTGCTATGCGCAAGTGGGGGCCGGTTTCGCCCGAAAGTGGAATTTTCCGCAACCCATGGCTGACGCACTGGAACACCAATACGCCCCGTTTGAGAATGACGTCTATGAGCCGCTGGCGGGTGTTATTCACTTGGCTGCGTGGCGCGCACGGGCGAAAGAGGCCGATTTGTCTGAGCGAGAGCTGGCGGTTACTTTTCCTGGCGGGGTGGGTGATGTTTTGCGCTTGGACATCGACATGGTGTTGCAGCAGGACCCCATTGACTGGTCGGCGCAATTGCCCGGCCGCGATCTGATCTGAGGGCGATCCTTGCGGGCATTGAATATTCACGCCGGTCCCACGGCACGGCGCCACATGGAGAGGCATGGACTGCAGGCCGGCGACGTGGCCACGGTGCCGGGCGCAGCCGGCGGGCCCAAGGGCCTGATCTTGGGGCGATTGGACCAATTCATTTTCGGAGAGTGGCTGACGCAGTCCTGTCAAACCGTGGATTTGGTGGGTGCATCCATTGGCGCCTGGCGCATGGCTACCGCCTGTCTGAACGACCCAGCACAAGCCTTTGAGCGGCTGGAGCACGACTACATTCGCCAGAATTTTGAGCTCCGGCCCGGCGAAAAGCGACCTCCCGCCGAGCGGGTCAGCGCCATGTTTGGCGAAAACCTGAAAGCCTTTTACGGCGGGCGGGTGGACGAGGTGCTTCATCACCCCCGGTATCGCTTGCATATCATCACCTCGCGGGGACGCCATGTGCTGAACCGGGAGGCCGCGTGGCGCACACCGTTGGGTTACTTGGGCGCGTTTGTGACGAACACGGTCCACCGCAAAGCGATGGGGGCATGGCTGGAGCGCGTGGTCTTTTCGACGGGTGAGGGCGCTTTGCCATTTGCCACCCAAGACTATCGCACCCGGGCGCTCAAACTGACCGAGGCCAACTTTCAGCCTGCCTTGCAGGCCAGTTGCTCGATTCCGTTTGCGTTGCGGGCGGTGCACCACATTCCGGGCGCGCCACCCGGTGCTTACTGGGATGGTGGCTTGACGGACTATCACCTGCATTTGAACTACCCGGGGCGTTCAAGTGCTATTGAAACCGTAGCTGCTCGCGCCGAGGAGGAAAGGGCTGGGGCATCAAAAGGCTTGGTAATTTATCCGCACTTTCAATCCACGGTGGTCCCGGGTTGGCTGGACAAGCATTTGCGATGGCGGCACAAATCAACCCACTTTTTGGACAATATGGTGGTGCTCTCGCCGCATCCGGATTGGGTCAAAACCTTGCCGAATGGCAAGTTGCCTGACCGCGTCGATTTCACCCACTATGGCACCGATCTGGCGGGTCGAATGAAGGCTTGGTCTGCCGCGACCGCGGCGAGCATGCAATTGGTTGATGAGTTTCAGGCTTGGCTGGCGCGACCTGACATGGCACAGGTGCAGGCGCTCGCCTAGCCGGTTATCTCAGGCCCGCATGAGTTTGTTCAGCGACGGATCCCAGGAGAATCCGGGAAACAATTGCGCCAATTGAGCGTCCGATAGCCCTTGCGTGGCCCGCAGCACTTGGGCCAGAACGCCTCGGTAATCGTTGAGCACTGGCAGGTCTCGCCCTTCATTCAATTGATCTGCAGCCAGGCCGCGCCAGCCACCATGCCAGCGGCCTCCGTTCACGGCGTTGCCCACAACCCACATGGCATTGCCGTGCCCATGGTCGGTGCCGCGGGTGCCGTTTTCGGCCGTCGTTCGGCCAAATTCGCTCATCACCACAATCACATCCTTGGGGCCTGAGAAGTCACGGCGCAATTGCACCAGTGCGCCGCTCAATCCCTCCAGGTTGCGGGCCAGGCCACCTGTGGCCGCACCCTGATTGGCGTGGGTGTCCCATCCGCCGGCTGACAAAAAGCCCAGCTTAAGCGCGCGGTTTTGCCGCATGAGAGTGCCCAGATGGCGAGCGTCCAGCAACAGGCCTTGCGCCGAGCCCGCGCCGTTGTTGGCGGCGGCCATTTCACCGCCGTTCATGGCGGGGTCATTCATTTCCGCCGTCAGCGTTTTGGCGGTGTCCATGCGGCTTTGGGCGCCCGCGCGAAAGGCCTCCGACAGGGCGTCATTGCCGGCATAGAGCGCCATCATCGCGTCTCGTGTGCGCTCGTTCCCGAGGACGCCTTCGCGGGTTGCGGCCTGTCCCTTAGGAACCAGTTTGCTGGCATGGACCCCTGCCAGAATCAATGGGTTCGCTTCGCCGACGCCAACAAGGTGGGCGGCTTTGTCTGAGGGCTTGCCTTGCAGGCCGGCCAGGGTGTTTAACCAACCGGCCCCGCCGTTGGCCTTGCCGTTGGTGCCTTGTTCCAGGTAACGCTGGGCATCGAAGTGCGAGCGTGTCGCGGTAGCCGATCCCGACGCCGGGACCACGCTCAAGATACCTTCCCGCCACAGCGGCAGCAAGGCTGACAGCGCCGGGTGCAATCCAAAGGTCGCATCCAGCGGTAATGTGGCCTGGTCGCTTCCGTCAGGCCGGGCGATGGCGATGCTGGGGCGCAACGCGTAGTAGTGGGGGTCGCCATAGGGCACCAGCGCAGAGAGACCGTCGTAGGCACCGCGCAGCAGCACGATCACGAGCCGGCCGTCAGTGGCCGGGTTGGCGTCTGTTTGTGCCCACGAGCCAGGCACGGCCCAAAACGAGGCGGCGCCCAACAAGGCTTGCAGCGCTTGACGACGGCCTGACGACCGCATGTTGAGAAGAGCTTTGGTCATGTTTTTTCCCAAATTTATTTGTACATGAAGTCCGGACTGGCGAGCAGAAGGCCATCCCGCATGCCGGGGCGCTCCTGTTCAATCGCTGCCCGCGCCGCAGGGCTCATATAGGGGGCAAGAAAGCCCAAGTCGCGGGTGTCACGCGCCAGCACCATGGCGAAGTCGGCCCGCCGGGTGAGCGCTTCCGGGGCCAGCCAGGTGGCGGCGTCCACGGTATAGCCATCAGGGGTCTGCCAGCCATGGACGGGTTGTCCGGCATCGTCCAGAAATTTGGCGCTAAGCAGCAGTTTGCGTGGGTCTGAGCCCGCTTGCGTAGCCGCCAGTGCCGAGCATGCGAAGTCCATTGGCGTTTTGAAAAGCCGGTTTTCTTTGCGCCAAAATTCGGGTGACGACAGCAACTCTTGCATGACCTGGTGCATATTGCCCTGCGTTACCAGAAATTTGCGCGTTAAGGCCTCGACCAAGGCCGGCGGGGGTTCGTCCGCCACAAAAAACTGGGCCAAGCGCAGGCTGATCCGTGCAGCGGTTTTGGGGTGCCTGGCCAGCATGCGAATAGCTTCCTCACCTTCTGCCTCGCCTGAGCGGGTGAATCCGGAGGGGTAGGTATGACCCAACACGGATTTTCGACTGTTGTCGTGCTGGCGGGTGGCGAAGCGAAAGCCTGAGGCATTGTTCGGGTCAATGGTCCATCCGGTCAGAACCCGGGCCAACTCGCGCACGTCAGTTTGTGTGTAACCGCCATTCACGCCCAGGGTGTGAAGCTCCATGAGTTCACGCGCGTAGTTTTCATTCAGTCCGCGTTTGGTGCCTCTGGGGCCCATGGTGCCGTCGGCCACACTTTGGACCTGGTCCAGGTAGTGCAGCATGGCCGGGTGGCGAGCGCTGGCCAACAGCAGTTCTTCAAACGGACCCAAGGCGTGAGCGCGCGCGACATTCACCACATAGTGGCCCACGAAGGGTCGAACCGAGCCTTTGCCGACGTAGACATTCAAATGGTTGAACCAGAACTCGGTCATGCGGGCCAGCAGTGGGTTTTCCTGCTCGGCATTGCTGCAACTGCTCAAGCGCCACGCGGCCGCCTGGCGCACCATGAAGCGGTTGAAGTTAACTTCGTCGCGGTCGTCCGCTATGGAGCCGGGGTCCGCCTTGATCTTGGCTCGGGCCTCGCGCTCCTTTCGGGTGCCCTCGAAAATTCCTGGCAAGGATTGATTGAATTCGGCGGCGTCTGCCGAGATCCGGGCCGGTTGATGGCTGGCACGCAGCGCCAATTCAAGCTGCTGCATTGCCCAAACCTGCGCGTTGGGTGCCCCCTCCACGCTGCGAATTTGAAAGGGGCTGGGGCCATAGCCCAACCGAGACATGGCGCGCCAGGCTTGTGCGTTGGGCTTCTGTGCCATGTCAGTGACCGTCTGCGCCAAGGCCTTTCCACCGATAGAGGGGCTGGCCAAGGCCGCCATCCATTGAAGGGCCTGGCGCCGTGGCAAGCGATTGTCGGGTGTGACGATTGGGGGCATGGGAGCAATCCTTCTTGACGAATGTGGCGTATTGGAACCGCAGACGCCGCCTTTAGGTGGGAACGCTTTAGAAATTTACGTAGATTTACCCAGCTCATGAAAGCGGGCGTTCCGCCCCGTCCCTCTATCAGCGTCATGCCGCATTGTCCGGGTCATCCTTTGGATGTCAGCCCGGTGGCCGGTCAAGGTAGCATGGCGCCATGCTGCTTCCCCCAATCCACCGCCTAGTTTTGGCTGGATTGACATGGCCCGCCTTGTTGGGGGTGATCGCGGGCACTGCCTTGCAATTGCAGCAGGCCAACTTGGTCTCTGGATGGTTGTATGCCGGTTTAGTGCTTCTGGCGCTGGTCGGATGGGCGTGGCTAGCTACTATTTCAATAGCGGTTGTCAAAAGAACAGGTCTGCTCCTGTTGGCGTTTGCTGTGCTGGGGTTCAGCGCGACAGGGCTGCGCTCAGTCGGGTTTGTGCAGCAGGCATTGAACCCTGCGCTGGAGGGGCGCGATTTGCAGGTCACTGGGGTGGTCGCGAGCCTGCCCCAAGTCACCGAGAACGGACACCGGTTTCGCTTTGATGTGAACTCGGCAAGCCTGGATGGCGCCCTGGTGCGACTTCCGCCGCGCATTGATTTGGGTTGGTATACGGGTCAGTTTGGTGTGCCCAGGGATGCTGCAGCGCTGGCATTGCCGTCGCCCGTCGTGCCGGGCGAAGTGTGGCGTTTGACGGTTCGACTCAAGGCACCGCATGGCGCCCGCAATCCGCATGGCTTTGACTATGAGTTGTGGCTGTGGGAGCAAGGGGTGCAGGCCACGGGCTACATCCGAACCGGCGCTAACGACCCCGCGCCGCAACGATTGCTCCAAACTGTGTTCTACCCTGTGGAGCGCTTGCGTCATTGGGTGCGGACCTTGATCTTTGCACGCATCCCTGATCGGTCCCACGCGGGCCTGGTGGCGGCCTTGGTAGTGGGGGATCAAAATGCCATCGAACACCGGGACTGGGACATGTTCCGGGCGACAGGTGTGTCCCATTTGATGGCCATATCCGGGCTTCACATCACGATGTTCGCCTGGGTGGCCATGGGTTTGATTGCCGCCTTGTGGCGTCGCTCAGGCGCGCTTTGCCTTTGGTTGCCCGCACCGAAAGCGGCGTTGCTGGGGGGCTTGATGCTGGCCACGGTCTACGCCGTGTTCAGCGGTTGGGGTGTGCCGGCGCAACGCACCATTTTGATGCTGTGGGTGGTCAGTGCCTCAACGCTTCTGGGCATTCGCTGGCCTTGGCCGCAGGTGTGGTTGCTGGCTTGCGCGGCGGTGCTGCTCATCGACCCGTGGGCCTTGTTGCAGGCCGGGTTCTGGTTGAGTTTTGTCGCTGTTGGGGTGTTGTTTGCTAGTAATTCAGGAGCGTCTTCCGCATCTGGTACGAGGGCATTCGGACGAATTGCTCATATGTTTCGCGAGCAGTGGGTCATCACGCTGGCCTTGACGCCGCTCACTCTGCTGCTGTTCGGGCAGGTGTCTGTGGTCGGTTTGGCTTCGAATGCACTGGCCATTCCCTGGGTGACCTTGGTCATCACCCCGCTGGCTATGGCGGGGGTATTTGTGCCCCCCTTGTGGGGTCTTGCCAGTATGGCGATTGAGGGCATGAACTGGTACCTGGCACAGCTTGCCGCGTTGCCATTTGCCACGGTGTCCGTGGCTCAGGCACCACTATGGGCCGGTGCGTCTGGGGTGCTGGGCGGGGTTTTGCTGGTGATGAGTTTGCCGTGGCGTTTTCGTCTGATTGGCCTGCCATTGGTCTTGCCGGTGCTGCTGTGGCAGGCGCCGCGCCCACCAATCGGTGAATTTGAGTTGTGGGCGGCAGACGTCGGGCAGGGCAATGCAGTGATTGTGCAAACAGCCCGCCATGTGCTGGTGTATGACACGGGGCCGCGTTATGGCCTGGACAACGATGCCGGCCAGCGGGTGCTGGTGCCAATGCTCAGCGCTTTTGGTGCTCGGGTGGATGCATTGGTGCTCAGTCACCGGGACAGCGATCATGTCGGGGGCGCTGCCGCCGTTCTGCTGGCCCACCCTAAAGCCACGATGCTGAGTTCGATTGAAGACACCCATGAATTGCAGCGACTGCGCCCAGCCACGCGGTGCCAGGCCGGTCAGCAATGGCGTTGGGACGGCGTGGACTTTGAGGTGCTTCATCCATCTGCGTCTGACTACGAGGGGGCTTCCAAATCCAATGCACTGAGTTGCACGCTGCGAATTTCCAATGGGCAGCGAGCGGCATTGCTGGCCGGGGACATTGAAAAAGCGCAAGAGTTGAGATTGACGGCGCAGGGGGTCAACCTGAAGGCCGACATTTTGTTGGTGCCACACCATGGCAGCCAGACGTCCAGCACGCCCGAGTTTCTGGATGCTGTTTCGCCACGCATTGCACTGGTGCAGTCGGGCTACCGAAATCGCTATGGCCATCCGGCGCGCCCTGTCGTGGTGCGTTATGAGAATCGCGGGATTCAGCTGGTCGATTCATCTCGTTGTGGTGCGGCCCAATGGCGGTCTGAGCGACCTGATAGAGTGGTTTGCCAACGCGATATTCAAGCGCGGTATTGGCAGCATATGGCTTACTAGGGATATTGCCGATGCAAGTTGGCGCAAACCTTGCTACCCTAAATATAGGAGGAAAGACATTTATGCAAAAATTTGACGAGATGTACACCCAGTTACCTTATGAGTTTTTTACTCAGGGCGCGCAGATCAGGGACCACTACAAGATTTACGACGAATGGCTTGCCCGACAACCCGGCGACATGATGGCCAAGCGGCGCCAAGAGGCTGAATTGATTTTCCGCCGTGTTGGTATCACCTTTGCGGTGTATGGTGACAAGGACGAAGATGGCTCGGGCAACGAGCGCTTGATCCCATTTGATTTGATTCCCCGAATTATTCCTTCCAACGAGTGGAAGATGATGGAAAAGGGCTTGGTTCAACGTGTGACCGCTTTGAATCGCTTTATTCACGACGTGTACCACGATCAGGAGATCATCAAGGCTGGCATCGTGCCACGTGACCAGTTGGAGAACAACGTCCAGTTCCGCCTTGAAATGATGGGCGTTGACGTGGTTAACAACATTTACTCCCAGATTTCCGGCATTGACATGGTGCGTGCACCCAATGCAAACGGAGAGGGCGAGTACTACGTGCTGGAGGACAACCTTCGTGTGCCAAGCGGTGTCAGCTACATGCTGGAAAACCGCAAGATGACCATGCGCCTGTTCCCGGGCCTGTTCAACTCACATCGTGTCGCCCCCGTCGCCCACTATCCTGACTTGTTGCTAGAGACGCTGCGCGCCAGCAGTCCGCCCACAACGGCAGAGCCGACGGTGGTTGTGCTGACGCCAGGCATGCATAACAGTGCCTATTACGAGCATGCGTTTTTGGCGCAGCAAATGGGTGTTGAGCTGGTAGAAGGCCAAGACCTGTTCGTGAAGGACAACTTTGTCTACATGCGCACCACACGCGGCCCGGTTCGGGTCGATGTGATCAACCGCCGCTTGGACGACGACTTTCTGGACCCCAAGGTGTTTCGCTCCAACTCCACACTGGGTTGTGCCGGACTCATGGACGCGTACCGCGCGGGCAATGTGACCATCTGCAATGCTGTGGGAACCGGCGTGGCAGATGACAAGTCCATCTACCCCTACGTGCCCAAGATGATTGAGTTCTATTTGGGTGAGAAGCCCATTTTGAACAACGTCCCGACCTACATGTGTCGCAACAAAGATGACCTGGCCTACACACTGGCCAACATGAAAGACCTGGTCATTAAAGAGGTGCACGGTGCGGGCGGCTACGGCATGCTGGTGGGGCCTGCGTCCACCAAGGCCGAGATTGAAGATTTCCGTAAAGCCTTGCTGGCGAATCCAAGTGGCTACATTTCGCAACCGACCCTGAGCTTGTCCAGCTGCCCGACTTTTGTGGAAAGCGGCATTGCGCCTCGTCACATCGACTTGCGGCCTTTTGTGCTGAGCGGCAAGAAAGTTCAAATGGTAGCGGGTGGCCTGACGCGCGTGGCGCTGAAAGAAGGCTCACTGGTGGTCAATTCGTCGCAAGGCGGTGGCACCAAAGACACCTGGGTTCTGGAAGACGGTGCGCCCACAGCGGCGTCCGTTCAGTCACAAACCCAAACTCAATCTAATTAAGCGAAAGGAGCCACACCATGTTGTCACGTACAGCCGACCACCTGTTCTGGATGTCCCGCTACACCGAGCGGGCAGAAAACACCGCTCGCATGCTCGATGTGAACTACGAAACCTCGCTATTACCGCAGTCGGCCTCGGTCGCACTGTTGGGTTGGCAGGGCTTGTTGTCCATCAGCGAGCTGCTATCCACCTTTACCGAGAAGCACGGCGATGTCACGGCTTCGGCGGTGATGGAGTTCATGGTCAAAGATGAGACCAATCCCTCCAGCATCGTGTCCTGCCTGCGGGCCGCCCGGGAGAACGCCCGCGCGGTGCGCGGCTCGCTGACCACCGAGGTCTGGGAAACGCTCAATCAAACCTGGCTTGAAGTCAACAAAAAGCTGAAAGCCGGTGAGCTGGAGGACGACCCAGGGCAGTTCTTTGAATGGGTCAAGTACCGCTCGCACCTGTCACGTGGTGTCACCGTCGGCACCATGCTGATGGACGAAGCGTTTCACTTCACCCGCTTGGGAACCTTCCTGGAGCGGGCCGATAACACGGCCCGATTGGTGGATGTGAAGTTTCACGCGATTCAAAATGATTTTTATGGGACAACGGGCTCCAAAAATCAGGAGCATGACTTCTACCACTGGAGTTCGATTCTGCGCAGTGTCTCCGGGTTCGAGGTTTATCGAAAGGTCTACCGCGATGTGATCAAGCCGGAGCGAGTGGCCGAGTTGCTGATCTTGCGGGCTGACATGCCACGCTCGTTGCACGCGAGTTTGAATGAGGTGGTGAACAACCTGAATGTGCTTTCCAACGAGAATTCTGGTGAAACCCATCGCCTTGCCGGCAAGCTGTGCGCTGAATTGAAATACGGACGCATTGATGAGATCCTGGCAACCGGTTTGGATGCCTATCTGACCCAGTTCCTGGATCGCGTCAACGATCTGGCTGCTCACATCAGCAAGGATTTCCTGCTGCCCTCTGCGGCCTAAGCTGCAGCCTTAAAAACAAGGGCCCACCCCCGTCCTTCTTAGCGAAGGAACAGGGGGTGGGCCCTTGTGCTTTGTGCGCAGGAAGCTATTGATTGAACAGCTGTTCGTCAATTCAGTTGGCAGCCACCTCCAGCACCAATTTGCCAAAGTTTTCACCAGAGAACAACTTGTTCAGTGCCTCTGGAAAATTGTTCAGACCAGTCACAACGTCTTCCTTGCTCTTCATTTTTCCGGACTTCAAATAGTCCGCCATCTCCGCCACGGCAAGGTGGTACCGATCGGCATAGTCGAAGACCACAATGCCTTCCATGCGTGCTCGGTTGACCAGCAAACTCAGGTAGTTTTTGGGTCCTTGCACAGCTGTGGTGTTGTTGTATTGGCTGATGGCGCCACAGATGATGATGCGAGCGCTGCGGTTGATGCGCGCCAAGACCGCATCCAAAATTTCACCGCCAACGTTGTCGAAATAGACGTCTACACCTGTGGGGCAATGTTCCTTCAGTCCATCGCGCACGGCGCTGGGTCCGGCCTTGTAGTCGATGCAGGCATCGAATCCCAGTTCCTTGACGACCCAGTCACATTTGGCAGCGCCACCGGCAATGCCGACCACGCGGCAATCCTTGAGCTTGGCCATTTGCCCCACGGTTTGCCCGACGGCGCCGGCTGCACCTGACACAACCACGGTTTCCCCGGCCTTGGGTTGGCCCACATCCATCAAACCAAAATAACCGGTCATACCCGGCATGCCCAGCACGTTAAGCCACTGGGTCAGCGAGCCCATGCCCAAGTCAATTTTGACCAGGCCGCCGCGCTTGAAGTCTGCATTTTCCAGCGTCAGGTACTCCTGCACGCCAAAACCGGCGCTGACATGGTCACCCACGGCATAGGCTGGGTTGTTGGAGGCAATGACGACTCCAACGCCTCCAGCGCGCATGACTTCGCCAATGCCAACAGGCGGGATGTAACTTTTGCCCTCGTTCATCCAACCGCGCATGGCCGGATCCAGCGACAGCGCCAAGGTTTTCAGCAACACACCACCCTCACCGGGTTGTTGAACAGGCTCATCGGTGAATTGCCAGTTGGCCGGTGTGGGCAGGCCCACCGGGCGAGAGGCCAGACGGATCTGGTGGTTGGTCAAAGCGGTCAAAGTTGGCATGGGAAGCTCCAGAAAAGGGATCCGGAGATGCTAGCGTCTTGCTGTGCGGGCGGCGGTTCCCAAGGCGACAGGCCTTGCCTGCGTGTCAAGGCGTCACGTAGCGACCCGTTCGGTGGTTCGTGGCCAAGGTCTGGTTCATCACCACTGCCCCCAACACAGACAGCCCCACCTGTTGCCAGCTCACCACGGCGAAGGAGCACAGCACAATGAAGCAGTCAAACCCCATCTGTACCCGCCCCGCCCGCCACCCAAATCGGTCCTGCAAATACAAGACGAGAACGTTGAAACCGCCCAGACTTGCCCGGTGGCGAAACAGCATCAGCATGCCGCTGCCCATCAGCAAACCGCCCAGGACCGCCGCCAAGGGGGCCGAGAGCGCTTGGAAACTAATCAGCGAGGGCAGCAGGTTGACAAACAAGGACAGCAGCCCGACGGCAGCGAAAGTCTTGTAGGTGAATGTCGGCCCCATGCGTTTCCAGGCCAGTCCATAAAACGGCAGGTTGATCAGGAAAAAGACCAGACCAAAATTCCAGCCGGTGGCGTAGTGGATTAAAAACGCAATGCCAGCCGTGCCGCCAGTCAGCAAACTGGTGTGTCCAAACATGAGTACACCAAAAGCCACAAACAAGGTGCCGGTCAGCAACGCCTGAACATCTTCGTAGGGCCGATGCCCCAGTTTGGAATCTTTTTTCAAAAGTGACACGCGCCTAAATAGGTTGAATGGGTTGCTCGGGTGCCCCTGCCCAATTGAATTGGCGAAAAGGTCCGAGTTTTTGGGTTTGGCTTGATGGGTTCCCGTGCGGGCATCAGTCGCATGTGTGAACCCCTTTGATGAGATTGTCGACTGGGCAGAAGGGCCGGTTTTGGCTGTCACTACAAATAACTTGATTCTGGTCAAGGATTGATGCGAAGTTCAGTCCGACACTGGACGCATTCAAACCACAGGAGAAAACCATGTTCAAACACATCCTCGTTCCCATCGATGGCTCTGCAACTTCACAACTGGCGGTGGACAAAGCCATTGGTCTGGCCAAGGCATTTGGCAGCCAGGTCACAGCCATTTTTGTGATTGATCCCTACCCGTTTACGGGCGTCGGAACTGACTTTGCCTACGGACAGGCGGAGTACCTCAGTGCAGCCAGTGCAGAAGCCAATGCAGCGATCAAGTCAGCCAAAGCAGTTTTCAAAGCGGCCGATTTGGCGGTTGAAACTGCGGTGGTGGAGTCCAATAATGCATGGCGGGGGATCGTGCAGAAAGCAGAGTCCTCACAGGCCGACCTGATCGTCATTGGCTCGCACGGGCGCAGCGGACTGGAAAGACTGGTGCTGGGCAGCGTGACGCAAGCGGTTCTGTCGCACACGCACCTGCCGGTGCTGGTCGTTCGCACGTAATCGCTGAGAAGAGCCAAGAAACAGGGCCCATGGTCCTGTTTCTTTTTGAGGCTCTAACCGCATTGCCCGACGTAGCCACAAGCGGTACAAAAATCGCAACCATCCTTGTGAATGACCGTAGGGTTGCCGCACTCGGGACACAGTTTTCCGGCTATGGTCGTTGACACGGGCTGATCCTTTGGAGTGTCCAGTACGCCCATGTCCCTCAATGGAAAGCCCTGTTCATCAAGCACCCCCAGCATGGCGTAGCGATGAATGATCAACCGCGCAATGTAGGCCACAGTGGAGGGCCAGGTTTGCTGGCGTCGCTCGGCATTGGGCAGTCCCGGCAAAAACGCCATGAAATGACCCAAGGGCTCTGCATAGTTGAGCAACTTGCGCAACTTCATGCCAATCCAGGCGGGATCAATCACCCGCATGTCCAAGGACAGCAATCGGGCCAGGCCGTCCATTGCACGGGGGTAGTTGCCCGAAAAACCAAGCGCGCAAGGGCGGGTGACCACCACGCCGTCGTGGTCTTGCAGGTTGACTTCTTTGAGCGTGACAGTGAAAGACTCGCCGGTGGCGGGGTTGTCTACGTCTACCGACCATGCCAGCGTGCCAGACGGGCCCGTTTGTGGTTCGCCCTGGCTGAACATGGCGTCCATAACGGGCGTCGGAAGTTTGGACTCTTTTCCCAGGGCCCGGAGTTGATCGCAGCGCCACCGTATCACCGCGGCGGTGGCGGCCACCACGCCCGGGAAAAGACGTTTTCCGCCGTGTGGCGGAAATGTCATTTCAAAGGAGTGTTCTTCTGCCACGGTTGCCAGAGCATCGAGCTTCAGTTGTAGCCAGGCAGGGTCATTGGTGCGCAAGTCCATGGACAAGGTTTTGGCCAATGCGCCTAGTCCTCGCGGTTGATCCGTGCCATTGACCCATACCTCAAACGGTTTCGGCGCGCCGCCTTCCTCGGGTGCCAATTCGCCCACGAACAGGGCGAAGTTGCCAAAGGGGTGATTAACCATATAGGTCCAGGCCGGGTTTCCAGCCGGCAGCTCTGGCCGGCTTGGCCAGCGCAACGAGGACAGAACAGGTGAGGGCAGACGGTCCAGTGCGAGCCTCTGGTTGGCCCCTTCAATGTGCAAAGGCGGCGCAGTGGCTGCTGTGCTGGGGGTCAGGCTCAGGACCGACCCCAATACGGAGTTCGGGCGGTAGGTGGCAAGGCCCTTCAAGCCTGATTGCCAAGCCTCCATGTACAGGTTTTGAAAGTCGGCGTAAGGGTAGTCTGCGGGCACATTCACAGTTTTGGAAATCGCGGTGTCAATGAAAGGCGCCACTGCCGCCACCATGGCCACGTGGGCCTGGGCACTCATTTCCAGCGCGGTGACAAAGGCGGGTGTCAGCGGTGCGGTCTCGCCGTGCAGGTGACGATAGAGGCGCCAGGCGTGGTCTTCAACCGCGTACTCTTTGAAGCCGCCATCCAGCATGCGTTTTTTGCGGGCGTAAGTCCAGCTGAACGCCGGTTCAATGCCGTTGCTGGCATTGTCTGCAAAGGCCAGACTGATGGTGCCCGTGGGGGCGATGGACAGCAGGTGGGAATTTCGAAGACCGTGTGTCTTGATGCGGTCCTTCAATGCGGGGGGCAGGCGTGAGGCAAAGGTTTGAGCGCTCAAGTACAGGTCGGCATTGAACAAGGGGAATGGGCAGCGTTCCTGGGCAAGCTCGACAGAGGCCTCATACGCGGTGTCCCGCATCAACTCGGAGATTTCTTTGGCCATGTCGCGTGCGGCTGCTGTGTCGTAGCGCAAGTTGAGCATGACCAGCGCATCACCCAGGCCCGTGAAGCCAAGTCCAACCCGACGCTTGCTGCGCGCTTCTTCTTGTTGCTGTGGCAGCGGCCACACCGTCACGTCCAGGACGTTGTCCAACATCCGCGTTGCAACTCGGGCGACCTCGGCGAAGGCCGCCTTGTCAAAGCGTGCTTTTTTCTCGAACGGCTGGTCCACAAACCGGGTCAGATCAATTGAGCCCAGGCAGCAGCAGCCATACGGCGGTAGCGGTTGCTCGGCGCAAGGGTTGGTGCTGGCAATGGTTTCGCAATACGACAGGTTGTTGTCGCGGTTGATGTGATCCAGAAACAGTACCCCCGGTTCGGCGTGGTCATAGGTGGAGCGCATGACCTGGTCCCACAATTCCCTCGCTTGTAGTTTTCGATACACCCAGTCACCGCTGTCACCGAACTGGTAGGCACCATTGGCCTTTTGGTCTGCCCCTGGCTCTGCGCGGTGGGTCAGGAGGAACTCGCCATCGCTCTGAACCGCCTCCATGAACGCGTCGGTGACCCCCACGGAGATGTTGAAGTTCTTCAGGTCGCCAGTGTCTTTGGCATGAATGAATTCTTCAATGTCCGGGTGGTCGCATCGCAGGACACCCATTTGAGCGCCTCGGCGAGCCCCGGCGGACTCCACCGTTTCACAAGACCTGTCAAACACCCTCATGTAGCTCACGGGCCCAGATGCGCTGCTTTGCGTGCTGCCCACCCAAGCACCACGGGGTCGAATTCGTGAGAAGTCATAACCCACGCCGCCACCACGGCGCATGGTTTCTGCGGCTTCGGTCAATGCGGTGTAAATGCCGGGATGTCCGTCTTCGGTCTGGGCGATCGAGTCACCCACGGGTTGAACAAAGCAATTGATCAGTGTGGCGGCCAGGTCCGTACCCGCAGCAGATTGAATTCGCCCGGCTGGCAAGAATCCTTTCTGAAGCGCATGGAGGAACTTGGTCTCCCATTGTTTTTGATGCGCAGGTGCCTCGGCCTGTGCCAAGGCGCGGGCGACGCGCAAGTTCACATCAAGAATGGACTTTTCCGCGCCCTTGCTGTATTTTTCAAGCAACACCTCTTCGCTGATGAGCTGCGGGGAAAGCGTCGTGCTGGGTTGGGTTTTCTCGGGGCTTTTTTGCGACATCACTGGGTTCCTCATTGGGAACAAAATCATAGGATTGCTGCTGAGGATGATTGTTGACCTCGCGCAAGCTTGAGTCGACTAAAAAGTGTAAAAATTCCTGCATGCCTGATGGGCATATTTTTCGTTCAGTCAACAAGGCCCGGTCATGAATATTTCAAGTTTCGACGATTTGCTACAGGCCGCAGGGCAACAAACCCAACCCCAGCGGCTGCTGTTTGTTTTTGCTGGCGCTGACTTGCCAAAAGACTGCACTCCCGAGCAAAAAGCGAGTTATTTCAAAGGGCATGGTGGCGAGTTGGTGCCATTGATGTACGTCGACAAATTGCCACAGGAACTGTCGTCATTCGCGGCGCTGGAGCTGGAGTCCAGATCCTTTGGCAAAGAATGGTCGATTGTTTTTGCAGCTGCCATGTCCGGCAGCGGGGACAAGGCGCCAAGCAGCGAGGCTGCTGAAAAGCCCATGCAACAAATGGTGGAGCAAATCAAGATGGGGTCGTTGGCCTCCTTCATCCCCTTCAATCGCCAGGGTGAACCCGTCAACTTCGAGTGAGTGGAGTCCGCGGGTGATTAGCGGCTCAGCGGCTGTGAACGGTTGACCTCACCCATTCGCAAGTGTCGAAAAAAAATCATTGATCTCGGGCCGGATTCGAGCTGATTTTCTTTTAGACACGGTTCCGATACTCAAAAAACACACGGCTACTTCGCCATCCTGCAGGGCAAAAAGCGTGCTGAGTTGAGGCGATCTCAGTGCCTTTCCGCTGGTCAAGGCGGAGCCAAACCCCATGGCAGTGGCCAGCAGCAACATGTTTTGGAGCGCGCATTCTATGGAAACCATCCGCTCATAGTGTCGACGCCAGTGTCACCTGCCGCTGTTTGCGAGATTGCCAGGATCAAGGCCGGCGCGCGGTAAGCTTTCTCTGCGGCTTGCGCCAGTTGGTCTGGTGTGGCCTGCGGGTCGCGGGTGATCAACGCCTCTTCAAAAACTTTGGCCAGTCGATGCCGGGCGGACCCGGGAATCAGAACGAACCGCCACGGCAGCAGTTTTCCGTAGTCCGGTGCGGCGGAGGCGGCCTGCAGAGTTTGTTGCAATTGCGCGGGGTTGGGCCCGGGCTCGAGCAACCGTTTGGGCAATACCGTCTGACGGGCGTGAATCAATTCCTGTGCGAATTGGGTCGGGTCGTCTTCTTCGTCTGCGCCCGCAGAGAGTGTTGTGCCGATGGGCGCTACAAGTGCCGCTTCGCTCATGGGCTATTGGGGCCCGTAGGCGTCGTCAATTTCATTGAAAACGGGGGCTTCAAAATGCTCCTTGTAAGGACCATCTCCGCTGTGGTGAGCACTCGATGCCGGCACGAACTGGCCGCTTGAGACATCAAAAACATGAACCTCCCCGTCTTCAATCACGTAGTGCCAGCCATGCAGGGCCATTTTTTGGGCTTCGACCTGTTCTCGCACCATGGGGTATCCCATCAAGCGCTCCAACTGGAGCACAACCGCACGTTGTTCGGTACGGCGCAGGGCCGCAGTGGTGACCTGGACGGGCAGAGCGGCTTCCCGACCCAGCTCAAGCCACGCTTTGAGGTTGATGGCCTGTGGGGTGACATCGTCATACAGGGCACGAATGGCCCCGCAGTGGCTGTGTCCGCACACCACGATCCGGGACACCTTGAGATTCAACACCGCAAACTCGATCGCAGCTGAAGTTCCGTGAAAACCAGCCGATCCATCGTAGGGCGGAACGAACGCCCCCACGTTTCGGACAATAAACAGCTCGCCTGGGCCCGTTCCCGTCAGCAGGTATGGCACCAGGCGGGAGTCGGAGCAGCCGATGAACAGAATGGTGGGGTGCTGCCCGTCTTTCACCAGGTTTTGGAACTGCTCCTGAACACCCGGAAACGTGTCGTGGTGAAAACGTTGTAACCGGCTAAGCAATTCATCAGGCATGAGCAAGTTCCAATGGTTGCGTTATTGAACCAGCGGTGAGTTGGAGGCCTCGATGTCAACGCCCTCCAAAACGGCCGTACCCGCCAGCAGTCGCAAGTACTGACGAAGCGCCGTCACGTAAGACTTCTGACGCAGTGCCATGGTGACGGCACCGCGCACGGCGTCAAAGGATTGCTCCACACCGGGTTCACGCTCCAGGACCTCCACAATGTGCAGTCCGAAGCGACTGTGAACCAGACGGGGCAGCACGCCCACCTCGGCGTGTCCAAAGAGCTCTTTGGAAAATTCAGGCGCACAGTCCTGGGTGGTCAGCCAACCCAAATTTCCGCCTTCGGCGCCGCTGGGGCAGTTGGACAGCGTGCTTGCCGTTTTGGCAAACTTGTCTTCAGTGCTCTTGCCGTCGTGGCACCGTACGTCCAGCAGCGACGTCTCTGCGCGGTTACGCAGCGCCGTGACGTCCACACCCTGTGTGACCGCAAACAGAATGTGGCGAACACGGATTCTTTCTCCGGTGCTGTAAACGCCCTGATTTGCCGCGTGATAGCGGCGGCAGGCGTCTTCGGAAGGCTCTGGCACCAAGACTTCTTGCGCCAGCAGGCGCTCAATGGCGCTGCTGGCGTCCTCGTTCATCACGCCGTCCACGGACGGCAAGTCGGTCGCAGGCAACAGGCCTTTTTCCATGGCGGCCTGGCGAAGCAACTCGGAGCAGGCGCGTTGGCGCAAGTCATTGGCTGAGAGGTCCTCTCCGTTGACATTGAGTTGAATGCCATTCACTTGCGCACCCACGGGTTTGATTTCAGCGGCAATTTCGGTATTCATTTTCAACTCCTTAAACACCCGCGTCTGGACGACGGGGTTGGTTGTGATCGGCTGGGACGTTCAAGCGGCGGGCGCGAACCACTTGGTAAGGGCGAACCAGGTACGCCACGGCACCGAAACCGCTCCAGACGTGAACGAGGCGGGTGAACGGGAAGATCAGGAAAATGCTCATGCCCAAGAACATGTGCATCTTGAAAATCCAGCCGGCGCCAATCAGGAGTTCGACGGCACCACCGCGGAAGGTAACGATGCGCTGACCCCACTCGGCCAGCCTCATCATCATGCTGCCGTCCAGATGCTGTGCTGACAGCGGAATGGTGGCCAGTCCGAGAGCCAACTGCAACCACAACAGGACCAAAAGAACAATGTCGCTGGTTTTGGAATTGACGCGAATGCGAGGTTCCGTCAGGCGACGGTGCAAGAGCATCGTGATGCCAATGAAGGTGAGCAGGCCGGCAATGCCGCCCGAAATCATGGCCATTAACTGCTTGGAGCCCGCGTCAATGAAGTGCTCGTACAGAAAGTGTGGCGTCAACATGCCGAAAAAGTGTCCGAAAAACAGGAACAGCACACCGACGTGAAACAGGTTGCGTCCCACACGCAACTGTCCCGCTTTGAGCAGTTGGGAAGAATCGCTTTTCCAAGTGTATTGGTCCCGATCAAAGCGAATCAGGCTGCCCAGAAAAAACACGGTGAGGGCGATGTAGGGGTACAGGCCAAACAGGAAGTTGTCAAAGGCGTTCATTGTGATGCTCCAGGGTATGCGGCGGCTTTTGCGCTGGCGCGCGCCGCGTCATTTTTGACAAAGTGAATGGGCTGAGCCTCGCCGGGTTTGGCTTGCCCTTTGGTCGAGCAACCGTCAAATACAACCGGCTCTTCCCACGCCTTGTCCAAAGGTTCGTCAGGGGTCACCTTGACGGGGTGGGCGGTTTCACCCGCGATCTCCAGCAGCGCACCCAAAACACTGGCATAGCGGCTTTCTCGCTGTTGCAAGGCGCTGAAGATGGCATTGAAGATGTGGGCCATCTCACCCAGGAACGCCCGCGCCTCCTTGGGGGGCTGAGTGGAGACAAACTCCAGCACCACCGGCAGGTAGTCCGGCATTTCGCCTTCGGCCAGGAACAAGCCAGCCTTTTTGTAGGTCTGTGCCAGGTCAATCATGGCGGGACCACGCTCGCGCGAGTCGCCGTGCACATGCTCAAACAAGTGCAAAGAAGTGGAGCGACCGCGGTCGAAAATTTCCACAAACTTCGCCTCGTTGTCCAGCGAGTCGCCATGTTGCAGCGTGTTGATGAGCGCGTCCAGTTCGGTCAGGCGGCCGGACTTCAAAACCTTGTCGGTGTGAAGCGCAGCACGCATGTCGGACAGTTGGGCTCGCAGTTCAGCGTCTGGGTAGGCGAGCAAGCGCGCTAGAACCCGCAAACTGATGGATGCATTGGGCAGTGCCATGATTTATACCCCCGCCTTGATTGGAATGGTGCGACGCTTGGAGCTGCCAAACAGGCTGGTCTCACTGGCGCCATCGGAGCAACCGTTGCCGAACGAGAAGCCACAGCCACCGCGCACGTCAAAGGTGTTTTCTGCGTATTCGCGGTGGGTGCTTGGAATCACAAAGCGGTCTTCGTAGTTAGCAATGGCCATCACGTGGTACATCTCTTCCACCTCGGCCTGAGTCATTTGGACCTGATCCAGAGCCGCCGTGTTGATGCGGCCGTCCACGTGCTTTTCACGTTGGTAAGCGCGCATGGCCAGCATGCGTTCCAGGGCACGTTCCACCGGCTGGGTGTCACCCGCGGTCAACAAGTTGGCCAAGTACTTCACAGGAATGCGAAGTTGCTTCACGTCAGGAATTTCACCGTTGGTGCCGATATGACCGGCATTGGCCGCGGCGCTGATGGGCGACAGGGGTGGCACATACCAGACCATGGGCAGGGTGCGGTACTCGGGGTGCAGGGGCAGGGCGACTTTCCACTCCACCGCCATTTTGTACACCGGGCTCTTGCGAGCGGCTTCCATCCACTTGTCAGGAATGCCGTCAATGCGCGCCTGCTCGATGACCTTGGGGTCATTGGGGTCGAGGAAAATATCAAGCTGGGCCTGGTACAGGTCGCGGTCATGTTCCACGCTGGCGGCTTCCTGGATGCGGTCTGCGTCATACAACAGAACTCCGAGGTAGCGAATTCGACCCACACAGGTCTCGGAGCACACCGTCGGCTGACCGGCCTCAATGCGGGGGTAGCAGAAGATGCATTTCTCAGCCTTGCCAGATTTCCAGTTGTAGTAAATCTTTTTGTAGGGGCAGCCGCTCACACACATGCGCCAGCCGCGGCACTTGTCCTGATCGATCAGAACAATGCCGTCTTCCTCACGCTTGTAGATCGAGCCAGAGGGGCAACTCGCCACGCAGGCCGGGTTCAGGCAGTGCTCGCACAGGCGGGGCAAGTACATCATGAAGGTGTTTTCGAACTGGCCGTAGATGTCCTTCTGGATATCGTCGAAGTTCTTGTCCTTGCTGCGCTTGGAGAACTCACCACCCAGAATCTCCTCCCAGTTGGGGCCCCACTCAATCTTTTCCATGCGCTTGCCGGTGATCAAGCTACGGGCGCGGGCTGTGGGTGTGGCCTTCATCTCCGGTGCCGACTGCAAATGGTCATAGTCAAAAGTGAACGGCTCGTAGTAGTCGTCGATCTCAGGCATGTTCGGGTTGGCGAAGATGCGCATGAGCAGTTTCCACTTGGCGCCCTGGCGGGGCTCGATGGTGCCGTTCGCCTTGCGAATCCAGCCGCCGTTCCACTTGTCCTGGTTTTCCCATTCTTTGGGGTAGCCAATGCCGGGTTTGGTTTCAACATTATTGAACCAGGCGTATTCCATGCCGGGTCGGCTCGTCCAGACGTTCTTGCAGGTCACGGAGCAGGTGTGGCAACCGATGCATTTGTCCAGATTCAGGACCATGCCAATTTGTGCCGAATTTTCATTTGTGTTCTCCTTACGCGTGGGGCGCAGTGGCGCTGTGGTTCGAGTTGGCTTCTTCTTCCAGCCAATCCACCTTGTTCATCTTGCGAACCACCACGAACTCATCGCGGTTGGTGCCAATGGTTCCGTAGTAGTTAAAGCCGTAGCTGAACTGGGCGTAGCCGCCAATCATGTGAGTAGGTTTCAGCACAATGCGGGTCATCGAGTTGTGAATGCCACCGCGGATTCCTGTGATTTCAGACCCGGGCGTGTTGATGGTCTTCTCCTGGGCGTGGTACATCAGCGTCATGCCATTGTTGATACGCTGGCTGACCACGGCACGGGCTGCAATGGCACCGTTCAGGTTGAACAGTTCCACCCAGTCGTTGTCCACAATGCCGGCGGATTTCGCGTCATCTTCACTTAGCCAGATGATGGGCCCGCCGCGACCCAGCGTGAGCATGTGCAGGTTGTCGCTGTAGGTGGAGTGAATGCCTCACTTTTGGTGCGGCGTGATGAAGTTGAGCGCGATTTCCTTGTTGCCATTGGGCTTGATGCCCTGAATGCCAGCGGTGGTCTTCAGGTCAACGGGCGGACGGTAGCTGGTAAAGCCTTCACCAAACGCGGTCATCCAGGGTTGGTCCATGTAGAACTGCTGGCGGCCGGTAAGGGTGCGCCATGGGATCATTTCATGCACGTTGGTGTAGCCGGCGTTGTAGGACACGGTCTCGGACTCAATTCCGCTCCAGGTCGGCGAGCTGATGATCTTGCGAGGCTGCGCCTGAATATCACGGAAACGAATTTTTTCGTCTTCGCGGTGAATGGCCAAGTGGGTATGGTCCAGACCGGTTCGTTTGCCCAGTGCTTCCCACGCCTTGACCGCCACATGACCGTTGGTCTCGGGGGCAAGCTGCAGAATCACTTCGCAGGCATCAATGTCGGTGTCGATGCTGGGCATGCCGCAAGACACGCCTTCGTCTTTCACCAAACCATTGAGTTCGCCGAGTTGCTTGACTTCGATCTGGGTGTTCCAGTTGATGCCCTTGCCACCGTTGCCCACCTTGTTCAACAAGGGGCCAAGTGCCGTGAAGCGCTTGTAGGTGTTGGGGTAATCACGTTCCACCACCACCATGTTGGGTGCGGTTTTTCCGGGGATCAGGTCAATCTCGCCACGTTTCCAATCCTGCACACCAAAGGGCTGTGCCAGCTCCGCAGGGGTGTCGTGCATCAGCGGTGACAATACCATCTCTTTTTCCACACCGAGGTGGCCCACGCACACTTCGCTGAATTTCTTGGCGAAACCTTTGTAGATCTCCCAGTCACTGCGCGACTGCCATGCGGGATCGACCGCGGTAGACAGCGGGTGAATGAAGGGGTGCATGTCACTGGTGTTTAGGTCGTTTTTTTCATACCAGGTGGCAGTGGGCAACACGATGTCTGAGTACAGGCAGGTGGTGCTCATGCGGAAGTCCAGTGTGACCACCAGGTCCAGCTTGCCCTCAGGCGCCTTGTCGTGCCACACCACTTGAGTGGGTTTCGCTTGGTCTTTGCCCAAATCCTTGCCCTGAACGCCATGGCTGGTGCCCAGCAGGTGCTTGAGGAAGTACTCATGGCCCTTGCCGCTGGAGCCCAGAATTTTGGAGCGCCAGACAAACATGTTGCGAGGCCAGTTGTCAGGGTGGTCGGGGTCCTCGCAGCTCATCGTGAGGGAGCCGTCTTTCAGGCTCTTGACGGTGTAGTCCTTGGGGTCCATGTTGGCGGCCGCGGCATCGCGAATCACCTGCAGCGGATTGGTCTTCAATTGGGGAGCTGATGGCAACCAGCCCATGCGCTCGGCGCGCACGTTGTAGTCAATCATGGTGCCGCCGTACAGTTTTTTGTCGGCCAAGGGTGAGAGCACCTCTTCCATGCCCAGTTTTTCATAGCGCCACTGGTCGGTGTGTGCGTAGAAGAAGCTGGTGGAGTTCATCTGACGGGGGGGGCGCACCCAGTCCAGACCAAAGGCCAAAGGCAGCCAACCGGTTTGAGGGCGAAGCTTTTCCTGGCCCACATAGTGCGCCCAGCCGCCACCGCTTTGACCAATACAACCGCACATCATCAACATGTTGATGACGCCGCGGTAGTTCATGTCACTGTGGTACCAGTGGTTCATGGCCGCGCCAATGATGACCATGGACTTGCCATGGGTCTTGTCGGCGTTGTCGGCAAACTGGCGGGCCACGGTAATCAACTGCTCACGCGGTGTGCCGGTGATGCGCTCCTGCCAGGCGGGGGTGTACGGTGTATCTTCGTTGAAGTCTTTGGCGGCCATTTCGCCGGGCAGACCCCGCGCGACGCCGTAGTTGGCAACTTGCAAATCAAACACGGTGGCCACCAGTGCATCGCGCTGATCACCTTCTTTGCCCAGCTTGATTCGCTGAACGGGAACAGTGCGCACCAAAACGTCATTGCTGGCGTCGCCCGTGGCGTTGTTGGGGAAATGCTCGCTCACGATGCCGCCAAAGTAGGGGTAGCCGACCTTGGCTGTTTCCGTGCTGGCGTTCTCGCCTTCCATCACGGTGAGCTTGAGCTTCATATCGCCACCGTGGCGGGCTTCTTTGGCTTCCAGGTTCCACTGGCCTTCGTCCGCACGGCCGTCTGGGCCCCAGCGGAAGCCAATGGCACCATTGGGCAGAACAACTTTCCCGGACTCATCCAGCGCAACCGTTTTCCACTCTGGGTTGTTGGCGGCTCCAAGTTTGCCGTTGAAGTCAGAGGCGCGCACATAGCGGTCCGGCACCATCACGGTCTGGCCGTTGGGCAGCTCTTTTTCCTTGAGCATCACCAACATGGGCATGTCGGTGTAGCGATGCACGTAGTTGTCAAAGTACTCGCTGCGCTTCTTGTCGCCATCTGGGAAGTAAAACTCCTTCAGGATGACGTGGCCCATGGCCATGGCCACCGCCGCATCGGTGCCTTGCTTGGGACTCATCCAGATGTCGGACAGCTTGGCGACTTCAGAGTAGTCGGGCGTGACAGCCACGGTTTTAGCACCTTTGTAGCGAACTTCGGTGAAGAAGTGCGCGTCAGGCGTGCGGGTCTGCGGCACGTTGGAGCCCCAGGCCATGATGAAGGTGGAGTTGTACCAGTCGGCCGACTCGGGCACGTCGGTTTGCTCACCCCAGACCTGTGGGCTGCTGGGAGGCAGATCGCAGTACCAGTCGTAAAAGCTCATGGACACGCCACCAATCAGGCTCAGGTAGCGGCTGCCTGCGGCGTAGCTGACCATGGACATGGCCGGAATAGGGGAGAAGCCGATGATGCGGTCCGGGCCGTGCTTTTTGATCGTGTAGACGTTGGCCGCCGCGATCATTTCATTGACTTCGTCCCAGCTGGAGCGAACGAATCCACCCAGACCACGCACGCTTTGGTATTCCTTGCGCTTGGCATCTGACTGGGCAATGGAGGCCCAAGCATCCACCGGGTCAGCTCCAATGCGGGTTTCGCGCCACATCTTGAGCAGGCGGCCTCGAACCAGGGGGTATTTCACCCGGTTGGCGCTGTACAGGTACCAGCTGTAGCTGGCGCCCCGTGCGCAACCCCGGGGCTCGTGATTGGGCATGTCCCAGCGGGTGCGGGGGTAGTCGGTTTGTTGGGTTTCCCAGGTGACGATGCCGCCCTTGACGTAGATCTTCCACGAGCATGAGCCCGTGCAGTTCACGCCGTGGGTGGAGCGCACAATTTTGTCGTGGGCCCAGCGGTCACGGTAGGCCTTTTCCCAGGTTTGGTCTTCACCGGTGGTGATGCCGTGCTCGCCCGAAAACGCTTCTTTGGGTTGAGAGAAGTAACTTAGTCGATCTAGAAAGTGGCTCATGCGATACCTCTGTAGGGAATATTGCCAAATTGGCTGCTAGCCGTCTTTGAATAAGCGCGAGCAGCTATGAAATTTGTAGTACTAAAGGTTATGGATTTTTGATTTCAGAACCTGCACGCAGGTAAAGCCACCAGTTCAGAAACAGGCACAGCGCGTAGAACACCGCGAAGCCATACATGGTCATTTGAGGCGTTCCGGCCTTGATCTGGGCACCAATGACCACCGGGGCAATGAAGGCGCCGTAGGCGGCCACTGCTGAGGTCCAACCCAGCACAGGGCCGGCTTGCTGACGGTCAAAGATGACGCCGATGGTGCGGAAAGTCGATCCATTGCCAATGCCGCTGGCCGCGAACAACACCACAAACAACCACATGAAGGTCGAGAAATATTGCTCTGGGGTCGCCGAGCCATAAGCCAGCAACATGACGTAACCCACGGCGCCAGAGGCCAAAACCATCACGGCCGAGATAATTTGCGTCACGATGGAGCCACCCACTTTGTCTGCAATCCAACCGCCGACTGGGCGAATCAAGGCACCCACAAAAGGTCCGATCCAGGCATAGGTCAGCGCAGAGGGTGCGTTGGGGTTTTTCAGCGTGTGCTGCATGACGCCGGCAGCGTCAGGGACGTGGCTGGTGCCGAAAATCACCGAGATCGACAAGGGCAGGGCCATCGAGAAGCCGATGAAGGAGCCGAAGGTGACGATGTACAAAATCGTCATGGCCCAGGTGTGCTTGTTCTTGAAAATCTCGAACTGCTTGGCGATGTTGCCCTTCAACTCGCCAAATGCGGCGCACTTCATGGCGAAAACGGTGACGACCATGATCAGTGGCAGTGCGACCCACATGTTCAGCAGGCCCAAGCCGGTGGGGGCTGGCAGATAGAGGTAAAGCCCAATCAAGCCGATGACGCAGGTGATGCCCCAGAGGTACAGAATCTTGCCGAAAGCAGCCAGAGTTCCGCCGTAGTTGGGGGAGAGTGGCAGCAGGTTGTTCATGCCGAACCAGGCGGCTGCGACCAGCGGAATCAGGATGGCCGCCCAGATGAAGCCTGCGTTCTGAATAAAGGTGGGCGTGCCAGCCAGGATTTCTCCCATGATCCATCCGCTGTCTTTGGTCAGCACCATGGAGCCGCCACCCACTGCGCCGAACAGGCCAACAGTCATGACCAGTGGAATCAGCACCTGCATGGTGGTCACACCGAAGTTGCCCAAGCCAGCATTCAAACCCAAGCCTGTGCCCTGGAGGCGCTTGGGGTAGAAGCCGGAGATGTTGGACATGGAGCAAGCGAAATTTCCGCCACCGATGCCCGACAAAAAGGCGCAAGCTTGAAACACCCAAAGTGGTGTGCTCTTGTCCTGCAGCGCAATGCCTGTCCACACCGCCGGGATAATCAACAAGGCCGTGGTCAAAAAGATCGTATTTCGCCCCCCCGACAGGCGAATAAAGAACGATGCTGGAATGCGCATCGTCGCGCCCATCAGGCCAGCAATGGCCGTCAAGGTGAACATCTCATTGGGTTTGAACGGAAACCCGAGGTTCAACATCTGCACCGTGATGATGCCCCACATCACCCAGACTGCGAACCCGACCAACAGGTTGGGGATCGAGATCCAGAGGTTGCGGCTGGCAATGTGTTTGCCGGTACTTTCCCAGAACTTTTCGTCCTCCGGGCGCCAATCGGCAATATCAGCGCCGGACTGCGTTTTGATCGTCATGATTTTCTTTCTTTAAATGATTTCTTATTTCTGCAAGCTGAATGCAGTGGCGTTGCTGCCCAAGACCTCGCGCTGGCGGACTTCGGTCCAGTACATCCAGATCAAAGAGACCCAGACGACTCCATACATCAACATGAAGGCGCTGGAGCGAATACCGGTCAGGTCCATCAAGGCGCCAAACATGATGGGCAAGATGAAGCCACCCATGCCGCCGGCCAGGCCAACGATGCCGCTGATGGTTCCAATGTTGCCGGGGTAGTCGTTGCTGACGTACTTGAAGACACTGGCTTTGCCGAAGGCGAAGGCGATCCCGAGGATGAACATCAGGATCGTGAACATGTACACGTTGAGGCCCAGATGAAAGGTCGTGGGGCCGGTGGTGGTCATGATCGTGAAATCAGTCTGGGGGTAGCTAAGCAAGAACAGGCAAATCCAGCTCACCCACATCACCCACCAGGTCACGCTGTGGGCGCCCCATTTGTCGGACATCCAGCCACCTGCAGCGCGCAGCACACCGCCAGGGAGTGAGAAGCAGGCTGCCAGCAAGGCGGCAGTGCGAATGTCGAGCCCATACTCACCGACGTAGTACTGAACCATCCAGAGCGACAGCGCCACGTAGCCGCCGAACACAATGCTGTAGTACTGGCAGTACTTCAACACGCGGGGGTCTTTCAGTGATTTGAGTTGGTCGGTGAACTTGACATTGCTGGAGACCAGATGCGCCGGGTCGCTGTGGCTCATCAGCCAGAACAAGATCACCGTTCCCAACATGATGGCGGCATAGACCTTGGGCACCATGGTCCAGCCAAAAGCCACCAGAATGGCGGGAGCCAAAAACTTGTTGACCGCTGCACCGGCGTTGCCGGCGCCGAAGATGCCCATGGCGAAACCCTGCTGGTTCTTGGGGAACCAGCGTGCGACGTAGGGGGTGCCGACCGAGAACGAGCCACCCGCCAAGCCCAACACCAGACCAATGGTCAGGAAGTGCCAGTAGGCAGTGGCATAGGTCATCAACCAAATCGCGGGGACGGTGGTGGCCAGCAGGGCGGTCATCACAATGCGACCACCGTAGCGATCTGTCCAGATGCCCAGTGGCACGCGGACCAAAGATCCGCTTAACACCGGCATGGCCATCAACAGGCCGAATTGGGTGGCGTTCAGGTCTAGTGCCTTCTTGATCGGAATGCCGATCACTGCGAACATCATCCAGACCATAAAACACACCGTGAATGCCAGGGTACTGACAATCAGCACGGAAAGTGCCTGTCCTTTTTTTGTCATGTCAAAAACTCCTTTTTTGCATGACCTCACTTTAGGTCTGGCAGAGTTTTTGCGACATCCTTCTGAGGGAGCGGACGCCTGACTAAATGGAACTACTCTTTGCGCGAGAAGGTAGTTCTGTGGGGCTACTCAGGGGTGTTTAAGGGCGACTTTTGATCTGCGTCAAAGCAGGCCAAGCTCGGTTGCGATAACCGCCGCGTGGACGCGGGAGCTGACGTCCAGTTTGCGCAGAATGTGCTGCACATGAATCTTCACCGTGGTTTCGGCGATGTTGTATTCGCGGGCAATTTCCTTGTTGCTGGCCCCGCTGGCAATGCCACGCAAGATCTCCCGTTCACGGGGCGACAGCGATGAGAGAGGGGTTTTGGGCTCTGCTGCTGACACAATCAACGCAGGCTCATGGTTGCTCGCATCTCTGTAGGCGGAGACCAGTTTGCTGGTCATCTCGGGGGCGACCACACTGTCGCCGCGCATGGTGTTCTGGATGGCCAGCGTCAAAGCGTCGCCATCGATGGTTTTTAGCAGGTACCCGGCCGCACCGGCGCGAAGCGCAGCAGACAGGTCTTGCTCGTCCTCGCTCACGGTCAGCATCAGAATGCGTGCCTTGGGCGCGGCTTCGCGCAAGTCGGGCAGCGCGTCCACGCCATTGACGCCGGGCAGATGGTTGTCCAGAAGAATCAGGTCAGGCTGCAATTCAATCGCTTTGCGTTGGGCTTGTCCCGCATCCGCGGCATCGCCCACCACCATGGACGGGTCGCGGGCCAAAAGCGCCATCAAACCACGGCGTAATAGGGTGTGGTCGTCGACGACCAGTATGCGAATGGGGGCAGCGAGCATGGCGTGGGTCAGGCGAGGTGAAAGTCTTTTGCGGGGGCCATCTCTGTCGCGCCGGGTGAGAGCGACGCCGGGGGCGGGAGTGTTAGCAAGACGGAACTGCCATGACCAGGCGTGGACACCAACTCAAGCCGCGCTCCAATGCGTTGAGCCCGTTCCGACATGATGCGCAGCCCAACGTGAGTCTCATCGAGTTCGTCGTTTTCCGGGAGAAAACCAATGCCGTTGTTACGAACTTCAAAACGCCATTCGGGTTGTTGTTTCACGTCGAGCCACACTTGTGACGCCCGCGCATGCTTGCGCACGTTGGACAGCGACTCTTGGACAATGTGGAGGACTTGAATTTGAACGTCGGGCGAAAGCGGCATGCCTTGCCCCTGCATGGAAAGGGTGGCTGCCACTCCGCTTTGGTGTTCAAACTTGCGCAGGGTGGTGGCCAGCGCAGGCTCAATGTCCTCCGCGTTGGTTCGGGTGCGAAAGTGCAGCAACAACTCGCGAACGTCGTTGTAGCTCTCCTTAACGCCCGTGTCGATTTCTTCAAGAACTTGTTGAATGTCGTCAGGTTTTTGCGCCTTGACGGCGTCTCGCATCAACTGCACCTGAATTTTCAGGAAGGCCAGGGATTGCGCAATGGAGTCATGTAACTCGCGGGCCAACAGGTGACGTTCTTGTGAAACCGCAGCTTCTTTTTCAAGCGAGTTCAGCCGCAAGTTCTCCATGCCACTGGCCAAGTGGCTGGTAAGCGCCTCCAGCAATGAGCGCTGCGCGGGTGGGGGGGGGTGACCTTGGCATTGAAGAATAGGTCAACTTCGCCCATTTGACGGTCGTGCAGTCGAATGGGGATGTTGATCACGGTCTCGAAACCGGCCTTGGTGCAGTGCTGCAAATTTGAGCGTAGTTCCAGCTGGATGGGAATGACGCGAAATCCGAGGTCGGGCGCCACATCACCGCAATGGCAGTCACCTTTGTCGATGCAAAGTTCGGCATCAATCATGTCAGCCGGCAGCCCGTGGGCAGCGATCATCAAGTAGCGCTGATTGGCTTGATCGGACCAGCGAACCGCCACGCCATCGGAGTGGGAAATTTGGGAAATGCTTTTGGCAAACCCTTGTGCCAATTCCTCCAGCGTGGTGGCGTTGGCAACCAGAGCGGTCACTCCATAGAGACCCTCCAGTCGCTCCCTCTTCTCCTCGATTTCCGCCGTTTTTTCCGACACCTTGCTTTCGAGGTGTCGGTACATTTGTTGAAGGTGCTCAGCCATGCCGTTGAAGCCGTCTGCCAATGTGCCAAATTCGTCACTGGTTGACTTTTCGACCCGTGCGCTCAAGTCCCCGTGCTGGATTTTCTCGATCGCTTGCTTGAGTTGTGCGACCGGTTCAACCACAAACAAAAATCCGGTGTAGAGCAATACCACCGCCGCCAAAATGGCCATGGCCAGCATCGCCAATTGAAGGAGATGCAGCATGGTCGTCCAATGCGACATGTGCGCCTCAATGCTGGATACAAGCGCATTGACGCTGGACGCCAGGGTCAGGGTGTCCGAACGAAGGTCGCCATCGACGGCGGGGCTGTTGGATAGCCAGCGCGATTGAAAGCTGAGCCAACCCGTTTCCACTGATGAGAACCGTTGACGAACGGTTTTGTCCCAAGGAACAAAAAGCGGCCTTTCGGGGTCGCCTTTTCGAAGAGTTTCCAGGCTCTTTTCAAACTCCTGAACTTGTTCTGCCAGCGGTGTCGCGTCCTTGTTCGCAATGGACAAGGCGATGCGGTAAGACTGCATCCGCATGCGTCCAGCCTCATTCACGGCGGCTGCGCCGCCATCAAGTTGCCAGGACACCCATGGCGTGACCACCGTGGAGAGAAGAGCAAGCAACAAAAAAGGCATGCCGACCAGCGTGAGCTTGGCACCCAGACTCCATTGCTTTTTCATCCCCTTGCTCCTTTATCGCCACGCCACAGGTGTGTGTCAGGCCGAGCGCTCAAAAATGGCAGCAATGCCTTGTCCGCCACCAATGCACATGGTGACCAGCGCGTAGCGGCCACCAATGCGTTCCAACTCATACAGTGCTTTGACAGTGATCACCGCCCCCGTAGCGCCAATGGGGTGGCCCAAGGAAATGCCCGAGCCGTTGGGGTTGACCTTGGCAGGGTCCAGGCCGAGGTCACGGGTCACAGCGCACGCTTGAGCCGCAAAAGCTTCATTCGCCTCAATCACGTCCAGGTCGCTGATCGACAGGCCGGCCTTTTTAAGCGCCAGTTGCGTCGCGGGAACGGGGCCAATGCCCATGTATTTGGGGTCGACGCCAGCATGTGCGTAAGCTACCAGTCGGGCCATGGGTTTCAGGCCGCGGGCCTTGGCTGTACCGGCTTCCATCAGGACAATGGCAGCTGCCGCATCGTTGATGCCCGAGGCGTTGCCTGCGGTGACGGTGCCGTTTTCCTTCAGGAAAGCGGGCCGGAGTTTGGCCATGTCCGCTGCTGCGCAGTTGGAGCGGACATGCTCGTCCGTCTCAAATGCGACCTCACCCTTTTTGCTTTTGAGCATCACGGGCATGATTTGGGATTTGAAGTAGCCTGCTTC
This sequence comes from Rhodoferax sp. PAMC 29310, assembly GCF_017948265.1. NCBI lineage: Bacteria > Pseudomonadati > Pseudomonadota > Betaproteobacteria > Burkholderiales > Comamonadaceae > Rhodoferax > Rhodoferax sp. PAMC 29310. The sequence goes on along the minus strand of NZ_CP072852.1, from coordinate 1,790,321 downwards.
TGTGGCACGCTGGGCACGGTTGTGGCTCTCCACCGCAATGGCGTCTTGCTCTTCGCGGGAAATGCCCCACTTGGCCGCAATATTCTCGGCAGTGACGCCCATGTGGATGGTGTGAAAAGGGTCGTGCAGTGCGCCCACCACCATGTCAACCATCTTGGTGTCACCCATCCGGGCACCCCAGCGGGCGCTTAGGCTCGCGTAGGGACCGCGGCTCATGTTTTCAGCACCGCCGCCAATGGCGATGTCGGCGTCGCCCAGCAAAATACTCTGGCTGGCGGACACGATGGCCTGCAGGCCTGATCCGCACAGGCGGTTGACGTTAAAGGCTGGTGTTCCCTCGCCACAGCCGCCGTTGATCGCGGCAACGCGCGACAGGTACATGTCTTTGGGTTCCGTGTTGACCACATGGCCAAACACCACGTGCCCAACGTCTTTGCCGTCCACTTGAGCGCGGGCCAATGATTCGCGCACGACCTGCGCTGCCAGTTCGGTGGGGGGAATGTCTTTCAGACTTCCGCCATAGGTTCCAATGGCTGTGCGAACGCCGCTGACGATAACTACTTCACGTGACATGACTGAGCTCCTTTGAGTGTTTTAAACAATAAATGGGTCCATTGGCATCTTAGACCCGCGTTCCGACTTGCACCTGACAACGCGAAAACGGCTCAGTCTCTGACATCTGCCACGGGTGTGGCGCCGAAATCCGGTCTGAACAAATAGGCCAGCACCCGCGTTGCCGCGTCAGATGGCGAGGTAAGCAAGCCGCCACTTTTGAGTTGGCTGAAATTCTCCTGGTCAGGGAAGTCGCTTGCAATGGCGCTGCGAAGTTGCACCTGCATGTCGGTGTCAATGACGCCCGGCGCCAGCGAACACACCTTGGCCCCGTTGGCTTGCAGCGCTTCATCCAGCGCCAGGCAGCGGGTGAAGTGGTCCATGCCCGCTTTGGCGGCGCAATAGGCCGATTGGGACGCCATGGCACGCCTACCCAGGCCAGAGGAGATGTTGAGCACCCGACGCGGCACACCCCAGTCTTGGGTGGCCTTCAAAAAGGCGGAGGTCAAAAGCATCGGTGCCTCCAATCCCACCCGCAAGGCGTTGGAAAGCTCGGTCGGCTTCGAGGCATACAGCGGGGCGATGGACGGGATGACTCCGGCGTTGTTGATGAGCGTGGCGCTGGAAAACGCTTGCTTGGGTGCGCGGTTCAGCCACTGTGTGAGGTCGCTGGCGGCGACCACGGGGCTTTGGAGGTCCAATGTTTGTTGTTCCAGTTGACACTTGGCATTGCTCGCCAAGGTCGCCAGCGCCGGGTTGGTGTGGCGGGAAATGCACAGCAAGGTGTGCTGGGGCGAAACCAATTGTTCCGCCATTGCCAGTCCCATGCCACGAGAGGCGCCCGTCAAGATAAATAGATCGGTGGTCATGCCAAGTATGGTACCGGACACGGTCACTTGGCTAGGTCAAAACGCGGGTTCACTGGTGAATTGCAAGGGCTGATCATCAATAGGGTGATTTAGCTCAAGAAAACTGGCGTGCAGCAACAGCCGGCGGGAAAGGCTGAGGGCATGGGGTGGCGCGTAGAGGGCATCGCCAAGAATGGCGTGGCCCATGGCGAGAAGATGGACCCGGAGTTGGTGGGAGCGGCCCGTGACGGGTTCAAGCTCAACGCGAGAAGTGTTTGACCGCTGGTCATGAGACATCAATCGCCAGCGCGTTTGACTCGGTTTTCCAAGCACCGGGTCGATCACCCGGCGGGGACGGTTGGGCCAATCTACCACAATTGGTAAGTCAATCAGGTTCCAAATTTCCGGGGAAGTGTCGGGAAATCCATCAATCACCGCTGTGTAGCGTTTGAACACGGTGCGATTCGCAAAAGCGTCATTGAGTCGGCGCTGTGCCACGGAGCCTCGGGCCATCAACATCAAACCTGAGGTCGCCATGTCCAGGCGGTGAACTACCAATGCATCAGGGAAAAGACGCAGGGCGCGCGCGCTCAAGCAGTCCTGTTTGTCCTCACCCCGGCCGGGCACCGATAGCAACCCGGCGGGTTTTTCCAGTACCAACAAGCTCTCGTCGGCATACCGAACCTCGATGTCACTCGGGGGCATGGCTGGTTTGAAGCAGGCGCTGAACCGTCTCGCAGAGTTCGTCTACATCGTTGGGCTTGTGGACCAGCGCGCGGGCGCCTTCTTTCAGCGCACTTTTCTCGATCTCAGGGGTGATGTAGCCGGACGCCAGCGCCACTGGCAAGTCGGGGCGAATCAGCCTGGCTTCACGGAGCAAGTCTATTCCGCTGTAGCCGGGCATGTTGTAGTCGGTCACCAATAAATCAAAGTCCATCGGCCGTTCGCGCAATGTGGCACTGGCAAGGCGCGGGTCGGTGAAGGTGCTGACTCGAAATCCTCGCCTTTTGAGTACACGCTCGACCAGAAAGACCAAGGCCTCATCGTCGTCCACGTACATGACATGCTTGCCCTGTCCCTGAACCATTTTTCGCTTGAGTGGTGCCGCTGCAATAGGCGCCACTGGCATGTCGGAAGCCGGAAAGTAGAGCGTGAAGACGCTGCCTGAGTTGGGTGCGCTTCGAACATCAACCTTCCCGAGGTGAGTGCGCATGATGCCGTGCACGACGGCCAATCCGAGGCCAGTTCCCTGTCCCACTGGCTTGGTCGTAAAGAACGGTTCAAATACCCGTTGTAGGGTCTCGGGGTCTATGCCGCTTCCCGTGTCGTGAACGGCCAAGCGCACATGCCGACCTCGCGCGCCAGAGCGCCGCTCGATCACGCCGGGGTTGTCAGCGTGAAGGCTGTGACCCAGCTCCACGGTGATGGTGCCTTTGTAGTCAGCCATGGCATGAATGGCATTGGTGCACAGGTTGATCAGTGCCTGCTCAATCTGCGTCGCATCCGCCAGAACGGGCGGTGTTGAAGGGTCAATTTTCACGCGCAAATCGACGGAGGGGGGGAGTGCGACTTTGAGCAGGCGCGCTGTCTCGTGAACCACATCGGCCAGATCGGTAGGAATGCGCTTGGGAGATTCGTTGCGACTGAAGGTCAGGATCTGGCGTACCAAATCCCGGGCCCGTCGGCCGGCTCTGTCAATTTCTCTTAGGCTGACCAAGGCCGGCGAATCGGGCCCCGCGTCTTGTTTGGCTAATTCCACGTTGCCAAGAATCGCTCCAATGATGTTGTTGAAGTCATGGGCGATGCCTCCGGCCATGGTGCCAATCGCCTGCATTTTTTGAGATTCCCTCAGTTGGCTCTCCAGTGCGGTGCGGTGGGCTTCCATCTTTTTACGGGATGTTAGATCCCTTGCAAAAACCGTGGTGGTCTCCCCATCAGGGTGCTGCTCAAACGAGACACTAACGTCTATGGCAACGCTTTTTCCCTGGGTACAGCGACCCAGCATCTCACCCAGTTGAGCATGGGTGGCCCCGTGGGGCAGAGGGAGTTGATCCTGAAGCGGGGGTAGAAATCGCCCCAAAGGGCTTCCCAGCGCTTGTTCGGGCTGACAGTCGAAGAGTGCCGCTGCCGCCGGGTTGAAGATCGTGATGCGGTGTTCGCCGTCGACACAAAGAATGGCGTCCAACGAGGAGTTGATCACAGAGGCCAAACGGTTCTGGCTGAGTTGAAGCTCCTGGTTTCCGCGCTGAAGTGCCGCAGCACTGGTTTGCAAGGCCCTTCGCTCTGCCAAGAGTGGCCCCTGGTCGATCACCGCACATATAAAGTGCGTCAGCTCGTCAAGAGAGTTGTCGAGCCGGGCGATATGAAGGTCACCAGTGAACTCACCACCGGAGCCGCAGGAAAAAACCACTTCGGTGATTTCGCTGGTGCCAGAGTCCTTGGCAGCGAGAAAGGCCTGAGTGACCGCCTCGATATGCGCCTGATCCACTAGAGGAAACAGGAAGTTCAACGGCGGGTCGGTCTCCAGCGGGCGGAAAAACTGCAATGCCATGGCATTGCTTTCAAGCACCAAGCTGCTTTCGTCGACCACCATCAAAGAAAGTGGTACGTTCGAAAAAAGGGTCAAAAACCGCTCAGACGCTCCTTCGGCCACAGTCTGGCTGTAGCGCAAGGCCTTGTTCTGTATTTCCAGTTCATGCTGATAATTTCGCAAATCGACAATCATCTGCCTTTGCGAAAAACGGGCTGCCAACCCGCGCTGTTTGTGAATCATGGCGCGGCTGCTGGACAGACGCAGAGGCGGCGCCACGCTTGGTTTGCGCGGTTTGGACAAAATTTTCATCGGCAAATGGGCACGTCTCAACTCAATTCAATACGTTTGACGTGTTGCCCACCAAACCGGCGCGCAATCCAATCAGCGTGAAGCAGGCGCGTTTTTGAGCTTGCCGCGAACGGGAACAACGGTCGTCACTGTGGGGCGGACCGCGTCGGGGGAGACCGCCTTGGGGGGAGCGGTGTCCTTTTTAGGCTTTTTCACCATCTTGTTGCTTTGTTGACCTTTGGCCATGATTCTCTCCAGGTTAAATACCCGGCCTCACTCATTTGGGCCGGGCAAGCTGATTATCTCCGCACGACGGCGTCGCCGGGCTCAAATTCGGCGGCCTTTAGCGGGCTCTTTGCAACAATATAAGCACGCAACACATCAGCGTCGACAAAGCCGCTGTTGACATAGCTGGGGTGATCGGTCATTTTGGGGTAGCCATCGCCGCCCGCCGCCTGGAAGTTGTTGATGGCCATGCGGTAAGTCTTGGCCGGGTCAATGGCAGCTCCTTTGATGGCGGCGCTGCTCACCTTGTCGCCGGCAATCACCAGCTGCACACCTGCAAATTGCGGGAAGGCACCAGAGCCCGCACTTATTTTGGCTGCGGCGTTCAAGTAGGCCATGACCTCATTGCCCGTCAGGTCCACCGTGGAGACGGTGTTGCTGAATGGTTGCACCTTCAATACGTCTTTGTAGGTGATGGGGCCAGCAGGAATGGAGTCACGCACGCCACCGGAATTAAGTACCGAAAAATCCGCCTTGGTTTTGTCCATCATGGCCATGCCAATGAGCACACCCATGGAGGCAGGCTTGGCGCGAACGACGGAACGATCACCCTCGAGCCGGGCATCGGTTGCACCAATCTGTACCCCCAGTTTTTGTTGTCCAAATTCCTGGTGAGGGGTCAATAAGGCCAGCATGTCTTTGTTTTCGGCGAATTCCTGGGCGTAGTTCACCTTGCTGCTCTTGCCATCGGCGGTCTTGACCGTTTTCTTCAGGTTAACGGGAATCAAAGCGTATTTGACCAGTTTGAAGTCGCCATTGCGGTACTCAAAGTCAGCCCGGCCCACATACTTGCCCCACTCGTGCGCCTGCACGATCCAGGTGCCGTTTTGGCGATCAGGTTTGCACTCTGTGCCAGGCACGTAGTCGCGATCCAACACGTTCTCAGCCTTCATACAGGCCGGGTTTTGGCTGTGACCGCCAACCACCAGGTCAATGCCCTTCACGGCGCGGGCCATCTCCACATCGCCCGGCGCCTGGGTGCCGTGTTTACCGTCTTCGTAATGGCCCATATGGGTGGCCGCAATCACCACATCCGCCTTGGCGCGCAACTCAGGCACCACTTTGGCGGCCTCTGTAATGACGCTGCGAAACTCAATACGCTTCACGTTGTCGGGGTGCACCATTTTGAAGGTGTCTTCAGTGGTCAGGCCCATGACGCCCACGCGCACGCCACCCAGATTGAAGATCTTGTAGGGGGGGAATTTGCGCTCACCAGCTTCATAAATGTTGGCGGACAACATGGGGAATTTGGCCAACTCGCGCTGCATCTTCAGCACGGACAGGGGCTTGTCGAACTCGTGATTACCCACCGCCATGGCGTCGTAACCCATCAAGTTCATGCCTTTGAAGTCCGGCACCGCGTCTTGCAAGTCAGACTCGGGCACGCCGGTATTCACATCGCCGCCGTCCAGCAAGAGGGAGTAGCCGCCTTTGGCTGCGACATCGGCCCGGATGCCATCGATCACGGTTTTACGCGCCGCCATCCCGTATTCACCGTCGCTGTTTTTCCAGAAGCGCCCGTGGTGGTCGTTGGTGTGCAGCACCGTGATTTGATAGGTTTTATCAGGCTGAGGGCTCGACATCGGCCCCACGGCACAACCGCCCAACGAGGCGGCAATCAACAAAAAGAGAGGTGTCGGTTTGAACTTCATGAATTCTCCAGTGAGATTAGTCGAAAAAAACTCGGCATCGACGGCCGAAACGTACAGTTTGCAATGTTTGCCAGCGCGGTGTCAACGGGTAAAACGCTCACGGGCTTGGTAGACCTCAAGCTCGCTGACCGTAGACCCCCCATTGCCCCAGCTTTGCCGGACATAGGTCAACACAGAGGCGACCTCCCGATCATTGAACAGCAGCTGGTAGGGCGGCATACCGAAGGGGCGTGGATTGCCCTGGGTGGCAGGCGAATAGCCACCGTGCAACACCGCCTGGATCAAATTGGCGGTGTTGTCCCGGTTGATGGCGACGGTGCCATTCAGCGCGGGGTAGGCCCCGGCCACGCCTTCGCCCTGCGCGCCGTGACATTGGGCACAGTTGTTCTCATAGAGCTTGCCGCCCTCCAAAAAGGTTCTGGTCTCGGGGGCCGTGGAAACCTGCGATCTTTTGGCGGGCGCGTCGGCGGGCAGCCTCGATAAATAGAGCACCACAGCCTTCAGATCGGAAGTGGACAAATATTGAGTGCTGCCCATCACCACTTCTGACATGGGGCCGCTGGTCACCCGGCCTGGGGAGACCCCGGTTTGCAGCAGCGCGATCAGGTTCTCTTGCGCAAGTGGACTCATCCCTCCTGCGGCTGTGGGGTGCAGAGAGGGCGCAAACCAGCCACCTCCTGGCATGGTTCCCCCGCTCAAGGACGACTCATCGGTTAATCCGCCCAAAGCAGTCCGGGGCGAATGGCAGGCGGCGCAGTGGCCCAAGCCTTGCACCAGATAGGCACCCCGCTTCCATTCTGCAGATTGATTTCCCTGCGCTTTCTGGGTGGCCGGGTTGAAGTACATCGTGCGCCAGGCCCAAAGAGCCACCTGGGTTCCAAATGGCCAGCGCAGGTCGTGAGAGCGATTGCGCTGCTGCACCGGTGGCAACGACTGTAAATACGCCAGCAATGCATCGGAATCGGCGCGGGTGATGCTGCTGAAGCTGGTGTACGGAAAGGCTGGATTCAACAACCGCCCGTCCTTGGAGCGGCCCTCATGCATGGCTTTCCAGAAATCTGTTGTTGTCCAGCGCCCCAGTCCAGTGACGGTGTCTGGCGTGAGGTTGCTGGAGTAAACCGCACCAAACGGTGTTTCAATAGCGCGGCCACCGGCATAAACCCCGCCGCTTGCGGCCGTGTGACAACCTTGGCAATTGCCCACGCGGGCGAGGTAAGCGCCCTTGGCGACCAGCGTCGTGTCGGCAGTGGGCGCCGGCAGGGTCTCTACGGCTTGAGGGGCGGGCGCGGTGCCGCATTGGGCCCGACTGGCGTTTGTTGGCAGCGTCGCCTGGGGCCGGCTGTCCGTGGGGACCGCTTGGGCGGCGAGCCACTGGGTGACGGCTGCCACGTCGGAGCTGCTCAGTTTTTTCGCAATGCCACCCATGCAGTCAGGGCCATGGGCAACGCGTTGGCCGGTTTGCCAGCCGCCCAGCTGCGCAATCAGGTAGTCGCGGGGCAGGCCGAGCAAGCCGGGTACGTCTGGCGCGGCGCCTGTCAGCTTTTGGCCGTGGCATTGCACACAAGCCGGTGTCTTTTGGGCAGGGTCTCCGCGAAAAATCAACTGCTTGCCCCGTTCCAACACTGCAGCAGGGGCACTCGTGGGCTGGGGGGCTGGGTAGGGCACTTCCAATTGAGCGAAGTGCTGGGCGATCTCCAGCAGGTAGCTGTCGCTGAGCGGCGCCAGCAAGGCTTTCATGGGCGCGTAGTGACGTCGGCCTTCCTTGAAATTCAGCAACTGCTTGTAGAGATAGCCCGCCGGTTTACCGGCCAGGCGGGGGTAGTAGCCGTCGGGACCGGCTCGCCCCTGCTCACCATGGCAGGCTGTACAAGCCTGGGTGCGCTGCGCCATGGTGTCCTCAAAGGCTCTTGGTGCGGCGTGGGACAGAAACGGGCTGGCGGCCAGCGCGACCAAGGCCAGTGTTCGAGAAACAAACGCAATCATGGGAGGCGACATCAACATCGGTGCAGCAGCCACCGTGTCTCAAAAAGTGAATCAAGCGGTGATGCTACTACGCAGACCGCCGCTGCAAAGCTCGTGAGGTCTGCTTGCCCTTTTTAGGAAATTGGCGAGCAAATGTGCCTGTACCGCGATTTGGGTCTTCGGATGTAGCTATTGAAAATATAGCAAGGAGCAGGGCCAATCCGTTAAATGGTTGCGGCATTTTTAGCCTGCGCTGGCTTCTACCAAAGTGGGTCGCAGCCCGTGCAGCACGGCGTGGGCGTTCAGCGAACGAATCGGTACGCTCATGTCGTTGGAAATGCGCTTTTCAACCTGCAGGGCCATGTAGCGCAGGCCACAGACTCGCAAAAAGCTGGTGAAGTTGGGAATATCGCCGCGGTGTTCCAGCAACTCGTCGTAGAGCTTGGACAGTAGCTGCGGCACGCTCATATGGTCACGGGCGCCAATTTCTTCCAGTGTGTCCCAAAACAGGTTTTCCAGGCGAACACTGGTCACCACCCCGTGCAGGCGAATGCTGCGGGTGGTGGCCTCATAACTCTGTGGGTTGGCGCGAACAAAAATCTGACACATATTCATCTCCCGGGCGTGACTGGCAAGCGGCCCCCAAGCATAAGCCGGGGGCACGCGGCGCGCTAGTGGGTGATTTTGGTGCCCAGTAGAGCGATGAACTGAGCCAGCCACGCCGGGTGCGCAGGCCAAGCCGGTGCGGTCACATATTGACCGTCGGTAACGGCGGCGTCGATGGCGATTTCGGCAAAAATCGCACCCGCCAGCTCGACTTCGGGGCGACACGCCGGGTAAGCGCTGATGCGCTTGCCCTTGATGATGCCGGGCACGGCGGTCAGCAATTGCGCGCCATGGCAGACGGCGGCAATAGGTTTGCCTGCATCGGCGAACTCTTTGGTGATGGCCAGCACGCGGGCGTTCATGCGAATGTACTCAGGGCCGCGGCCGCCAGGAATCAGCAGCGCGTCGTAGTTGGTAGTGTTTACCTAGGCAAAATTGGCATTCAGGACGAAGCGGTGGCCTGGCTTCTCGCTGTAGGTTTGTGCGCCTTCAAAGTCGTGGATCGCGGTCATTACATAGTCGCCTGCTTTTTTGTCCGGGCACACGGCATGCACGGTGTAGCCTACGGCCAGCAGGGTTTGAAACGGCACCATGGTTTCGTAGTCTTCGCCATATTCATCGCACATCATCAAAATCTTCTTGGTCATCACAGTCTCCTTGAGGGTTGAAGGCCTTGAGTTTGCGACTGTGGGCTGGGCGATGGGTAACAAGGAATTACTACCAGGGTTGGCGTTTTCCCGGGGGTGGGCCTCTGCGGGATGAGGGGTGAGCTGCGGTTTTCTGCAGCAATCAGGGAATGCGGCGACAATTCGCCTCTGTTTTTATTATTTGCCTGGTTCAAGCCAGGCTTTTTTTATGTCCAATATTGAGGTTCGGGTCGCCACGATGCGCGATGCCAAGGTCATTGCCGAAATCCACGCCAGCGCCAGCCAGGCCGCGTTCAAAGCATTGTTTCCCGGCGAAAAAGCGCCCGTCATTAGCGTCGACAAAAGCCAGGCTTACTGGCGTGAAGCCATTGAATTCAGTGACCCACAGGTGCTTGTGGCCACCGATGACGACACCGTGGTTGGATTTGTCGGCTTTGATCGCTCACGCGACGCGAAGACCCCCGCCACCACCGGCGAGATCTGGGCCATTTACGCGCTGCCCTCGCACTGGGGTCAAGGCGTTGGCTTGGCCTTGTGGGACGCCGCCCGTGACGGCTTGGTGGAAGAGGGTTGTAACAAGGTCACCATCTGGGTGCCGCTGAGCAACGAGCGCGCCCTGCGTTTTCACGACATGGCCGGCTTCAAGCGCGAGATGACCACCATCAAGACCGTGCCCATGGGCGACCTCCGCGTCGAAGAAATCCGGATGAAGCGCGACCTGGTCTGATCGCGCCTTCACAGTCGGTCAGGTGCGGCGAACCACCGCACTGCCGATGGAATAACCCGCGCCAAACGAGCAAATCACGCCAATTTCCCCCGCCTTGATGTCCTCATGGTGGCGGTGAAACGAAATGATGGAGCCCGCCGACGCGGTGTTGGCAAACTCGTCCAGGATGACCGGTGCATCGTCCGGGGTGCTGTCCCGGCCCAGCAACTTGCGGGCAATCAGCTGGTTCATACCCAAATTCGCCTGGTGCAGCCAGAAGCGGCGCACGCCGCCCGGTTGCAAGTCATGTGCGGCCAAATGGGCTGTGATGTGCTCGGCGGCCATGGGGCACACTTCCTTGAACACTTTGCGCCCCTCTTGGTAAAAGAGTTGGTCGCGGTCCTGCGGATCGCGGTCTTCGCTGCGCGACATAAAGCCGGCGTTGTTGCGAATATTGTTGGAAAACGTCGTCAACAGACGGGTTCCCAGCACCTCAAAGGCGCCAGCGGGGGCGTTGTCCAGCCGCTCAATCAGGATGGCGGTGCACACATCACCAAAAATAAAGTGGCAATCGCGGTCTTTCCACGCCAGATGAGGGGATGTGATCTCGGGGTCCACCACCAACACGGCGCGGGCCGAGCCGGTTTTCACCGCATTGACCGCCATCTCAATCGCAAATGTGGCTGATGAGCAGGCCACGTTCATGTCAAATCCAAAGCCCCGAATGCCCAAGGCGGTCTGAATCTCCACGGCCATCGCCGGGTAGGCCCGTTGCATATTGGCAGCCGCACAGATGACGCCGTCAATGTCGGACGGCTGTTTGCCGGCGCGGGCCAGCGCGTCTCGCGCTGCGGCCACGCCAATTTCCGCCATCAGGGATAACTCGCTGTCGGGCCGGGCGGTGAGCTTGGGGTGCATGCGGGTGGGGTCTAGCACGCCGTCTTTCTCCATCACATAGCGCTGCTTGATGCCCGATGCTTTCTCGATGAACTCCACGCTGGAGTGCGGCACAGCCGTATGCGTGCCGGCCGCAATCGCCTCGGCATTTTTCTCATTCTCCAGGTCCGAGAAGCGATTGAAAGCTTTGACAAGCTCCTCATTGCTGATGGTGTGCGGAGGGACGAACAGGCCTGTACTGCTGATGGCGACACGGTGCATGGTGCTTGTCTCTGTCTAGTTATTGAGGGGCTGGATCAGCCCGGGAAAGCGGGCATTATCAACCGACGCAACAAGCGGCAGCGACAATGCCGCTCCAAGCCGCCTCGTAGATCGACCCAGGAAAGATACAAATCATGGCCAGCAGCCTGCTTGCACTCATTGACGATATTGCCACCATCCTGGACGATGTGGCGGTGCTCGCGAAAGTCGCCACCAAGAAGACCGCCGGCGTGCTGGGGGACGACTTGGCACTGAACGCACAGCAGGTCTCAGGCGTGAAGGCCGAGCGCGAGTTGCCGGTGGTGTGGGCGGTGTGCAAGGGCTCTTTGCTCAACAAGGCCATATTGGTGCCTGCCGCGCTGGTCATCAGTGCCTTTGCGCCCTGGTTGGTCACGCCTTTGCTGATGGTGGGCTGCGCCTTTTTGTGTTTTGAGGGGTTTGAGAAGCTGGCTCACAAGTTCTTGCACAGCGCCGCTGAAGATGAAGCGCACCACACCGCTTTGGTGCAGGCCCTGTCTGACAGCGCGGTGGACGTGGTCGCGCTGGAAAAAGAAAAGGTCAAAGGGGCCATTCGGACTGATTTCATTTTGTCGGCTGAAATCATTGCCATCACTCTGGGCACTGTGCAAGCCAGCCCCATGACCACGCAGGTGCTTGTGCTCAGCGGCATTGCCTTGCTCATGACGTTGGGCGTTTACGGCTTGGTGGCCTGCATCGTGAAATTGGACGATGGCGGTCTGTACCTGAGTCAATTGCCGGGCGAGTCGAAGCTGGCCCAGCTGCAGCGCAGCATGGGTCGCGGGGTGCTGGCATCTGCGCCGTATCTGATGAAAGCCCTGTCCGTGGCCGGCACTGCGGCCATGTTTTTGGTCGGCGGTGGCATTCTCACTCATGGTTTGCCAGTGGTCGGTCACACCTTGGCGTCACTGAGCCAGCAACTGGGCGCTGCGGCGCAACCAGTGCTTTCCATGGCGCTGGACGGTGTCTTTGGCATTCTGGCGGGGGCCGCCGTGTTGTTGGGTGTGACTGCGTTCAAGCGCTTGACGCCAGCGCAAGCCTAGTCTCACGGGTTCTTCTGCCCAAATCGGCTCCGGCGCCCGTGGCATGGGCGTGGAGTGCTATAAAAATCAAATTTTTCACCGCTCAGCGGCGAGAGGTATATGCTCAAACCACACTGGTACGGCCACCGCGTTGGAGCGGCGTGAAACAAATGCCAGGCCAAAAGAGGTGTCATTTTGAAAGTACTCAGACTGCCTCGAGCCAAAGTGAAAGTTGGAATGCCCCTGCCCTGGAATGTCCGGGACGAGCAGGGCTTGTTGCTGTTGTCCAAAGGGCACGTCATCACCAACGAAAGCCAGCTTGAGCAACTGCTGACGCGCGGCGCCTTTGTTGACGTGGAGGAGATCAAGGCATCCGCCCGCGAAGCCGCTGAAGCTGCCGACGCACTCAACGCCGTCAAGTTGCCCCCCAATCTGTTCGCCCGATGGGACCAGACCTCCGAGGCGCTGAAAAAACTGTTGGGTATTGGGGTTCGCCTGCCGGACTTTCCCGAGCAGCTGGACGAATTCGCACGCCAACTCTGTGAGTTGATCGACATCAATGCGGACGTCGCCACTTACCGCATTGTTCGCCAGGACAATGCCAAGCACTTCTACTATGGCTATGCGCATTCGGTGCACACCGCCATCCTGAGCGTTCTCATGGCCCGCTACCTGAAATGGGAAGACGGCCCCATGATGAGCCTGGTCAAGGCCGCGCTCACGATGAACCTGAGCATTCTTGATCTTCAGGGTCAAATGGCCGGCCAGGACGGTCCAATGAAGGATTCACAACGCGCCGCGATTCAAAAACACCCCGGTGAGGCCGTGGAGCTGCTGGAAAAAGCGGGCGTAACGGATACCGACTGGTTGACCGCCGTTGCCCAACACCATGAACGCCAGGATGGAACGGGTTACCCTCTGCAAAGCACCGAGATTGGGGATTTGGCCGTCGCCTTGCGGGTGGCTGATGTGTTGATGGCCAAAATCAGCCCGCGGGCGCTGCGGGCAGCGCTCTCACCGCAAGAGGCCATTCGGGAGCTGTACCGTGAAGACAAAGGCGGGCCAATTTCAACCGCCGTGATCAAGGTGCTTGGCATCTTCCCGCCGGGTGATTTTGTCAAGTTGGCGTCGGGGGAGTTGGGCATTGTGGTGGAGCGCACCGCCAATGCCCGTGCGCCCATTGTGGCGGCCATCACCAACACGAGCGGGCAACTGGTGTCCACAACCCTGCGCCGCGACACCAGTGCGGCCGCCTATGCCATTGTTGGCAACGCGTCAGACAAGGCTTTGCTCAAGCGCTTGCCGCCTGAGCGGCTGTACGGCTACGCGCTGTCCCCCACCGCTGTCGTTTAGACCTCGCCGCCAAATTGTTTGGTCAGGTTGGTGAGGTATTGCTCCACCATTTTTTCAAATTCGACCTCCACCACCGGGGCTACCACCATTTTCATGAGGCCGGGCAGGGGGATGGACAGATCGCCGTTGATCTGCAAAACAATCTTGGTTGAGGTTTTCTTGTCCTCAATCTTCCAGTGGCCTGACACCAGCGCATTGCCTTCGCCTTTGACGGGCGTCCAGACGACGCTGCCTTTGGCGCGGTTGGCGACGTATTTGGAGGCGTAAATGGTTTGCAGATTGATCTGGGCAATGCCAATTTTCTCCATCTCCCAGCGGTAAACGCCGTCGCCCAGGTCCACCAGCTCATCCACCTTGGGGAAGTAGCTGGCAGAGGCTGGCACGTCGGACAGCAGGTCAAAGACCTCTTTTGCTTTGGCCTTGACTTCCAGCTCGTAGCCAAGGTCGATGCTCACATTGATAGCCATGGGGCTCCTCCAGGTGGTGTTGAGAGACGCTTCTTCAGCGCAAAGTATAGGGTCCACATGGCACTTGCTGTTTAATAGGGCCACCATGAAAGTTGACCCCGCCATTGCCCAGTTTCAGGCCGAAAATGTTCGAGCCCAAACGATTGTTCGTCCCGCCGAAAAGAAGATGGGCCCCGCAACGGTGCTTAAAATCCGCGAGAAAGTGCCCCTCTTTCGGGACATGCCCATGGAATTGTTGATGCGAACACTGGCCATTTGTGAGCAAGTCACGGTGGAGGCCGGGAGCGACGTGTTCAAAGAGGGCGACATGGGTGACTCCTTCTTTGTCCTGATCTCCGGCGAGGTCATTGTTGGAAAAGAGCGGGGCGACAAGCTCATCGAGTTGGCCCGTTTGGGAGTGGGCGACTGTTTTGGTGAAATGGCCCTGGTCGGAAAGCATGTGCGCACCGCAACGGTTCGCGCCAACCGCGACGCCGTTGCCATGCGCTTTTACCGTGACGCCGTGGACGCAGAAGTTGAAAGCGCCCACATGATTTACCGCAACATGGCCCGGATCCTGGCCATGCGCCTGGAAGAGGCCAGTGCCACCATGGCGGACCTGCTGGCCCAAAATAGCCGGAGCTGAGCCCAGCTGCTCGCTGGGGTCAGGTGAGCATGCGGTCCTTGGCCACAAAATACTTGCGGGCGTAGGCCACCACTTGAGCGTCGCTTGGGTGGTCCACTGTTTCCACCCCCACAACGCGCTCCACCATCGCGTGGTCATGGGTATGAATGTGCTTGATCAAATTGAGTTTGGCATGGGCCGGGCCGACGACCAGAATTTCTTGGGTACCCTTCAGGGCATCGACGATCGCGTGATAATAATGCTGGTCTTCGGCTGAGCGGCCTGATCCGATGACGCCACTCTTGGAATGCAGATTGACGTGCTTCTTGGCGGGGTGGATGACCGACTTTTCCACATCCTCTGCTGTGAAATGCATCACATGGG
The DNA here is from genome assembly GCF_017948265.1 of Rhodoferax sp. PAMC 29310. Lineage (NCBI taxonomy): Bacteria > Pseudomonadati > Pseudomonadota > Betaproteobacteria > Burkholderiales > Comamonadaceae > Rhodoferax > Rhodoferax sp. PAMC 29310. Next base: position 1,775,236 of record NZ_CP072852.1, on the reverse strand, counting down.
CTTCAGAGTGATCCAGCCAGACAACCGCGTGATAGTGAGACATTGATTTCCTTTTTTGCTGATTAAGTTTTCAGCTTATGCCTTTGGGGATGCGCAGGGTTGATCCATGTCAATGCCGTATGGATCACGGTCTGCCGCCTCCCGGAACCCAGTTTTATGACCATTCTTCTTGCCCCGATGGAGGGGCTGCTGGACTTTGTGCTGCGTGACATTCTGACCCGGGTGGGCGGGGTGGACCGCTGCGTGTCCGAGTTCATTCGGGTCACCAACACCTTGCTGCCGGACCGGGTGTTTGAGCGCGTGATTCCTGAGCTGCTGCAAGGCGGGCGCACCTTGTCTGGCGTGCCGGTGCGGGGCCAATTGCTGGGCTCTGATCCGGTTTGCCTTGCTGAAAACGCCGCCTGCCTGGCCGCACTGGGGCCAGACGGCATTGATTTGAACTTTGGCTGTCCCGCCAAAGTGGTGAACCGCCATGGCGGCGGTGCGGCCTTGCTGGACGACCCGGAACTGCTGTTTCGCATCGTCTCCGCCGTGCGTCGCGCCGTGCCGGCGCATATGCCGGTGTCGGCCAAGATGCGCTTGGGCTTTAACGACGACACCCGCGCCGAGGAGTGCGCGCAAGCGATTGAAGCCGGTGGCGCCAATGAGTTGGTAGTGCATGCCCGCACCAAGGCCGACGCCTACCGCCCGCCCGCCTACTGGGAGCGCATTGCTGACATTCGCGCGCAGGTGCGCCTGCCCTTGGTGGCCAATGGCGACATTTGGACCGTGGAAGACGCGCTGCGCTGCCGCGAGGTGTCGGGCTGCCACAGTCTCATGCTGGGCCGGGGCATCGTGGTCGACCCCGGCTTGGCGCGCGGCATTCTGGCCGCCACACAGCCGCGTGGTGCCGCAAGCGATGAGCCCGCCAGCGTCGAAGTCACCTGGGAGATGCTGCAACCCCTGATTGCCGACTTTTGGCACATCGTCTGCGCCAGCCTGGACCGGCGCCAGCAAGCCGGACGTCTGAAGCAGTGGCTCAATTTTTTGCGCCGGCGCCACTCAGAGGCCGACACGGCCTTCATGGCGGTGCGTACGCTGGACGACCCGGTGGTCGTGACCCAGTGGTTGTTGGCACACGGCGTGCCGGTGCATCAACCCACAGCGGTGCGCGGGCATTGAGATTGCCATTAAAGTTGGACTGTTCTGTCGGTTGACACCGAGATTGACGCAGCCAAAGCGTCAATCTCCTGATTTTTAAACTAGCAAAGAGACTTCCCCATGCAAACCAAAGCAGCAGTCGCCTGGAAAGCAGGCCAACCCCTGACCATTGAAACCGTGGACCTGCAAGGCCCCAAGTTTGGCGAGGTGCTGGTCGAGATCAAAGCCAGCGGTATTTGCCACACCGATTACTACACCTTGTCGGGCGCTGACCCCGAAGGCATCTTCCCCGCCATCCTGGGCCATGAAGGCGCCGGCATTGTGGTGGACGTGGGCCCGGGCGTGACCACGCTGAAAAAAGGCGACCACGTTATTCCGCTTTACACCCCCGAGTGCCGCACCTGCAAGTTTTGCCTCTCCCGCAAAACCAACCTCTGTCAGCTCATTCGCGGCACCCAAGGCAAGGGCTTGATGCCTGATGCCACCAGCCGCTTCAGCCTGAACGGCGACCCCATCTTTCATTACATGGGCACCAGCACCTTCAGCAACTACACCGTGGCGCCCGAGATCTCGCTGGCCAAAATCCGCAAGGACGCGCCGTTTGACAAGGTCTGCTACATCGGCTGCGGCGTGACCACCGGCATTGGCGCCGTCATCTTCACCGCCAAGGTCGAAGCCGGCGCCAACGTGGTCGTGTTCGGTTTGGGCGGCATTGGCCTGAACGTGATTCAGGGCGCCAAGATGGTCGGCGCCGACAAGATCATTGGGGTGGACATCAACCCCGCCCGCCAAGAGATGGCGCGCAAGTTCGGCATGACCCACTTCATCAACCCCAAAGAGGTCGAGAACGTGGTGGACAGCATTGTTCAGCTCACCGACGGCGGCGCCGACTACAGCTTTGAGTGCATTGGCAACACCCAGGTCATGCGCCAGGCGCTGGAATGCACGCACAAGGGCTGGGGCCGCAGCATCATCATTGGCGTGGCCGAAGCCGGCGCCGAGATCAGCACCCGCCCGTTCCAGCTCGTGACCGGGCGCAAGTGGGAAGGCTCCGCTTTTGGCGGCGCACGCGGCCGCACCGACGTGCCCAAAATTGTGGACTGGTACATGGACGGCAAGATCAACATTGACGACCTCATCACCCACACCATGCCGCTGGAAGACATCAATAAAGGGTTCGAGCTGATGAAAAGCGGCGAGTCGATTCGCGGCGTTATTTTGTTCTAACTGGTTTTATATGCCAAATAGGGCTCTGGCTCCCGCAATAGCTGCGCAAGCAGCTATTGCATTGATAGTAGATTGATTGTGAATTGTTTGAGAGATGAAGCCAGCCGTATGACCTCCAACACCCCCAACCTGGCCCCCGGCCTTGAGTTGCTCAGCGAACACGCCTGCTTTGGCGGCGTGCAGCGCTTTTATCAGCACGCCTCCCGCGAGATTGGTCTGCCCATGCGTTTCTCGGTCTACCTGCCCCCGCAAGCCGCGCAGGGGCCGGTGCCGGCGCTGATGTTTCTGGCCGGGCTCACCTGCACCGAGGAAACCTTCATGGCCAAGGCCGGTGCACAGCGCCTGGCGTCCGAGCTGGGGATGGCCCTGATTGCGCCCGACACCAGTCCACGCGGCGCGGGCGTGGCCGGCGAGGCTGAGAGCTGGGACTTTGGCGTGGGGGCTGGGTTTTACCTGGACGCCACGCAGGTGCCCTGGGCCCAAAACTACCGCATGGAAAGCTACCTCACCGCCGAGTTGCTGCCGCTCTTGGGGCAATCCTTGCCGGTGGACTTGGCGCGGCTGGGCGTTTTTGGCCACTCCATGGGCGGCCACGGTGCGCTCACGCTGGCGCTCAAGTACCCGGCACTGTTCAAGTCGGTGTCGGCCTTTGCGCCCATCTGCGCACCCAGCCAATGCCCCTGGGGCGAAAAAGCCTTCACCGGCTATCTCGGTGCTGACCGCACCACCTGGGCCGCCCACGATGCCATCGCCCTCATGGCCGCCCAGATGAAGGCGCCATTCCCAGCCGGCATCCTGATCGATCAAGGTCTGGGCGACAAGTTTTTACCCACGCAATTGCATCCCGGCTTACTGGAAGCCGCCTGTGCCCAGGTCGGCCAGCCTTTGACGCTGCGTCAGCACGCCGGGTATGACCATGGGTACTACTTCATCTTGACCTTCATGGCCGATCATTTGAAGTTTCACGCCGCGCAACTCTGACCAGTACCACAAGCGTTTTTCAAGAGGTCCGCCCATGCAACAACAACTCGGTTTGGTGACCCTCGTCGTCGGTGACTATGACGAAGCGCTGGCTTTTTATGTGGGCAAGCTGGGCTTTGCGCTGGTCGAAGACATCGCCATGCCCGCGCAAAAAAAGCGCTGGGTGGTCGTGTCGCCACCCGGCTCGGTGGGCGCGGGGTTGCTGCTGGCGCAGGCCAAAGGCGAAGAGCAAGACCGCTTTGTGGGCAACCAGGCCGGCGGGCGAGTCATGTTCATCCTCTACACCGACGATTTTTGGCGCGACCATGCCACTTATGCAGCCCAGGGTGTGAAGTTTCAGGAAACCCCGCGCGACGAGCCCTATGGCATCGTCGCTGTGTTTGCCGACCTCTACGGCAACCTCTGGGACTTGATTCAGCGGCGCCAACCGCCCGCCACTAAGGCCCAATGAGGCCAAGTTAGGCGCCTGCGCGCAACTCTTCCAGCTTGGCCTTTAACGCGGCGTTCTCGGTCTTCAACTCTTCTACCTGCTGGCGCAAGCGGGCAATCGTGCCCTCGGTGGACTCGGCGGTGGTGCGGGCCACGGCTTGGGCGTTGCGCACCTGGCGGGCGGCTTGTTGCAGCTCTTTCTTGCCACCGGCGGCCGCCGCGACTTGCTCTTCAGCGGGCAGGGACGCCACGGTGGCGGCGGCGTTGATGGAAATAGTGCCGGCCTTCACCGCGTCCACCAGTTCGGGCGTGGCTGACTTTTGAATCTTTTCAATCTGCTGAATGGTGGCACTACTCACCCGTGCCGCTTTGGCCATGGCCTCACGCGTCACCATCGGCTCCAGGCCGTCTTCCCAGGGCTGCAGCTCAGCCACGGGTTCGTCGCCCACGGCGGCACGCGGTGGCTCTTTGGGCGTTTGCGCGCGTGTGTTCAGAATGTCTTTTTTGCGCAGGGCCAGCACCCCGCGCTGAAAGTCCGACACGCTGCGACGGCCCAGGTGCTGGTCAATCATCCACAGGTGCACGTCGTCCAGCGTTTTGAATTTGGTGTTTTGCACCGTGTTGAAGGCAATGCCGTGCTTCTGGCAAATGCCGTAGCGGTTGTGCCCGTCCACCAGCACCTCGCCCCACAGCACCAGCGCGTCGCGGCAGCCCTCGGCCAAAATGCTGCGCTCCAGCGCGGCGTGTTCGTCGGCGGTCAGCGGGTCGATATAGGCAAGCAGGTCGTCGTTGACGGTGATATTCATGAGGGGCGTTGTCAAATTTGGGAAAAGGGCGCCATTCTAAGAGAGGCCCCAAAACGCCCGGTGCAAAATGACACGGTAGCCCTTCAGATGACCTTATTCACAAGGAGACACGCATGCCATCCGGAAAAATTCTTGTTGCCCAAGGCGGCGGCCCCACCGCCGTCATCAACCAGTCCCTGGTGGGCGTGGCGCTGGAGGCCAGGCGCTTTGGCAACATTGAGCGCATTTACGGCGCCCGCCACGGCGTGCGCGGCATTGTCAACGAAGACTTTGTCGACCTCACCCAGGAGACCCATCACAACCTGGAAATGGTGGCCAATACCCCGTCTTCCGCGCTGGGCTCCACCCGCGACAAGCCCGACCTGCCTTATTGCCAGGAAATTTTCAAAGTGTTGCAGGCGCATGAGATTGAGCACTTTTTCTACATTGGCGGCAACGACTCGTCCGACACCGTGCGCATCGTCAGCCAGGAAGCCGCCAAGGCCGGCTACCCGCTGCGCTGCATCCACATTCCCAAAACCATTGACAACGACTTGGTGGGCAACGACCACACCCCCGGTTTTCCCTCGGCTGCCCGCTTTGTGGCGCAGGCCTTTGCTGGGGCCAATCTGGATAACGCCGCCTTGCCCGGCGTTTACGTGGGCGTGGTCATGGGCCGCCATGCCGGGTTTTTAACCGCCGCCTCGGCCTTGGGGAAAAAGTTTCCCGACGACGGCCCCCACCTCATCTACCTGCCCGAGCGCACCTTTGTGCTGGAGCAATTTTTGGCCGATGTGAAAGCCATCTATGAGCGCTATGGCCGCTGCGTCATCGCCGTGTCTGAGGGCATTCACGACGCCTCTGGCACCCCCATGGCCGCCTTGCTGGCCAAAGACCTGGAGCATGACGACCACGGCAACGTGCAACTCTCAGGCAACGGTGCGCTGGCCGACTTGCTTTGCCAGGAGATCAAGTCCAAGCTCAACATCAAGCGCGTGCGCGGCGACACCTTTGGCTACCTGCAGCGCTCCTTCATCGGCTGCGTGTCTGATGTGGACCAGCGCGAAGCTCGCGAGGTCGGCGAAAAAGCCGTGCAATTCGCCCTGTGGGGCGCCACCAGCGGCTCGGTCGCCATCAAACGCACCGGCTTTTACTCGGTGGACTACGAATTGCTGCCCTTGGAGGCCGTGGCCGGCAAAACCCGCGTTATGGAAGACGAGTTCATCTCCAGCAGCGGCACCGACGTGACCGACGCCTTTCGCATGTACCTGCGCCCCTTGCTCGGCTCCGGCATGCCAGACGCCTTCAGGCTGCGCCACAACCCGGTGGAAAAGGTGCTGCGTCCCGGCACGGCTCGGTAGGCGCCTCGAATTTCATGGCGACGGCCCAAGCCTGTGCAGCCAGACGGCCGCCTTACCACACCAGGAAGCCGCTGAATTCGGCGGACAGGGGTCTGCTTAATATTTAAGCGCACCCGGCAAAGCCAACAAGCACGCGGCTTGGGCGGCTTGTGAACATGCTTATCCACAGGTCCGCCCACAGGGGACGGGGGTAAGTATTTTTATGAAGTTTTGCCCTGACTGGCGGGCGATGTTGCCAAAATCGGGTTGTAGCGAACGTTGCGCATGCGGTAGTAGCTATCAAAACCGCAGCACTTCTGGCTACCACCTGGCGCCAACTGTCAAACAGCTGTGCTGCTTGAGGGGTGGTGGTCATGCAGGGATCGACTGGGGAGGAACCCCGTGCTCAATGTGCCTGTGCGGTACAAGACCAGAGCAAGAGGTAGGGTGAAAGCCGTGCGGCGCGGGCGGTTGCTTGCTTGCATCGCGAGGCGACGCAGGGCCAATGCGCTAGCCGTTCAGTGTGATCTGCTTGCTCTCCACATAGTCGTTGTACTGGGTTATTGGAATCGCCGCCAAACCGGGGGTGCCGTTCTCTTCCGTCCAACTGAGTGTCGCGCTGTCGATGCTCAGGTCCACCTCCACCGGGCCAGGTGGAATCTCGATCGGTGCGCCGTCTCCGGGGGTGTAGGTGACGTGGTCTTTGATGGTGGCTTGAAGGGTCATTTTTTGGCTCCTAAAACTCCATCCTAAGTCCTATGGCCGCGTTGATCTGTGCGGTAGCACCCTAAACCGTTTCATTTGGAAAGGTTAATACCCAATAGGCCTGTAGCCCTTATTCTTTATGTTCGGGCTGCTTCTAAAAAAACAGCAATATTTGACGGTCGCGCCATCTTGTCTGACGCTTGTTGGAGGTCAAAGCCCAAAAAGAGGTCACCAGGGGCATCAACATGCCAGGCCAGAAGCACTTTTTTTGACCCGCAGTCGCTCATCGACCTCCAGAAGACCCTCATATCCAGCCAGGTTGCGGACGCTTTGGGCGCCAAACACGTCGGCTTACCCCACTGCCGACAGACCCGTCAACTCACGTTGCACCGCCCCTGTGTTGGACTGCGCCAGGGCGGTCACCTTATTGGCGAAAAAGCTGCGGTCGGACGCCCCAAACAACACCGTTGGCGCGCGCTGGCGCAACTTGGGAAAAAGCGCATCGGCCATGCGGGTGGCGGCGCAGGCACAACCCGGTGGGAAAAGTGTTGTGGCTGGGCTGCAGCGCTAGTTGCTGCTCCGTTCGGGTGAACTTGTTACAACTCAAGCAGCCCGGTACCCCGGTTCGCCACTAGACTGAGCGGCGTTCCCGCTTTAACCCCATGGAGATTTCATGCGACCCACTGCCCATGTATTGATCAAGGCCCTTGCCTCAGTTGCCCTGCTCACCAGTCTGGGCGTCCAGGCCCAGACGGCCGTCACGGTGGAGGCAACGGTCACGGCCGCGCCAACCATCACCGCGCCGGCCCCCAAGCCTGCCACGAAAACCTCGAAGCAAGACTTTGCCACCCAGATCGCGCTGGCTGACTTGAACAAGCAAGGCATCACCAACCCCACCAAAGCCGAGTTGGCCGCAGCCGTTCAATCCATTGACGCAAAGCGCACCAGCGGCATGGGCTGGGGCGCAATTGCCAACTCACTGGGCCTCAAACTGGGCCCCATCGTGAGCGCGGCCAACCGCACCAAGCACGCCGATGACCCCAAACGCGTCGAAATGGCAGAAAGCCGCACAACCAAAACCATGGCTCGCGCTGAAGCCAAAGCCAGCCGCGAGCGCACCGAGCGCAGCGAAACCATGAGTGGCAAGGGCAGCAATAGCAATAGCAATAGCAATTCCGGCGGCAATGGTGGTGGCAATGGAGGCGGAAACGGCGGCGGCAATGGCGGTGGTGGCGGAGGCGGCAAGAAGTAACGCCAGCAATTGACTTTTCAGCGCCCGCGACGCCCCACGCCGTCGCGGCGCAACTGGATTGGCCCAGCGCAGCGCCACCCAAAATCCCCCCGTTTGACTTGGTTTGCACCCACGCCGCGTGCAGTCGCGATTTATATGAGTAATTCGCCTCTGGCCCCCGTTCAGTAGGCGTATGAAGCTACGGTAAACATAGCAATATCGCACGTCCCGGTCTAGTGGTGTCAATGAAAATCCTGCGGCCACAATTGCTCGTGCGCCGGTCGGGAAAATGGGCTGGCCTTCATTGAGTGCTTTGATGACGCCAATTCGCGCATGACACCCAGTCAAGTGGGCGAGCGCTGCGGCATGACCCGCACCGATGCCCGCACCATGCGCAACATGATTGGAGCCGGTCGCCCGCCCGCCAGTCGGGGAGGTTGCAGGCGCCGCGGCCTCAGTTCGTGGCAGGGCGGCGCAGCGGCACCGCAAACCCACGCGCCACCGCTGGGCGCGCCATCATCGCCAGATACCAGCGGTGCATCTGCGGAAAATCAGCCAGATCGATCTGGTGCCGATGGGGGCGCCAGGCACAGCCCAGAATTGCAAAATCGGCGATCGACAACTCGTCCGCGAAAAACTCCCGGCCCTGAAGTCGTCGTTCCACCACCCCATACAGGCGCCGGGTCTCGGCCATGTAACGCTCAAGCCCATAGCGGCGGTCCACCTCGTTCTCCAGTGCCAGAGAATGGTGTACCTGCCCAGGTATCGAGCCGAAGTCGCCCATCTGGAACATCAACCACTCCAGGGTGGCAATTCGCTTGCGCGCGTCGCGTGGCAGAAATTTGCCCGACTTCTCGGCCAAAAAAATCAGGGTGGCGCCAGACTCGAAAACGCTGATTGGCTCGCCGTCCGGTCCCAGCGGGTCAACGATGGCCGGGATCTTGTTGTTGGGGCTGATCTTCAGAAACTCCGGCGCGTTCTGCTCGCCTTTGCCAATGTCGACCACCTGAACGTCGTAAGGCAAACCCATCTCTTCAAGGGCCACGCTGATCTTGCGGCCATTGGGCGTGTCGAATGCATACAACTGGATGTTCATGGTGCGTGTGGCGCCTCAGGCAAGGCGCAGGAGTTGGGTTGAAGCCATGCCGGCAATGTAGCAGTACAGCAGCACAGGCGCCGGCATCTTTCCCTTGGGCCCACGTCGAACGGATGCATTTTCTTAAGCGAAATTGGCTTCTGGCGCTAGTGCAGCCTGAGAAACCAGCTGCTAAAAGCGTAGCAAGTTGGTCGTGGCGTCAGGCGGGCTTTAGGTCGCGAATCAGGCTGCTGACTTTGGTGGTGATGATGTCAACCGCCGGGCCGTTGGCCCCGTGCGGCAAGATCACATCGGCGTTGCGCCGGGTGGGCTCAATGAACTGCTTGTGCATGGGGCGCACGGTTTCAAGGTACTGCTGAATCACGCTGTCGGCACTGCGGCCGCGCTCGGCCATGTCGCGTTGCAGGCGGCGAATAAAGCGCACGTCAGAGGCGGTGTCCACAAAAATCTTCAGCGACATCATCTTGCGTAAATCAGCGTCAAACAGCGCAAACAGTCCCTCAATCACGATCACCGGCGCAGGCTTCACCGTGATGGTCTGGCTGGAGCGGTTGTCCGCTGCAAAGTCGTACATCGGCATCTCAATGGGCTGGCCGCTGCGCAGTGTGCGCACATGCTGCACCATCAGCGGCCAGTCAAACGCCTTGGGGTGGTCGTAATTGGTCAGGCGGCGCTCCTCGGGCGACAGGTGCGTCTGGTCCAGGTAGTAGTCATCCTGCATCACGATCGCCACCATCTCCGGCCCCACCGAAGCTAGCACCTCGCGCGTCACCGTGGACTTGCCGCTGCCACTGCCCCCGGCGACACCGATCACGAAGGGTTTGTTTTGGGTGGTGGGCATGCAGTTTCCGTATCCAGGCTAAAAAAGGCGCGATCTTACAAGCCAGAGGGGCAGCGCCAGTCTTCAGTTTGACGGAGTGCTGACTAAATGCAAACCTGCTGCCTTAGCTTCGCCCGCCGTTCGCCGCGACTGGCGGCACATGAGACCCCAAATGGGGTTGGATAACGCCCAAAGGGGGTAGGGTCGTGAATTACAAGAGAAATAGGCCTATAGCCCCCGCAATACCTGAGCAAGAAGCTACTAAAAGCGTAGCAGTTTCAAGTCCGAAACACCCATCGCAGGCAGCACCCACATGGCCGCAAACCGTCGGTCGGCTGGTTTAAGCGTCCGGTCCAAACAAGTCATTGAGGGTTTTGGTGCCTGCGGGCACGGCGACAGAAGTCATGGGCCGGCCCTTGGGGTATTCCTCGGCAATGCGGTCTTCCCAGTAAGTCGTTGGGTTGGGCGCGCTGCACAGGCGGCGAAACACCTCTTGCGGCACCTGCTTGTAAGCCAGCGTGCTCTTGTTGTCCCAATGCAAGTCCAGCTGCTGAGACTCGGCGTTGTAGTCAGCCAGGCGGATGCGCCCGCTGGTGAATGTTTTGCTGAGCAGGGTCATGGTTCCCTTTGGTTGGAGATCAAGGAGGTGCCGGCGGGTGAGGGGATAAACGGTGTCGCCTGCACATCCGGCGCAAAACAGCCAGCGCTCGCTAAGGCTGTATCGCCTTGGCAACCGCTGCCGTAGCCTCAATCAGATCGTTGACCAAGCGCTCATCGACATCCAGAAGGCCTTCGTACTCGCCAAGGTTGCGGGTGTTGTGGCATTTGTCCAGCACACGCCACACCTCGGGGCCCAAGCCCAGCGTGTGCGGCAAGACCTGAAACACGATATAGCGGTGGGCAGCGCGGTAGCCCATGCGCCTCAGAGCCGCCAAGCACAAGGCATGCGCCGCGTTGTAGGCTAGGTCGAAACGGCTCTCTAATGCCAGCGTGGTGTTGCGAGCATCGTGCAAGCGGGCTGTGCCGGTGCGCAGCAGGCCTGCCAGTTCATTCGCGTCTGGCGCCTCTGGTTTGAGGGACTTGCCGGGCCGCACAGGTTGTCAAGCGCTGGGTGCATGGAGTTGTTCCTCGTTGCCGATGAGCCAAATTTTGGGCTGTGACAGGACGCGGGTGATGAAAGCGCTGTCTAGGGCAATGCGCTTGTCCCATTCGGCAGGCGCGTAAAGCGTGGGGTTGACCTTTCGGCCCAGCGCCAAAGTGGCACTTTCCAATGCACCAAACAGCTCGCCATAGCCCAGGCTGGAGCTGACGACCATCAGGTCCACATCGCTTTGGGCCGTGTCTTGCTGCCGCGCAACCGAGCCGTAGACAAAGGCCAAGTCAATCTGCCCGGCCAGCGGTGCAAGGCCGGCGCGCAGGGCGTCAGCCAGGCCAACCGTCTTGAGCACCAAGCCGCGCAACTCGGCAAACACCGGCGCGCCGGCATTGGCCTGGTAATGCTTCTGGTTGCCCTGCCGGGTCACCGTCAGCAAACCCGCCTCGGACAGACCGGCCAACTCCCGCTGCACCGCGCCCGAGCCAGATTGGGCCAAGGCGATGACCTCTGTGGCGTAAAAACTGCGATCTGGCGCGCCAAACAGCACCGCCAGCACGCGTTGGCGCACTTTGGGGAACAGCGCATCCGCCAGTGACGTTGATGCGGGGGGAGAGATTGAAATACCCATATTGGGTTTGATCATACCCTTATTGGGTATTTTTGAGAAATTTCTTAATGAAATAGGCCTCTATCCCTTGTAGGATATGCGCAGGCAGCTATGAAAAGCGGAGCATACTCAGCTGAGGTCTGCCACCGAGCTAACCACTTGCCGCTTCACTTCATCCATCGTCTTTCCATTCGCGGCCTTCCACTCTGTCCAGCCGTTGGCGGGGCGGCCCATCAGGATGCAGGCGGCGCTGCTGGGGCTGGCAAACAGGTGGTCGCGGGTGAATTCAAGCATGCTGCCCACGGGGGACATGATTCCCTCGGAAACCAATTGCTTGCGCAGCCGCTCATTGGATGTGCCTCGAATGGAGGGCGTCACCTCTGCGCGGCCTTGTGAGCCTTTAAGCACTACAAAGCCTTCACTGGTGTACTCGCCCACGCCATCTGCGTCTGAGCTTTTGCAATAGAACAACTCTTTGGGTCCTGCCGAGGCCGTTGTATTGCTCAAGGGTTCAAAAATGGGCTGACCCAGTGTGGCCAGCAGGGTGGCAGCAGTTTCGTGAATCTCGTGGCAGTCTGCCTCCAGCGGGGCTGGTGTGTGGGGCCGGGCGCCCGTGTTGCCGTTCTCCAGGCTGTAGCGCCCGGCCTTGGTTGCCTCACCAATGGCGAACCACTCCAAAAACAGCGCATGCGTTTGCGTCAGGCTGTTGGTGATTGACACCACCACCAGCGCCCGGTTCCAGAAATCCTTGCCTCTGTCGTTCTCTTGGTTGTGCTGAGACAACCGTTTGCCCACGTTGCCGGACTGTCCGATGTAGGTGCGCGGCAGTCCCGCTTCAGACAATTCGCCGATCAAAAAGTACAAACTCACCTGTTGCGCTTCGGGCATCTTCAGGAAGTCTTGCAACTGGCTGCGCGGAATTTCGATCACACGAACAATGCGCGTCGTGATCTCGGCGACGCGAACACCGCGCGGATCGCCAGCGGGGAGGTAGATTTGGATGGTTTTGGGGCGGAGCTTTTTCAAAAATACTACTCAGAGATCAATGGGAAACTGTTGAAGATATTCAAACCGCTCTCTGAACGCCGCGCTTTTGGAGTTCCTTTTCCAAAAGTCTAACTAAGGTTGGAAAATCCAAGTCGATATTTTCAATATCAATTTGTGAGTTATCAACTTTATGAAAAATAGTCATTGCATATGCATGATAAAGTGGATTTGAAAATGCATAGAGGCCTGAATTTTGACTATGACGAATCACTTCGCCTGATGTTGGTAGTGTTAGAGTGCTCAACATACGACGCAGACTAGAGTCAGTGTAAGTTGGAATTTCTCGCTTTATTTTTTGAAGTAACTCAAATCTACTTGCTCCTGAATCTGAGTAATCACTAAGTAGTTGAATAATATTTTTTGCAATATTATGCTTTGAATTTCTATTTGGTTTTAATGCTTTTTCAAATCGACTTCTAATGCTGTCTGATGTTTCTTCGACGTAAGTTTCAACAGCTTTTTTAATATCATCATTGGATATTTTAACAACGGTTGAACCGGTTTCCATAATCCCACTGGCGTGGCAGGCATTTAGACAGAGTTGATGGCATGCAGCTGGCAGGCCTGCAGAGTATTTTGCGATCAGTTTTTTTATTTTATCTGAGAATTCAATATTTAGTCTTGTTTCTCCGGTTGAGATTATTTTGAGAATTTCATCATGTTCCATTAGATGAATTTCAATTTCAGAAACGGGATTTCGCATTTCATCGTCGTATTCGACGACTTGTCGTGCAGTTTGGACTGCTCCCAAAGTAATTATTTTTAGTAGAGGGTATTCAGCTCCGCAATCCATGAAAATTTTCATGACTTGGGAGAGTTTTTTCTTTTCTGGATCATCCACCTTATGAAAATCTTCGATGACCCAGTATAGACCTTTTACCCCAAGCAACTTCGCAAGCGCATGCGCTGTAAGTTGAGGCTGAACCAATCTTTGAGATTTTGTTTCTTGATCGGTTCCTTTAGAACTGTTTATGCTAGCCTTGATCGTCTGAAATGATGCTTCAATTGCATAATCCTCTGAGCTTTTCTTAGTAGTTGTTACCTCAACTTCATAAAATGGAGCTAGCTGAGAGAATGCATCCTGAAGTAGCAAATCCACAGTCATGCCTTTCATGCAGCGACTAGTGAGGTGATTCTCATAAACCTCATTTAGTTTATTTAGAAGAAGCGTCGTTTTTCCCGAACCACTGTGACCGTAAACAACAATTTGTTTTCCTCTTGTTTTTAGGGCGTTCACCAATTTATCGTTTGTTCTCTCATCACGGGGCACATAGCAGGCGATGGCTGGAGAGGAGGGTGTGAAAACCTCATCCACTTGAAATATTTTCTTTTCTTCGAGCGCTTCATTCATTTTTTTTTAATCCCTTGTATGTGGTTTTCGAATTTAGCGGCTAATCGCCGTGGGCGAGCGTTGACAGAGGTGGGAGTGTCCAGTCCCTCCAGACTGGCGTCCGCATGATTCAGTTTTTCAGCGCCTTTAGGGCAGGAAAGAATTGCAACACAAGGCGGCGCAGGTTGGGTTTTACGATCACTTCCCCCAACTATCCTTCAAACCTACCGAAAAGTTAAACACCGGCTTCTTCGTCGTGTGGTCCACACCGTCAGCCACAAAGTAGCCGTGGCGTTCGAACTGGAACTTCTGGTCGGCGCGGGCACGGCCCAGGGACGGCTCGATCTTGGCTTGCACCACTTTGAGGCTGTTGGGGTTCAGGGCTTCGATGAAGTCTTTGCCGCCGGCGTCGGGCTGGGGGTCGAGGAAGAGGCGGTCGTACAGGCGCACTTCTGCGTCCAGCGCGTCGGCCACGCCTACCCAGGTGATCACGCCTTTGACTTTGACGGAGTCGCTGCCGGGTGTGCCGCTCTTGGTGTCGGGGATGAGGGTGGCCAGCACTTCGGTGACGTTGCCGTCGGCGTCTTTATTGGCGCCGGTGCACTCAATGACGTGGCCGTATTTCAGGCGCACTTTGTTGCCAGGGAAAAGTCGGAAGAAGCCTTTGGGCGGGGTTTCTTCGTAGTCGCTGCGCTCAATCCAGACTGCTTTTCCGATAGAGAAGGTGCGCGTGCCCAGCTCGGGGTGGTGGGGGTGAATGGGGGCGGTGCATTCGTCTTGCACATCCGCGCCCATGACCTCGTCCCAATTGGTAAGCACCAACTTGATGGGGTCCAGCACAGCCATGGCGCGGGTGGCGCTACCGTCCAGGGTTTCGCGCAGGCAGCCTTCCAGGGTGCTGTAGTCGATCCAGCTGTCGCTTTTGGTGACGCCAATGCGGTCGGCAAACAGTTGCAGGCTTTCAGGGGTGTAGCCCCGGCGGCGCAAGCCAACTATTGTGGGCATGCGGGGGTCGTCCCAGCCGTTGACTTTTTGGTCGTACACCAGTTGGGCGAGTTTGCGTTTGCTGGTTATGACGTAGGTGAGGTTGAGGCGGGCAAATTCATATTGCCGGGGCGCGGGGCCGGCCAGCAGGCCGCCGTCAATGAGGCGGGCGAGCAGCCAGTCGTAAAAGGGGCGCTGGTCTTCAAACTCTAGTGTGCACAGGCTGTGGGTGATTTGCTCCAACGCGTCCTCAATGGGGTGCGCAAAGGTGTACATGGGGTAGATGCACCATTTGTCGCCGGTGGCGTGGTGGGTGGCGCGGCGAATGCGGTAGATGGCGGGGTCGCGCAGGTTGATGTTGGGCGAGGCCATGTCAATCTTGGCGCGCAGCACCATGGAGCCGTCTTCGAGGCGGCCGTCGCGCATTTGGCGAAAGCGGGTCAGGTGGTGCTCGATGCTGAGGGCGCGAAACGGGCTGTCGGTGCCGGGTTTGCTGAAGTCGCCGCGGTTGACGCGCATTTGGTCAGCGGTTTGTTCGTCCACGTAGGCGTGGCCGGCTTCAATGAGATATTCCGCGGCGCGGTACATGAAGTCAAAGTAGTCGCTGGCCTGGTAGGGCGGGGCGGTGGGTGAGCCGTTCCAGTCAAAGCCGAGCCAGCGCACAGAGTTTTGAATGGTGTTGACGTACTCCAAGTCTTCTTTTTCCGGGTTGGTGTCGTCAAAGCGCAGGTGGCACACGCCGCCGTAGTCGCGCGCCAGGCCAAAGTTGATGCAGATGCTTTTGGCGTGGCCAATGTGCAGGTAGCCGTTGGGCTCGGGCGGAAAGCGGGTGCGAATTTTGGCGGGGTCGGGCTGGCCGGTGGCCTGGTGGGCGGCGTCGCCGGGGGTGCCGGCCCAGCGGCGCTGGGCGTAGGTGCCTTTTTCCAGGTCAGATTCGATGATCTGGCGCAGAAAGTTGCTGGGCTTGACGGTTTCAGACGCTGCATTGGCGGCTGGCTTGGAGTTGGCGGGGGTGGGGTGGCTCATTTTGGTGATTTTAGACCTCGAACCTCCCTATTTCAGGAGCGCGCGGGTCAGGCGTGGTGCAGGCCGGTGAGCTGTACCAGCCGCTCAAGCGCAAAGCTGCCCAACACGGAGTTTCCGGTGCTGTCCAGCTCGGGGGACCACACGGCCACGGTGCCTACGTGGGGCACGATGGCCACGATGCCGCCGCCGACCCCGGTTTTGACGGGCAGGCCAATGCGGTAGGCGAAGTCACCGGCGGCGTCATAGGCGCCGCAGGTGAGCATGAGGGCGTTGACGCGGCGCGCGGCGCTGGGCGAAAGGTACTCTTCGCCGGGGTGGCCGTGGCGGGTGATGTCTTGGCCGTCGTTGGCTAGAAACATGGTGGCCTGGGCGAGCTGCGTGCAGGTCATTTCAATGGCGCACTGGCGGCAGTAGTTTTCCAACACGAGTTCGGGGGCGTTGTTGAAGTTGCCGTAGCTTTTCATGAAAAACGCCATGGCGATGTTGCGGTGGCCGGTGTCGATCTCTGATTTGGCGACCTTGCTGTTCCAGCCTAAGTGGGGGTTGTCGGTGAGGCGGCGCAACTCGCTCAGCAAGGCGTTGGGCATGGAGGTGTAGCGGCTGGTGAGGATGTCGGCAATGACCAGGGCGCCGGAGTTGATAAAGGGATTGCGGGGCTTGCCGTTTTCGGGTTCCAACTGAACCAGCGAGTTGTAGCGGGCGCCTGACGGATCACGGCCCACGCGTTCCCACAGGTCGTCCCCCACAAGTTTGAGCGCCATCACAAAGGTGAAGAGCTTGGTGACGCTTTGGGTGGAGAACGGCGTGAATGCATCGCCCGCCGAGTAGGTGCTGCCGTCAATCAGTGCCACGCTGATGCCAAACTGGTGCGCCGGCACCTGGGCCAATTCGGGAATGTAGCTGGCGACTTTGCCGCGCCCATACAGTGCCTGGGCTTCGGTGTGGATTTGCTTCAGTATTTTGGGAAGTTCGGCGGGCTGAATGGGGGAGGTGCGTTCTTGCATGACGCGGATTTTAGAGGCCCGTTTGTTCTTTGCCTTGTCATGGCTTTGCGGTATCGTTGCGGCCAGTCGTTTGACGACTGAATAATAAGAAAGATTCATTTCTATGAGCAAAGACAACCCGGACACGATGCCGCTGAATGCGGCCACCCGCTGGGCAGACACGGATCAGGACGATGTGTTTGCCCCGGCGGTGCGGGTCACCTTGAGCTGGAAAGATGTAGAAGAAGCGGTGGAGCAGGGGGCGGTGATGCCTTCCATGGCGCACACGCTGTGGGCCTACTGGGCCACGCCGGGCAGCCCAACGCGGGTGGTGGCCGCCGTCCGTGAGCAAGTGCCTTTTGAAGCGGTTCCCGTGCCGAAGCCCGTGGCACGCCGGGTGGCCCCCGTGGCGGCTGCGCCCAGTGGCCCGCGCTTTAGTTTTACCAACACGCTGTATTACTTTGGTGGCATGTTGGCCATTGGCGCCATGTCGCTGTTCATGACCTTGGGCTGGGAGAGTTTTGGCGCCTGGGGCCTGCTGGCCATCAGCGCGGCTTATTTGCTGGCCTGCCTGAAGGTGGCCGACCATTTGAAGGAGCGCCAGTTGCCGGTGCCTGCGGGCATTTTGGCCACGTTGGCAGTGGTGCTGGTGCCGCTGGTGGTGTGGTGTGGGCAGCAGCTGATGGGGCTGTGGCCACCGGGTGGGCCGGAGAGCTATTCGGCGTATCACACACACATCAACTGGCGCTGGATCACGCTTGAATTTGCCGCGCTGGCGGCCGGCGTGGTGATGTTGGGGCGCTACCGTTTGCCGTTCATGGTGATGCCGGTGGCGGTGACGCTTTGGTACATGAGCATGGACCTGGCCAGCGCGTTGATGCAAAACGACGGTTTCAGCTGGGAGTTTTCCCGGGATGTGTCGCTGGTGTTTGGTTTGGCGACCTGTGCCATGGCCGTGTGGGTGGATTTACGCTGCCGGGCGGCCACCGAGCCGGACTGGCGCCAGGACTTTGCGTTTTGGCTGTATCTGTTTGGCGCCCTGATGTTCTGGGGGGGCTTGAGCTTGCGGGACTCTGGCTCGGAGTGGGGCAAGTTGGCCTACGCGGCCATCAATGTGGTGTTGGTGTTTGTGGGCGCGGCCATTGGGCGGCGGGTGTTCACCGTGCTGGGCGCTTTTGGGGTGGCGGGTTACCTGGGCTATTTGTCGCACCGGGTGTTTCAGGACAGTCTGCTGTTTCCGTTTGCGCTCACGCTGCTGGGGCTGGGCGTGGTGGCTTTGGGTATTTGGTGGCAGCGCCACGAAGACGCCATTCATGCCAGCTTGAGTGCCTGGGTGCCCGCCGGGCTGCGGGGTGAGGCAGCGCAGACCGAGTTCGACACCGAGCCACCGGTGAAAGTGCCGGGCTGAGCCGGTAATCAGTTCAAAGTGTTGGCAAAGGCGGTGATGGCTTCAAAGTCCGGAGTCAGCACCGTGTAGGGAATGTCTTCTTCGTCCAGCATGTTCTGGATGGAGCGGTCAATTTGGCGCGCTTCGTCTTCGGACTGAAAGCGCCCGGCCTGCATATATTTCTTCTCGCCGCGCTGCGTCAGCACATTCACATTGTTGTGTTGCTTGTGCCATTCCAGAATTTTGAGCCGGGTTTTGGCAATGTCGCAAATGTTGTCGGGGTAGTGGGCGTTGTAGTGCAGCAGTTGGGGCAGCGGGCACTCGGTCACCAAATACTGCACCTGCCCGTCCAGCACCTCTAACATTTCGTTTTGCCGCTGGGCAATCTGGTACTGGTTTTTAAGCGCCTCATGGTCTTTGTGCCAGACCAGGGTTTTGGCGTAGTCGGGCAAAAACTCCACCGTTTTGTGGCGCAGATTCAGGTTCAGGATGATGGCAGACGAGTACAGCGTTTTGTCGCAGCCCGGTCCGCCAATGATGTTGATGACCTGTGTGGGGTATAGACGCATCTTGTTTTCCGGCGCGTGTTGGGCCGCGGTGGTGTACATCATGGACATGGCAGGTCTCACTCTCTGATTGGTTTTGACATTGGGCGGGGCCGACGGCTTTAGCGCACATTACCAGATCAACCCGCGCAGCGGCAACTATTGCGCCGGTGTGCACCGGTTCAGGATGCAATGCCAGTGCGCTGCAACACGTCGCTCACCAGTTCCAGCCGAACCAGGGGGTTGTCCAACGCCATCATTTGCTGGCGGATCAGTGGGGGCATGGGCAGCAGCTCGCACCAGCGGTTGGCGACCCAGGCGCAGTCGTCCAGCTGGTAGGGCGTGGTCACCGGCGGCGGCTCTGACGCGCCTTGCCGTGCGTTCAAAGAGTCGAGTACGTTGCCAAGTGCGGTGGCGACGTTTTGCAAATCTGGCGGAATGGGCACAGCCATGTCCGGGGCGATCAAGGTGACGTTGGCCGTCCACAGGCCGTGTTTGAGTTGCTCGCGGTGGGTGATCTGAAAGCGCTGCTGGCCGGTGCAGCGAATCACCATCAGCCCGGCTTGGGGCTCGGTGAATTCGGTAATGGTGGCCAGAGTGCCAATACCGTGAAAGGCCTCTTGCACAAAACCATCGCCGCCCTGCGAGCCGTGGTCGGGCTGGCGCACTTCGGCGCCTTGCGTCAAGGTGACCACCCCAAACGGCGCGCCAGTGCTGTGGCACTTGCCAATCATGCTGAGGTAACGCATCTCAAAAATGCGCAGTGGCAGCAAGCCACCAGGGAACAGCGTGGTGCCCAGCGGAAACAGGGGAAGCAAGTCGAGAGTGAGGGGTTCAGACATGGTCGTGCCAATAGTGGTCATTAAAACCATCTTCCCATGAACCCGAGCATCCGAGCTTGGGGCCGGGTTTTTTAGTGGCCGGGGTGCAGGCGCGCGCGTGGCCTCAGGGGTGGCCCCCGTCCATTGTTGACAGGCCCTGAAAAACGACTTGGGGTCTTCAAAACCCAGCAAAAAAGAGATTTCCGCGCCCGACAAGGCCGAGTGGGCGAGGTAGTGGCTGGCGAGCTTCTCCCGCGTCTGATTGAGCAGACCCTGAAAACTCTGCCCCTCGTCTTGCAGGCGGCGCTGCAGTGTGCGTGTGCTCACCCCCAGCTGACGGGCCATGGCGGCCATGCTGGCGCCGCCGCTGGGCAGGCGCTCCAGCAGGGCGGCGTTGACGCGCTCGCTCATCGAGGCGCCCAGGCTGAGTTCGTTGAGCCGTTTTTGCAATTCGGGCTCAAAGAATTGCCACATTTTTTCATCCGCTGTGAGAAACGGGCGGGCTGCGTCGGCGGCCGAAAACACCAGTTGGTACTGGGGCGCCCGGCGCACCGGCACGTCGAAATAGGCGGTGTAGGCCTCTGTTGGCTGCAACGCGACGGGGCTGCTGATGTCCAGCGGCTGCACGCGGGTGCGGGTGGCCAGCCGGGCGAGTTGCACAAAAAACACCAGTTCTGCGCCGATGAGCGAGGCGGGCGGGGTGTCGGCTTGTGCCAACCACTCTATTTGCATGGATGTGTGATCGGGCTGGATGTCGATGGTGAGCGCCACTGGGCAGGTGAGCGCCTTGTAGCGGGCAATGCGCTGCAGGGCGGTGTTCAGGTTTGGGCTGCACAGGGCCGCAAAAATGGGCGGATCAAACGCCTCAACCGAAATCCCCGAACCCAGCCGAATGGGCAGGGTGGGCTCACCGGACTCGTCTTGCAGGGCGCGCCAAAGCCGAAAGTACTCGGCCGTGCTGAGGTTGGCCTGGGGGCGGACGAATAAGTCGCCCGGCAGCTCGGCGCGCCGCAACACGTCGGACGGATCGAGCCCAAAGTCGCTGAGCAGCACCCGCCAACCAGGGTTGACGGCAAAGGCGTTGGCGTGGTTCATGGGTGGCTCCGGTGGTGGGTTGATGGGGTCAGGTGGTTTGCCCGGCTTTTTTGGCAGCGCTTTGCGCGGCAGATTGAACGGCCGTGCGCACCAATGCCTCCCACGCAAAGGTGGGCAGCAGCCAATGCAGAAAGATGAGCGCTTTGGCGTCCATGGGCGTGGCGTAGCGGCGTCGGGGGTTGGCGCAGTTCACGGCGCGGGAGACCGCGTTGGCGACCACGTCCGGGCTGGCGGCGTTGGCGTAGTTGCCCAGCAATGCCGCCATGGGCTGGATGAGTGCGCTGTAAACCGAGCCCTTGGAGTTGGCCAGCAGGTTGCGCGCGGAGATGCCTGACCATTCGCTCTCGATGGCGCCGGGCTGAACCACCACCACGTTGACGCCAAAGGGTTTAACCTCAACCCGCATGGCGTCTGACAGGACTTCAACGGCGTATTTGGTGGCGTGGTACCAGCCGCCCACAGGCATCCAGATGCGTCCGCCCATGGAGCTGATGTTCACAATGGTGCCGCTTTTGGCTTGGCGCATGGTAGGTAAAACCAGCTGGGACAGGCGAGCCAGGCCGAACACGTTGACCTCAAACTGGCGGCGGGCCTCGTCCAGCGGCACGTCTTCGATGGTGCCGTAAGAGCCATAACCGGCGTTGTTCACCAAAGCATCCAGGCGGCCTTCAGCCTTGAGCAGTGCGTCAATGGCGTCTTGCATGCTGGACTCAACCCGTGACATCCAGAGCCAGCACTTTGGCACCCTCAGCGGCGATGTCGGCCATTTGCTCGGTGCGGCGGGCGGCGCCGTAAACTGTCCAGCCGTCTTTGAGCAAGCGGCGCACGGTGGCTTTGCCAATGCCGGCGGAAGCGCCGGTGACCAGGGCAACTTTGCGGGAAGAGGGAGGGGATGAGTTCATGGCGTGGCTTTCTGTGGACTGGAATGGTGCCCAGTTTAGAGAGCAAATCACGCCGTGGAACTAGCCAAACGCGCCAATCTAAAAGCCAAACACGCCAACCGGGCCAATCGAGCTGGTCTGGGGACGCCGTTCGATTTACATCGCTTTGAAGCGGTGGGCGTAAAGCCGGCTAACCGGCAGTTTGTCAGCGCGGCCCCGCAGGGTGAGGCTGAGTTTGCCGGTGTCGTCTCGCGTGACCGATTCCACGGCCAGGGCTTGCACCACGGTGCCCCGGTGGATTTGGTGCAAAAAATGCCCAGAATCAGCCCCATGGGCAGCCAACTGCCGGCCAAGTCAAATCGTTGGCTGGCGGCGTCATAGCGGGTCGAGTCGGGCAAGGCCTGGCCCATCACCAGCGCCATCGCGATCAGACCCGCTATGGCCCGAGCGCCAAGCACCAGCGGCTGCAGTCCGAAAGCGTGGATGGTGCCCTGCAGTGACAAGCCCACCATGACGAGTGGAAGAAGGGCCACTTTGCCCAGGGATGCGATACGGCGCTTGCTTTGGCTGTGGCCCAGCCACACCAGGGCAAGGAGCAAAAACCAAACCTAGAAGGGCGTGTGGCTGGCGATTTGAGTGAGCATGGCGAGCGCTTTCTAAATTTTAGGGTTGTCGTGGTTGGTTCCAGCCACGCCGGCCACAGGTCAACGGGGTGTTGGGCCAAGTAGCGATGGCTGAACTTTGCTCTTCCAACGGAATGCTGGCGAGCGGCATGCGACGAGATGCCGAGTGAGCGGTGTGAAGGGCTTGTGTAAAGCGCGAGTGGCGGGCTGAAGGCCCGCCAAGCCGGGGCGATAATTGCCGCCAATCAACATTGACAACATCAGGGAGTGATCACTTGGATATCGTTTTGCTGCTTAAAGCCGCCATCATGGGCATCGTCGAAGGGTTGACGGAGTTTTTGCCCATCTCGTCCACCGGACACTTGATTCTGGCCGGCTCACTGCTGGGGTTTGACGATGACAAGGCCAAGGTGTTTGACATTGCCATTCAAACCGGCGCCATCTTCGCAGTCATCTTGGTTTACTGGCAAAAGATTCGCGACACCGTGGTGGCGCTGCCAACGGAAAAGCAGGCCCAGCGCTTTGCCCTTAACGTGCTGATTGCGTTCTTTCCGGCGGTGATTTTGGGGCTGGCGTTTGGCAAAGCCATCAAAGCCAATTTGTTCACCCCTGAGGTGGTGGCCAGCGCCTTTATTTTGGGCGGCTTCATCATTTTGTGGGCCGAGCGCCGCCAGGCCAACAACCCCAATGTGACCCGCGTGCACAGCGTGGATGCCATGACGCCCATGGACGCCCTCAAGGTCGGCTTGGCGCAGTGCCTGGCCATGATCCCGGGCACCAGCCGCAGTGGTGCCACCATCATCGGTGGCATGCTGCTGGGCCTGTCGCGCAAGGCGGCCACCGACTTTTCGTTTTTTCTGGCCATTCCCACGCTGATTGGCGCCGGGGTCTATAGCCTGTACAAAGACCGCGCCTTGCTGGCCATAAGCGACGTGCCCATGTTTGCCGTGGGGCTGGTGTTCTCGTTCATCAGCGCGTGGATTTGTATTCGGTGGTTGTTGGCTTACATTGCCACCCACAGCTTTGCCGGGTTTGCCTATTACCGCATTGCCTTTGGCGTGGTGGTGCTGGCCACCAGTTGGAGCGGCCTGGTCACCTGGGCCGCCTGACCGGCTGTGTCAGGCGCTCTCAGGGCGGGCTGAAAACAACGACTTGATCGCTGCCGGCGCGCTTGGCGCGGTACATGGCGCTGTCGGCCAGCGACAAGAGCTGGTCCGCATCGCTGGCATGGTCAGGAAAGAGCGCCACGCCGCCGCTGCACGAGATGTTGACCTCGTGACCATCAATCAGCATTGGCATTGCCAAATCTGCCCGCACTTTCAGGGCGACTGTGATGGCATCCTGCTCACTGTCTACCAGCGGCAGAAGCAGCACGAACTCATCGCCACCAATGCGAGCCACCGAATCTGATTCGCGCACGGACTGGCGCATCCGGGCGGCGGCCTCTTGTAACACCCGGTCGCCCATCAGGTGGCCATAGCGGTCGTTCACGGGTTTGAATTTGTCCAGATCAATAAACACCAGCGCCAGGCGCGTCAATTGCCGCCGCGCCGTGGCCAAGGCCTGTTGGAGGCTGTCTCTGAACAAGGCCCGATTGGGCAAACCCGTGAGTGGGTCGTGTTGGGACAAATGTTGCAGCATTTTGGCACTGGCAATCAAGGCGTTTTGGGTGCGCACTAGCTCACTCACGTCATCAACCACCATGACCAAGCCGCTGATATGCCCATCGTGGGTTTTGCGGGGTGCCAAGGTCACCTGGAGGTGCTGGGTGGTGCCGTCGATGCCCTGGTGGTCTTTCTGGAAGCGCACCACTTCGTCAGTCAAGGCTTGTGTGGCGTGCTGCAATATCAGTGCTTGGGCGGGCATGGGGTAAAGCTGGCTGACATGCGCGCCTTTCAAGCTGGCGGTCGAACATGCAAAGGTGTTGGCCAGGGTGAGGTTGGCATACTGGATCTCCAATTGCCCGTTGAGCACGGCCAGTCCGCAGGGCAGGTTTTCGGCGATGACCGCGTTTTGAGAACGACCCTCCTGAATCTGCAGCTCCAGGCGCTTTCGTTCGGAAATGTCTTCCACCACGGAAATGAAATAGTCCGGGTCGCCCGCGGGGGTGCGAATCAGTGACACGGTTAACTGGGCCCAAACAATTTTCCCGGACTTGTGAAGATAGCGTTTCCCCATCGAGTAGCGCTGAATTTCACCGGCAAGCATGCGCTGCACATTGGTCAAATCCTCGCCCAAGTCGTCGGGGTGGGTCAGTTCTTGAAAGGTGAGTTGTTTGAGCTCACTCGCGGCGTAGCCCAAAGTTTCGGACAGCATGTTGTTGATGCGCAGCCATTGACCTTGGGGGCTGACGTGGGCCAGTCCGACTGCGGCATTCTCAAACGTGTCACGAAACAAGCGGCCCTCGGTGGCCAATGGCATTTCCGGGGGCGCAGCTTCAGTGGATTCACATGGCATAGGCACACTCCGTATGACTGCAGGTGTAGACGCCCATCATAAGGAGAACTGACCCAGGCCCCCATGATTGGCTGATAAATATCAACCAGGACGGAAACAGTTCACCCTAAAACTGCGCCCATTTATTACAAATTATTCACCCTGGAAAAGTCCGGAGCGAAGACACGAAAAGTGCAGGTGTGGGCCATTGCTCGTCAAATGAACCCCGAGGCAGCTTTGGCAGCCAAGTACTTGGCTGGCATCGCTGTTGGATTGACCTTTTTTCTTGGCCCTCACTGCTTGAGTTCAGGTCGTCAACCCAGTTTCGCAAGAATGGTGTTCATCGCGGTTTTGTCAAACGCGCGCAAGGTTTGCATTCGGACGTTGCCACCCGCAGCAATGGCCAAACCCAGGGCGGTAGCCGACTCTTCATCAGGCGCCTCAATGATGGCAATCAAGTCGAACTGGCCTTGCGTCCAGTAGAGGTGAGTCATTTTTGATCCGAATTTGGATGCCGCCTCCATTGCCATGTCCGCCCGTTTGGTGCTGTCTTTGATGGTGCGGATGCCCTGATCGGTAAAGGTGCAGAGCGTAATGAACGTAAGCATGATTGATCTCCTCGAAAAATGAGTAGACGGGTCTTTCAGAAACCAAGGGGTTGAACAAACCCGGGCGGTGCCGGTTGTTGAATACAACCCGCGATGTCAGGCTACGCCTGTTCATGGCCTCGATCAACCCTCAGTGCTGCGTGGTGTTGATTGTTCACGCGAAGGAAGAAACATCCAGTTTCACATTGGCGAAAACGGGCCCCAACCCAAGCAGGTGCTTGGTCGCGCGCCGACGTTTTCTGCCCTAGAGGCGAACAGAACCGCGGCAAATTTGCCTGCGGTTGGTGGCTCTTGGCGTCGCTTTGGAACGGCTGAACGGGCGATGGAAAGCAAGACGTGTTCGGCTTTGCATCCCGATTGCGGGCCGGTGGCGTGGGGTTACGCCGCCATGTTCAGCAGTGCGGCTTCGATCGCAGCAGCCGTGGCCTGTGGCTTTTCCATGGGGAACAGGTGAGTGCCGTCCAGCATCATCAGGCGGTTTTTACAGACCTTTTCCGTGAGTGCCATGCCGACTTGTTTGATTTCGGCGCTTTGCAGCCCGCCGATGAAGGCCACCGGACATTTGATGGGGTGGCGCCTGAACAGGGCGTCCATGTTGTGGGGCAGCCCGTTGTAGATGGCCGTTTCGATCTCTCGGTTAAAGCTTAAAACTCGGCTATTTTCACCGTTTGATGGCTCGTCGCGGGTGCCAAGGTCCACGTAGTCTTGCAGCACCTGCGGGTCCCATTTGGTAAAAGATTTTTTGTGCTGGAAGTGGGCCATGACCGCCGCCTTGTCGGCCCAGCTGTTGCGACGTTTGCGGCTGACCGAGGCGGGCGAAAACGTTTGATACAGCGGTGTCGTTTTGGCCGCACCCAAGGCGGTGGCGCGCCAGCCGCCAATGAGGGGCGCATCCAGCAACACCACGCCGCGCACCAGTTCAGGTGCCTTGGATGCCACCATGGCGCTCAAAAATCCGCCCAAAGAGTGGCCGGCCAGATAAACGGGGCCTCCGGCCTGATCGGCTTGCACCTCGATGAAGTCCACCAGGTGCTGCACCAGGTGGGGCCAGTTGTTCGTCACCGGGTAGCGGGGGGCATGGCCGAGTTGATCGATGGCGCTGACCGCAAAGCCTCGTGTTTTCAGGGCCTTGAAAAGGACACGATAGGTACTTGCGCCAAAACTGTTGGCGTGCGAGAAGACAAGAGGTGTCATGCGCTTAGATCAACTTTTCCTGGGGATTGCTTATTTTCTTGAGCGGCAAATGGCGGCTCAGGGGCGCCATCAGGGGAATATCGGTTTGGCCACCGTCCCATAGCGGGTCCTCAAGGCTGTCAAAGACTTCGCGCAGCTTCTGTCCCCAGGTGTTGTGCAGCATCTTGAAATAGGGGTTGTCTTCGTCGATGCACACCACTTTGTCGGTCTGAAAGCGGTTGGCCTCGTAGATGACCATGTCCAGCGGCAGGCCCA
This sequence comes from Rhodoferax sp. PAMC 29310, assembly GCF_017948265.1. Classification (NCBI taxonomy): domain Bacteria; kingdom Pseudomonadati; phylum Pseudomonadota; class Betaproteobacteria; order Burkholderiales; family Comamonadaceae; genus Rhodoferax; species Rhodoferax sp. PAMC 29310. The sequence goes on along the minus strand of NZ_CP072852.1, from coordinate 1,748,564 downwards.
CCGACAGGTTGGACTTGAGCGTGGAGTCCATGGACACCAATGCGCATTTGGCCGCTTCATTGAGCGGTGTTTTGGGGGTAATGACCCGGTCCAGCACCGGCTTGCCGTATTTGGACTCGCCGACCTGAAAGTACGGGGTCTCTGGCGTGGCTTCAATGAAGTTGCCGGCGGAGTAGACCTGAAACAAGCGCATGCCTTCACCCTTGATCTGTCCACCAAACAGCATGGATACATTGAAGTCCACGCCCGCTTGCTTGAGTGAGGCGGCGTCGCGCTCAAACACACGGCGAACGGCCGCACCCAGAATGCGGGTGGCGTCAAACATGCTCTTGGCATTCCAGATCGTCAGGGCTTCGCCGCTGTCCTGATCCTTGATCTGCTCCACCTGAAGAATCTCGCGAATCGACTGGGAAATGCTGAGGTTGCCCGCTGAGAGCAAGACCATGAAGCGGTCATTGGCCTTCTCGTAAACAATCATCTTGCGAAAGGTGCTGATTTGGTCCAAACCCGCGTTGGTGCGGGAGTCCGACAGGAAAACCAGTCCGGCATTGAGTTTGATGGCGACGCAGTAGGTCATTTTCTGGTCCGATAGGGGAAACCCTGAAGTGTATCGAGCCAGAGCTGCAATCCACCGCGAGAGATTGACGGCTTCATGACGGAGTTGGGAGTCCTCCCGGTCCGCCACCGCCCGAGCGCTGGCCCGTCTTTACGGATACGATTTTTCGGTCGCGCATCGCCTGAGGCGAGCGCCCGCCAATGTGCTTGTTCATCAATTCTCTGGAGAAGCAAGATGCCTGCCAAAAACACGATTTGTCTCTTGTACGACGGCACCGCATTGGACGCCGCTAATTTTTACGCTGTCACCTTTTCGGACAGCTTGGTGCATGCGGTTCATCGCGCGCCCGGCGACTATCCGGCAGGGAAGCAGGGCGATGTCCTGATGGTTGAGCTCACCGTGATGGGAATCCCTTGCCTTGCCCTGAACGGGGGGCCGGAATTCAAGCACAACGAGGCTTTCTCGTTTCAGGTTGCCACCGATAGCCAGGCCGAAACCGACACACTCTGGAGTGCCATTGTTGACAACGGCGGCCAGACAAGCTCATGCGGTTGGTGCAAGGATAAGTGGGGGCTGTCGTGGCAGATCACGCCCCGCGCCTTGATGGCCGCGATTGCCGACCCGGATCGTGCGGCGGCCAAGCGCGCCTTCGACGTCATGATGGACATGACGAAGATTGACATTGCGGCAATTGAAGCGGCTCGGCGCAGCTGACGGCCCGGTGTCCAGCCACTGGGGCAATTTCTTGATCCATGAGAAAGCCCCTTGATAGGGGCTTTCTAGCGTGCACCAGCGCGGGCTGGGTTTAGGATTTTTCGTCAGCTTTCGGTGCTGGCGTGGCTTGCTTCAGATTGAACTTTTGCGCTGCCAACGCCAGTTTCTTTTTGCGCTCTTCGTTGAGCCGTTGCAATTCTGCCTGCGTGCTTTTTCCCTTGTGGGGGTCTTTACCAAAGATATTGGCCATCGTGGGTTCCTTTAGAGATTCAAATTAAATGCCGGTGGGCGGAGTGTCGCCCATGGCGGTGTCTGCGAGTATCAGGCCTTGCTTGCCAAGGCTTTCAGTTGGTAGAGCGCGTCCAGCGCTTCACGCGGGCTCATTTCATCAGGTTTTAGGGCTGCCATGGCTGTATCCAGTGCAGAAGTAGCTATGGTTTCAGTAGCGGATGGTGCGGCGAACAAATCCACCTGCGCGTTGTGTTCAGAGGCTTGCGCCTCCAGCGTGGCCAGGGTGTGGCGGGCGTGGTTGAGCACGGCAGCCGGCATACCTGCCAAGCGGGCGACCTGAATGCCGTAGCTGCGGCTGGCCGGTCCGGGTTGAATTTCATGCAGAAACACAATGTCGCGCCCCGACTCGGCCGCACTCACATGCACATTCACCGCCGCGTGGTGGGTAGCCGGAAACTCAGTGAGTTCAAAGTAGTGCGTGGCGAACAGCGTGTAGGCCTGGGTTTTATTGTGCAACTGGGTGGCAATGGCCGATGCCAGTGCCAGGCCGTCAAAGGTACTGGTGCCACGGCCAATCTCGTCCATCAGCACCAGTGAATGCGGGGTGGCTGAGTGCAAGATCTGCGCGCCTTCCAGCATTTCCAGCATAAAGGTGGACTGGGCGTTGGCCAGGTCGTCTGCCGCGCCAATGCGGGTGTGAATGGCGTCAATGGGGCCAAGGCGGCAGGCGCTGGCCGGTACATAGCTGCCCATGCTGGCCAGCAGCACGATGACGGCAATTTGCCGCATATAGGTGGATTTACCGCCCATGTTCGGGCCGGTGATGATTTGCATGCGCTGCTTGGGGCCCATGCGCGTGTCATTGGCAATGAAGGCGCCATTGCTCAGCTCGGCCAGTCGCGCTTGCACCACCGGGTGGCGGCCCTGGGTGATGTCCAGGCAGGGCTCTTTGGTGAACTGCGGCGCGTGCCAGTCGAGGGTGAGGGCGCGCTCGGTCAGGGCGCATAGCGCGTCCAGCGTGGCCAGGGCGCGGGCCAAGCGGGTGAGGGCGGGCACAAAGGGCTGCAACTGGTCCAGCACCTGTTCAAACAAATACTTTTCGCGCGCCAGGGCGCGCTCCTGTGCGCTCAAGGCTTTGTCTTCAAAGGCCTTGAGTTCAGGGGTGATGAAGCGCTCGGCGTTTTTCAGGGTCTGGCGGCGGCGGTAGTCATCGGGCACCTTGTCCACCTGACCTTGGGTCACCTCAATGAAAAAGCCGTGCACTTTGTTGAACTGAACGCGTAAGTTGGCGATACCGCTGCGGGCTTTTTCGCGGCCCTCTAGGTCCAACAAAAACTCATCGCAATTGGTTTGAATGGCGCGCAGCTCGTCCAAATCCGCATCGAAGCCATTGGCAATCACCCCGCCGTCGCGCACCAGCACTGAGGGTTCCAGGTCAATGGCGTCGCGTAACAACTCGCCACAACCGGCCGGGGGCAGCAGGTGATCTGATATTTGAGCCAAATAGCCCTCTAGCGCTTGTACGACGGGCGCGATTCGCTCTGTTTTTTGTAGCGTGATTTGCAAGGCGACCAGTTCACGCGGTCGCACCTGGCGCAGCGCAATACGGGCCGTGATGCGCTCCACATCGGTGCTGCCTTTGAGGTGCTCGCGCAGCATAGTCCAAGGGCCTTTTTGCAGGGCGGCAATGGCATCCAGGCGCTGCTGGGCTTCACGGCGGTCACGTCGGGGGCTGAGCAGCCAGTTCTTCAACAGGCGGCTGCCCATGCCGGTCATGCAGGTGTCCAGCAGCGAAAACAGGGTGGGTTTGTCCTCGCCGCGCAGGGTCTGGGTGAGCTCCAGATTGCGCCGGGTGGTTTGGGGCAGGTCAATCAGTTCGTCGTTGCGTTGCACGCGCAGGCTGTGCACATGGGTCAGTGCCCGGCCTTGGGTATGTTCGGCGTAACCGAGCAAGGCGGCGGCGGCTGCATGGGCCTGGGGCAACTCTTGGGCCTGCCAGGGCGCCAGACTGGCGGCCTGTAACTGGGCCAGCAACTGGCGCTCGCCCAAGCCAGTGTCAAACTGCCAGTCGGGCCGCACGGTGATGGACAGGGCGCCGTTGACCGGCGCCTTGCGCAAGCGGGCCTCAAACGCGGGTGTGGCACCGGCGCTGAAAATCAGTTCGCCGGGGTTGATGCGGGCAATCCACTCGCCAATTTGATCAGGCGAGCACTCGGCCAGATGTACTTCACCCTGCGTCACACTGACCCAGGCCAGTCCGCAGGTATTGCGCGGGCCTTGGTGCACGGCTAGCAAGAGCGACTCGGTCTTGTCGTTCAACAGCTCCAAATCGGTCAGGGTGCCCGGTGTGACCACGCGCACGACCTTGCGCTCCACCGGGCCTTTGCCGGTGACCTCGCCCACCTGCTCGCAAATCGCCACCGACTCACCCAGCTTGATCAGCCGCGCCAGGTAAGTCTCAATGGAGTGAAACGGCACGCCGGCCATGACCACCGGCTGCCCGCCAGATTGCCCACGCTGCGTGAGCGTGATGTTGAGAAGGCGCGCCGCCTTCTCTGCGTCGGCATAAAACAGCTCGTAAAAATCACCCATGCGGTAGAGCAGCAAAGTGTCAGGATGGTCGGCTTTGAGGCCGAGGTACTGCTGCATCATGGGAGAGTGCTGGCTGGCCTTGTCGATCATGGGAAGGAGTCCGTCGCTTTCAAATACAGGTCAAAAAATCGCCTGAAAGTAAGCCTCCCAGGTACCACCTCTCGATTGGCAGGGCACCTATTGTCACTTGTTCGTCGTCGCCCTTTGGCGCCTGGGCTATGCATTGATTGAGAGGGTTGCCCGCCAATCGGGCATGTTCGTCCTATTTCGGTGCATATGTCTTGTATACAAGTGGCACAAATTCTGCATGGTGTGCTCACCATGACCAACGCCGCCGAGATCAGCCAACGCATTACACAAGCCGTGATGGCGCAGCAACTTCAGCCAGGAGGGCGACTGGGAGAGCAGCAGCTCGCCATGTTGTTTGATTGCAGCCGAACGGTGGTTCGGGAGGCGCTGATGCATTTGTCGGCGCGCGGCATTGTGACCGTGAGCAGCCGGCGCGGCTGGTACGTGATTGAACCCTCGTTGCCAGAGGCGAGGGAGGCATTTGAAGCACGCCGTGTGATTGAGTTGGGACTGATCCGGTGCGCGCCAAAACTGAGCGCGGCGGCGGTCAAAAAGCTCAAATCACACGTGCGCCGCGAGCAGGTCGCAGTGAAAGGTGATGACGTTGGCTTGCGAAGCTTTTTGCTGGGAGAATTTCATGTGTGTCTGGCGGAGTGTCTGGGCAATCAGTTGCTGGCAGACACCTTGCGTGATTTCACCGCACGAACCACGCTGATTGCCATGCTTTTTCAGTCCACCCATGACGCCACCAAATCCTGCCAGGAGCATGGGGCCATCGTCGCCGCGCTGGAAGCCAGTGACTTGGTGCTGGCAGAGCGACTGATGCAAGAGCACATCGGCAACGTCCAGTCCGCACTGAAGCTACAGGCCCCCAGCGAAGATCCGCTGGCTGGCTTGAGAAACGCCTTGCGCCCCATGGTGTCACGTGCACCTAAACGGGGAGTTAAAACTGCGGCACAAGACTTGCATACAAGTTCATACCCGGAATCCACCGAATCTTCGTCAATCTACTTAGGAGCTTTGTTATGACATTTTTCACCACCACCAAACGCCAATTCACACTCAGCCTCGCTGCAGCCGCTTTGTTGTCCGCGACCGGCGCGTATGCCCAAACTGCATTGGACGACATCATGAGTGCCAAGGTGATCAAGGTCGCCGTGCAGACGGACTCAGCCCCCTATGGCTATGTTGGAACTGACTTGAAGCCTATTGGCCTAGACATCGACATGGCGAACTACATTGGCAAAAAAATGGGTGTGGCTGTTGAGTTGGTACCCGTGATCAGTGCCAGTCGCATTCCCGCCCTGCAGACCCGAAAAGCCGATTTGGTCATTGCCACTTTGGGCAAAAATGCAGAACGCCAAAAAGTCATTGACTTCACTTCCGCCTATTCACCGTTTTTTCAGGCGGTTTTTGGCCCTAAAAACCTGAGCGCCAAAACCTTTGCTGATCTGGCCGGTAAAACAGTGGGCGTGACGCGAGGCGCCATGGAAGACCAGGAATTGGGCAAGGTCGCTCCATCGACGACCGATACCAAGCGGTTTGAAGACAACAACGCCACCATCGCAGCCTTCGTGGCCGGGCAGGTGCAGTTCGTGGCCTTGGGCGCATCGGTTGCCGGCAACATGATGGCCAAGAACCCACAGTTGTCCAGCGAGTACAAATTGTTGTTGAAAGACAGCCCGAACTTCATTGGCGTGGCCAAGGGCGAGGACAAGCTGCGCACTCGTGTCAACGACATTCTGGCTGAGGCAAAGAAGTCTGGCGAACTTGACGCGATGTCCAGCAAATGGCTGGGCCGCTCCGCTGGCGACCTGCCGCTGTAAGCGAAGCTTCACGCTGTGAGAATACAACTGGATTTTGGAGCCGTGCTGGCGGAGTGGCCCTTGCTGCTCACCGGCGTCGGGTGGACTTTGGCCCTGACCCTGGCCGCCGTGCTGGTTGGCACGACGTTGGGTCTGGCCTGTGCATGGGTTCGCGGTCGGGGTTTTGGTGAGGCCTTGGCGCCACGCTGGCTCTCCGCTATGGTTGGGGCTTATGTTGAGGTGATCCGCAACACGCCGTTCATCATCCAGTTGTTCTTTATTTTTTTTGGACTGCCCGCAGCGGGATTCAGGCTTTCGGCGGAATCGGCTTCGTTCATCGCCATGGTCGTGAACCTCGGTGCTTATGCCGCTGAAATCATTCGCGCCGGGTTGGAGGCTACGCCCAAAGGGCAAATTGAGGCGGCGGTGTCGCTGGCGCTAACACGGTTGCAAATCTTTATTCGGGTGGTAGTTCCCCCAGCGATGAAGAAGGTTTGGCCCGGCCTGGTCAGCCAGATCATCATTGTCATGTTGGGGTCGTCGGTCTGTGGACAAATTTCCACGGAAGAACTGAGCTATGCGGCGGACCTGATTCAAAGCCGAAACTTCCGGTCCTTTGAGGCCTTCATCGTCATTGGTGTGATCTATTTGGTGCTGTCCATGGGGTTGAGATATGCCTTGAATTGGTTGGGCCCGAAGTTTTTGTTTGGAGGGCGGTAGACCATGGTTGACTTCACTTTGTGGGACATTGTGCGCAATCTAGTGTTGGCGCTGCGGTGGACGGTGGGTTTGTCACTAATTGCCTTTGTGGGGGGGGGCTTGGTGGGACTCTTTTTGTTGATGCTGAGACTGGGCAAGCGGCCCTGGGTTGGGAGACTGGTCGCCGCCTACGTCCAGATATTTCAAGGAATACCGCTGTTGGTGCAGCTCTTTTTGGCGTACTACGGTTTGGGATTGTTTGGTATCAATACCTCCCCTTGGGTTGCAGCAGGTGCAGGTCTGACGCTCTATGCGAGTGCGTTTTTGACAGAGATTTGGCGAGGATGTGTGGCGGCCGTGCCCAAAGGGCAGTGGGAGGCGTCTCAGAGTTTGGCCATGAACTTCGGCGAGCAATTGCGATACATCATCTTGCCCCAGGCCCTGAAGATCGCGATCCCGCCAACGGTCGGTTTTTTGGTCCAGGTGATCAAAGGAACGGCCTTGGCGTCGGTGATTGGATTCATGGAGTTGACCAAAGTGGGCAAGACCATTGCCAATGCGACCTTCAATCCGTTTTTGGTTTTTTCCTGCGTGGCAGTGATGTATTTTTTGCTGTGCTACCCGGTCAGTCTCTACGCGAAATCCCTTGAGAGGAAAGTCAATGTCCCGTCCTGAGCCCTCCGTGGCGCGCGCGCCTGTTGTTCAAATCAAGGGGCTGCGAAAGTCCTATGGTGCCAACGAAGTTCTCAAAGGCATCGACCTGGACGTCGAACCTGGTGAAGTCATCGCAATCATCGGGAAAAGTGGCTCTGGCAAAAGCACCTTGTTGAGGTGCATCAATGGCCTCGAGGAGTTTCAAGGTGGCAGTTTGACGGTCGACGGCCGCCCCTTGAATTACAAAGATCCCAAAGCCATGCGTGAATTGCGCCAACACGTCGGCATGATTTTTCAGGGTTTCAATCTCTTTCCACATCTGACAGTGGGAAAGAATGTCATGCTGGCGCCAAGCTTGGTGAAAAAGCAAGAAGGGGAGGCCGGGCAGGCCCAAGCGCGCAAGTTGTTGGAACGCGTTGGCCTGAGTGAAAAGTTTGACGCCTATGCCGACGAGTTGTCAGGCGGGCAGCAGCAACGTGTTGCCATTGCCAGAGCGCTGGCAATGGAGCCTGCCGTCTTGTTGTGTGATGAGATCACCAGCGCGCTCGATCCCGAACTGGTAGGGGAGGTGTTGCGTGTCGTGGAGAGTTTGGCAGATGAAGGGATGACCTTGTTGATGGTGACCCACGAAATGAATTTTGCCCGCAAGGTTGCCGATCGGGTGATTTTCATGCATCAGGGTTTGGTGCATGAAATGAACACTCCTGATGTCTTGTTTTCGAACCCCACAACTCCGGAGTTGAAACAATTTCTGTCTTCACTTAGCGACTAGGCGTCAGTAAGCGGCGATCAGCATTAGTGTGCCAGGCCGTGCTGTTGCAGGGGCCGGCACTGTCACTATTGCTAGTTCTCCCTTGGCTTGCCTGACTGACGGATGCCTTTAATCAGCGGCACGAGGAGGGTAATGGCCGCCACCAGCAAAAGGCCGGTTGTGATGGGACGGGTGTACAGGAAGTCATAGCTGCCGCTGGAGAGCGCCAGGGAGCGGCGGAAGCTGCTCTCGGCCATGGGGCCCATGATCAGGGCAAGCACCATGGGTGACGCCGGAAAGTTGGACCGTTGCATGAAATAGCCGATGACGCCAGCGACCAGCATGATGCCAACATCGAACATGCTGTTGTTCAAGGCGTAGGTGCCCACAATACACAGCACCATGATGGTTGGCGTCATGATCGACTTTGGGGTTTGCAGAATTCGACCAATAAATCTAAAGCTGGAAAAACCCAAAATCAGCATGACCACGTAACAAAACAACATGCCGGCAAACAGGGTGTAGACCATGTCGCCGTGTTCCTTGAACAGCAGGGGACCCGGTTGCAGGCCTTGTAGCGTCAACGCGCCCAACATGACTGCGGTGACGGCGTCGCCTGGAATACCCAAGGTCAGCATGGGCAACAAGGCGCCGCCCGTGCAGGCGCTGGCACCGGATTCGCAAGCGGCCACGGCTTCCAACTCGCCTTTGCCGTAGTTTTCGGGTGTTTTGCTAAAGCGCTTGCCTTCGCTGTAGGCAACAAACGCCGCAATGTCCGCGCCCGCGCCGGGGATGGCGCCAATGGTCGCGCCCAAGCCAGCCGAGCGCATGACCGTGCCAAAAAGCCGCCTGCAATCTTTGAGTGAGGGAATCATCTCGGTGATGATTGTTTTTTGGGTGCTTAACAGGTTCCCTTCGGCCATGGATTTGAAGGCCTCGGAAGCGGCAAACAGGCCAATCATCACAGGAATGAAGGGCACGGTCATCAGTTCATTGAAACCGCCTGTGAAACGGGGAAAGCCACCCATCGGGTCCAAGCCCACGGTAGAAAGCAACAAGCCCAGAAAACCGGCGATCAACCCTTTGAGCAATGACTCGCCCGCGATGCTGGCAATGATGCTGAGGCCAAAAACAGCCAGTGCAAAGGTTTCCGGTGCGCTGAACTCCAGTGCAAATCCGGCCAGCACGGGTGCCAGGAAGACCAGCAAAATAATGCTGAGGAAGCCACCAATAAAGGACGAGATGGTGGCTGTTCCCAAGGCGAGGCCGGCTTTGCCTTGCAGCGTTAGTGCATAGCCGTCCATGGCGGTGGCCGCCGCAGCGGGCGTACCCGGAATATTGAGCATGATGGCGGTGATGGAGCCGCCATAAATTCCGCCAAAGAAAACGCCGGAGATCATCAGCAAGCCGGGCACGGGGTCCATGCCAAAGGTGAAGGGCAGCAAGATCGCGACCCCCATGGTGGCGGTGAGGCCGGGCAGGGCGCCAATCACGATGCCCAGGGCGACGCCCAGCACAGACAGCAGCAGCGACAACGGTTGGTTTAGCAGGGCGCCGAACCCTGAAAACAACATATTCAGTTCTTGCATGGATCAATTTCCGAAAAGGGTGCGCGATGGGCGCCTATTCAAACCAAGCGCCCTTGGGCAGGGGAACACCCAAACCGAGGGAGAAAACAGCGTAGAGAACGCCCGCGATGGTGATTGCCAAAACCAGGTTGAGCCACCAGTTGAGTCGCCCCAGCAAACGCATCATGAGGGTCAAAAAGAGGGTCACTGAGAGGCCATAGCCTGCGATGGGAATCAACCAGGTGCAGCCGATGCTCAGAAGCACGCCTAAAAAAGAGCGCAGGGGGCGGGTGTCCGCTGCCTGGTCGGCGGTTGTGCTCGATATGGCGGCACGGAACTTTTGCCAAAACAGCAAAACGCACAGCAGAATCAAAATGCCGGCGTAGATCAATGGAAAACGGGCGGAGCCGATATCGGTCGCCAGTGAGGTGCTGGGAAATTGGCGAGACACGGCGATGGCCGTGCACGCGATCACGGTCAGCAGAACAGTGATGACGAGATCAGCGAAGCGATCAGCGGGCGAGATGCGAGCTGATGGTTGTTTGTCAGTCGGTTGCATGACTTACTTCTTTGTTTTTGAAAGAGAGAACGCGCACCGGTGCCCAATGCACGGTGTGCGCGTCAATGTCATTACTTGGCCATGCCCAATTTGGTCATCAAGGTTTTGAAGCTGACGTTGTCGGTGTCAATCGTCTTTTGGAAGGCGGCTGCGTCTTGGTAAGCGTATGTCATGTTCATCTTGATCAAGGCCGCTTTGTAGTCGGCGTCTTCAACGACCTTTGCCGCAGCAGCGCGAAGAGTGTCTTGTGCTTCTTTGGGTGCTTTCTTGGTGACGACAATGCCGCGCCAAGTGCCAACACTCAGGTCAATGCCTTTTTCTTTCAAGGTCGGGACCTTGTCAAATGAGGGTAAGCGTTGATCCGACATGACTGCGAGGATCTTGACTTTTCCAGAGGCGACATGGTTGGAGACCTCAGCGGCACTCACGGTCACCATTTCAATGTGTCCACCCAGCAAGGCGGCGATGGCAGGGTTCGCGCCGTCATAAGGAATGTGGCTGAACTTGACGCCGGTTTTGTCGCTCAGAGCCTCTGCGGCCAGATGCCAGATGGCGCCAGTGCCGGAGTTGCCGATGCGAATCTTGCCGGGATTGGCTTTGGCATAGGCCATGAGCTCTTCAATGGATTTCCAAGGCGCATCGGCACTCACGGAGATGGCGCTGGGTTCAGCGCTCAGGCGGGCAATGGGCGCAAAGTCTTCGGCCTTGAAGGACGCCAGACCCATGTGTGGCAGCATGGTCAGTTCGACCGTGCCCATGCCAATTTTGTAACCATCGGGGCGGCCGATGGTCATTTCCGAAAAGCCAAGCGCACCGCCTGCACCTGGTTTATTGATGACACCCATGGATGTCGGCAAGTACTTTTTGGCGATATCTGCAAAAGTGCGTGCCAGCAAGTCCGTTCCGCCGCCGGGAGAGTAAGGAACGATGAGTTCGAGCGGCTTGGTGGGGTATTCGGCATGGGCTGAGACGCCGACCAGTGTGGCCGACAGCACCGTCGTGACGCAGAGAATGCTCTTAACGAGGCGCGGTAGAAATTGAACAGTTGTCATGGATGTCTCCTGGTACCTAAAAGTTATCGTGAAAAACGGTTGCATGCTGCAGATAGCGCGGCAAAAAGGCCGCCTCAAAGGTGTTTCAAGGGTTCGTCTGTGGGCTCCTTGTCAAATAAAAGTGGGGGTAGTTGATTCTTGCCCTGGCGTTGCCTTAGGCTTTTCATCGAGGGCGCCATGTCAACCGCTGCCAGCGGTGGTTTTCCGGCCAATGCCAGCAAAAGATTGGTGGTGGCCATGACGGCCATGGCGTGACGGGTTTCAAAAGTCGCCGATCCCACATGGGGCAGTGCCGTGACTTTGGGATGGGTTCTGAGCTGTGAGTCGAGTGGCAAGGGTTCTGTGGCAAAGACATCCAGTCCCGCTGCACGCAACGCACCGGAGTTCAATGCGTCAAGCAGCGCGTGCTCGTCCACGATGGGGCCGCGAGCACCGTTGATGAAAATGGCGCCAGGTTTCATGAGCGCAAACGCCCGGGCACCTATCAAGCCACGGGTGTGCTCAGACAAGGGCAGCATCAGCACCACGATGTCGGCTTGACGCAGCAGGTCGTCCAGCGGCGTTTGGATGGCTTTTCCAAGCAGGTCGGGGCAGTCCTTTTCCAACGCGACGGGTCGACGCGCGTGGTACAGCACCGGCATGCCAAAGCCCAATGTGGCGCGCGTGGCAAGGGCTTGCCCGATGCGGCCAAAGCCCACAATGCCCAGTGTCTTGCCGTGCACGTCCCAGCCAAACAAGTTCTCTTCGATGTTGCGAACCCATCGACCCTCTCTGACATGGTTGGCGAGTTCAACAATTCGCCGACTGGTGGCCATGATCAACGCGAACAAGGTGTCCGCGGTGGTTTCAGTTAAGACACCGGGTGTGTGACACAAGGCAATGCCTCGGGCTTGGAGTGCGGCCTGGTCGTAGTTGTCAATGCCCACAGAGATGCTGGAAATGACTTTAAGGCGAGGCGCTTTTGACAGCACGGTGTCGTCAATGGGGTAGCTTGCGCCAATGAGGGCGTCCGCCGTGCCCAACGCTTGGTGAAAGGCGTCGGACTGATCGGCCTGGCGAGGGTTGGCAACTGTCACATCGTGCTCCGCTTCAATTCGCGCCAGCTGGTCAGGCGGCAATGGCCGAAAGACCAGCACGTGCTGTCGCCGGGTCGGGGCGGTGATGCTCATGCGGGCAACTGCGCAGCGTCAAGTTCAGCCCGTGTGGGCAAGCCCTCGCTGTCACCCAAAACCTGTACCGCCCGTGCGCCGATCCAGGCGCCGCGCTGGGCGGCGGCTCGGGGTGACAAGCCCTCGAGCAGCGCGCTGATCACGCCCACCGCGAAGCCATCTCCGGCGCCAACGGTGTCCACCACCGTGGCCACGGGAAACCCCGCCACATAGCCTGACTCCTGGCGGCTTTGAAAATACGCGCCCTTGCTGCCCAGTTTGACGATCACAAGTTTGGCGCCCAAATTCAGATAGAACTGGGCTATGCCTTCTGGCGTGGACTCACCCGTGAGAATGAGACCTTCCTCAAGCCCAGGCAGTACCCAGTCTGCGTGGCTGGCCAATTCGTTGATGGTGTCGCGCATAACCTCGGTCGACGGCCACAAACCCGGGCGCAAATTGGGGTCGTACGACACGGTACGACCGCCGGTACGCATCAGCTCCATGGCCAGGCGAGCGGCGGGCAGTGTCGTAGGCGAGAGGGCTGGGAATATGCCGGTGGCATGAAGGTGACGTGCGCCTAGCAACCACGGTGTATCAACGTCCGCCACACCCATGTGGCTGGCGGCAGACTCCTTGCGATGCGACTCCACAAAGGGGTCGCTGCCATCGTTGACGCGGGTCTTGAACTGGAAGCCAGTACGCTGAAGTGGGTCAAAAACGACGTGGGAGCAATCGATGCCCTCACCCTGCATGGCGGCAATCAAGTACTGGCCCATGGAGTCGGTGCCAAGCCTGCTGGCCCAACCGACGCGAAGCCCCAGTCGGGCCAGGCCGATGGCGACGTTGGTCTCAGCGCCAGCCGTTCGTTTGTGCAAGGTGTCGGCTTTTTCAAGTGGGCCGGCTTCGTGGGCGACCATGAGCAACATCGCTTCGCCAAAGGTGACGACGTCTAATGAATCAGGCATGGTGAGTAATTTCTGGAAGTGTCAAAGCCACTGGCGCGGGGCCATGCAGCGTGGCTGCAATGTGCCGAAGCTGTGCAATTTCGTCACGAGTGACTTGAAGCAGGTCATCGCCGATGAGGGGGTATTCAATGGCCCAAGGCGTGCCCTGGGGCAGTGCGCGGAGCACCGCACGCCACGGCGCGCTGGAGTCCGACAGGGGCACTGCCACCCACTGGCGTGGCAGGCGTTGCACGCCTTTGCAGTGAATGTAGGCCACGTAGCAGGACAAGGACTGGGCGGCCAATAGAGGGCATTCACCCGCCCAATGCCAGTTGCCCACGTCGAACGTCATGCCGGGTTTAAAGGGGCTGGCGCGGGAGGCGACAAAAAAGTGCTGCAAAGCGGGCAGGCTGCCGGCGGCGACGGTGTGATCGTTCTCGATCACCACATCAAAGGGCAAGCCCTTGAGCATGGCATGCACGGTATCAAGGGTGCTGCGGGAGCTGGGTTTGAAGCCGCCAATCGACATTTTGAGTCGGGTAGCGCCCAAGGTCAGAGTCGCCTGGATGGCGCGATTCAATGCGTTGCTGTCCAGCTCGCCGATGGGGTCCCAAAGGGGAAGGGCACAAGAGTAAACCAGCGCCTTCTGTTCTTCGCAGGCCAGTTGCCGAATGGCCGCCAGCTCATGCAGCTCGTCAACGATCAACTCGCTTCTGACTTCGACCCCATCGGCGCCCGCATCAAAACTGAGTTGGGAAAACCAAAGTTGGCCGTGTCGTCGCACCTCGGCGGCGCCAAATGACGACAGGGAGATGAGCACTGTCAGTGCCCGAATCGGCTCAGGCAGGGCAGGAGGCGCCAGGTCGGGGGTGAGCCGGTCAATGAGCGTACTGAGCATTCAAGACCTGACCGAGGAAGTTACGCGTCATTTCGTTCTGCGGATTGGCAAAGAACTGCTGAGGTGGGGCTTCTTCTATGATTTTTCCGTTGGCCATGAAGATCACACGATCCGCCACGCTGCGGGCAAATCCCATTTCATGGGTCACGCACAACATGGTCATCCCGTCTTCTGCCAGTCCAATCATGGTGTCCAGCACCTCTTTGACCATCTCAGGGTCCAGCGCCGAGGTGGGCTCGTCGAACAGCATGATTTTGGGCGTCATGCACAGGGCCCGTGCAATGGCCACACGTTGTTGCTGGCCGCCTGACAGTTGGCTGGGGTACTTGTGCGCTTGCTCGGGAATGCGAACGCGGGTGAGGTACTTCATGGCGGTCGTCTCAGCTTCTTCCTTGTTCAGGCCTCGTGAGCGCATGGGTGCCAGCATGCAGTTCTGCAAAATGGTCATGTGCGGGAACAGGTTGAATTGCTGAAAGACCATGCCGACCTCCTGACGCACGGAGTCGACGTTGCGCCCTCCGGCGGTGAGGTCGATGCCATCGACCTCAATCCGGCCTTTTTGCACGATTTCCAGCCGGTTGATGCAGCGAATCAGGGTTGACTTCCCCGAGCCGGAAGGCCCGCACACCACAATGCGCTCTCCAGCCTTCACGCTGAGGTTGATGTTGGTCAGCACCTGAAACTGGCCATACCATTTGTCCACCGCTTCGATGCGGATGATAGGGGCGGCTGTGTCAGCGCGGGGCAGGCGTGAAGAAGGTTCTGGAGAGTGCATGGTGTCAAACGTGGTGGTGCATGGGGCTGAAGAAACCGCTGTAGCGGCAGTTACTGCATGGCGGGCAGGTCAGTCTCCAGCCATTTGCGGTACAACTTGTTGAGTTCGC
Source organism: Rhodoferax sp. PAMC 29310 (assembly GCF_017948265.1). NCBI lineage: Bacteria > Pseudomonadati > Pseudomonadota > Betaproteobacteria > Burkholderiales > Comamonadaceae > Rhodoferax > Rhodoferax sp. PAMC 29310. Next base: position 1,733,437 of record NZ_CP072852.1, on the reverse strand, counting down.
CGTTGGCGGTGTTGCGCGCCACAAAGCTGTCCACTGTTTTCAGTAAATCGTCCTGGCCGGGGCGCATGGCAACCGCCATGACCTGCTGGCGCAACAGGAATTTGTTTTCAAAGGTGTTGGCTGGGGCGCGCTTGTCGATTTGGGCGGCAACCGTGGTAGAGCAGCCGATGGCGTCAACCTGGCCGGACATCAATGCTTGCATGGCAGAGGCGTCGTCGTCAAAGCGGCGGATTTCAGTACCTTCGGGTGCGACTTTGGTCAGAGCAACGTCTTGGGTGCTGGCGCGGGCCACACCGACACGCTTGCCTTTGAGGTCGTCTGCTGATTTGATGGCTGCCTTTTTGTCGCCGTACACGACGATGCTGGCTGCTGCGTAGGGCTTGGAGAACTGAACCTGCTTGGCGCGCTCTGGCGTGATAGCCAATGAGGCCACCAGCAAATCCACTTTATTGGTCAACAGAAAAGGAATTCGGTTGGGACCTGTGACAGGCACTAAATTCACTTTGACGCCGAGGTCTTTTGCCATCAAGCGGGCCACGTCAGCGTCGTAGCCGTCGGGTTGATTGCTGGAATTCATTGTGCCGTAGGGAGGGAAGTCCACCAGCAAACCGACGGTCAGCTCGCCTTTTTTCTTGATGTCATCGGTGGATTGGGCGTGGGCCGCTGGCAGCCAGGTGCCCAGGGTCGCTGCGACACCCAAAGCGAGTGCAGTTGCGGTGAAGGTGCGGCGTTGAAAACTCTTGATCATGGTGATGTCTCCTTGCAGTGGTTGAAAATGACGGGCGAGATGCTTAACGGGCCAGCGCCTTGGCGTGCTGGCGTTCCATACGAGCGGCCAGCAGGGACAGCGGCCAGCACAACAGGAAATAGATGGCGGCCACCACGCTGAAAACGATCAGTGGTTGGAACGTGGCGTTGTTGATGATTTGTCCGGCTCGGGTGATCTCGGTGAAACCGATGATGGCGGCCAGCGACGTGCCTTTGATGATTTGAACCATGTAACCCACCGTAGGCGCCAAGGCAATCTTCATGGCCTGCGGCAAGATCACGTCTTTCATGCGCGCTGTGTACGACAGGCTCAAAGCTTGGGCAGCCTCGGTCTGACCCAGCGGAATCGCCTGAATGCATCCGCGCCAAATTTCACCGAGGAAGGCGCTGCTGTTCAAAATCAGGGCGACGCCCGCTGCCACCCACGGGTTGATGTCAAAACCCAGCACAGGCGCACCGAAAAAGACCAGAAACAACTGCAGCAGCAAGGGGGTTCCCTGGAAAATTTGAATAAAACCGCCGCTCAGCAGTTGCAGGGTTCGGTTCTCGGATGTCCGGCTGAGCGCAATGATCAAGCCGCCGATGGCACCGCCAACGAAGGCCATCAGTGAGAGCGCGATGGTCCATTGCGCTGCTTCAAGAATGAACAGGAATTCGGGTAAGGCAAAGGTACGCATTAGCGACGATCCGGATAGTTCAGGGCAAGGCGATAAATGGTGCGAAACAGGGCGGAGAACGCCAGGGCCAGCAACAGGTAAATCACGGCGACAACGATGTAAATCTCAAAGCTTCTGAAGGTTTGCGACTGCAGGTTGGCGGCGACCGAGGTCAGGTCGTCTGCGGAAATCGCTGACACCACGCTCGAGCTGAGCATGAGCAAAGTGAACTGACTGGTCAGCGCCGGGTAAATGGCTTTCAGTGCCGGCTTCAGGATCACAAAGCGGAATATCTCGTGCTTTTTGAGGTCGAGCGCGAGGCCGGCTTCAATTTGACCTTTGGGGATGGACTCAATGCCGGCTCGAATGATTTCTGTAGCGTAGGCCCCGAGGTTCACCACCATGGCGGTGAGTGCGGCGGTGTAGGCCGACCAGCGAAGTCCCAGAGCGGGCAAGGCAAAGAAGAAGAAAAAGAGCTGCACCAGAAATGGTGTGTTTCGAATCAGCTCGATGTAGACGTTGATCAGGAACTGGAGGGGCTTGGGTCCGGCAGTCTTGCCCCAGGCACAAAGGATGGCGACCGCCAACCCAAACACCATGGCCAGCAGCGACAGCTCAATCGTGCTCAGAGTGCCTTTGAGCAGCAGGGGCCAGGCGGCAAATACATCAGCAAATTGAAACGTGTAGTTCATGTCGTGGGATGGCTTTCGCGATTTGAGGCACGGTGGTTTTTAGATCGTTCCTGTTGATTTTTGATGATTAAATGAAACCGGTTTCAGTTAATTATAAAAATTTACCAAGGCCCTGCAATCATGGAAAACCCTAATTGGCGCTGGGTGCGTCGGATCGCGAACTGCCGCGTGAAATCAGTTCACCCGAGAGCAAAATTTGTCGTGGTGGTGGGGTTTGCCCTTTGAGGCGTTCAATCAGACTGTTGGCGGCGATGCGACCCAATTCACCGGTAGGTTGGGCGATGGTGCTGAGACCTGGCCCAACATAAGGAGCCCAATCTGTCTCGTCAATGCCAACCAGGCCAATGTCCATGCCCAGACGCAGTTTCAACCGGGCCATGGACGCAACCACTCGCAGCGAGGTGACGGCATTGCTGGTGACTACCGCAGCCTGACCCCGTGGCGCGCTGGCATGCAGCGCACGCAGTCCTTCATCCAGCTGTTCTGCCTTGTCGCTGGGGCATTCCAGCGTGCGACCCACGATCTTGCTGTCACTACTTTGTTGATTGAGTATCCAGCGATGAAAGGCGGATTCACGCTCCTCCCGCGTGCTGACCCCCTTGATGGGATCCGTGACATACAGCATGTTGCTGAACCCGCGCTCCACGAGGTGATCGATCGCCAGACGCATGGCGCCAGTGTTGTCCAATGACACGAAGTCCACCTGCAAGTCATGGTGGCGCCGGTCAATCAGGACCACGGGTTTGCCGTGCCGAATGGCGGTGGCCGCAGCACCGCCGTCGTGCCCCAGTGTGTTCAAAATGAAGCCTTCCACTTGGTAGGCCGAGAGCGTTTCTATGGCCTCTTGTTCCCGGGCGTCGTCGTCGGCCAGGTTAAACAGCATGATCAGGTAGCCGGCCTGTTGACACGCCTTTTCTGCACCTCTCAGAAGGGCCACGGAAAAAGGGTTGCTGACATCGGCAACGACTAACCCAATGAGTTTGGAGCGTCCGCGTTTGAGGGCCTGGGCCATGGGGCTTGGACTGTAGGCCAGCGCAGCAATAGCGACCTCAACTCGGGTTGCGATGTCTTTGGAAAGCAGCGTATCCCGGTGGTTGAGGAATCTGGAAACCGTGGCCTTGGACACGCCCGCAGTGCGAGCGACATCGGCAATGGTTGCCTTCGCAGGGGGGCTTGTGGAAGCCGGTGCATTTTTTAGGTTTTTCTTCATCTCTTCCACGGATATTGTTGGTGTTTATGAAACCAGTTTCAAGAAGATGGTAGCACTGTGCTTTGTTTTTGAGGTCGAAGTAAGGCCTGGCGCTGAGGCTCAGTGCCCGGCTTGGCTGCCCCGATAGGTATCGTATTTGAAAGCCAATACGCAATAAGTTGGCAAGTGAACAGGTCGTGCATGGCTTGTGCGCCAGGCTGGTCTGGGGCGCTCTGCTTGCTGCACAGTGACCGCTTCCATCACTCCCTTTGCAACGGCCTTGTCTTGACATGAGTATTGCCTTGGATAAATCCGACGACATCGAAAGTTTGCGAGCCGCCCTGCTGGCGGTGCAGCAACGACTTGCGGCCCTCAGCGACGCAACGGCTTCTTTGATTGGGGACGTTTCGATTGACCCGTCAACGCACGGCGACTTTGTGTTGCGATCAAGTCCAGTCGCGATCTCTATTTCCCGCGAGTCCGATGGTTCGTACATTGACGTGAACGAGGAGTGGGTGCGGCTCACAGGCTATTCGCGTGTTGACGTTGTGGGTGTCGCTCCATTGATCTCGGGTTTTGGGCCAGCTCGGTGCAGCGAGACCGGGTACTGAGAGCAGCGTTCCAGACGAGTCCCATGCGTCCTTTGGACGTGCCTTTGACGCGGTCGGATGGTGTCACCCTGGTGCTGCAACTGAACGTGTCGCGAATTGACCGTGCCGGAACGACCTATCTTTTGAGTTATCTCGAGGATGTGACCTCAAAACGATCGGCAGAGGTTGCCTTGTTGGCCAACGAGCAACTCCTGAAAGCCGCCAATAATCGACTGAACCGCCAGGTCGCGTTATTTGGTGCTTTGCAGAGTTTGGCGTCAGTAAGGTATTGGACCTACGACGCGCAATTGCAGGATCTGCAGTGGTCTAACGGCTTGAGCTGGCTGGCTGGATTGGCGCCTGGCACGGTCAAGAATGCGGAGGTGGGTCGTCGCCGCATTCACCCCGACGATCGCGCTCGATTTGAGGCGGCTCGTGAGGCTTTGGACGGGACAATGATCCAATACCGCTGGCAGCACCCAGATGGTCGCATCCGATGGTTACGATCCCAGATGTTGCGCTGGCCTGGTTCAGAAGGTGACGCTGCTATTGATTTCGGTGTGATTCAGGACATCACAGATGAGTGGGAGGCTGGGCTGGCCTTGGAGGGGAAACTCGCATTTATTCAGCAGATTACCCATCGGGTGCCTGGTGTGATTTTTCAGTTTCGACTTGACTCGCTGGGCCACTCAGCCTTTCTATTCATAAGTGACCATGTGCAGTCACTGTACCGGGGAATCTCCAGAGAGGAGGCAATGGAAGACCCCACCTGTATATTGAAGCCGATTCATCCTGAGGACAGAAAGCTGTTTTTGGCTGCGATTCAAACCTCAGCGAAGACTCTCTCTGTCGTGAACGTCGAATTTCGACTGTTGTTTGAGGATGGAAAGGTGCGCTGGCTGCTGGGGCAGGCGATACCCGAGTGCGAATCAGATGGATCCATTCTCTGGAGTGGATTTGCCAGCGATATCACCCAGAGAAAACTGGCAGAGGAAGAACTGCGAAACAGTGAAGGCCGATTCAGGGCGTTGACCGAGTTGTCATCGGACTGGTATTGGGAGCAAGACGACTTGTTTCGATTGACTCGCCTTGAGGGCGCGGCCCAGGCGTTTAGCCAGCTCCCGACGGAGAGCTATTTAGGGCTGACTCGCTGGGAGGTTGGTTCAGAGAATCTCAGTCAGGGCCAATGGACGGAGCATCGCGCCACCCTGGAAGCTCATCAGACTTTTCACGATTTTGAGTTTTTGCGCACGGGTCGGGATGGTACTTTGCTGTGGGTCTCCCTCAGTGGCGCGCCAATCTTTGATGATGAGGGGCAGTTCAAAGGGTATCGGGGTATAGGAAGGGATATTTCAGAGCGCAAGCGGGTTGAGCAAACGGTTGAGCAACTTGCCTTCTATGACCCGTTGACGAGTTTGCCGAATCGGCGACTGCTGTTGGACAGGTTGCAACAAGCCTTGGTCAGCAGTGGACGGGAGGGTGAAATTGGCGCCTTGTTATTTATAGACTTGGACAACTTCAAAGACCTGAACGACACCCAAGGACACGATGTGGGTGACTTGTTGCTTCAACAGGTAGCGCAGCGTTTATTGGGCAGTGTGAGGGAAACTGACACCGTGGCCCGGTTCGGCGGCGATGAATTCGTGATCATGTTGCAAGGACTGGGCGGGGACATGCTCGCCGCAACCGCTCAGATTGAGCGCGTGGGGCGTAAGCTTTTAACGCAGCTCAATGAGCCCTATCTGCTGCGTCAGTTTGAGCACCACAGCACGCCCAGCGTCGGCGTTACCCTGTTCCAGGGCAACCGAAAAACAGTGGATGAATTGCTCAAACAGGCTGACTTGGCGATGTACGAATCCAAGGCTGCGGGGCGCAACACCTTGCGATTTTTTGACCCCGAAATGCAGGCCTTGGTGGCCGCACGCACTGAGCTTGAGTCAGATCTTCGCCTGGGCCTGCAGCGCCAGCAATTGGTTTTGTTTTACCAGCCGGTCGTGAATGAAATGGGCGGAACCGTTGGCGTTGAGGCCTTGGTTCGGTGGCAGCACCCCCAGCGAGGCATGGTGTCGCCCGTCGACTTCATTCCGATGGCGGAGCAGACAGGTCTGATTTTGCCGCTCGGGCGTTGGGTGTTGGAGGCCGCCTGCCAACAACTGGTGGTGTGGTCTGAACAGGCAATGACACGTGACTTGACCATTGCGGTCAACGTGAGTGCGCGGCAGTTCAAACACCCTGAGTTTGTGCAGCAAGTCAAGGCGTTGTTGGCAACTTCAGGCGCGAATCCACAGCGACTGAAACTTGAGCTCACGGAAAGCCTTTTGTTGGGAGATATACAAGACGCGATTCTGCGGATGACGGAGCTCAAGACCATCGGCATCAGTTTCGCGTTGGACGATTTTGGAACCGGGTATTCATCCCTTTCCTACCTGAAGCTGCTTCCCTTGACGCAACTGAAGATTGATCAGTCATTTGTACGCGATGTCATGACTGACCCCAACGACGCGGCGATTGCCCGAACCGTTCTGACCTTGGGCCATAGCTTGGGGTTGACCGTTGTCGCTGAAGGCGTGGAGACAGAAGCGCAGCGGGCATTTCTGGCTCAACACGGATGCCGGCTCTTTCAGGGCTATTTGTTTGGGCGGCCTGTGCTCATTGATCAACTGCGGTTGACGCCGACGTCTGGAATCGGCAGCGCTGATTAAGGCTGTTGGCACAACAGTGCGAGGTGCGCAGAGCTTGAAACTTGCTGTGCTCCATCGGCCTACTTTCTGTTGCGTCAGTTACGCCTTCCGTGCGACGCGGAGTCAATTGCGTGGCGTGTAGTTCAGGTACATCAAAGCCAATTTCATCTGGCCTGGATGTTCACTCACCATTTCTCACCTTTGACGTCCGCAAAGGTATTAGGGCAAACGAAACCTTTGGCGACGTGAAAAACTCGTAAAAATTAAAGACACCTTTTCTCAGCAATAAGAAAAGGGTCGTGTGAAGCCGCGAGAGATCTCTGTAGGCGCGACCGGGTCGTGATTTGAAACGATTCAATTTCGACTTGCGGTCAGAAAAAAATGACCGCAACTCCCATCCGATTTTGTTTTTTGGGTGTCGATATTCTTTACATTCAATCGCCTCCCCACTGTGTGTTTTCGATCAAAAAGTGTGTAACGGCTTGATACATATTGTGTTTTTCCAAATGTATTTCGTCGGCACGATTTTTGCATTCAAGCAAATGTATTGAGAGTGAGTAGGGTTTACGCCAACTACTTTCCCTGCCTTCCATTCGCGACGAAAGACTCAGTTGACCTACTTATTCCTACTCTTTTTCTCCTCGTTGGCCCGTCGGCCATTTCTGGCAACGAAGCAATGTCAGCAAGTCGTTGCGATAGCAGTCAAGGAGTCAAAATGAAGTCAGCAGAAGGTTATCTCCGTCGTCAATACATATGTTTGCTGCGCCGCTGCGCATGGAACGATGCGATCAGCGCATTCATCGGCTTCATGGCCGCGATTCACGGCGCACCTGCGGTCGCACAGTCGATCGTGACTGATGGGCGAACACTCACTGAGCTGTCAGTGAATGGCGCCGTCACCGACATCACGACCCAAACGATTCGGGGCAGCAACGCGTTCAACTCGTTTTCCCGCTTCAATGTTGATGCCGCCAACACCGTGAATCTGCATTTGCCGGGTCAAACCAGTAATTTGCTGAACCTGATTCAAGGCGAGCAGTCCAACATCAACGGCCTGGTCAACGCCTACAAGGTTGGTCAGATTGGTGGCAATGTTTTCTTCCTGAATCCGCATGGCATTGTGGTGGGGGCAGGTGGTGTCCTCAACGTCGGTAGCCTGACGATGGCCACACCGACAACACAGTTCATGGATGGTTTGATGAGCGCAACCGGCGTCATCAATGACGCGGTAGTTGGCCGGGCGCTGTCCGGTGACATTCCTTTGACAGACAGCGGGCTGATCCAGGTCAAAGGGCTGATCAACGCGGCGGATGCGGTCCGCCTTGCTGGCGGTAGAGTGGATACCGCTTCAGGCGCTCAGGTTTTCGCTGGCGCCAAAGCCAGCGTGGCGTTTGGAGATTTGGTCAACGTGCAAGGGGTGGCGCCAGCGGCTGCCGTTCAGGTGCATGGTGGCGTGATCACTATCGTGGCAGCACAAGATATTGAGGTTGCGGGGCAATTGTCTGCCGACGGTCTGGGCGAGCATGCCGATGGCGGCAGCGTGTTGGTTATGGCCGAGAGAAACGCTACTTTGAAAACCGGAGCAAATGTGTCAGCCAATGCCGGAGCTAGCGGTGATGGTGGCGCGGTTGAATTCAGTGCAAAAGACACGGTTGACCTCGCCGGTGGACGTTTGAGCGCCAGCGCTGCGCAGGGAAAGGCGGGCACAGTCCTGATAGATCCCGCGAACTTGCTGCTTAACGCGGATCTGCTGCTCAGCCAGGACGAATTGCGCGATGCATCGGGCAATGTAAGCAAAGCGGGCGTGACATGGAACGCTGGCAGTTTGACCCTGCAAGCCGATATTCAGTTGACCGTCGGCAACGGCGTGATGATTTCGACGAGGGATGTGGCGGGTGGTACGCGCGATGATCACCTCACTGGTCCGTCCCAAGGCGACTCGGGCAACCTCACGTTGCAGGCCAAACACATCGCCATCCAGGACGACGCGCAGTTACTGGCCAATGCCAGCAACGGCAGGGCCGCTGGCAACATCAGGATTGAGGCCGCGGACAACCAGTCCACCCCGGTGCTTGGCTCGCTGGACGATGCCAACGCCAGTGTCACGATTGGCAAGGCTGTCATCAAGGGCGGCAACGTCAGCATCACCGCCACGGCCAATGACAAGTGGGTGTGGACCGGCAACGAATACGCGGTTAAGACTATCGAATTCCTGGACAGCATCAGTGTGGGGGCCAATGTCACCATTTCCCGTGCAAAAGCCACGGTGGATGTGGGCAATGGGGCGCTAATCGACGCCACAGGTTCGCTCGACATCAAGGCGCACGCCATTGCTGATGCCAGCATGAAAGTCGTGAGCACCCTGGCCGGCTTTGGTTATGGCGAGACCGACGCTGTCGCCAAGGTCGCGATCGGTGACGCCACACTGGGCTCTGACGGAGCCATGACCTTGAGCAGCCAGGCCGACAGCACACTCTCTGTGGAGGTGGACACGGTCAATACCGGGGCGCTGAACAACAGCGCGTCGTCGGCCAGCAAGTACGCCAACGTTTCGCTAGCCATCGGCGTGGGCAAGCAAGATGCGGTGACGACCGTGGGCACCGACGCCAAGATCACTCGGGCCAGTGCACTTGAAGTGAGCGCCAGCGGCGAGAAGAAGCATAAAGTCTCCGCCAGCGGTGGTTCGTTCAAGGACGGAACCGCAGCCTCAGGTGTCGCGGTACTAAGCAGCGACACCACCATCACGGCCAGCTTGGGCGGCAATGTTTCAGCCGAACAGGTGACGGTCAAAGCCGAGTTGGCCGAAGCCGAATCAGAGGTGAAAGCCTCAGCGGGCACAGGCGGTGACCCGGACGTGACTGACGCCATCAGCAGCGGTAAAACGCCAGACGAAATTCTGTTCGAGAAGCTGTCCGAGAAGGTGGCCAAAGCCCCAAGCACCGATGCGCGCAGCGGCTCGTCTGGCAAGCTGGGCTTGTCCGCCACGTTTGTGTGGGCGGACAACACCAACGACGTGACCGCTGAAGTTGCCGATTCGGCGCGCATCACCACGCCCGGCAGTCTCAACGTGCTGGCCAAAGCCGAAGAAAAGGTGAGCTTCGAGAGCTCGGCCGAGGTGGATCAGCGCGAGCTGGACAAGAAGGCCGAGGGCGACACCAAGACCCCAGAAGAAAAAAAGAAGATTGCCATTTCCGCCGCGGTGGTGGTTGCTGATATGAGCCACCAAGCCAATGCCCTGATCGGCAATGGGTCGATCATCAATACCGGCGGAGCGGTCAACGTCAATGCACTGTCTGCGATCAGTCCGTTTTGGTCCGACTGGTCCTCGATCATCGACAAGTTCAAGGCCATGGACTGGTCCTCGCCTGATGCATGGGCCGATCTTGGAGCGGCCGCCAAAGAAATGGTGGCCAACCCCGTCGGTGCCACGACCTGGTCAAAGACCTCAATCGAGAGCGAAAAACTCGGATTTGCGGGTTCGGTCAATTTCTTCACGCTGAACAACGAAGCCACGGCTCGAATTGGTGCGGCCAGCATCAATGTCGGCGTTGGCCCCGCGGCCGCCGGCCAGGACGTCAATGTGATCGCCCGCGCCACACAAGGCATTCTGAACTTGTCTGGTGTACCTGAGAAGGTGATCGGCCAGCCTATTGACGGCGGCTCCGCCGGTTTTGGCGGCTCGTACCTGCAGTTCGACCTCAGCGGCGGCACCGACGCCAGCATCGCTCAGGGGGCAACCGTGCGCGCCGATGACGTGGTGGTGCAGGCTCATACCAGCTTTGATCAGGTTGATGTGACTGAAACCGCGGGCAAAGCCGCCAAAGAATCCATCAACGGCGCGTTTTCTCTGCTCAATGCAGACCTGCACACCATCGCGCAGATTGGTGCGGGCGGAAGCATGAGCGCTGATGACGTGTTTGTGCAGGCCAAGGACGACAGCCTGGTGATTAACGTCGCGGGCGGCGTGGCCCGATCCGCGAGCGTAGGCATTGGATTCTCTGTCGCGATCAACGAGATCAAGCGTGAGGTGCTGGCCATCGTCGGCAACCGTGACGGTGAGAACGGCGTGGGCGGCACACTGACAGCAACGCGCAACGTACTGCTCGACGCGCAGGCCAGCAATGCTCTGGGCGCATTCACCGTGGCCGGGTCCGGGCCTTCCGCCAAGGAAGATGACGCTGGAAAGACCGGTGGCGACGGCACCAAGACCAATTCGAAGGACACCGGCGGTCAAGGTAAGTCTGGCGTAGGAATTTCTGGTGCCGCGTCGGTCAATCTCGTGAACCAGACCACCTCCGCAGGCATCGCCGATCTTGCCAGTGTGACTGTGAACGGTGGCACAGGCAGCAGCGTTGGCGTGGATGTCGATGCGGACGGCACGGTCGACGAAACGATCATATTGGCTGCAGGCCTCAAGTCAGCAGCGCAAGACCGGGCGCTGGCCATCGCCGGGGCGGGTAGTCTCACGGTAGCCAAGGATAAATCGGCCGGTCTGGCCGGTGCCTTCACCTGGAACCAGCTCGGCAAGAACACCAGCACCTACCTCAGCGATGCGAGTGTGGATGCCTCCAACGGTGCCGTACAACTGAATTCGCTGAACACAGGCGCGATGTGGTCCATCTCCGCAGCAGGGGCTGCCGGGGACAAGCAAGGCATTGCGGGCTCGGTTTCGTACAGCGACGTTAACAATGTCAGCGCGGCCTCGACGAATGACGCCAGTGTGAACGCTGGTGGCACCGTGTCCCTCACCGCCACGGACGAGTCGAACATACGCAGCGTGGCCGGTGCGGCCAGCTACGGCGGCAAGGGGGGCTTCGGCGTGGGCGTGGCCATCTCGTCCGTTGCCTCGGACACCTTTGCTGGGTTCAACGGCGGCATGGTGAACGGCGCAGGCGGTGTACAAGCCACCGCAATCAGTAACAACGCCATCTTCTCGGTGGCCGCCGCCTTGAGCGCCTCCAAGGGCGTAGGGTTTGCGGGCTCGGTGAGCTGGAACGACATCGACAACCACACGGAGGCGAAGAGCACCGATGCCGTGCTCACCTCCAGCGGCAACGATGTGAACCTGGACGCCGACGACATCTCGGACATCAAGTCCATTGCGGGCAGCGTGGCTCTCTCGGGCGGTAGTGCGACGGTCGGCATTGCGCTGGCCAAAAACGACATCAGCAACGAAGCCCTCGCCCAAGTCGAGCGTGGGTCCCTGTCGGGTAAAAACGTCCGAGTCGAAGCCACTGAGAATGCCACCATCGAGGCCTTTGCCGTCGGCGGCAGCGGCGGCAAGAATGCCCTAGCCGGCTCGGTGGGCATCAACACCATCGACAACACGACTACCGCCTCGGCCAAAGATTCCGTGATTTTGGCCACGAACGGGTTAGTCAAGGTGCATGCGGCCAATGCCTCCACCATCGATTCGTTCACCGGCGCAGCGGCCGTGGGTGGCAGCAATGCGGTGGGCGCCTCCGGTTCCTATAACCACATCGCTGGCGAAGTAAAAGCCGAGATCTCCGGCGGCTCGGCCAATTCGGCCAATGTGAATGTGGCGGCCGAGCGTACCGGCACGCTCGACGTCTGGGCCATCTCGGGTTCAGCGGCGGGCACCACCGGGCTCGCGGGCTCGATTGCGCTGAACGATGTGGGCGGGTCCACCACGGCGCGTATTGGCGATGCTGCCAAGGTCTACGCTACTGGCAATGCGTTGGTCACTGCTGACGCGGACGATTTCATCAAGTCCAGGGCCGGTGCTGTAGGCATCGGCGGGTCCGCCGGGGGCGCAGGCGGCATTGCCTTCAATGACATGCACGCAGACACCAAGGCCGAAGTGACCGGAGCGGGAACTCAGGTCACTGCCCTGGGCCAGGGAGATGCTGCGAAGGTCGACAACGGTACCTTGTCTGGGGCTGGCGCGTTGAAAGGTCAGCAGAAAAAGGATGATTTGCGTGGCGCCGCCGTGGTGTCCTCATCGACCTCAGAGGTGGAGAACTACGCCGTGAGCGCAGCCGGAGGCGGCAGTGGTGCCGTGGCGGGGACGGTGAGTATTGCCATACTGGGCGGCAGTACAACAGCCGAGGTCACTGGCGGAGCGCAGCTGAACGCGGTATTTGGTGACGCGGAGCAGGAAGCCCGAGTGGCGGCCTATCACCATGACACCATGGTGTCTAAAACCGGCGGCGTCGCCGCGGGGGGCAGCGCGGGCGCGGGCGGCGCGGCCGACACAGCCGTGGTATCGCATACCACCCGAGCCAAAGTCAGTGGCGCACAGGTGCAAGCACAGAAGGCGGTGGCGATCGATGCAGCTTCCAGCACCAACATCAAGCAGGTTGTGATGGCTGCCGCCGGCGGCGGCTACGCTGGCCTGGCGGGCACGGTCGGTGTTGTGTTACTGGACGGCACGACCGAAGCGCTGGTCAACAACGCGAAGCTCGATTCCAAAGGCAGCGTGAAGGTGGAAGCCACGTCAGACTCTGATGTCGATCTCACGGCCGGTGCACTGGCTGGCGGCGGTGGGGCTGGCGTGGGCATCACCGCGGCCGTGACCGTGGTCGAGCAAAACACCCGGGCCAGCGTGAGCGGCACGAGCGAGCTCAACGCCAATGGTGAGACCAAAGTTAACGCAGCGTCGACCTTCGAGCAGAAGAACGATGCCTACACAGCCGCCGCAGCGGGCGGCGTGGGCGTGGCTGGCACGATCAATGTGGTGGTGGTCAAGGGCAGCACAGACTCCGAGGTGGGCTCCGGGGTGAGCGTCAACAACGACATCACTTATGGCAGTGCAACGCAGGACGTGGCTGTTACGGCCAGTGACCTCACCCGAGTGACCAACCGATTGGGTAGTTTGGGCGTGGGCGGCAGCGCGGGTATCGGCGCTGTAGCCGATGTCACCCTGATTCACAACGGTGCCTCGGCCAGCGTGGCCAGCGGTGCTTCGGTTACGGCCGACCGCGATATCACCGTCAGCGCCAATACTGTGCGTGATGTGGACTCCACTGCAACGGCACTGGCTGGGGGCTACACGGCTGGCATCGCAGGCGCCGTATCCGTCATCTCCGTCGGCGCGCGCCCTGACGGCGACGCAAAAGACAACTCTACTGGCTCGGTGGGCAAGGCCGGTGAACTCGCCAGCGGCAGCGCCACGGGCGACCAACTGGGCAGCGAATGGAGTGCGTCGGCATCCCGCGCAGATGCGGCGCGCAGCAGCGTTCAGCTATCGCAAGACTTGGGCGCGGCCCCCGTTGCCACTTCTGCGGCGGCTAGCGTTGCCGCCGGCGCCACGATCAACGCGGGTCGGGATGTGAATGTAAACGCCCATAACCAAACTGATACCGACGCTACCGCCACCGGGGCCGCGGCTTCAGCAGGTTTCTCGGTGGGTGGCGGTATCGCCATTGCCACGGTCAGCGACAAGACGGTTGTTTCCTTGAGTGGCACTACCACGGCTGGCGGCAGTGTGAGCGTGATTGCGATTGACGATCAGCCCGATGAATCGCTGCTTCGGACCTACGCGGGCGGCGGTGGATTGGCCGGTCTGGCCGCCAGTTTTGCTTGGCACGATAAGGCGTCAAAAGCGCAGGCTGAACTCGGTGGCGTCGTGATCGCCACCGGTGGGGTCAAAGTGTCGGCCAAGATAGACCACGACCTGGAGGCAAAGGGCGGTGCGCTCGCAGCGGGTGCGGTGGGGATAGGTGCGGCCATCACAAAAGTCGATCAAAATAGTGTTGCTAGCGCCGACCTTTTAGGCAATGTGCGGATTAACTCCAAGTCGTTGACCGTGGGCAGCGATGCGAAAACCAAGGGGAGTGCCGACGTCGCTGCAGCGGCGGGTGGCCTTTTTGCGGGCGCCGCTGGCGCATTGGCCGAGGCGAATGACAACACCCAGGCGTTGGCATCGATCGGCAATAACGCATTCATTCGCACTGGAACTGGAGCTATCACGCTGCACGCTGACGTGAACCCGAACGCGCACGCTGAGGCACTGGGCGTGGCGGTTTCGGGCGGTGTGTCTATCGGCGCCTCTGTGGCGAATGCAGATGTGAATACCGTGGCGCGCGCCACCACTGGTGCAAACGCAGACATCGTTTCAGGCAGTATGGATGTGCGGGCACGCACATTGCGCACCGGTGACACAGCCTATGCCAATGCCATTGCGGGCGCAGGTGGCCTGCTGCTGGGGGCCAGCGCCACATCAGCAAATGCCAGTGTCGGTGCCACCACCGAGGCATTGCTGGGCGACAACAATGAAATCACCACCGGTGGTGATTTGTCCGTGCAGGCACTCTCATCGACCCGTGCAGAAGCCGATGTCACTGGCATCAATGCAGGCTTGCTCGCAGCGGGTAGCAATACCGCCAAAGCGCGTACCAACACCCAAACCCATGTGAAGGTGGGTGATGGGGCTGATCTGGTTGCGGGCGCTGTGCGCTTGCAGGCCGATGGCAGCGATACCCTGCGCGCCGGCACGGTCTCAGGCGCCGGCGGCCTGGGCGTGTTGATTGCCTCCCTGTCAGAAACTGATGCCGACGCTGATACAACTGTTGAACTCGGCACGCCGGCTGGCAACGGTGGTACCGTCGTGGTAGACACAGTGGACATCGATGCAGTGCAGCGTGTGGATTTTGACGCTACTGCCAATTCCACCAGCGCCGCCGCCGTGGGCGCGTCTGGCGCCCGCGCCGTGAACAATGTGAATGTCGATACCGGGGCTGCCATCGGTCAGAACATGATTGTGTCTGCGCAAGACCTGTTCAGTGCGCGTGCCGGCAACGAAATCGAAAAATCCACGGACAACGCCAGCGGCTATCAGGTGGACTCCGGCTCGGGCGGCCTGCTCAGTGGGGCCGCGGCAAGGTCGGAAACCCAGATCCGAAACGATGCGCAGGTGAGTGTGGGCCGCGATGCCTTGCTCAGTGTGAAAAACGATGCTCTGCTGTCCGTTTTGGACAACAATAGCCGAATTGTTAAAGTGCCCGTTAACGGTCTGCTTGAATTGGCGGCCTGGAACGAGGTGGCCGCTTACGATCGCGTGCGTCTGGACTCCGGCGGTGCTATTGCCATTGCCCGAGCCGAATCCGTGATCGACAACGTCAGTACCACCGGAGTCACAGTGAGGGACAGTGCAGCACTGCTGAGCGACGGCAATATCGAGCTCTCAGCCCGAACCGCCGCCACAGCCAAGGCCAAGGCCCACTCCAAAACTTACGGATTGGCCGGCGCCGCAGAAGGCACGAGCAGTTCCACAATCAGCGCCGATCAGGTGGTGAGCATTGGCACAAACGCTTTCCTGGAAGCAGGGGAGAGCGTGCATTTGATGGCCGGTACCGATCGTACGCAGGCCAACGACCTCAGTGCTGACGCGGAAACCCGCTTGTGGAATCGCACCGCTATTCCCATCGAAACCGACCCCAAAGCCTATGGCCGGTTGGAGCAGCACAACGACATCACCATTGCCAATGCTGCGCAAGTGCGTGCAGTACGGGATGTCTATCTCACGGCCACCGACGGCGCGCACAAGGCACGCGGTTTCGGCGAAGGCACTGATTTGTACCGCGAAGCGCTGGCCGCCATCGGCAACTTCTTTGGCGCCGACACCTCCTCTCTAAAAATCACAGGTGGCTCCAGTGCCGACAATGCCAATCTCGCCGTGCCGGTGGGAGGCGCGTCCTCGCGTGTGCAGGTGGAGGGCTCAGTGCAAGCGGGTATTCGCAGCCATCAGTGGATCACCGTCGACAAGAACGGCGTAGTCACCGCTTCGGAAGGGTTGCTGGATCTGGTCACCAAGACCGATGGCCAGAATGTCGCTAAATTGCTGGAGCTGGAAATTGATGAACTGAACGAATTGGCTGTGTTGAAAAACAAGCAGTTTGAAGATTTCAAAGGTGGTGGCGCCGTGGCCGCGGCCCTCGGAGCCCAAGCCGATGCGCAGGCCCAGAAGACGGCGGCCTTGCAGGATCAGACCGCCGCCAACTTGGTGATGACCAATGTTCAAGGCTACGTCGACACGGCTAAAAATGCGGCCACTGCCGCCGCAGGTGCCGCAGCTGCTGCCGCCAATGCAGCAACGTTGGCAGCCCAGGGGGCGGGGCTCTCCGCGACTGACACGACCGCTGCCGTGAAAGTGGCGTCGGCAGCGACCGCCACCGCGACTGCGGCCAACGCCGCCAATGCAACTGCCGCCAGCACCGCTGCAGGCCAGGCTGAAACAGTACGCGATGATTTGGTTGCAGCCACCAACGCCACGACCGACACAGCCGCCAAGGCCTATTTGCAGGCGATGGCAAACGCCGCCAGTGAGGCAGCCACCAAGGCTCGGGCCGTGGCCAATGCCGCCGCGAGTCAGGCGGCCGTTGACGCCGATACCGGCGCCTCTGCCGCCGCCAAGATCGCAGCCGCACAGGCGACCAACAACGCGCGCGCAGCAGCCAATGCGGCCGCCAAGGCCGCTGCTGTTGTGGCTGCCAATGACGCTGCGGCATCCGCCAACCAGGGTGTTACTTCTGCCGACAGTGCGGTGGCCTCTGCCAATGCTGGACTTATCAGCGCCAATGGCAACCTGGCTGCGGCCCAGGACTCAGGCAGTGCGTCCGATGCGGCTTTGGGAATAGGTGCAGACGCCAGTATTCTCTCGATCCAGCTCGCCCAGTTGCAGGGTGCCACCAATGTGGACTTTGTGGACATCGGTGTGCCCGACGACATCATCGCGGCGCGCTCTGGCAATGTGAGGGTCAGCGGCAAGGCACTCACGGGCGAAGGTGCTCTCGTGGCGCCAGGCGACGCGAAGATCGAAATCAAGAATGAGTCCTCCCGCTTCATGCGCGTAAATGCTGATCTGTTTATCCCCGATGAGGGCGGCGGGCAGGTCACATTCAACGGGATGCGCGTCTCGAACAAAGACGACATCAACCAGCGCAACGCCATTGGCCAAAGCGCCAACCTCGGCATCACCGACGCGTTTAACACCAGCAAACCATCCATCTTGGTGGAAAACAGCAACAGCAACGACAGCGGTAACAGCGGTGGCGCAGCGCAACTTTGGATTTACGGCAATGTGACCAACTTGGGCGGTGAAGCCAAGGCGACCAGTCATGGCACTTTGCGCGTGGCAGGCAACATTGGTGCGGAAACAGTGACCTTGGTGACGGGGGGTGACTTCATCAAGACCTGGTCACCCGGCTACACCCACCAGGGTGGTGACCCGGTAGCGCGTTTGGATAACTTGCCAGACGATCGAGAGACTGATAAAGCGGACTATGCACAGAGCGGACTACCTAGCTGTGCGTCAGTTGCCTGCGGATCGACCATCGCCGGCAATAACGTCTACATCAACGCCGAAAAGCTCAACATCAATGGCCTGATCCAGGCTGGTTTGCCCGAGCGCGGTATTTCCATCACCGATTCATTGCTGGACGCAACGAGCGTGCTAGACCCGACGCTCAGCAATCGGGTGGTCATGCAAAATGCACGCTCAGTCTGGACGGCCAACCCCAGTGGTGCCACGCGCTACTTCGACCTGACCAACCCGACGGCCGACGGTATCGCCGACAGCGGCGAGATCAAATTGCGCTACGACGCAGAGTTCAACCGACTTGAGTTGGCTGACGTGCGCATGGCCGGCGGCCACATGGAGTTGCACGGCAACATCTTTTCTACCGGCAACGGTGAACTGAGTGTGATGGACGGCTATGGGCGCATCAATATCACGAACACCACCGGGTACGACCTCGCCGTGGGGCGTCTGGACACGGGCCCTGGCGTTGAGGGGATGATCCGCATCACCGACACCGCGCGTGACGTGAACGGCAATTACCGCGGTGCGGACCTGACACCGCTGGTGACGGAAATCACGCGCGTCAATGGCGTGGCAACCACGAGCACCAACACGGGTGCGGGCGGAGCGATGCAGATTGTGGCTACTTCCAATGTCAACGACGGTCGCAATACCGTCTTCAACCCCATGGCCAACCGGCGCTTCAACTGGATCAATGAACAGACCACTAACTGGGAACGGGTAGAGACTTACCTTACCAAAACCACCTGGGGTGCCGATTTCTTGGCGCGTGATCCAGGACAGCAGCCTTCCAGCGTCACGCCGGATAAGCCCACCTACACCCGCCGAATTGATGGCGACTGGCTGTCCATCGTGAGCAACCAAGGAGACGACTACAAGTTGGACTACACGAACGCACTTACCCCCGAGAGCAAGACCACACTGCCTCGTACCAGCAGCGCGGTGGATTGCCTTTGGGGGGTTTGCCACAGCCGGCTGTACTCATCCAAGGAAAAGTACACCTGGACCCAGACTGAAAGCTTCCAGCACAGCCTCAACGCGTCTCAGGGCGTGGCCGTGATGTTCACCGGATTTGACTCCTCTGAGGTCAAAATTGATACCAACGGCCAGCTGCTGTTCTCAGGCCTGGTGCGCAGTGTGGCGGGGGATATCACGCTGGATGCCAGCAACGGCATGGCCACCCTCAACGCTGATGCACGGCTGCAGGGCCAGCAGATCGATCTGAACTCAGCTGCTGGTGCCATAGGCACGGTGTCCGCGCCGGTTCGTGTTGAGTTGGTCAATGACGGAACCCTGACGGCCAGCGGACGAGATGGCGTGGCGGTTGCAACGAGCCGCGGCGATCTGCTGATCAACAGCGTTAGCGCTACTCAGGGTGATGTGAACCTCACGGCAGACGGGGACATCCGCACTTCGGTCGCTGGCACAGCGGTGACGGGTCAAAACGTGTCGCTGGTCTCAATCAATGGCGGCATCCACGGCCTCATGGATACCCTGGCGCTGCAGGTCGAAACTCTGGGCACGGCTGGCAGCTTATCTGCCAGCGCAGTTGGTGACATCCGCCTGCAAGAGGCCACCGGTGACCTGCGCGTGAAGCAGGTGGCGTCGGTGACGGGCGATGTTCACCTTGCAGCACCCGGTCGCTTGTTGGACGCCAACACGGTGGAACAGGAGGACATACAAGGGCGCACCGCGCTTCTGGGTCTTTGGAAAGAGATGGGCCTGACTGGTTCGGAGTCGCAGGATGCTTTGGATCGGAGTCTGGAAAGTCAGACAGGGCAGCTGAAGCAGCAATACGAGAGCTACTTCCGCATGCGCCGTTTGCACCTGAACGGCGATGGCAGCTATATCGCCGATGCGTACAACGCCAACTTCAAGTTTGAGTTGACGCCGAACCAGGCCACCTCCCTGAAAACCATCAACGGCTGGGGTGATTCAGAGCTGGTGGCCTACAGCACGGCCCAGACCGATGCCTATCACGCTGCCTATACGCGTTTTGGTGATACAGGCTACATCGCCGATTACAAGCCCGGGGTCTCGGGACCTGGCCTCACGGCCACTGAAACCGCCTCTTTGTCAGAAGGCGCGCAATGGACCAAAGCTCAACTGGTCAATGCGCTGGCGGCAGGCCTGTTCCGCGAGACGACCGACACCGACATTCGCATTGAAGAGGCCAACGTTGTTGGTCGCAACGTGACGCTGACGGCGCAAACTGGCATTGGCATGCAACAAGTCGCATCGACGGTGATCACGCTGGACGCCGAGGGCCTGTTGAGCGACCCGGACAAGCTCGCCTTACTAACTGCGGAGCGCAGCGACATCACGGTGGATGTCAACGGCCAGATCAGCGTGAAGCAATACGAAGATATGGATGTCACGGTCAATGGCACGCTTGACGCCAGTACCGCTACCGGTAGTGTTCTTCTGAGCTCCGAATCCGATGTCACTCTCGGACAGGTCAGCGCTGTCGACGAGGTTCGAATCAAAACTGGTGCCAGCTTGCTGGGCAAGAACGGACAGACGCACGTGATTGCAAAGAGTGCCGTACTGGAGGCTGGTCAGGGTTCACTTGGTGCGGCGGGCTCGCCGATTCTGGTCGACCTGGGCGCCAGTGGCTCACTCACAGCACGCGCTGGTACCGACCTGTTTGTCCGTGAAGTCAGTGGCGACATGGTGGTCAGTTCCGTGTTCGCCCGCGGTGACGTCGCGCTTGACGCACAAGGCAGGATTGTCGAGGCGGTTGAGGACAGTCTGCTTGACGTGAAGGGCACCAACGTCACATTGATCGCAGGCGATACGGTTGGCAAGCCAGGCGGCCAGAATGCGCTTGACGTGCAGATGGGCAAGACAGGACTGCTGAGCGCCAGCGCGCCCAACGGGATCTACCTCAGCACCACGGGCCTGTTGGCCAGGCTGGGTGACATCACGACGCAGAACGTGTTTCAGCTGACGGCGGTAAAGGGCTCCGTCACACTGGCCGGCACTGTGCAGGCCGACGCGGGTGTGACGCTCTCTGCGGCCGACGATATTCACTTCGACGGCGGACAGGTTCGCACTTCCAACGGAGACGTTTCGCTGGAGGCGGGTACCGACGGGGGTGGTTCGGTCGTCGCTGGCAAAGCGGCGGCAACTGGTGGTGTCGATATCGTGGCCTTGGGAGGCTTGCTCATCAAGGCGCCTGACAGTATCGGGGCCGGAGGCCCTCTCGTGGCACAGGTGGCGGCGAATGCCACCTTCCTTGCCTCGACGATCATTGCCAATGTTGCGACAACACCATTGGAAGGGCCACTCACCCTGTCAGTGGCGAACGTCGGCGGTGGACCGGGCGCAAACATTGTGATGGACGGGAGTTCAGACGCCAGCGTGACGTTTGCTGTCTTCAATGCCGGCATTGCAGAAATCACCGCGCATACGCCAAGCCTTCAGGTTCCGACTGGCAACATCACCAATTACGCGGTGTTCAACATGCCGGCCTACTCGACGCGAATTGACACGCTCAGCCGCGCCGCCAATCCAGGGTATGACGTGAACGGGTTCACACTTGGGGGCGACTTCAGCCTGAATGCGTTGTCAAACTCGGTGGCTTTGGATGCCTTCATCTTGATGAGAAACCCCGATCTGCAGGTTGCGGGGAATCCTCCCGGCAATGTTGCTGACGCGGTTGGTTTTGCACTGCAAACCCAAAAATCAGCTGGCAATGCCGAGGGAGAGGATCGCGAGAAGGATATTTTGAGTGGCTTCTCAAATGGGTCGGATGGACAAAATTCTGGCCAAACGCTGGTTAGAGTCGGCGCCAACTGGATGGGCGACCTTTCCCGCTAGGAATAACAGTAATAAGAGAGCAACTGAACAGTGATTATCAAGACAAAGCATCTCATTTTCGTAAACGTCCTGGGCGCAAGCCTGGGTCTTCACGCCGCCACAGCACCGACACCTGGCGCCATACAACGGCTGGATCAGGACAGTCTGGAACGCTCCAAACTCGAGAAGCAACTTCAGAAGGCGGCCCCTCAGAGCCCCGAGATCACCGTTCCCGGGCAAAGCAAGGAGCAGGGTGTAGTTTCGGATGTCAAAAACATTCCGGTCACCCGCTTTGATATCGATTCATCCGAGCTGTTGACCACGGAAGAAATTCGCGGGGTCCTGGATGCCTATGAGGGTAAGACGGTTAGCCTGAATGACCTATACCAGGCCGTCAATGATCTGAACAAGCTCTATGACGCCAAGGGTGTCAAGACGGCACGCGCCATTCTTCCCGCGCAGGAAGTCCGTTTGGGAATCGTCAAAATTAGACTGATTGAGGCGCGACTCGGAGAGTTGAAGGTGTCTGGAGCGAAGTACCTGAACCCGGACTTTGTGGGTGACCGCATCCATCAAAGGCAGGGTGACTTGGTGTCAGTTACCCAACTCGAGTCTGACCTGGTTCGTTTTAATTCCTTGTATGCGACAAAATTGCGTGCCGATGTGACTGCTGGTGCGAAGGTGGGAACGACCGATATCACGATCGACGTGCAAGAGCCCAAGCGATATCAGTTGACGACGTTTGCTGACAACGCGGGGCGTGAATCCGTGGGGGATTCGCGCCTGGGCGTCATTTTCAACGCGAGTAATTTGACGGGTCGCAACGACAACCTGCAGTTGTTGGCGACGGGGACTCAAGGGTCGGACAGCTATGGCCTGAGCTATTCGGTTCCTGTTTCAACGAACGATTTGCGCCTGGATGTGGCCTACAACCATGGCTCCATCAAGCTGGTCAATGGCCCGTTTGTACCGCTAGACATCAGTGGTCGGTCACAGGATTTGTCGCTGGGTCTGACGCAGCCGTTGTCCATCACCATGAATCGGCAATGGGCGGCCTATGGCCGTTTTTCGTCACGGAACTCCGTGAGTCTCTTTGGCGGGTTGACTCAGCAGGATGTTGGTTTGCATGTTTTTTCCATGGGCATCAGCGGTGAGGCGCACTTTGACGATTACGCCTGGACGCTGGACAACAGCCTGAACGTGGGAACAAAGGCATTTGGAGCTAATTCGGATTTTTCGTATTTTCGGGCGAGTGCCAGTCGGGTTGACCGCTTGAGCGGGCGCCTTCAACTGATCACCAAGGCGGGGTTGCAGTACTCATTCACTGATGTCCTGCCGGCCGGCGAGCAATTCCAGGTTGGTGGGCTTTATTCCGTCAGAGGTTTTCCTGAAGGTCTGCTGTCCGGGCGCCATGGGTACTTTGGCAGTGTCGAATTGCGGGCGGCGTTGAATTCACCGTCGCCTGAGGAGATGGCAAACTCGGTCCCCGGGGTGCATGGACTGGTATTTCTCGATCATGGTGGTACTTTGCCCTATCGGCCGGGCGTCAGTGTGACCAAGAACGATTCGCTTAGCAGCGCCGGGTTTGGCTTGATCTTTGACTTCGGCAGCAAGGTGTCGGCACGACTAACACTGGCCTATCCCCTTGAGAACAATCCCGCTGAAGATTCCAAGGTGTCGCCTCGAATTCATATGGGTATCAATATTCAATGGTTATGAGTTTTTGCCAGAGGGTCAATGCCGATCAAGCTGCCGTGAGGCGGTCATCGCCCAATGGCCGCTCGGGGCCCTAGGTTCGGCGTTACTCTGAAGCGTCGCCTGGAGCGGCGGCCACCCCGACGCTGCCCTTGCCCTCAGCGACAAGGGCCTGCACAGCTTGGCTAACGGCGGCTTTTTCACCGGCGCTGGCAAACTTGCTGTATTTGCCCAGAATACTGACCAGCTGCCCGTAGATGCGGGGGTTGCCGGCCATGCATTCTTGTTGTTCCAGAAAGTTGGCGTCGCCCGAGAAGTTCCCGACCAATCCGCCCGCTTCAGTGACCATCAATGAACCGGCCGCTGTATCCCAAGGCTGAAGGCCAGTCTCGAAGAATCCATCGGTGAATCCTGCAGCGACATAGGCCAGGTCCAGCGCAGCAGAGCCCGGGCGGCGCAGGCCGGCAGTGCGTTGCATCATGTCGCCCATCATGCGCAAGTAGGTGTTGAAGTCGTCGCTCTGGCGGAAGGGGAAGCCTGTAGAAATCAGGCAGTCCTGCAACCGAATCCGTTTGGAAACGCGCAGGCGGCGGTCATTCATATAGGCGCCCCGACCTTTGGTCGCTGTAAAAAGGTCGTTGCGACTTGGGTCGTAAATAACCGCTTGTTCAATCTTTCCCTTGACGGCGAGCGCGATGCTAACGCAGTAGACGGGCAAGCCGTGTATGAAGTTGGTGGTGCCGTCCAGCGGATCGATGATCCAGACGAATTCTGAATCTTGTGCGCCGTGCTCCCGCCCCGATTCTTCGGCCCAGATGCCGTGGCCTGGGTAGGCGGTGAGCAGGGTTTCGATGATGGCATGCTCTGCCGCGTGGTCAACTTCGGTGACAAAGTCATTCACCAGTTTCTGGGAAATCCGCACTGATTCAACGTCAAGCGCCGCGCGGTTGATGAGAGCGCCAGCGGCGCGGGCAGCCTTGACGGCCACATTGATCATGGGGTGCAGATTGGGAGACGACATAAATTTTGAGAGTTGGTCGCAAAAACACAGGGGCTTTCACGACAGACCAAGAACGTTTCAGGACAGCCCGGCGATGCGGACAGCGACAATAGGCGGATTTTAGCCTGTCAGCGCGGTTGCGCGTTGGCCGGCGTGTTAGATGAATGCCATGCAAACACGTTTTATCTTGATCAACACCAGCCATGCGGGCAATGTCGGGGCCGCTGCACGCGCCATGAAAACCATGGGCTTTGACGATTTGGTGCTGGTTGCACCGCGTTGGCCCAACGTGCTCAACCGCGAGGAAACCATCCAGCGCGCCAGTGGCGCCCTAGATGTGCTGAAGAATGCCCGCATTGTGGCGACGTTGGATGAAGCATTGGACGGCATGTCGCACCTGTGCGCCACCGCCATGACTCCGCGCGACTTTGGCCCACCTACCGTGACCCCGCGCGAGCATTTCGATAAGCTATCAAAAGGAGAGCTACCCACGCTGGTTCGACAGGGGCCTGACGGTGAAAGTGATAAAAATTCTGGCGTGGCGTTTTTGTTTGGCTGTGAGCGTTTTGGCATGAGCAATGACGATGTGTACCGGTGTCATGCCTGTCTCAGCATTCCAAGTAATCCGAAGTTTGGCTCCCTGAATTTGGGTGCTGCATTGCAGGTAATCGCCTATGAGTGGCGTCTGGCGTTGGGCGCCTATCCTGTGGAGGAGGCGACCGCGACGCCGACGCTGGCTGATGCGCAGCAAGTGGCTGGCATGTTGGCACATTGGGAGAAGTCACTGATGACGATTGGCTTTCTGGACCCCAAGGCGCCCAAAAAACTGATGCCACGTTTGAATCAGCTGTTGAACCGGGCCGGCATTACGCTTGAGGAGGTCAATATGCTGCGCGGCATTGCGAAATCGGTCGAGCAGTCTGCCACAGGCGTCAAGCCCTTGCCCAAGACAGACGCACCCTCTGAAAGCTAGACTTCACCCATGTTTTCCCGACTCCGCTCCGATATTGAATGCATTCTTGAACGCGACCCGGCGGCCCGAAGCCGCTGGGAGGTTCTGACCTGCTACCCCGGCTTGCACGCGGTTATTCTGCACCGTCGCGCCCATTGGTGCTGGTCACATGGTTTCAAATGGGCGGGCCGGTTTATCTCCAATTTTTCGCGGTTCCTGACGGGAATTGAGATTCACCCCGGCGCCAAGATTGGAGAGCGCGTCTTCTTCGACCATGCCATGGGGGTTGTTGTTGGCGAGACAGCTGAGATTGGTGACGGTTGCACGATCTATCAGGGCGTGACGCTGGGTGGCACCTCGCTCTACAAAGGTGCCAAGCGTCACCCCACTCTGGGTCGCGATGTGGTGGTGGGCGCGGGTGCGCAGGTCTTGGGTGGTTTCGAGGTGGGGGACGGCGCCAAAGTCGGCTCCAATGCGGTGGTCACCAAGCCGGTGCCAGCGGGCGCCACGGCAGTGGGCAACCCTGCGCGCATCATTCAGGCCAATCGGGACGTCAAACGCGAAGAGGCGGCTTCGAAGATGGGGTTCTCAGCCTATGGCGTCACCCAGAACGATGACCCGTTGAGTCAGGCGATGCGCGGCCTTATTGACAATGCGGGCTCACAGGAGCACCAAATTGCCTTGTTGTGGAAAGCCATTGAGACTCTGCAGACCAATCGCTCGGCCACGGATTGTGTGCCCTGTGATGCCGCTCTGCTTGAGAATTTTGAGGCGGACAAGCTCAATCAGCTTGTTGGCAAGTAGACGGCCGAAGCCCTAAGCAGTGGGGCGAATGGCCGACTTGGGCCGAAACGCCTTGCACACGGCATCGTTGGTTTCCAGGTAAGGGCCACCAATCAAATCGATGCAGTAAGGCACGGCGGCAAAAATGCCAGCCATGATGGACTCGCCCGTGGCTTTGTCGCGCAAACCTTCCAGGGTTTCCTGAATAGATTTCGGCTGGCCCGGCAGGTTGATGATCAGCGACTGATCACGAATCACCGCCACCTGGCGAGACAGAATGGCCGTCGGCACAAATTGAAGGCTGATCTGGCGCATCTGCTCACCAAAACCCGGCATTTCCTTGTGCGCAACAGCCAGCGTGGCTTCAGGTGTGACATCGCGCAAGGCAGGGCCAGTGCCACCGGTGGTCAGTACCAGTGAGCAGCCCGCATCGACCAAGGCGACCAAGGCCGCACTGATGGCTGCCTCTTCGTCGGGAATCAGTCGGGGCTCGAACTGCAGGGGGTTTTTCAGGGCTCGGGTCAGCCAGTCTTGCAGTGCTGGCAAACCTTTGTCCAGGTAGACGCCGCTGGAGGCACGGTCACTGACGGACACGATGCCGATTTTTACCGGTTCCAAGCCGGCCGCTGCGGTGTTGGTCATTGCGCCTCTTCCTCTCCGTCCTCGCTTACCGCATCTGAGTGCGTTGGTGCACTGGGGCTTTCCGACTTGTTCAGCTGTTCACGCACGATTTGAAAAATATCGCGGTAGGCGCGGCCATGGCGAACGGCGTCACCGGGCTTCTCAGGCACGGCATCCTTGCGGGCTTGGCGAATCAGTGCGCGCAGTTGCTGGCTATCGGTGTCCGGGCACTGGATGATCCAACCGCCAAAGGCGTCGTCGTTGGCCATCAGGCGGTCGCGCCAGCTTTCTGACAAGTGAAGGACCAGATTTTCGTGTGCCGAGCCACTGTGCTGCTCAGTGAGGGCGATACGAATCGATTGAATCACGTCGGGCTCAATCTTGCGCATCAGCTTGCCAATGAATTGCATCTGACGACGCTTGCCTTCGAAATTGGTGATGCGCTTCGCCTCTGCTATGGCGTCTCTGAGCTTGTCCGTCAAATCCAGGCGGGCCATCAAGTCGCCGCGCATCGCCAGCAGGTCTTCACCGAGTTTTTGGAGCTCATCGCTTTCGCGTTTGAGGTCGGTTCGGCTCTGGTCGTCGGTGCCTTTGAGTTCGGCCTTGAGTTCGATATCGCGATCGCTGCCTTCGGCAACGAATTCACCGCGAACGAAATAGCCTTTTTTGAATTTGCGTGACATGGTTGGGGAGTAGAGAGAGGGGCGCGGCAGAGTTTGCGCGTAGCCAAGTATCATAGCCTCCGATATGAAGAAATCCAACACGCCCCCCGCCCAGCCCGCCGCAGACAGCGGCTTTAGCTACAGCCGCCCATTTTTTGAAGACCTGGTGGACACCGCCTTGGCCCATGCCAAAAAGCTCGGCGCCTCCGATGCCGGTGCCGAAGCATCAGAGGGTTGTGGCCTGAGTGTTTCGGTTCGCAAGGGCGAGTTGGAGAATGTGGAGCGCAACCGGGACAAGTCGCTGGGCGTCACCGTCTACGTGGGTAAGCGCCGCGGCAATGCCAGCACTTCAGATTTCTCTAAAGCCGCCATTCACCAAACCGTGCAGGCGGCTTACGACATCGCTCGCTTCACGGCAGAAGACCCGTTTGCCGCCTTGCCAGACGCCAAAGACATCGCTCAGCCGGCCAAACAGCGTACGAATCTGGATTTATTCTTCCCTTGGGCCATTGATAGCGCGCAGGCTGCCCAAATGGCCTTGGTGGCCGAGGCTGCGGCATTGGACGTGGACAAGCGCATCACCAACAGCGAGGGTGCCAGCGTCTCGGCCCAGCAGTCTCACTTCTTTTCCGCCCACACCAATGGCTTTCGAGGCGGCTACGCCAGTTCGCGTCACGGCATGTCGGTGTCGCCGATTGCCGGCAAGGGAAACGACATGCAACGTGACGCCTGGTACAGCTCCATGCGCTGCGCGGATGACCTGGCTTCGCCCGAAGCCGTGGGGCGCTACGCAGCAGAGCGGGCACTGAGCCGCTTGAAGGCGCGCAAGATTGCCACCACGGAATGCCCGGTGTTGTTTGAGTCGCCGCTGGCAGCCGGTTTGTTGGGTTCATTCGTGCAGGCCATCAGCGGCGGCGCGCTGTACCGCAAGAGTTCCTTTTTGCTCGACTCATTGGGCAAACAGGTGCTGCCCAAGCACATTGACATCATGGAAGACCCTTTTGTGAAGCGCGGCAAAGGCAGCTCGCCATTTGACGATGAGGGCGTCAAAGTCAAAGCCCGTCAGGTGGTGGAGGCGGGTTGTGTACAGGGCTACTTTTTGAGCAGCTACTCGGCGCGCAAACTTGGCATGAAGACCACAGGCAATGCCGGTGGCTCACACAATTTGACGCTGACATCGCGCCTGACACGAGCCGGCGACGATCTGGATGCCATGCTGAAAAAGCTGGGAACCGGTTTGTTCGTGACCGAGTTGATGGGCAGTGGTGTGAATTACGTCACGGGTGACTACTCACGCGGGGCCAGTGGTTTCTGGGTTGAAAACGGCCGCATTGCTTTTCCTGTGCATGAGATCACCATCGCCGGCAACATGAAAGCCATGCTGAAAGGGATCAAAGCGGTCGGAGCCGACACCTACAACTACGGCGCCAAGACGGTGGGCTCTATTTTGGTGAATCGGATGAAGGTGGCCGGTAGCTGATCAAAGTTCGGTCGAGACGCGCAGACGCCGCAAACAATTATTTAGTTCGCAACGCGCTGGCAAGGTACTGGTGCGTCTTGGTAGGGATGGATGATGTCAATTGATAGAACGATGTGGGTTCGTGGGCTGGTCCTTCTGGGCAGTATGGGGTTTTGGGGCGCTCAAGGGGCACTTGCAGGCGGCGCAGCCACCCCCTTGCACCCGTGGCAAGTGGCGGTCAAGCCGGGCGCAGCCCAAGCGTATTTCACCAACCTCAAGGACGGCGACGAGATTCAAATGCCGTTTTTGGCGTATTTCGGACTCTCACAGGGCTGGGGACTTGCGCCCATACAGGCGCCTGCTGGCGGTAAAAGTGGTCATCATCATTTGCTGATTAATCGCGATCTGCCACTGGATTTCAAGCAGCCTCTGCCCTTCAATGACCAATATATTCACTTCGGCAAGGGGCAGATGGAGACGACGTTGAATCTGGCGCCGGGCGAGTACACCTTGCGAATGTTGCTGGCGGACGACAAGCACTTGCCGCGCTTCGTCTACAGCAAACCACTCAAGGTGACGGTGAGTCAACAGCGCGCCAAGGTGGAAGTCCCTGCTGTGACAACTCCTAGCATTGCGCTCATCGTCGACAAGGGCCTGACAAGCTCTCGTTTTCGCGTTCTTTTTCATGCTTCCAACCTGAATGTTGGACATCTTGCTCAAAAAATTCCGGGCTCAGGCCATTTCCGCTTGTCGGTGCTGCCTTTGGCCGGAGGCAAGGCGGCAGAGTTTGATTTTGTCGACGGTGAAACTGAAATTTGGCTCCAGCCACCGGCCGGAGAGTACAAGTTGTCACTGTCTTTGGTCGACAACGTCGATCCGGACAAGAACCTCGCTGAGGTGGTGCACACCACCGCCAGCGTGAAGTAGTTGCCGGCTTAGCCCGCGAGAGCGGCTTTGACGGCGGCAGACACCTGTCCCATGTCGGCCTTGCCGGCCAGTTGGGCTTTCACAGCACCCATGACTTTACCCATGTCGCCGGGGCCGCTGGCGCCAAGTTGGGTCACGATGGCCTGCACCGCCTCGGCCACGTCGACAGCGCTCATGCGCTTTGGCAGGTAGATCTCCAACACCTTGATTTCAGCCGCTTCCTTGTCGGCCAGATCCATGCGTTCGGCCAGGGTAAAGGCGGCAATGGAATCCTTGCGCTGTTTGATGAGCTTGTCCACGATGGCGATCATCATGGGGTCATCAATCTCGACGCGCTCATCCACTTCCTTTTGCTTGGCGGCTGCCAGCAGCAGGCGAATCGTGCCCAAGCGTTCGCTGTCTTTGGCGCGCATGGCATTTTTCATGTCTTCGGTGATTTGGTCTTTGAGTGACATTGCAGTGTTCCTTGGTGCTGAGTATTTGAAAAATCGAGGGCGTAAAAAAAGCCCACCTGAGCGTCCCCGGTGAGCTTTTTTTGTGCCGTGAAGGCGTACTTTTTAGTACATCTTCTTGGGCAACTGCATGGCGCGGATGCGCTTGTAGTTGCGCTTGACAGCAGCAGCCTTCTTGCGCTTGCGCTCAGCTGTTGGCTTCTCATAGAACTCGCGTGCGCGCAAGTCAGTCAGCAAGCCCAGCTTTTCAATGGTGCGCTTGAAACGGCGAAGAGCGACGTCAAAGGGTTCGTTTTCTTTTACACGGACAGTTGTCATTACGTAATGTGATCCAAATTGTGCCGACGATGGTCGCGTGGGGAGATCGAGCCCCACACGCCGCGTTCGGCGATTTTTTCCCGCTTAAAAGTTGATCAGGCAGCGGGAGTTTGCCAGCAAAGCCTTGGATTATAGCGCTTCTTCTAATGCAATCCAAGCGCCGTCAAGTATTTTGAGCGGCTGGGCGCAGCTTGGCCGCCAGCCCTTGGGCGCAGGCGAAGCCGCTGGCCCATGCCCATTGAAAATTGTAGCCACCCAACCACCCCGTCACGTCGACGACCTCGCCAATGAAGTACAAACCGCTTTGGCGGGACTCCATGGTTTGGCTGGACAACGCCACGGTGTCCACACCGCCGGCGGTGACCTCGGCCTTTTTATAGCCCTCGGTGCCGGTGGGGGTGAGTTCCCATCGGCTCAAGCGCTCGGCCAAGGCGTTCAGTGACTTGTCCGTGGCCTCGTTCACGGGGCGGGCCCAGTTGTGTCCTTGGGCGGCGCCTTGATCCGCCCAGGTGTCGGCCAGTCGTGACGGCACGAGGCCGGCCAGTTCGTTGGCGACCAATTTGCGGGAGGTCGCTTTCGCTGCGTTCAGGTGCTGCGCGATGTCCACCTCGGGCGCCAGGTTCAGCCGAATGGGGGTGTCGGGCTGCCAGTAGCTAGATATTTGCAACACGCCGGGGCCACTCAAACCCCGGTGGGTGAACAGCAGGTCTTCTGCGAACGTGATGCTGGTTTTCTTGCTGCCGGTGGCAATCTTGACGGGCAAGGACAGACCGGACAATTGCGCGAAGGGTGCCCAGGCGTCCGCGTCAAACGTCAATGGCACCAACGCGGGGCGGGGCGTGATGACGGGAATGTCGAACTGGCGGGCGATGCGGTAGCCCCAGTCGGTGGCACCAATTTTCGGAATTGACAGGCCCCCACTGGCGACGACGACGGCCCCGCAATGCACGGTATCCTGGTCACTATCGATTTCATAGCTGTCTGCACATTCTGCATAAGGGGTAGAGGCCAAAAACCTGATGTTTTTGACGACGCAGGGTTGCCAGCGGGTGACGCCGCCCTTGGCGCATTCGGCCAACAGCATATTGATGAGGTCTTCGGCCGAGTGATCACAAAACAGCTGGCCTTTGTGCTTTTCGTGAAAAGCGATCTGGTGTTTTTGCATCAGCGCGACAAAGTCCGCGGGAGTGTAGCGAGACAAAGCAGACCGGCAAAAACGCGGGTTGTCACTCAGGAAGTTGGCCGGACCGGTGTCGCGGTTGGTGAAGTTAGCGCGACCGCCGCCAGAGATGCGAATTTTCTCGGCCACCTTGGCCGCGTGGTCGATGACCAGCACTTTCAAACCCAGCTGTCCCGCCACCCCGGCGCAAAACAGGCCGGCGGCCCCCGCCCCCACGATCACAACGTCAAATTTTTGCATGGGAAGGAGTTTAGACGCTGCCCAAGGCTAGCTTGCAGGACGAGAAGACGCCTCGCGGCCCGATCCAACGACGCGTCAGTACTTTGGCTGAACAGTGTGAGTTCAATGTATGAGTCATGAAACAAGCGATTCTGCCCGTATAAACCGCGTCAGCTGGCCCTTTGTATTTTGGTGCAACCCGAGTTCCGGCTAGGCGACTAGTTGGTTCATGCGCTTACTTGCAAGTAGTTCAACAGAGCTCGCGTTAGGCGTTCAACAAACTCTTCAACACTCTCTGCACCTGTATTGAGTTGCAAGGCGGGCGCCAAGGATATTTCATATGGAGATGAAACGCCCGTGAAATCCGAAATCGTGCCTTTTTCAGCTTTGGGGTAATGGCCTTTGGGATCACGGCCCCGACAAACTGTAACGGGACATTGGCAGTACATCTCGAAGAAGGCGCCTTCTGGCAACAAGCAACGTACCGCATCGCGCGCAGCCCGCATGGGCGAAACCAGCGCGACAATTGCAACGACCCCTGTTTCCAGAAAAAGTCTGGCCACCTCGCCAGTCCGCCGCACATTCTCATTGCGATCATCCACTGAAAAACTCAAATCAGAACACAAACCGTGGCGTAAGTTGTCGCCATCAAGAAGCACGGTTCGAAAGCCTGCGAGGTGAGGATTTTGTTGCGCAGCACGGGCCAAGGTTGACTTGCCTGAGCCTGGCAAGCCCGTTAACCAAACCACCGCACCCGGGTGTCCGCTGCATGCTTCATGCTGCGCCACTGTCACTGCTGCCGGTTGTCAAACAACGTCGCGGCTGACCGGTGTGTCACTGGTCTTTTTTTCAACTGCGGATAGTAAAGTTGGTAGTACCACGCATAAGCGGTTTCAATCAGCGTTTGGATGCGCGGCGAAATTTCGTGCCGCTTTGGAGCAGTGATTTTGCTGGCCTGCTTGTGCGTGTACTTCATGTCGTGGTGGCTGTCGCTTTCCTGCACGCCTACCGCCAACTGGTCCGCGTTGATGGTGAGGGGCTCCACGCCGAGCCACTTGTAAATGAGTGATAGACAGGCTACCGGCTGTGCCATCAGGTCTTCAAACCGTACAAAAAACAACCGCTCCTGCACATGCGTGGGCAAGTCCGGCACCCCGTGCAATGAAATCAGTGGTGCACCGATCGCCTTATCCTTTGCAAATAGCGCATCGGCTCGACCAAAACGGTCGTAGTCAGCCAGGTAATCGACGAAGTCGATCAGGATAGTGCGTTGGTGTTGAGCTTCTATGGCGCCATAGATTTGCCCCAAGTCACGCAGACACACAATCAGCTTCGCCTCGGGTTCTATGTGCAGCAGCATTTCAATGGCATGCAGCCAAGCTCGGGTATTATCCACCACCACAGACTTTTGGCAATCATGGTGCCAACCACGAAGATAACCCTGCATAGCTGGTGTCAAAGGTGGTGTCGAGCTGCGCCAGAAAAAACTGATGATCGCTGACCATGCGTCGGATGCCCAGCAAAGTGTTGCACAACGGACTGTTACTTCCTTCGCAATGAATCTCTGGGGTGCTGTGCCAGTAGTTGGCACAGCAAGGTTGACCCAGCTCGGGGTAAGCCAGTTACGCCTACAAATTTGGGCATCTGTTTCTTTACGCTTAAATTAAAGCGGCAAGCTTACTTGAAGCCACCAGCGCGGATTGTGGTTGGCGGTGTCAGACACCGGGTCGCCACCCCTGGTGCGCCAGGCGACGGAAGTTCTGAATTGCAACTTGCTAATCTGGCCATTCAGGCCAAATCCGGCCCCTGCAATTGACCGCGTGTTGTCACCGGCGGCAAACGCATTTCGGTTGATATCCACAGATCCCGCATCGTAAAAAACCACCGCTTGCAGCCGCTCGCTCAAGTTGCGACGCGCTTCCAGATTCAGCAACATACCTTGGTCCCCGCTGGCTTCACCTTGGGGATACGCGCGCACACCATTGGCACCACCGAGCGAGAACTTTTCCGATGAATTCAGGTTTTTACTTGCTTGTTGGCCCGAGAGTGCCAGCAACACGCTGTAGTTGTCGCACACACGTTGCTGGCGGCTCAGGCTATAGGCCAGCTTGCTGAATGTGCCATTGCTATTGGCTGAGCCGACTGCGGTATCCCGTGCCAACGATGACGCATCCATCGTCAGGTTGCCACTGGTCAGCGCCATATCAAAGGCCGTCAGACCGCCTCCCAAAAGCGCATCTGGCCGGCTGCCAGCCAGACCGAGTGTGACCAGTTGCACTTGCTTGTCGACACTAGAGACCGGCACATCGGTCTGATCAGCTAGCTTCTTGTCTTCCCAAGTCAGCGTGCCCCACAGATTGCTGCTTTGGCTGCGCACAAACGGGTAAGTGGCATACAGGCTGGTGCTGCTGGCCGTGCCGTGCGCTTGCAGGGCGGCAAACTCTTCACCCAGCTTGTAGCGAGTATCAGAATACGCCACGCCTAATTTAAGGCCGCTTCCCCCCACTGGTAGCTGGTAAGCCAGCCGTGCGTAGCTCATGAGGTCGCCGCTGGTGATCGCGCGCAGGCTCAACAGGTCGCCCAAGTTGAACGGGTTGTTCAATCCCACCGCGGCGCCGGTGCGGTATTCACCGGTGTAGCGGTTGCCGTAATTGTCGACTTCCAGGTTGGCGAGATAGGCTTGCGCCGGGTCCAGTTCAACCAGCAAATCCGTGGTGCCGACACTGGCGCCGGGTTGCAGTGCAGCACGAACGCCGCCTACACCGGGGGTGTCGGCCAGCAGCAGCAAGGCACGGCTCACTTGGTCAGCATTGATCGGATCGCCGGTTTTGACAGCGGCCAGATAGCGATTGGCTTGGGCATCGGGCAAACGCGATTTGTTGCTTAAGCTCTGTTGGCTCAGTACTCCTTCCAGCACGGCAATGACCAGAACGCCATCCTTGATGTCTTGTGCAGGCAGGTAAGCGCGCGCCACCACGAAGCCACGCTCCCGGTAATAAGCGGTGATGCGGGCCGCACCTTCAGTGAGTTCTGCCAGACTCTGCTCGGCGCCGCTGAGGTTGGCCACCAGCGCTTCCAGTTCGGATGGTGGGAGCACATGGCTGCCAGACACGCGAATTGACTTGACGGCAAAACGCACATCGGTGGCTCTGGCGCCTTGCGGCACGGCTTGTCCTTCAATGCGTAGCGGTGCAACCACTTTGGGCGTAGCCAGTTCGGGTTGTTGTTGCAGGTCACGGCTGATTTGCCCGGCATCGGGTTTCGGTTGCGCATGGGCACTAGCGCAGACCAGCACGGCCAGAGAGATGAACGTGAGATTGAATCGAGGGGACTTCATGAGAACGCTTTTCATACAAATACTATTGCACCACCATGTCCACGGGATCTTTAATACCGCCGTCTTTAACCGTTGTGAAAGCAGGCGGTTGGGTAAACATTGGAGGCGGGGTAAATCGCAGTCCCGGGTTGGCTGGCAGGCTGATTGGCGGAGAAGTGACTGACGGCGTGTAGCCGAACTGGCCAGAGGAGAAGTTAGGCGAGCCCGCCCTGTTCGTGAAATTGATTTGGCCGTCCAAAACAGAAACATAAAGTCCAGGTAGGACGCGTGGCAACATATTGCCGGGCAAGGCCGCAATAGCGGTCACGACACCACCATTGGCAGCGGCAGCGGCTGCGTTGACGGTCAACGCGCCATTCACCAATTTGGTGAATTCGTATTCGCTGCGCAAAAATGGCCGAGTTGGGCCATCGGCCACGTACCAGATGTTGGTGAAGTCCCAGCCGGTGTAGGTGGATTGCGTCAGCAATTCAGCGGTAGTTTTACCTGTGCCGCCGTTTGAGCTGGCTTGCCCGGAAGTCACCGTGTCCCAGAAACTGTTTGTAACATTGCCTCTGGTAATAAGCCCAATCAGGCCGCCAACATTCCTGCCAAGCACCGCGCCAGTTGAATAAGAGTTGTTAACGCTTGTTGTGTCGAGATAGCCAACCAATCCGCCAGTCGCGGAGCCACCTGTTACGGCTCCCGTTGCATAAGAGTTGTTGACACTGACAAAGCGGGCCTGACCAACCAGTCCTCCAACGTAATAAGCCGTCGGTGCACTTACAGCGCCCGTGGCGTATGAATTGTTAATAGAGCCGTAAAACCGGGCCTGTCCAATCAGCCCCCCCACCAGAGATGATTTACCACTAATCGCTCCCGTCGCATAGGCGGAATTGATCGTACCGCCGTTACTGAGACCCAGGAGACCACCCACCCATGAAGTACCAGAGACTGCGCTCGTTGACTACGCATTGGTGATATTGGTCCCTACTTTGTTCCCGACCAAGGCACCTACGTAGGATTTCCCGGTGATTGCGCCACCGACAACACCCACGTTCTGAATATAAACCCCACTAGATGCGCCAAACAGTCCCACATCGTTAGTCGTTGGCCGGTAGATAGTGAGATTACTGATTGTGTGGCCGAGTCCATCAAAGTTCCCAGCAAAGTTGGTGCTACCGCTGCCAATCGGCGCAAAACCAGCGCCGCCGTTCCATCCACTTGTGGCGCTCGCATCGATATTGCCACCAAGCGCATAGTTACCCGCCAGTCCGCCACTCATACCCTGCAAGTCGGTGGCCGTGGTGCTGCCTGCCTTACCCAGGCTAGTGATCACGGTGAAGATCTTCACCGTTCCGTCTGATCCCAACATGGTGCTGAAGTTCGGCCCAGCCTGCAGATTGACCGGTGCGTTGATGTTGTAGGTGGCAGTGTTGCCCGAGGCAATGGTGCCCTGCCCATATTGCAAAGCCAGGGAACCAGTTGCGCCCGAGGCGGTGATGGTTTGGTTGATGTTGATGTTGCGCCAGGCGTTGAGCGTCAGCGCAGTATTAGCGCTCCAACTCACCACATCGTTGACGAAGATATCGCCATTGCTGCCTGATCCACCATAGAGGTTCGTGGCGGTGTTAGTCCCTGTTGCGGTTTGAATGGTGACGCTATTGCTGGCCAGTAAAGTGCCAAGCGCTGTGCCGGTGATATCGCCACCGTTGGCGGCAATGGTGAAGTCCACCGGGTCAATCAACCAGGTGCCATTCAGGCCGCTGGCGGCCAGAGTGGTGATGCGGGCATCGTTTGCGATCTTGACATGTGCCGCGCTGGTTTCGATGAAGCCACCGTTGCCACCGGCCGGGGCCGATGCATCCAGCGTGCCCGCCACGTTGACGCTGCCGGTATCCATATCACCCATCAGCTTGATGACACCGCCCACGTTTTGCACGGTTTGGGCCTGGACGATGCCGGTGTTGTTGACCACGGCGGTGGTAAGCGCGTTGGCCGCCGTGGCCGACATGAAGACCTGACCTCCGTCGGCTTGAATCAGTTGCTGGTTGTCCGCCAACGCATTGACTGCACCTTGATCGATGTTGTAGCTCAGCAGGCTGCCGTTGTTCAGGTTCAGTGAAACTTTGTTGCCTGCGGCCAGCAGGGCGGTGCCCAGGGTGGCAGAGATAACGCCTTCGTTGCGCACTTCAGGCGCCAGCAGGGCGATGTAGCCGCTTTGCGCGGCAGTGAGTGTGCCTTTGTTGACTATGCGCCCGTCAGCCATGCCTGAGTAGCTATTGAATGTATAGCTGCCAGCCACCAGGTCTGCATCACTCAAGCCCAGTGTGGAGGCCACCAAACCGCCGACGTTGACTTGTGCCCCGGTGCCAAATAGCACGCCATTGGGGTTGATCACAAACACCTGACCATTGGCACTCAGGCTGCCCAGAATCTGACTTGGGTTTTGGCCGATGACCCGGTTCAGCGCCACGGCGGTGGCACTGGGCTGGTTAAAGCGCACCGCTTCGTTGGCGGTAACGCTGAAATCTTGCCAGTTAATGGCCAGGTTGGCGCTGGTTTGGTTGATGGTGGTGTTCAATCCCACTTGGGTAATGGTGGCGGCGCCGGCGCTGACCTGGCCGCCGGTGGGCCCCGCTTGTGCAAGCGGGGCCAGAAACAAGCCAACGCTCAGCGCCATTGCGCCAGCCACCAAGCCACGGCCGGTGCTGGACTTGCCTCGCCCCTTGGCGTTTTCCGCCACTGCCATCATCACGCCCAGCGCTTGGTTCCAGACAAGGCGGTAAATGCGGTTCATTGAGGCGTGGCTTTTCATGGAGGGTCTTTGCCGGAGCAGAATTGACAAATAATTTGATACAACTTGATTGTCGTCAGTAAATCAATGCCCTTTGCGTGTTTCTACGGTAGATTGGCCGATAAATAAAGACGAACAGGTGAGCTGTGGGTGTGTGGCAATCCTGACCACCCTTCAAGCTGCGAAATCCCTCCATCCATCCGCGTTGGGTTGGGTTGGTGAAGAATGACCTCACTCCTTCCAAAGGCGGCGTGACGGCATGGCCGGTGGGCCCGATTCGGCGGGGTTTAAGGCCGTCAGCACGCGGGCGAAAGGGCTGCCAACCAGGGAAAGCGAGTGGTTGGGGGTATGGCTGATGTAGCCGGTGACTTGATGAAGAATTGAGCGCCGCAAAGGATGTCCAATGACCTCCACAGCTGATAGGCCGGCGTCCCAGGTTTACCCGGCGCCCGCGCAGTATTCGGCATAGATTCAGCCGAGGGCGGCTTGAGATGCTGGGGTGGATTGCTGCAGGGTCAACAGGCCTTGAAACACATCGCCCACCACGATCACGCTGGGGCTGGCGAGTTGGGCGTCAAGAATGGTGTCTTGCAGGCTGTCCAGCGTGGTGATGGCGTGGCGCTGGGTTGGCAGCGAGGCGTTTTGGATGATGGCCACAGGGGTGCCGGGGGGCAAGCCGGTGAGCAGCTCTTGCTGGATATGTTGCACGCCGTTCACGCCCATGTAAATAACCAACGTAAGGCGGGCGCTGTAGGCCGTGGCGGCCAGGGTGCGCCAGTCGGTGCCTGAGCTGCCGGGTTTGGGGTGGCCGGTGATGAAGACGACGCCGTGCGCATGTTCCCGGTGCGTCAGGGGAACGCCCAGTGAACTTACGGCGGCCAGACCGGCCGTGATGCCGTTCACCACGTCAACGTGAATGCCCGCTTGCGCCAAGTGCTCCACCTCTTCGCCGCCGCGGCCAAAGACGAAGGGGTCGCCGCCTTTGAGGCGCACCACGTTTTCGCCTTCGCGCACCGCCATCAGAATGAGTTTTTCAATGAAGGCTTGCGGTGTGGACTGGCAGCCCCCGCGTTTGCCCACGTGAATGATGCGGGCGCTGGTCGGGATCAAGGCCTGAATAGCTTCGCTGACCAAATCGTCCACCAGCAGCACAGTGGCGGCCTGAATGGCTTTCAGAGCCTTGATGGTCAACAGGTCCGGGTCGCCGGGGCCGGCGCCCACCAGGGTGCAGCGGCCGGGGCCGGAGAAAGTGTGGGTGGGGTGTGTCATGTTGTCGTCCTTATGGACGAGTTAGATGCACGATGTGTGCCACTTGTTGTGCAATCGGGGCAGGCACGGGGGCATCACCGGCCAAAACGGCCTTGATCCACTGCGCTGTGCTGGCCACGTCGGGCGCAGGCAAACCCGGCACACTGGCCAACGAGCCGCCCTGGGGATCTTGTACGCGGGTGACTTCACCGTTGGAGAACACGTCCATGGCCGGTGTGCGGCGCGGGTCGGCCACGGGTTCGCCCTCAGTGCCGCGCAGAAGCAAAGCCGTCGCTCCGACCAAGCGGAACGTGGCCGTCATGGAAAGCAGGTATTCGGGGTGGGTGTAGCTGCTGATGACCACGGCCGGGTGGTCGCACGCGTTCATCAGTTTGACCAGGCTGTGGGCCGGGTTGCGCAGGCCCACCACGCGGCGCACATCCAACAAGCGCTGCAGGCCAGGGCACAGCAGGGCGGTGGGCACAAATTGCACAGTGCCGGGTGCTATCTTTTGAATAGCTTCTTGTGCAGGCAGACCAAGCGCTTCAAGCACATTTTGTGAAGAAATCCGCGTGGACTCGGTCGCGGTGCCATGCACCACCACGGGCAGGCCCTCCCGGGCCAGCAACAGCGCCAGCAGCGGTGTGAGGACAGGGAGCTTGCGTGCACCGTTGTAGCTGGGAAGCACCACGGCGGTGCGTCCCCCGGTAGGAATCTTGTGCAGACGGGCGTGGGTGGCATCCATGAAGCCGGCCATTTCCTGGTCGGTTTCGCCTTTGATACGCATGGCCAGACAGAATCCACCAATCTCAAAGTCGGTCACCGTGCCGTCCAGCACCTGGCCAAACAGGTCAGCGGCCTGGTCCCGGTCGATCGCGCGGGCGCCGTCTTTGCCGCGACCGATGACCTTGATGTAGTGACTGATGCTCATGCGTCGATTGTCTGTGAATTGATATGACACGGGCCCATGAGCTTATGCCCGCACACGGGGGCTCGGTCAGGCGTTTTGCAACCCGGCACCCAGCGTGGCTCGCACCATGCCCTGTAACTGGGGTACACAGGAGCCACAGTTGGTACCGCACTTCAGACTGCTTTGCAGTGAAGCCAGACGCTCCAGCGCAGATCCGCTGCTTTGCGCCAGGTGTGACTCAATAGCCGCGTCGGTGACGTTGAAGCAAGCGCACACGGCCTTGCCACGCGAGACCACAGCCACCGGTGGCTTGGCGCCGGGCACTAGGAGGGCGCGCCCATAGGTGTGTGCCGGCAACTGGTCTTGCAGCAAGGTTTTGATCCAGCTTTGGGCGCTGGTGTCCCCCGCCAAAAGGAATCCTTCCAGCTGGGTGCTTGGGTCGTTGTGCCGTAAATGAATGGCGCGGCGCTGACCCCGTTTTTTGTCAGCGTAGCGCAGCACATCGCCACCATGCAGGTCGAGCAGCGCCTCAATGAGCTCGAGCAACTCGTCGGGCGGGGCTCCATGGGCGGCGGCGCGAAACAAAAGGCCACTGCGCTCGTCGGCGCCATCGGCCTGGCCCGCAAACGGCGCGCAGCTGGCAAAGGGAAAGCGGGCCATCAAGGCTTGTAATTGCGCTTGGGCCTGCAGCACCCGCCCAGCGGGCAGCCAGGCCACGGCCAGCAGCCCCCACGGCAGATCTGCTTTCAACACCTTCACCGCCGAGTGTTTGAACTCGGGTTGCTTGGAGGTGGGGCAGAAGGCTGAAGTGGTCAATGCATTGACGCCTGCCAGTCGTTGCCCGGTTGCGCTAACCCCGCTCAGGTATTCGTCACCCCAGTGCATGGCAATGAACACCTGGCTCATGCTCAGGTCCGCGCTGCCTTGCACCGGTAGCACGATGGAGCCGCGCTTGCTGGTGACGTGGACCAGGTCGCCATCGGCCAACAGCCGGCGCGCCATGTCTTGCGGGTTCATCTGAATGGCGGGCTCATTCACATGGCCAAACAGGCGCCCCAGCGTGCCCGTACGGCTCATGCCGTGCCACTGGTCGCGCAGGCGGCCGGTGGTCAGTGAAAACGGGTAGCGGGATTCGCGGGGTTCCGCCACCGGGGTGTAGGCGGCGGCCACAAAACGGGCTTTGCCGTCCGGCGTGGGAAACACCGCATCTTGGTACAGCCGGGCTTGACCTTGCGACTCGCCTTCGCGCAGCGGCCACTGTTGAGGGGATTGCTCCAGCGCGGCGTAGGTGAGCCCGGTGATGTCCAAGTCACGCCCGCGAGTCGTTTCTCGGTGCTCCAGCCAGACTGTTTCCGGGCTGGCGTAGGCAAACAGCGTGTCGCTCACGGGCAGTGCAGTCGGTGCAATCGACAGGTCCGGTGGCGTGAAAGCATCTGGCTGGGTCGAGGGCGCGGCCAGCTTGATTTCCAGGCGTTGGGCAAATTCGGTCGCGATCTGCCAGTCGTGGCGGGTCTCGCCGGAAGGGGAAACCGCTGCGCGCACCCGGCTGATGCGCCGCTCGCTGTTGGTGACCGTGCCTTCTTTCTCGCCCCAGGTGGTGGCGGGCAAGAGCAGGTCGGCATAGCGGGCGGTGGCCGTGGTTGCAAACGCCTCTTGCAGCACGACGAATTCCGCTCGCTCCAGTGCGCGGCGCACGGTGGTCTGGTCGGGCATGCTTTGCGCGGGGTTGGTGCAGGCAATCCACAGGGCCTTAATTTCCCCGTCGGCGGCGGCTTGAAACATCTCAACCGCCGTCTTTCCGGGCGTGGCGGGCACGTCGGCCACGCCCCACAGCGCGGCCATTTCGGCCCGGTGCGCGGGGTTGGCCAGATCACGGTGGCCGGACATCAGGTTGGCCATGCCGCCCACTTCGCGTCCGCCCATGGCGTTGGGCTGGCCGGTGAGTGAAAACGGCCCGGCGCCGGCTTTGCCGATTTGGCCGGTGGCCAGATGCAGGTTGATCAGCGCCGCATTTTTGGCCGTGCCGCTGCTGGACTGATTCAGGCCCTGGCAGTACAGACTCAGGGTTGGCGTGCGCGGCGCGTTGGCGTCAGCGTCAACACCGGCAAACATTCGGGCCGCTTGCAGCAACGCGTCTTTGGTAATACCGCAAGTCTCGGCGACAAGATCGGGTGTGCAGTCACGCACCAGCGATTTGAGCGCGTCAAAGCCTTGCGTGTGGCTGGCGACAAAGGAAGCGTCGGTCCACCCCTCCCACAGCATCAAATGCAGCATGCCGTTGAACAGCATCACGTCGGTGCCGGGCAACAGGGGCAAATACAGGTCGGCCAGTTCGGCCGTGTCGGTGCGCCGAGGGTCGCAGACGATCACTTTGAGGCTCGGGTTGGCCTTTTGGGCGTCTTCAATGCGACGAAACAGAACGGGGTGGGCAAACGCCGGGTTGGCCCCCACGATGAAGATGGTGCTGGCGTGGTTCACATCGTCGTAACAAGCAGGCGGGGCGTCAGCCCCCAGCGTTTGCTTGTAGCCCGCCACCGCGCTGCTCATGCACAGGCGCGAATTGCTGTCGATGTTGTTGGTGCCAATCAGGCCCTTGGCCAGCTTGTTGAAGACGTAGTAGTCCTCGGTCAACAGTTGACCGGAAATGTAGAAGCCCACGGCGTCAGGACCATGCTCCCGAATGACGCGGGCGAACTGGTCGCTGGCCAGGTCCAGCGCGCCGTCCCATTTGATGGGAGTTGGCGAAGCCGAACGAGTCAGGCGTTGCAGGGGTTGCAACAAGCGGGTTTGGCGCGTGATGTCTGCACTGGCGGTCAGCGCCAGCGTTGAGCCTTTGGAGCACAGACGGCCAAAGTTGGCTGGGTGGTCGGGGTCGCCGCGCACACCGGTGATCTGGTTGCCGGTGGATTCGATGATGACGCCGCAGCCGACGCCGCAGTAGGGGCAGGTGGAGCGGGTGTTTCGAGTCGCTGTCATGCCGACACTTGCTCCGCACCTTGGCTCCCCAATGGGGGCGCCGTGTTCGCACGCCCGTGCCACCCTTCGTGCGGGCCGTTGCGCTGGGTGCGCGCATGGGTTTTGTCATTCAAAAAGGCGCACCCCCCCGACCCGGTGCGAACCTGCCCAATTGGGCATTCCCCACTTTGGGGCGTTTGGGGGGTGTGGAAGCGCTGGCTGCTGCACTCTGGCTTTCCA
This sequence comes from Rhodoferax sp. PAMC 29310, assembly GCF_017948265.1. Classification (NCBI taxonomy): domain Bacteria; kingdom Pseudomonadati; phylum Pseudomonadota; class Betaproteobacteria; order Burkholderiales; family Comamonadaceae; genus Rhodoferax; species Rhodoferax sp. PAMC 29310. The sequence goes on along the minus strand of NZ_CP072852.1, from coordinate 1,690,045 downwards.
CCTCCGCCCTCTGATGGGGCAGTCGCGGGCCCGGCGACCCGTGCGTTGTGGAAGGTGGTGCTGGCTTTCATTGCAATAAATCCTTGATGCGCGTCAATGACGTATACCAAAGCAACATTCAAGCCAGTATCTCGGGCCGCCCGTTTGTTGATTGCGGGGAGTCAGATCATGCCCGCCGAGTATTTCAAAACGCGCACAACGAGAGCGGCAAACCGTGCTGGTGCCCGCTCCATTGTTTGTCCCTGGCAGATAGCTTCGGAACACCACGCTGCGCGTTCTCTGGCGCGGGTGCCCGCCGCCTAGCCACCCAGCCGTGTTGCCCCAATTTCAGGATCTTGCGCAAGCACCCAGTCAGTTAAAAATATCAGTTTCCGTTGACACCGTGCTGGCATGCACTGCGCGGCCAATCTGCACCCGGGCTCGACGATGACCCTGCCGCGTACCATTCTTTGACTCCGGTCCATGAAAGAATCTCAGCCTATTCGTGATCCAACCCAAGGTATTCCATGCCCATTCGCCACCTGGTTCTGTTGAAATTTAAAGCCGCTGTGACAGCGCCTGATCTCCAACGCATCGAGGTTGGGTTTGTTGATTTGCAGCGCCAAATCAGTACTGTCCAAAGTCTTGAATGGGGCACCAATAACAGCCCCGAAGGCCTGGCCAAGGGCTTCACTCACTGTTTTAACCTCACTTTCGCCGACGACGCAGGCCGCGCGGTCTACCTGCCGCATCCCGCGCACCTGGCGTTTGTGGAGATTCTGAAACCCGCGTTGGACGATGTGCTGGTGCTGGACTACACGGTGTGACTTGCCGGTTGGCGAGATGAAGAAATAAGACAGGGCGTTTCCCGTGATGCTGAAGTTGCTGCTGCCAGCGATCCCCTGGTTGCCGAAAACCTTGGCCGGGGTCGCCCATTCAAGCGGGCGCCGTGTGCACAGGGCCGGTGTCCGCTTCGTTGGCCATGCCGCCCTTGACTTCGTCTCCCTCTTTCCAATTGAAGGACGGATAGTCCAGGTCCATAAAGTACAGGTTTTGTGCCAGGGCGGCTTGAGACAAAAAGTGGGCCAAGACAGAAGGGGCGTATTTCATGGTGGTGTTTCCTGTCCAGGAGTGAGGCCGCGCGGACCGTCAGAGCCGAAGGATCACTTGTAGCCCGACGGGGCGGTGTTGTCGTCAACGTACTCGCTGTTAACTTTGCCCGGCACCCGCTTCCCCAAGGTGCAAAACCCATCAGCAAGCAGCTGGCTGATGGAGGCATCAGCATCAGTATTGTTCCCCTTGGCGCGCTGAACCAGGCGGTGGGCCTGCTCGCACGTGAGCGGCATGGCGCTTTGGCCTTGCGAGTCGAAAAGCGTTTGCTCTGAAGCGGCCCTCGGTGCATCACTTGAGCTGGCTTACCGCCGTCCCGGCTGGGCTGGGGCTGATGACGATTTTGCCCCGGTCATTCAGGCCAACTTCTATCTCGTCACCGGTCGAGTCGTCGTTTCGGCGGGTTTACTCCCATTCATTGACCTCTTTCCCAGACATGGAAGGCCGCCGGCGATAGGCCGGGGGACTTGGTTCCCGTGGGCGTCAATTAAGCAGCCACTGCGCCTTTGCACTGCGGCCCGGCCACGGGGCGGGTCAGGTCGGTGGCGTGGTTCGCCAGCTCGGCGGCCAGCAGGTAGACCTGGCCGTCTTCAACCTTGACGCCGAACTTGGGTGTGCAGCCTTCGTCCGGTGCGCTGGCTTGCCCGTTGTACAGGCCAATGGTCCAGTTGTGCAATGGGCAGGTCACGCTGGTGCCGAACACAATGCCTTGTGACAACTGGCCGCCTTTGTGCGGGCAACGGTCAAGCAGGGCAAACACTTCGCCTGAGTCGTTGCGGAACACGGCCACTTCCAGCCCATGGGCACGGGCCACGCGGCGGGCACCCAGCACGGGGATGTCTTCAACAGGGCAGATCAGGGTCCATTCAGTCATTTTGCTATTCCTTTGATAGCTGCTCACGCTTATTCAAAAAGCGCGGGAGCAGGTTTTTGTCACTAATCAGGTTGTTGAAAGCCGTTCAGGTCCCGATGGCATCGAATTGGCGGGTGTCAACGGCCGCTTCCTTGTGGTCAAACCAGGGATCAGGCTCACCGTCCAGGCTGAATTGCAGCCGTGCCCACAGCGCTTTGCGCCCGGCTTCGTCGTCCAGAATTTTTGCCTTGATGTAGGCCAATCCCACCCGGTTCACGTAGTGCACGGTGCGCTCCAAATACCAGCCTTCCTGACGGTACAGCTCACAAAATGCGCCGGCGTATTCCAGCACCTCTTCTGAGGTTTTGAGCTTGACCAGAAAGTGCGCCACCTCGGTTTTAATACCGCCGTTACCACCGATGTACATCTCCCAGCCGCTGTCCACGCCAATGATGCCCACGTCTTTGATGCCGGATTCCGCACAGTTGCGCGGGCAGCCTGACACGGCGAACTTGACCTTGTGGGGGGCGTACATGCGCCACATGGCGCGCTCCATGTCTTTGCCCATCTGGGTGCTGTCCTGCGTGCCCATGCGGCACCATTCGCTGCCCACACAGGTTTTTACCGTGCGAAGCGCCTTGGCGTAGGCATGGCCGCTGGGCATGCCAATGTCTTTCCAGACGTTAACCAGGTCTTCTTTTTTCACGCCCAGTAAGTCAATGCGCTGGCCGCCGGTGACCTTGACCGTAGGAATCTTGTATTTGTCCACCACGTCCGCAATACGGCGCAGTTCGCTGGCGGTGGTCTCGCCGCCCCACATGCGAGGGATCACGGAGTAGGTGCCGTCTTTCTGGATGTTGGCGTGGCTGCGCTCGTTGATGTAGCGGCTTTGTGGGTCGTCCTTGGCTTCTTTGGGCCAGCTGCTGATCAGGTAGTAGTTGACGGCTGGACGGCACGATGCGCATCCATTGGGCGTCCTCCAATCCATCGCGCTGAAAACATCGGAAATCTTCAACAGCTTGCTTTTGACGATGGCATCCCGCACTGCTTGGTGGCCGTGGTCGGTACAGCCGCACATGGCTTTGGTCTTGGGCGTGGCGGAATAGTCGCCTCCGGCGGTGAACATAAGAATCTGCTCCACCAAACCGGTGCATGAGCCACACGAGGCGCTGGCTTTGGTGTGCTTTTTGACTTCGTCCAGCGTGAACAGGCCTTTTTCGCGAATGGCTTTGCAAATGGTGCCCTTGTTGACGCCGTTGCAGCCGCACACTTCGGCCTCGTCCGGCATGGCGGCGGCCTTGTTGTGGCCTTCATGGCCGGTGTCGCCAATATTGCTTTCGCCGAACATCAGCTTGTCACGGATGTCGCTCACGCTGCGGCCATCGCGCAGCAGCTTGAAGTAGTAGCTTCCGTCCACCGTGTCGCCATACAGGCAGGCGCCAATCAGCTTGTCGTCTTTGAGCACCAGTTTTTTGTAGACGCCACCAAAGGGGTCGCTCATCACGATCTCTTCCGTGCCTTCGCCGCCCATGAATTCGCCCGCGCTGAACAGGTCAATGCCGGTGACTTTCAGCTTGGTGGACGTAAGCGAGCCCTGGTAGCGGCCAGTGCCGAACTGCGCCAAGTGGTTGGCCGCCACTTTGGCCTGCTCAAACAGGGGCGCGACCAGGCCGTAGGCAATGCCGCGGTGGGCAGCGCATTCGCCCACCGAGTAGATGCGGGCATCGGTGATGGTCTGCATGGTGTCGTTCACCACGATGCCTTTGTTGCAGTGCAGGCGAATTTTCTCGGCCAGCTCAGTGTTGGGTCGAATGCCGACGGCCATGACCACCAGATCGGCTGGCACCTCGGTACCGTCCTTGAACTTGATGGCGCTGACGCGCTGGCCGTTGTCTCCACCGCCGCCCACCAACTCCTGGGTTTGCGCGCCCATCAAAAACCGCAGACCACGGCTTTCCAGTGATTTTTGCAGCAGCTTGCCCGCCACACTGTCCAACTGACGTTCCATGAGGGTTGGCATCACATGCACCACACTCACCGTCATGCCGCGCAGCATCAGTCCGTTGGCCGCTTCCAGCCCCAGCAGGCCACCGCCAATGACCACTGCGTGTTTGTATTTGGTGGCCGCGTCGATCATGGCGTTGGTGTCGGCAATGTCACGGTAGGCAATCACGCCTTCCAAATCTTTGCCCGGCAGGGGCAGTATGAAAGGGTTGGAGCCGGTGCACATCAGCAAGCGGTCGTATTCCGCTTCTGTGCCGTCCTCAGAGCGCACGATGCGGTTCACGCGGTCCACCGACACCACTTTTTTGCCGGCGTGCAGGGTGATGTGGTTGTCTGAGTACCACTCCCAGCTGTTGAGCACGATCTCGTCCAGCGTTTGCTCACCGGCGAGCACCGGGCTGAGCAAAATGCGGTTGTAGTTGGGGTGGGGTTCGGCGCCGAACACCGTGATGTCATACAGCTCGGGGGCGACCTTGAGGAGCTCCTCCAACGTGCGGACACCTGCCATGCCATTGCCAACCATAACCAATTTCGATTTTTTCATCGTGCTGCTCCAGTTGCGATTCGTCGGCGTGCAGGGCGTTTGCATATGCCTGCCCGCCAAATGGGGTTGAGAAAACGGATCCGTCGAAGCTGCGGCCCACAGGGGCGCACAGTCGGCTTGAGCTCTCAAAAACAGGACGCACGTCGTTGCGCGTCAACCCTGGAGCGCTTTGGCTCAGGCAGGGCGCATCGTCACGCCCGATATTGACTAAGCAAGCGTCGTGCCAAAGTTGACTGCCGATTTCGGTGCACGCGAGCACCACGATGTTGCTAGTGGCGCGCGAATTGCTTGTGGTGCACCCTGTTTACCCTTTTTCCTGGATTTTTATGACGAGCGCGTTGGTACATCTGAATGGCAGTCCCGGCTCCACCCTGGCGTTCGACCTGGAGTCAGCCGGCATCCATGTGATTTGCGTCACGGTTGAGCGCCAGAATTTTGTACGCGACGTGGTGCAGCACGCGCCGGACCTGGTGGTGGTCGAAGACGCATTGCCGGACGACTCGCTGTTCAAAGCGACCCAGTCCATTGCCGAGATATCCCCCCGTCCAGTGGTCGTGTTCACCAACGACAGCGATGCCGAGCACATTGTTCGTGCGGTTCAATCCGGCATTCACGCCTATGTGGTGAACAGCTATGCGCCGCAGCGTTTGCGCTATCTGGCACAGATGGCGCTGGCGCGTTTTCGCCATGAGCAGGCCTTGCGCAACGAGCTGCGCGATGTCACCAGCCGCTTTGAAGAACGAAAAATGGTGGACCGCGCCAAGGGCATCCTCATGCGCGCCCGGCAGGTCTCAGACGACGACGCGTTTCAGATTCTGCGCACCGCCTCCATGCACAGCCACCAGCGGCTGGGCCAAGTGTCGCAGCAGATCATCCAGTCTGCACGGTTTGCCGAGTCGGTGAACCGGGCGGGGCAGCTGCGCATGCTATCGCAGCAAATCATCAAGCTGGTGTTGCTCCAGTTGGCTGGGATTGACGCGCCAGCCCAGCAGCAGCGTTTGAAAGAAGCCACGCTGCGCATTGACGGCACCTTGGTGCATTTGGGAAAAACGCTGTCCAAACCCACCTACGGTGACTTGCGGGCGCAGGTGTTGCTGACTTGGGCCCGCCTCAAAGCCGCGCTTCAGGCCACGCCCCGTGCCGACCAGATGACCTACGTAGACGAGTTGGCGGAGCTGCTACTGCAAGAGGCCGAGCGCCTGACGACCAGTCTGGAAAACGCGGGTTCCGTGTCGCCTTTGCAGGTCCTAAACGTGGCGGGTCGCCAGCGCATGTTGTCGCAGCGCTACGCCAAATACGCCTTGCTTCAAGTGCTGGGCGGTGCGGACGTGAAGTTGCGCTGCGAATCAGGCATGGCGGCGGCGAGAACGAGTTTTGAGCAGTCTTTGCAGTACCTCGACTCCATTCCCCTGAGCACCCCGGAGATCCGCAACGCCTTGGAGGCATCTGGCAAGGGCTGGCTGCAGTTGCTGGCGGGTGCGGCTGAAGCGAACCAGCCGGGCGGCCAAGATCGCGTGGCACTGGCCAGTGAGGAGTTGCTGGAGCTGTTCGAGCAGCTGTCGGGCCATTACGAGCGCAGCATGCAGATGCTGGGCGGATGACTTGTGCGACACCGGTGCACCATTTTGGGCGTGTTTACCGTGGGTATTGGTGCATGGCGTTTGAACTAGACATTGGTTGTACCTCGCGCGCGGGCCTCAAGGAAGTCAACGAAGACTTTTGTGGCGCCATGTTGCCCGAGCCGGGCAGCGCAGACATGGGGGCGATTGCTGCCATCGCCGATGGTGTCAGCACCGGAGGCAAGGGCCGCGAGGCGGCGCAAACGACGGTCATCAGCCTGCTGCGTGATTACTACGGCACACCCGCCACCTGGGATGCCACGGTGGCGCTGGACCGCATCATTTCGGCTCAAAACCGTTGGCTGGCTGGCATCAACCAGCGCCGCCAACCAGCCATGGGCCTGACCACACTCACGGCTTTGGTGTTGCGGGGCCAGTCTTACACCCTGGCCCACGTGGGCGATTCCCGAGCGTATCTGCTGCGCGGGAGTGACACGGTACAGATGACGCACGACCATGTGGTCAACCACCCCGATTTTCAGCACCAGTTGCTGAGGGCCGTGGGAGTGGAAGACCAACTGGTGGTGGACTACGTGCAGGGCGACCTGGTGGTGGGAGACGTTTTTGTGCTGCTCACGGACGGCGTGCATGGCAAGGTGGCGCACCGACGCTTTGCCGAGATGGTGGCAGGGAGCAGCGCCCAGGATGCCAGTGCGGCCTTGGTCGAGGCGGCGTTGAAGGCGGGCAGCGACGACAACGTGAGTGCGCTGGTGGTGCGGGTCAAAGGCCTGCTGGAAGCCACGCTGCAGGATCAGGACCGCATCGCTCAAACGCTGACAGTGCCCCAATTGATGACGGTGGGCGAAGTGCTGGATGGCTTGATCGTGACCATGCGGGTGGCTGACAGCGGCATCAATGTGCTGTACCAGGTGCGTGATCCAGCCAGCAAAAAGCTGTACGCGCTGAAAACCCTGCACCCGGACCGGGCCCACGACCCGGATGAGCGTGCCATGCTGGCGCACGAAGCGTGGTTGGGCGGGCACCTCCAGGGTTCGCGCGCCGCTGACAACTTGGTGCAGGTGCACGCCGGGCATCCAGCGGGTTTGGCCCGCAATTTTCTGTACGTGCTGTACGACTGGCATGCCGGTGAGACCTTGCAGCAGCAGCTCGATCACAAGCAAAAGTCCAGCGTGACGCAGGTATTGAGCATCGGCGTGCAGGCCTTGAAGGCCATGGGACGATTGCACCGCCAGGGTGTGATTCACCGCGACATCAAGCCGGCCAATCTGCACCAAGGCAGCGATGGCATGCTGCGCGTGCTGGATTTGGGCGTCGCCCTGAGCGGTCGGGAGCCGGCCTCCATGCGCCAACTCCACGCCGGCACGCCAAGCTACGTCAACCCGGAGCAATGGGGCTATTCACTGAAAGCCGGAACCACCGATTCAGAAAAGGAGTTGCCGGATGCGCAAAGTGACTTGTTTGCACTGGGGGTCACCCTGTACCAAGTGTTGACACGGCACCTTCCCTATGGCGAGGTCATGCCCTACCAAGTGGGGCGCTACTACCGCGACCCCACGGCGCCTAGCCGGCACAATCCGGAAATCCCGATCTGGCTGGACCACGTCCTGCTCAAAGCCGTGTCCCGCGATAAACGCCAGCGCTTTGAGACCGCCGAAGAGTTTCTGTTGGCGCTGGAGCGCGGCGCGTCTCGCCCCTTGAGTGCCCCCAGCGCCACGCCGCTGATTGCGCGCGATCCAACCGCCTTGTGGAAAATCGCATTGGGGGTCTCGGTTCTGTTCAATCTCTTGCTGGTGTACTGGGTGATTTTCTTGCCAAAGTAATCAACTGTGCCCATTTTTTCATGGGTGTTTGTTATTCATTTTGAAGTGGTCGGTGTGGCTGTCGGATTGTGCAGGTTGCGGCCATTCAACGTTCTGGGCGTCGCTCGGATTTGCGACTATGCTCAGCGCTAAAAAAAATACCGACTAGGGCCAAAGGAAACTCCATGTGTATTGATCGACCGTGCAAGGTCAGGCTGCCGCTGCGGTCTGCGTGCGGCCTATGACGGTTGTTCGCGGCTGGCGAGCGACTATCGGCAAACTGGCACGGTGGTGGGCTCCCGAGACGACGGGTCTGCCTGAGCAGGTTCGTCATGTCCGAACGGGTTTGGCACTGGCCTTGGGCATCGTTTTCCCCTTTGGCTTTTACAACATCTTTGTGGGAAAAGATGGTCGGGCTGGGCGTGGCCGAATTGGCTGCTGCCCTGTTGCTGCTATTACCGGGTGCTCTGCTGGCGCGGCACACCAAGCGCGTGACATTGGCTGAAAATTTTTTGCTGCTGGGCGTGTCTGTGGTTTTTGGGGCCTTGTTGGTGTTTGGTGCCATTGAGGGGACCGGAATCTATTGGGTATTCATTCTGCCGTTCCTCGTTTTCTTCATCAAAGATCAGCGCAGTGGTTGGCTCGGCAGCCTTTGGTTTTTGGGCCTGTCGAGCGTCTATCTGATCGTTTTGGCGCCTCATTTCACCTTCAATTACCCACATACGCCGGTTGTAGTCAGCCGTTTTTTGATCGCCTTTTTTCTCTACACACTGATTGCGGCTGGCTTCAATCGGCACCGCGTGCGCTTTGAAGGATCCCTTGTGGAAGCCCGCATGCAGGCAGAGGCCACTGCCCAGGCCAAGTCCCGTTTTCTGGCCGCTGCCAGCCACGACCTCCGTCAACCCGCCCACGCGCTAGGTTTGTTTGTGGGGCGCCTGACCCAAGTCAGTCACGACGCACAGACCCGTCAGATCGTGAACGGCGTGGACCAAGCCGTGCGGGGTCTTCAGCAAATGCTGGATGATTTCTTTGATTACACCCGGCTGGACGCCCACGCCGAGCCGCCGCTCACCCATCATTTTGCGATTGGCAATGTACTGGACCGTCTGGAAATCGGGTTCGGTTCCCGGGCGCTGGAAAAGGGTTTGCGCTTTCGCATTCGGCCATCGCCCTATTGGGTGAATAGTGACCCTGTCGTGTTGCACCGTGTGCTGTTGAACCTGGTCAGCAACGCCCTGCAGTACACCGCAGACGGTTTCATCTTGGTGGCTTGCCGGGTTGACTCTCTGCGATCAACCTTGCGCATTGAGGTGTGGGACAGTGGTATTGGCATTGCTCCGCAGTACCACGAGGCGATATTCGCGGAGTTTTTTCTGAATCCTGAGCGCGATCGGCGCAAGGGCATTGGCCTCGGCTTGAGTATTGTTTAGCGGTCCCGTCAGTTGCTCAATCACCGGGTGAGTCTGACCTCCCAGTTTGGGAGGGGCAGTCGCTTCTCTGTGGAGGTACCACTGGAGCCGGCGCCGCCTCACATTCGAGACCATGCAATGGTTGTGCCGCCAGACCAGGCAGCATGGGCCGGGCTGCGGGTGTTGGTGATTGAAGACGATGCCCTGGGCGGTTTGCTGACCACTTGGGGCTGCCAAGTGATTGTGGCGGGTGACGCAGCAGAGGCCTTGGCCCTGTGGGCGCAGGGCATGCGGCCCGAGTTCATCGTCAGCGACTATCGGCTACTAGGCGATTTCAACGGCGTTGACACGGTGTTGAAACTGCGCCAATTGGCGGGAACCCCGATTGCCGCGTGTGTGGTCAGCGGGGACAGGGACGACGCCGTCCGTCACGCGGCCATGGAGGCTGGGTTGATCCTGCTGACCAAACCGGTTCGTCCCGCGAAACTGCGAAGCATGATGCGCCATCTGACTCGGACCCAGGCAACGCAGCCTCAGCTCTCTGATGAGCAGCCGGCTTGGGCGTGATGGGCTTGTCACCGAGGTGTTGAACTTTTTTTAGCCTTTGAAGGAGTTGTATGTCGTCCATCGCCAATACCCCCGCCTCGCCGTACTACGCGGTCATTTTCACCTCGCTTCGCACCGAGGGCGACGACGGTTATGACGCCATGTCGGAGCGGATGATGGCCTTGGTGGCCGACCAGCCGGGCTTTCTGGGCGTTGAGTCGGCGAGAGATGGCGTTGGCATCACGGTGTCTTATTGGCAAGACCTGGAATCCATCAAGCAGTGGAAAGCGCAAGCTGAGCATCTGGAGGCGCAGGCCTTAGGGCACCAAAAGTGGTACAGCTCGTTCAAAACCCGCATCGCTAAAGTCGAACGTGAGTACGAGATGTAGGTGTTGGTTCTGTGTCCGCCTTGGCCACGGGCCGACCACGTCGGGGCACACCAGCAGGGCGTTATCTTCATGGGTCGCGTCGGATTGAAGCCCGGGGCTAGGTGGGCAAACTGATCAGGCCTTCCTCGTTCAAATTGAATGGGCGCCGCGTTAAAACGACACCGATTTCAACGACAGGTTCCAGCTTGTGTTTGTTGCGCGCTGTACTCACGCACTGGCACGCTTCCTGATAACGTCAATGCATGTCTGTTTCTCTTGATTTTCTTGCCTTGCCGCTGCTTGCTGCCGCGTCGTTGATTTTTTTCAGTGTGCTGGCCGGTGTGATTTCGGCGCGCGCGGGTTTTTCCTTCCTGCTGGTTTTTTTGGTGGTGGGCACGCTGGCCGGGGTGGATGGCCCCGGTGGTTTGAAATTCGACGATTTTCGGTTGAGCTTTTGGGTCGGCAACGTGGCGCTGGCGGTGATTCTGCTCGACGGCGGTCTGCGCACCGAATTCACCACCTTTCGCACCGGTTTGAAACCTGCGCTGTGGCTGGCCACGGTGGGTGTCGTGGTGTGCACGGGTCTCACGGCGGTGGCCGCGCATTTTTTGCTTTTCCTGGATTGGCCACTGGCGCTGCTGGTGGGCGCCATCGTGGGCTCCACCGATGCGGCGGCGGTGTTTTCACTGTTGAAATCATCGGGTGTACGGCTCAATGAGCGGGTGGCGGCCACCTTGGAAATCGAGTCGGGCATGAACGATCCGATGGCAGTCTTTTTGACCTTGAGCCTGATCGGCATCGCCTTGACCGCGGCCGCCGCCCCGATGGTCGGGCCCGAAATTGATTGGGCTTCGCTGCTGCTTGCGCTGCTGCATCAAATGGGCTGGGGCGCCGCGCTGGGTTTGATGAGTGGCTTCGGGCTGGCGTGGTTGCTCATCCGGCTGGGGCGCGGCCCGGATGGCGGAGGAGGAATACGAGCGCTGTTGATCGTTTCGGGTGGTCTGGCAGTTTACGCAGGCACCACCGCGCTGGGCGGCTCGGGTTTTCTGGCGGTGTACGCCATGGGTGTGATCGCGGGCAACCGGGCGCGCAAGCAAGTGCGCCCGGCGCTCTCAGCCATGGACGGCTATGCCTGGCTGTCGCAGGCCGGCATGTTTTTGCTGCTGGGCTTGCTGGTCACGCCGAGTGAATTGTTACGCACACTGTGGCCAGCACTGGGCGTTTCGGCGGTTTTGATGCTGGTCGCTCGACCGCTGTCGGTCTGGCTGTGCCTGAAGCCAATGCGCTTTGCCAACAACGAAATTGCATTCGTCTCGTGGGTCGGTTTGCGCGGGGCGGTGCCGATTGTCTTGGCTGTGTTTCCGGTGATGGCCGGTTTGCCAGGCTCCCACACGTTTTTCAACGTGGCGTTTGTCGTGGTGATCACGTCGCTGCTGTTCCAAGGCTCCACCATTGCCTGGAGCGCACGGCGCCTGGGGGTGACCTTGCCAGACCAGGGTGACATGGCGCAAGCACGCCAGGTATTTGGCGATTTCGTCATTGACGCGGCCACACCCATGATGGACCTTTGCACCTTTTATGGACTGCCCGTGCCGGGCGAGTCCGACCAGAGCGCTGGCCACTGGCTGCGTAACGAGCTCGATCGCCCTCCAGTCGAGGGCGACAGCGCCACCCTGGGTGAAGCCGAGCTCAGCGTGCGCGTCATGGATGGTCAACACATCAAACAGATCGGTATCAAACTCGGCCTTTGATCGAGGTCGGGGCACAAGCGGCAGCGCGCCGCCACCTACTCGTTCCAATGAACCACGGTTGGGGTCGTTGGCTGCCGAAAAATCGTCAAGATTCGACGTGTTCTGAGGCACTTGGTTCAATCCAGATTTCGCGAAGCCGGTGGCATGGATCCGCCATAAAAAAAGGAGGCCGAGGCCTCCTTTTTTTATCTTCATCAATGGCTGGATTTAGTGCGCCGAAGCGGGCTTGGCCGAAGGCGATACCTGCATTTCAGGAGGGCTAACATGAGCACGGCCGCCCTTCTCGGCCCAGGTGCGCGTCCAGCGAACCTGCATTTTGCGCAACATGGCCAGCAGCAGCAGGGCGCAGGCCGCAAAGGCGACAAAACCCCACAAGTAGGTGCCGGTGTACTCTTTGGAGAAGCCCATGGCCAAAGGAATGAAGCTTCCGCCGACGGCGCCAATCTCACCAATCATCGAACCCGCGACAGCCGTTGCCAGTGGCCAGCGCAGTGGCACCAATTGAAACAACGCCCCGTTGCCCGCACCCAGCGAGGCGAAGCACAGCATGAACAAGAGCGTGGTCAAAGGCAGCGAAGCGCCGGCCAGGCCGCACAGCACCAGCGTGGCAGCAATCATGAGCAGAACGCCACTCAAGGTCGTGATGCCGCCGACGCGGTCCGACAAATAGCCGCCCACCACACGCACGGCAGAACCCATCACCGCCGCCAGCATCGTGAGCTGACCGGCTTCGACCTTGCTGACCCCAAACTGGTCATGAAAGTAGGTGGGCAAAAAGCTGGCCAGACCAATGAAGCCACCGAAGGTGACGGCGTAGATCAAGCTGAATGCCCAGCCGTCTTTCTCAAACAGGCAGGCAATGTGCTCCCGGAAGGTTTGATGGGCGCTGTCTTGCGGCTCCCTGGCAAAAATGACCATCACGGCAAAAGGCACCAGCATGCACAAACCAGCCAGGCCATACACCGTCTGCCAACCGTAGGCCACGGCCAGCGGCGGGGCAAACAACACGGCCAGCACAGTGCCAGAGTTGCCCGCACCGGCAATGCCCATGGCCAAGCCTTTGTACTTTGGGGGGAGCGAGCCACTGCCCAGTGACAAGGCCACGCCAAAACTGGCACCTGCGATACCCAGCAACACACCCATGGCGATCACGTCGTTGTAGGAGCTGATAAAGAAAAAGCCAAAGGCCAGTGCACCCATGACCATCGCCATCTCGACCAGCGCCGCATTTTTGCGGCCAATGTACTGAGCCAGTATGCCCAAGGGAAAACGCATGAATGCGCCAGCCAGAATGGGCACCGAGATCATGAAACCTTTTTGCGCTGCGGTCAGGTTGAACGTCTCGGAAATGAACGGCGCCATGGCGCCGTTCAATACCCAGACGGCAAAACAAAAATCAAAGTACAAAAACGCTGCAAACAGCGTGGGCGCGTGGCCACTTTTTAGAAATGTCTTAAATCCCGCCATGGTGCCGGTCCTCTATAAAACTAAACAATTCAATAAATAGGGGTATTGCGAAAACCGTGCCAGTTTTTAGGGCGAAAAAAAGCCCTTGGTGCCACGAAAGTGGGCGCAAGGGCCGGATGATGGTGCATTGCACCAATAGGTGCGCACCAAGTTGGCGAGGGGCGTTCAGGCCGCCTTTTCGACGTGGGCTTGCCGGGTGTACAGAAAATCGATGACCGCCTTTCGGTAGTGCTGGTACGGCGCGCTGCCCGCTAGCGCCACCCGATTGCGCGGGCGCGGCAGGTCCACGCTTAGCACCTCCCCGATGGTGGCGGCCGGGCCGTTGGTCATCATCACGATCTTGTCGGACAGCAATACGGCCTCGTCCACATCATGGGTCACCATGACCACGGTGCTGTGCGTGCGGGCGACGATGTCCAGCAATTCATCTTGCAGTTTGGCGCGAGTGAGTGCATCCAGTGCACCAAAAGGCTCGTCCATGAGCAGTACTTTCGGCTCCATCGCCAGCGCCCGGGCAATGCCCACCCGCTGCTTCATGCCACCCGAAATTTCACCAGGGCGTTTGTGCGCGGCTGGCGTCAGGCCCACCAGCGCCAGGGCGGCATCGGTGCGTTCTTTCAGTTTCGCTTTGCTCTCAGCCACGGCGCCAGTGCGGTTGCCGGAGCCGAACACGCGCTCCACGCCCAGGTAGATGTTCTCAAAGCAGGTGAGCCAAGGCAGCAAGGAGTGGTTCTGGAACACCACCGCGCGCTCCGGGCCAGGTCCGGCAATCTCGCGGTTGGCGCACAAGAGCGTGCCTTGGGTGGGTGTGGTCAACCCGGCAATGAGGTTGAGCAAGGTGGACTTGCCGCAACCGGAGTGCCCGATCAAGGCCACAAACTCGCCTTTGGCCACCGTGAGGTGAATGTCGCGCAGGGCGCAAAACGGGCCCTTTTTGGTTTTGAAGGTCTGCTCAACTCCGGCGATTTCAATGAAATGGGTGTTCAGTTTTTCGTTCATGATTTGACTTCCTCAAAAGTGAAGGCGGTGGCGAGCTTGATCAGTGCATGTTCCAGTACCAGGCCAACCACGCCAATGACAAAGATGGCCACGATGATGTTGGTCACATTGAGGTTGTTCCACTCGTCCCAGACCCAGAAGCCAATGCCTACGCCGCCAGTCAGCATCTCAGCCGCAACGATCACCAGCCAGGCCGTGCCCACGGCCAGGCGCACGCCTGTCAGCATGTAGGGCAAGACGGAGGGAAACAGGATTTTGGTCACGATCTTCCACTCGGACAGGTTCAGCACCCGGGCGACGTTCATGTAGTCCTGTGGCACGCGTTGCACGCCCACGGCGGTGTTGATGATCATGGGCCAGATAGAGCAGATGAAGATGGTCCAGATGGCGGCCGGGTCCGCGCCCTTGAACACCAGCAAACCAATGGGCAACCAAGCCAGTGGCGAGACCGGGCGCATCAGACTGATCAACGGGTTGAACATGCGGCTCATGAATTCAAAGCGGCCAATCACAAAGCCGGCGGGAATGCCAACCAGTGCCGCCAACCCAAACCCGACCGCCACGCGCTGCAGCGACATCAAAATATTCCAGCCCACGCCCTGGTCGTTGGGGCCGTTGCTGTAGAACGGATCGCTGAACAGTATCACCGCTTGCTTGAAGGTTGGAAGGGGTCCGGGGATGCTGTTGCTCGTTCCCACGCTGACCAGGGCCCACACCCCGACCAGCAAGGCAAAGCCCAGCAGCGGCGGCAGCACGGCCATGCCGAGGGCGCGCCAGTCAAAGGGTGTGCGCTCCGGCGTGGCGGTTGCCACAGTGACCGCGGGCTCTCTTGAAGTGCTCACGCGGGATGAGTTTTCTTTGGGGATCGCAATGCCCTCGGCCACGGGGCCTAGGGGCGAGTGAAATACGGCGCTAACCATGGTGTGCTCCTTGAAAGGATAGGTACGGCGGGGAGGGGGCACCTCCCCGCGTCGTTCAGGCTTTGACTTTGAAACTGTCGGCGTACTTTTTGGGGTCCTTGCCATCCCATACCACGCCGTCCATCAGGGTGGAGGTGCGCATCACGTCTTTGGGCACGTTGATCTTGAGTGCTGAGGCGGCCTGCTTGTAGAGGTCAATCTGGTTGATCTCCTTGGCCACCTTGAGGTAGTCAGGGTGGGCGTCCAGCAAGCCCCAACGCTTGTGCTGGGTTAGAAACCACATGCCGTCTGACAGATAGGGGAAGTTCACCGCGCCGTCGTTGAAGAATTTCATGTGATTGGGGTCGTCCCAAGTTTTGCCCATGCCGTTTTGGTAGCGGCCCAGAATGCGCTGGTTGATGGCGTCGACCCCGGTGTTGATGTAAGACTTCTGCGCCACGGTTTCGGCCATCTTCAGCTTGTTCTGAAGGCTGGCGTCAATCCAGCGGCTGGCTTCCAGAATCGCCATGGTGACTGCGCGGGCGGTGTTGGGGTTGTTCTTGACGAACTCTGACGTGGTGCCCAGCACCTTCTCGGGGTGGTCTTTCCAGACGTCCTGCGAAGTGGCAGCGGATACACCAATCCCGTCCATGATGGCGCGGTGGTTCCAGGGTTCACCCACGCTGAAGCCGTCCATGTTGCCGACCCGCATATTCGCCACCATTTGGGGCGGGGGCACCACAATGCAGCGCACGTCCTTGAACGGGTTCACTCCGGCCGAGGCCAGCCAGTAGTACAACCACATGGCGTGGGTGCCGGTGGGGAAAGTTTGGGCAAAGGTGTATTCGCGGGGTTCTTTCTTCATCAGGGACACCAGTCCCGCCAGATCGACCGCGCCCTTGTCGGCCAGGGCCTTGGACAGGGTGATGCCCTGGCCGTTGTTGTTCAGCGTCATCAGCACGGCCATGTCTTTTTTGGGCCCGCTCACGCCCAGGTGAACGCCGTAGACCAGACCGTAAAGCACGTGGGCAAAGTCCAGTTCGCCATTGACCAGCTTGTCGCGCACACCCGCCCAAGACGCTTCCTTGCTGGGAATGATCTTGACGCCGTATTTCTTGTCAAACCCCAGCACGGAGGCCATCACCACGCTGGCGCAATCGGTCAGGGGAATGAATCCAATCTTGACCTCGGTTTTTTCTGGCGCGTCAGAGCCACCGGCGTACACCACCGAGCGCAGCGCGGGGCTGATACCGATGGCGCCCACGGCGGCCGATTGCAGCACAGTCCGTCGGCTCAGTGAATTGGCGAGTAAGTCAGTCATGTGTCTTCTCCAAGGTTTAAAAACAAACGAAAAGCAAAAAAAGGCGTCCTCACGCTGCGCGGGGCTTGGTGCAAGCCGCGTGCAGGTGGGGACGCCTTTGTCCGGATCGACCGGTTGAATCCGCCTTTGGACTCAACCCGTCTGGTGACCTACTTTGGTCGTATCAATGTCTAAGCAATCACTGTGCCAACTTTTTTGAGAGTGAGTTGCTATCGAATATGTAGCTTCTTCCGCATATCGGACAAGGGCTAGGTGTCAATTTCTTGTCTAAGTGTGAATCAGCACGAGGATGGTGCGGTGCACCATCCTGGCAAGGTCGACCATGACTCAGCCTTGGGTAAACGCAAAGTCCACTTCGGGCGTCAACCCACTCACGATGCGGGCAATGGATTTGCCGGAGCCACAAGCGTGCGTCCAGCCCAGCGTGCCGTGGCCGGTGTTGAGGAACAGGTTGGGCAGCTTGCTTTTGCCGATCAGCGGCACGTTGCTGGGTGTAGCGGGGCGAAGGCCGCTCCAGAAACTGGCTTGGGTGGCGTCGCCGGCTCCGGGGAACAGTTGCTCCACCCGGCGGACGATGGCTTCGCAGCGAATGCGGTTCAGGTCGCGGTCATAGCCATTGAACTCCGCCGTGCCGGCAATGCGCAAGCGGTCGGTGCCGTCGCCATTCACCGGCGTCAGGCGTGAAAAAACCAGTTTGAATTCATCATCCGTCAAGCTGACCTGGTGCGCCATGTTGGCGTCCTTCACGGGCATGGTGACCGAATAGCCTTTGGCGGGATAAATAGGCAGTTTGATGCCGAGCTGCTTCAGGTACAACGGGCTGAAAGACCCCATGGCCATCACGTATGAGTCTGCGTACAGGCGCTGGAAGCGGCCCTCGTTGTCGGTGGCCTCCACGTGGTCAATCTGTCCACCCGCTTCGCGCAAGGCGGTGATGGTGTGGTTCATAAAAAACTTCACCCCATTGGCTTCGCACAGTTTGACCAACTCGCGGGCAAAGCGATTGGCGTCACCCGACTCGTCTTCGGCGGTGTAGGTGGCACCGGCCAACTGTGGGCGAATATGGCCCAGGGTGGGCTCCAGACGAACGGCCTCGTCGGCGCTCACGATGTTGCGCTCGCACCCCAGTTCGCGCATTTGCTCGGTGGGTGCCAGAGCGGCGTCAAACTCTTTTTGCGAGGTGTAAAAATGCAGAATACCTTGCGTGCGCTGGTCGTACTCAATGCCCGTGTCGCGGCGCAGTTGCTGCAATGTGTCGCGGCTGTAAGTGCCCAGGCGCACGATTTGCTGAATGTTGTGGCGGGTGCGCGCCGGTGTGCACTCGCGTAGAAACTGCAATCCCCACATCCACTGGCGCATGTCGGCCCGCAGGCGAAACAGCAGTGGCGCGTCTTCTTTGCCCAGCCATTGCAGCAGCTTGATGGGCGCGCCGGGGTTGGCCCAAGGCTCGGCATGGCTGACCGAGATTTGCCCGCCGTTGGCAAAACTGGTTTCCGCCGCCGGGGAGGACTGGCGGTCCACCACGGTGACTTCATGACCCTGTTGGGAGAGGTAATAGGCTGAACTGACGCCAAGAAGCCCGCTGCCAAGAACGATGATACGCATGGATAACCTTTTCGGGGTCTAGCCCAGGCAGAACCTGCAGAGTGCACTATGGAATAAATAGCACCCAGGGCGCTGCCCGGATGCCGCTCCCCCTGTCCTTGGTACCTGAGAGATTCACACCGCAGTGGACTGCGGAGCTTGCTCCTTCGGTGCATCGCCGACACCTTGCGGGTGGCGATGGCTCTCCAGACGGCGTTTACAAATGGTGGCAGTACGTCACCGGTGAGGGTGTACCTGAGCGTTCATGGGAGTTTGCGCCTTCGGTGGAGCGTCTGGGACGCTCTCTCTCCTGCCGGACAGGATTCTAGCGGGTTGGATGAAGTGACCGGCGGAAATATTTCACTGCCGCCAGACTTCGGGCTGCGTTGGTTCTTAAACCCCTTGGCTCTCCAGTTGCACCAAGCCTTTGGGGGTCTTCAACGTGGCAATGAGGTTGGCGGGACCCTCTTCGACGGCAATGCCGGTGAGCCCCAGTGCGTCATACGCAGCCTGCAGTTTGGACGCGGTGGGGTGGGTCACGGCAATGCTTTGCAGCGAGATACCAGAACGGGGCAGGCTGTTGCGCGGGTGCAGGCGCAAGGGCTCTTCCGCGTCAGGCTTGCCCCATTGAATCAAGCTGGGCAGTGCGCCATTAAACAGGCGTTGCCCGTCTTCACGCACCGTGACTTGCCATTGCAGCACCCCTTTGCGGGTATGGCGGCTGGCGTGTACCGCGAGACCGGGTTCGATGTCTTGGCGTTTCAGCGCTATTCGGGCCGCTTGCATGTCGTCGGTATTGACCACGAAGTGCACCAGACGCGGCTGTTTGGCAACGGCCGCCTGCAGTGCCGCGTCGTCCATGTCAAACCAGCGCTTGCCAACCGCATTGGCGGGGCGCGAGGCGGTTGGATTGATGGCGATGATTTCCAGGTAGGCCAGCGGGTAGGCTGGCGTGGCAATTTTGATGAGGCGGTTGTGCGTGCCAAACTGCGCATGCTCGCCGCCGGGACCGGGGGTGACGCCTAGGGTGGCTTCGCACCATTGCACACCCAACTCCAGGGTTTTGGCCACGACAACCAGATGATCTATTTGTGTTTTCATGGCGTGACCTTACCACCGGGGCGGCGCGATTTGCTTGAGGTCTTCGACTTAAATGATGCGCCGCCGGCCGCCGTTGCACCTCAGGCGAGCAGGTCGGCCACGTCCAGCATGCGCTGGGCCACGTCGGCCAGTTTCAGTCCCTTGTCCATGGCGGTTTTGCGCAGCTTGTCGAAAGCTTGCTGTTCGTTCAGGTTTTGGCGCTGCATGAGCAGGCCTTTGGCGCGGTCAATGGTTTTGCGGTCTTTGAGTTCAGTCTTGGTGTCGGCCAGCTCCTGACGCAAAGCCTGCTCGTGCTGGAAACGGGCCATGGCGACGTCCAAAATGGGGCGAATGCGTTCGCTGGACAGCCCGGCGACGATGTAGGCCGTAACCCCGGATGCCACAGCATGGCGCACCTGGGAGGTGTCATTGTTGTTGGTGAACATCACGATGGGGCGTCGCGCGTCCCGGGTGGCCATGACCACATGCTCAAGCGCATCACGGGCCTCGCTTTCGGCATCCACAATGATCAGGTCGGGCTGAAGCTGATTGATTCGCTCCTGCAGGAATACATCGGCGGGCAGCACCGCTACCAGATTGAAGCCGTTTTCCAGCAAGCCGATGCGAAGACTGCGCGACCGCTCCGCCTGGCTGATGGCATGGTCGTCTGCCGGATCTTCCACCGCCAGATCGGGGGCCACTACAACGATTCTTAAGGATTCATGCATGCCCAGCACATGCAAGAACCGCGCCGAAGTGGCGTTTGTGGTTAAGGCATGGTGGGTGCCCCGCCGCCCAGTGCCTTGTACAGCGCGACCTGACTCTGGGCGTAGATGAGCCGGGTTTGCACCAGTGCCTGCTGCGCACTGAACAGCGAGCGCTGGGCATCCAGCCAATCCAGCTGACTGGACGCACCATTTTGGTAACGCAGATCCGTCAAGCCATGGCGAGCGGCTTCCGCGGCCAACTGGGCTTCCTGGGCACGCAACTGGCGGGCGAGGGTGGCGTTGGCAGCCAAGGCATCGGCCACCTCTCGAAAAGCACTTTGAATGGCTTTCTCGTACTGCGCCACGGCGATTTCTCGCCCCGCTTTGGCGCCGTCCAGATTGGCCTGGTTGCGTCCACCATCAAAAATCGGCAGCACTAACTGGGGCGCCACGGTGAAGCCCCAGTACCCGTCCTTGAACAAGTTGCCAAGGTCGCTGCTGGCGGTGCCTGCGCCCGCAGTCAGGGAAATGCGTGGGTAAAAGGCGGCGCGGGCCGCGCCAATATTGGCGTTGCTGGCCACCAGTTGCTGTTCCGCTTGGCGGATGTCAGGCCTGCGCGTCAGCAAGTCCGAGGGCAAGCCCGCAGGCAATACGGCAAATTGCAAGGGCGTTGGGTTGGTACCTGCCAATTGGGCGCGGGCGGCCGGCGGCAAGGATTGGCCCAACAGCAAGACCAGCGCGTTTTCGTCCAGCGTGCGTTGGCGCTCCTGTTGCGCCAAGGTGACTCGGGCGGCAGCCTGCAGCGACTCGGCCAGGCGCAGGTCCAGCTCAGACACCACACCGTGTTTGAAGCGCAGCTGCACCAGCTTGAGGGAGTCGTCGCGCGTGGTCAGGGTCTGGCGCGAGAGTTGAAGCAAGGCCTCGTCGCTCAATAGGCTCAACCAGGTTTGCGCCACGGTGGAAATCAGGCTGATTTGTGCCGTCTTGCTGCCTTCTTGCGTGGCCAGGTACTGGGCCAGCGCCTGCTGTTTCAGGCTGCCGACACGGTCAAAAAAGTCCAGCTCGTAGGCGGTGACGGCGAAGCCGGCGGTGTAGGTGCTGTTGATGCCGCCTGAGCCAGTAGGTGCGCGGGAGCCCGTAGCCGTTGCATTCACCGTTGGCAATTTATCCGCGCGGCGGATGCCGAGTTGGGCGCGGGCTTGTTCAATGTTGAGCACTGCCACTCGCAGATCACGGTTGTTCGTGAGTGCCGTCTGAATCAGCTCCTTCAAGGTGGCGTCAGTGAAAAACGTCTGCCAGGCCAAGTCAGCCGCAGCGGGCGCGCCGGCCGTGCTGGGGTTGACGGATGCCTCGGGCCATGTTGATTCGATGGGCGCAGCCGGGCGCTCATAAGTGGGCATCAGGCTGCAACCGGCCAGCAGCAGGGCGGCCGCCAGGGGCGCCAATGCCCGGGGCGTCGCGCGTGAGGGGGACTTAATCATGAGAAATCACTCCTGCGTGTTGGCCATGTTCGGCGTCAAAACGCCGCTGCCTTTCACTGCCTTTGAAAATACTGCGCACCACCACAAAGAAGACGGGCACAAACACCACCGCCAAGACAGTGCCAGTGATCATGCCGCCGATCACACCCGTGCCAATGGCGCGCTGGCTGGCTGAGCCGGCGCCTGTGGCCAAGGCCAGTGGCAGCACGCCCAGCGTGAACGCCAGAGAGGTCATGATGATGGGGCGAAAGCGCAAATGCGCAGCTTCCAGGGCTGAGGCGACCACGCTCTTGCCTTGCGCCTGCAGGTCTTTGGCGAACTCGATGATCAAAATCGCATTCTTCGCTGAAAGACCAATGATGGTGATCAAGCCCACCTGGAAGTAAACGTCGTTGGAGTAACTGCGCAGCAAGGTGGCCAGCAACACACCGAGCACGCCCAAGGGCACGACCAGAATCACCGACAGAGGAATGGTCCAGCTTTCATACAAAGCCGCCAGGCAGAGGAAAACCGCCAATATGGCAAAGCCGTACAAGATGATGGCTTGCGAGCCAGCCAGCTTTTCTTCGCGGGACTGACCCGTCCATTCAAACCCCATGCCTCGTGGCAACTGGGCGGCGAAGCGCTCCATCTCGGCCATGGCGTCACCCGTGCTGTAGCCGGTGGCTGCGCTGCCGCTGATGCGCATGGCCGAATAGCCGTTGTAGCGCACCGTCTGCATGGCGCCACTGACCCAGCTGGTGCGGGTAAAGGCGGACAAAGGCACAGTTTGCCCCTGGTTGTTGAGCACATTCAGCTTGAGCAGGTCGTCGGGTTGCATGCGGGCCGGTGCATCGGCCTGCACCACCACGCGCTGGAGTCGTCCGGCGTTGGGAAAGTCGTTCACATAACTGGAACCCAATGCAGTTGAGATCACGCTGTTGATGGCATCAAAGCTCACGCCCAGGGCGCTGGCTTTGTCGCGGTCAATGTCAAGCTGCAACTGTGGCGCGTCTTCCAGACCGTCCGGGCGAACGCCGGTCAGTACTTTGCTTTTGCCTGCCATGCCCAGCAACTGGTTGCGAGATGCCAGCAGCACGTCACGGCCCAAGCCGGCGCGGTCTTGCAGCCGGAAGCTAAAGCCTGATGAGGACCCTAGTTCGGGAATAGGCGGTGGGCTCAGTGGGAAGATGAACGCATCGCGAATGCCCATCAGCGCGCCAAAAGCGCGGCCCGCAATGGCCTCGGCGGAGCTACCGGGCGCAGTGCGCTCGGCCCAGTCCTTGAGTGTGACAAACGCCAGCGCTGCGTTTTGGCCTTGGCCAGAAAAGCTGAAGCCCAGCACGCCAACCATGCTTTGGACCTCAGGTTGTTTGAGCATGAAGCCTTCGACCTGCTCCATCACGGCCCGGGTGCGTTCTTGCGTGGCGCCAGGTGGCAGTTGCACATTCACCAGCATGGTGCCCTGATCTTCGTTCGGCAGAAACGAGGTGGGCAGGCGCATATAAACCACCACGGCAGCGGCGACGATGGCCGCATAAATGACCAAAGCACGGCCCGCGCGCGGCAGCAACTTGGCCACGCCGGACTCATACCCTTTGGTGGTGCGGGTGAAACCACGGTTGAACCAGCCGAAGAAGCCTTTTTTCTCGTGGTGGTGGCCGGCCTCAACGGGCTTGAGCAAAGTGGCGCATAACGCTGGCGTGAGTGACAGTGCAAAAAAGGCCGAGAACGCAATGGAGACGCCCATCACGGCTGCAAACTGGCGGTAGATATTGCCCACCGAGCCACTGAAGAACGCCAACGGCACAAACACGGCAATCAGCACCACGGTCACGCCAACGATGGCGCCTGAAATCTGACCCATGGCTTTGTGGGTGGCTTCGCGCGGCGAAAGACCTTCCTCACTCATGATGCGTTCGACGTTTTCGACCACCACAATGGCGTCATCTACCACGATGCCAATCACCAGCACCATGCCGAACATGGTCAGTACGTTGATGGAGAAGCCCATGGCCAGCAGCGAGGCAAAGGTGCCCAACAGCGCCACAGGCACCACGATGGTGGGAATCACGGTGTAGCGAATGTTCTGCAAAAAGAGGAACATCACCAGGAACACCAAGCCAATAGCCTCCAGCAGCGTCACAGCCACTTGCTTGATCGAGATGTCGACAAAGCGTGAACTGTCGTACGGGATGTTCCAGCTCATGCCTTGCGGGAAAAATCGCTCTAGGTCCTGCATCTTGGCGCGCACAGCCTTGGCCGTGGCCAGGGCGTTGCCGCTGGGGGAGAGTTGGATGCCGATGCCGGTGGCCGGCTGGCCATTGAGGCGGGCTGAGGTGGCATAGGCTTGTGCGCCCAGTTCGATCCGGGCCACGTCTTTCAGACGCACGGTTGAGCCGTCGGCATTGGCGCGCAGCACCACTTTGCCAAACTGCTCGACGTTGGACAGTTGCCCGTTCACCACCACGGTGGCCGCGATGCCCTGGCCGGCCACGTTGGGCAGACTGCCGATTTCGCCGGCGGAGACCTGAGCGTTTTGCGCCCGGATGGCCGTCGTGACATCAGCGGCGGAGAGCTTGAAACCCAGCAATTTGGCGGGGTCAATCCACACCCGCATGGCACGCTCAGTGCCAAACAGCTGGACTTGGCCGACGCCGGGAATACGTTGCAACTCAGGCACCACGCTGCGCGAGGCAAAGTCGCCCAGGGCGACTGGGTCCAGGGAGGCGTCCGCACCGGAGAGCATCACAAACTGCAAGAAGTTGCCGCGTGACTTGTCCACGCGAACACCTTGCTGTGTCACGGTAGAGGGCAGGCGGGGCGTGGCGCGGGAAAGGCGGTTCTGGACATCCACCTGAGCGAGGTTGGCGTCAGTTCCGGGCTCGAAACTCAGGGTAATCGTGCCGGAACCATTGGCCTGTGCCACCGACTCCATGTAAATAAGACCTGGTGAGCCGTTCATCTCGCGCTCAATCACGGAGAGCACGCTGTCCTCCAGCGTTTGTGCGGAGGCACCAGGGTAGGCGGCGGAAACCACAATGGCGGGCGGCGCCACCGGCGGGTACTGGGAGATGGGAAGTTGGGTGATGGACACACCACCCAGCACCATCACAAACAGGGCAATCACCCACGCAAAGATGGGCCGGTCAATGAAAAATTTAGCCATGGTGAGGTGTCCTTAGCTCGCTGCTTTGTCGGCGGGCGTTGGTTTGGCCGCGCCAGACGGGGTCCAGGGCAAGGCTTTCACCGGTGCGCCGCCACGCAGTTTCTGAAAGCCGTCCACCATGACCTGGTCACCGGCCTTTAGACCATCAAGAATGACCCACTGTCCGTTTTGTTGGGCGCCAACCTTAACGGGGCGCGGGGCCACCTTGCCTTCGGCGTCGACCACCATGACCGAGTCACCCTGGTTGGAGCGGGTCACCGCTTGCTGGGGTAGGGTTATGGCGTTGCTGACTTTGGATTGCTCCAGGTGCACGCGCACATACAGTCCGGGCAGCAAAACACCGTCAGGATTGGGCACTTCGGCGCGCAGAGTGATTTGACCGGTGGTGGCGTCCACGGTCAGGTCGGTGAACAGCAGTTTGCCGGCACGGGCGTATTCAGTGCCGTCTTCCAGCACCAGTTTCACACTGGCGGCTTGGGTGCCGTTGGCACGTTTGAGTTGCCCGCCTTGCATGGCGCGTTGCAGCTTCATGACTTCAGCCGCAGACTGGGTGAAATTGACGTACATCGGATTGGTTTGCTGAATCACGGCCAACGGCGTGGCTTCGCCCTGGCCTACCAACGCACCTTCGGTTACCAGCGAGCGCCCAATGCGGCCCGAGATGGGCGCAGTGACGGCGGCGTAACTCAGGTTGATGCGAGCAGTTTGAACGGCGGCCTTGCCAATAGCCACGTCTGCTTCAGCTTGTTTTTGGGCGGACTGAGCGGCTACAAACTCTTGCTCGCTGATCGCTTTGGCAGCGGCCAGGGGCTTGTAGCGCTCGGCCTGGGCGCTGGCTTGCATCAGATTGGCCTCTGCCTTTGCCAAGTTGGCTTGGGCGCTGGCGTAAGTGGCTTGGTAGGGGCTGGCGTCAATTTCAAACAGGGATTGGCCTGCTGTCACGTCGCCACCTTCGCGAAACAAGCGCTTTTGTACTATGCCGGCCACTCGGGCCCGAACCTGCGCCACGCGGGAAGCTTCCAACCTGCCCGGCAATTCAGTGACCAAGCCGATATCACCGGGGGTGACGGTGACAACCCCGACCTGAGCGGGTGGCATGCCACCGGCAGGCCCGGCGGGTGCCGCTGCTTTGGGGCCGCAGCCGACCAGCACGGCGGCGAGGCTCAAGGCGCTGAGCGCCAGGGTGCGTTGAATCTTGGGGGCTTTTGGCAAGCCAGAGGACAGCCGGGCGCGGGAAGAGTGCATGGGTGTGTTCCGGAAAGGGATGGGGGTGGCCAACATTTTGGCACCCTCATTTGTAATAAATAAGACGTCGAAGTATACATACAGTCATGAATGTATGAAAATAGAGGCTTATTGCAGATTTGTAATGGGTCAACGAAGGAGGGCGACGATGGCGAGATGTACAAAAGAAGAGGCCCTGGCCACACGACACCGGTTGCTGGATGCGGCAGAGCATGTTTTTTCAGAGAAAGGCGTTTCGCGCAGCTCTTTAAATGATATTGCCCTGGCGGCTGGTGCGACGCGGGGTGCGATTTATTGGCACTTCAAGAACAAGACGGACTTGTTTCACGCCATGATGGAACGCATCACCATGCCCATGGAGGATGCGCTGCGCCAAATTGGGTGTGATGAAGACGCCGATCCGCTGGATCAGTTGCAGCGGGCTTTTCTAGACGCGCTGCGCAAGATTGAAACCGATGCACAAACCCGTCGGGTGTTCGAGGTGGCCATTCTGAAGGTCGAATATGTCGAAGAGCAGCTCGCGCTGCAGGAGCGCCATCGTCAGTGTCGTGACGATGCGGTGCAACAAATGCAACGCAGCTTGGAAAAAGCTTGTGTGCGTCGGGCTGTGAGTTTGTCCCTGCCTGCGGCGGCAGCGGCCCATGGTTTGCATGCCTTGATCGATGGTTTGATTCGCAACTGGTTGCTGGCTCCCACGGCCTTTGGCTTGGTGGCCGTGGCGCAGGCCAGTATGCAGGTCTATCTCACCGGGCTGGGTTTGCTGGTCTCGGTGCCGGTTGACGCACAAGCCATCCCCTAAACTTGCCCCCTATGTCGAAAAACTTGCGGATTTTGGGGATCGAGTCCTCGTGTGATGAGACCGGTGTGGCACTGGTGGAGCTGCGTGGCAGCGAGGTGCCTATCCTGTTGGCTCATGCCTTGTACAGCCAGATTGAAATGCATCAGGCCTATGGCGGCGTGGTGCCGGAATTGGCCAGCCGGGATCACATCCGCCGGGTGCTGCCCTTGACAGAGCAAGTGCTGGCTGAGTCGAAACAAACCCTCGCAGATATTGATGTGGTGGCCTTCACCCGCGGCCCCGGCCTGGCCGGCGCCCTGCTGGTGGGCGCGGGCGTGGCTTGCGCGCTGGGAGCGGCGTTGGGTAAGCCGGTGTTGGGCGTGCACCATTTGGAAGGTCATTTGCTCTCACCTTTTTTGAGTATTGACCCCCCTGAGTTCCCTTTTGTTGCCTTGTTGGTGTCTGGCGGGCACACGCAGCTGATGCGAGTTGACGGCGTTGGGCGCTATGACATGCTGGGCGAAACGATTGACGATGCAGCCGGCGAGGCGTTTGACAAGTCCGCCAAACTGCTAGGTCTGGGCTACCCCGGTGGCCCGGCGCTCTCCAAGCTGGCCGAGCAGGGGGACCCCACCGCCTTCAAGCTGCCGCGTCCTCTATTAAAGAGTGACAACCTCGATTTTTCCTTTGCTGGCCTGAAAACGGCGGTGATGGTGCAGGCCAAAAAACTGGCTGCTGCCCAAAACTGCCCGGTTGAGGCTTTGCCGGCACAGGTTTTGGCCGATCTGGCGGCCTCCACGCAGGCGGCGATTGTGGAGGTGTTGGTCAAAAAATCACTGATTGCGCTCAAAAAATCAGGTTTGAAGCGACTGGTCGTGGCGGGAGGCGTGGGCGCCAACCGTTCTTTGCGGGAGCAGTTGAACGCCGAATGCACCAAACGCCAGATTCGTGTGCACTACCCGGAGCTGCATCTGTGCACCGACAACGGCGCCATGATTGCCATGGCGGCCGCCATGCGGCTCCAATCGGGCCAGCAGGCTGCCAGCGAGGTGTACGCCTTTGACGTCAAACCCCGCTGGCCGCTGGATGCCATCCAAATAGGGTTGTAGCCCCTTTTTTCCTGCGCGGCTAGCTATTCAATTGATAGTGAACTGCCTGCGTCGCATTAGTTGATGGCCAGCTCGCTGACACGGCTGACTGGCACTTTTTTGCCCAATTTGAGGGTGAGCACCCCGTCAGCCAACTTGGCTTCACTGGTGCTCAAGTCAATGTCCTGCGGCAATTCCAAGGCAAACTGGTATTTGCGGGGTGCGCCTTCCCGGCTGTCCACACGTACCGTATTGCCTTCAATGCCAATGCTCAACTGGTCTTTGGCGATGCCAGGCACGTCGAACTTCAAAGTGAATGAGGTCTCGTCCTGCTCGGCAATGCATTGCTGCTGTTGAGTGCGGCGCTGGGCATCCACCAGAAAGCGCTCCAGAGAACGGCCTGCGGGGGAGTGGAGGTGACGGGAAAAACCAGCAGGACTTGTAGTGGCAAAAAACATGGTGAAACTCCTTGTGTACACTGCGCGGCGTTCGACATGAACCACCGCTTGTCCTAAATCTGTGAATGATTTGGCGACTTTCAAGAGATTTTTTAGTATGTTTATTTTTCCCCGCAAAGCCTTGAAATTACTGGCTGTGGCGCTAATTGCGCCTGCTTTTGCCATGGCGCAGCCGAGCGCTGCACCCATCAAAATCGCCCTGATTGAGGGTTTGAGTGGTCCGTTTGGCAACACCGGCGAGGCCGTGTTTCGCAATCTGTTGTGGGCGGTCGAGCGGGTGAATGCCCGCGGCGGCGTCAAGCTGGCGCCCGGCAATCGGCCCTTGGTGCTGCAGCGGTTTGACAGCAAAGGCCAGGCCGAAGAGGCCTTGTCGACCCTGAAGTCGTCCATTGATGAGGGTGCCCAGTTTGTGATGCAGGGTAATTCCTCGGCCACGGCGGCGGCTTTGATTGATGCGATCAACAAGCACAACGAGCGCGAGCCAGGAAAACGCGTGCTGTTTCTGAACTACTCTGCCGTGGACCCGACGCTGACCAATGAGAAATGCAGCTTTTGGCACTTTCGTTTTGACGCCCACGCTGACATGCGCATGACCGCCTTGATGGATGTGCTGAAAGACGACAAGGCGTTGAAAAGTGTCTACATCATTGGCCAGGATTACAGCTTTGGTCACGCCGTGGCTCGCGAAGCCAAGCGCCAACTCGGTGCATTGCGCCCTGATGTGCAGGTCGTGGGTGAAGAGTTGCACCCGTTGGGACGAGTCAAAGACTTTTTTCCCTATGCCGCCAAAATCAAGGCCAGCGGCGCCCAGGCCGTGATCACGGGTAACTTTGGCAATGACCTGACTTTGCTGGTCAAGGCGGCCAAAGACGTTGGGTTTGAGGGCAAGTTCTACACGTTTTACGGCAATGCGCTGGGCGCACCTGCAGCTATCGGTGTGGCCGGCATTGGCAATGTGGTTGCCGTGGCCGACTGGCTGCCCAACGTGCAAACAGCACAGAGCGAGGCGTTTTACCAATCGTTTCGGGAGCGATTCCCCAAACCCGTCGATGACTATGTTCACATGCGCATGCAACTCATGGTTGAGGCTTTGACACAGGCGATTGAAAAAGCCGGTACTACGAATTCAATAGCTGTCGCTGCTGAGCTGGAGAGGACTAAAGTCACTTTTTCAGGTCAAACCGGCGCCATGCGAGCGGCTGACCACCAATTCCAGCAGCCACTGGTGGTGGGCTTGATGGACCGGCAGGGCACGCCTGGGGTCAAGTTTGATGTCGAAGGGTCGGGCTACGGGTTTCGCGTCATCAAGACTGTAAGCGCCGCCAACGCCGAGTTGCCCACCAGCTGCAAGATGCAGCGGCCTGCTCCGTAAACGGGCGAACCTGTCCTGCTGGAACCCACGATGCGCAACGCTATCCAAAACTTGGGGGAGTCCCGCATACGGGAAGTCGCCAATGCGGGGCTGGGACGGCCCGATGTATTGGCGTTCTGGTTTGGTGAGAGCGACGAAGTCACCCCCGACTTCATTCGGCAAGCCGCCATTGACTCGATCCAGCGTGGCGAAACCTTTTACTCGCACAACCTGGGGCTGCCCGAGTTGCGTGAGGAAATCTCGCGGTACATGAGTGCTCGCCATGGCGCTGTCTCCGTCGACCGACTGGCTGTAACCAGCGGCGGGGTGAATGCCTTGATGCTGGCCATGCAGCAGTTGATTGACGCGGGCGATGAAGTGGTGGCCGTGACGCCGGTCTGGCCCAATCTGACCGCCCAGCCGGTGATTTTGGGCGCGCGCTTGGTCTGCGTTCCCTTGCGTCCGATCGATGGGGCCTGGCAGCTGGATCTGGAGACATTGATCAAGGCGATCACGCCAGCAACCAAGTTGCTGGTCATCAACGCGCCCAATAACCCAACTGGTTGGACGCTGTCGGCCGACGAGCAGCGTCGTTTGTTGGACCATTGCCGCCGCACGGGCACCTGGATTTTGGCGGACGAGGTGTATGAGCGCCTCGACTATGAGCCCTCTGCCAACGGCTGCGCCCCCAGCTTTCTGGACATTGCGACGCCCGAGGACCGCCTGGTTGTGGTGCACAGTTTTTCCAAGAGTTTTTTGATGACGGGTTGGCGTTTGGGCTGGCTGGTCATGCCGGCTGACATGACGCCGCACATGGGAAAGCTGATCGAGTTCAATACCTCGTGCGCCAGTGTGTTCACTCAACGGGCTGGCGTGGCAGCCCTGCAACGTACCGATGAGGTGACCCCTAGAGTAGTGGCTCAACTCAAAGTCTGCCGCGACACCTTGATTCCCTTGTTGAAGGCAATTCCGGGTGTGGAGGTCGCTGCGGCACCGGGGGGCATGTATGCTTTCTTCCGCTTGGAAGGCTTCGATAATTCTTTGGCGACGGCGAAGCGGTTGGTGCTGGAAGCTGGGTTGGGGCTGGCGCCGCGGGAGGCCTTTGCCCCAGAGGCGCGCGGTTGGCTTCGCTGGTGTTTTGCCTCGCGCGATCCGCAGCGACTGGTTTTTGGGGTGCAGCGGCTTGAAAAATGGCTGGCGCAGCAGGCGTTGCCGCCTTCTGATGCCGCGATTTAGACATTGAATTGATCAGAAAGAAATAAAAAATGCCTTATGTTGACTTTCTTCCAACCTGGCCGTTGAGCTCCAACACGCTGTTCTTTTTTGGCCTGTTGCTGTTTTGCGGCTCAATTGGTGGCTTTCTGGCGCACCGGCTATCGTGGTTGCCCAGTATCACGGGTTTCATGCTGGTCGGGTTTTTGGTGGGCCCCAATGTCATGGGACTGGTGAGCTACGAAGAGTTGGCGAGTTCGCGCATCGTGGTTGATGTGGCCTTGGGTCTGATTCTTTACCGGCTCGGATTGTCCTTGGACATCAAGGATTTGGTGCGAGACAAGTCGCTGCTGGCCATCTCGGTGGTCGAAAGCTCTTTGACTTTTGCGGTGGTCTATTACGGACTGGCCTGGGTGGGGGTGATTGGCTTGCCGGCTGCCGTGATCGCCGCCGTGGCAATTTCGTCCTCACCCGCTGTTTTGATTCATGTGGCGCACGAGTTGGGGGCGTCGGGCCCTGTCACTGATCGTGCCGAATCTTTGGTGGCGTTGAACAACGTGATCGCCTTCATGGTATTTGCTACCTTGTTGCCCGCCTTGTATGCGGAAGGCCAGGCCCCGATGGAGACCGTCATTGGCGCGCCTTTGTACAGTTTCCTGGGCTCGGCCGCGCTGGGCGGGTTGGCGGGTGTCGTTTTGCACTACACCGCCCGCAAATTCAAAGGCGCGACCCAGTACCACTTGGCGCTGGTGATTGGTGCTGTGGTGTTCACGCTGGGTGCGTCCATGATGTTGAACCTTTCCACCCTGTTTGCCCCTTTGGTGCTGGGCGTGGTGGTGCGGGGGATTGAGCGCAAAGACCTGATCTCCGATATGGAGTTCGGCCCGGCGTTCGAGTTGTTCTTTATTGCCTTGTTCGTCTATGCCGGTGCCAACCTGCACGTGGCGGAAATGGTGCAATACGCACCCGCTGCGGCTATTTTCGTGATTGGCCGCAGTGCGGCGAAATGGTTTGGCGTGGGTGCGACTT
The DNA here is from genome assembly GCF_017948265.1 of Rhodoferax sp. PAMC 29310. Taxonomy (NCBI): domain Bacteria; kingdom Pseudomonadati; phylum Pseudomonadota; class Betaproteobacteria; order Burkholderiales; family Comamonadaceae; genus Rhodoferax; species Rhodoferax sp. PAMC 29310. The sequence goes on along the minus strand of NZ_CP072852.1, from coordinate 1,658,255 downwards.
CCTACCTGTTCCGGCTACCGACGCGCCAGAGCACCACAACCGGGTTGCTTTTGTTGCCAATGGCAGGCCTGGCCATTGGTCTGGTCAATACCACCGTGGCTTTGTTTCCTGTGCATGGCGGGGTCGTCAGCTCTATCGTGCTGGCAGCGGTGGCCGTCATGGAAACCATCGGACCGCCCATTGCCGCGCGAGCGTTGCGCATGTCGGGCGATTCACTGTCAGGTGACGAGTCGCCGGAAGAGGGGACGCCTCACTGATTGGGGCCAGGAACGCAGCACAGGCTATAATCATCGGGCTTTGCATGTCGCAGAGCGCACGTCAGGGGCAATTCCAGTGCCTGACGCAAGTTGTAAATAAATATCAGGAACAAGAAATGATCGCATCCAGCATCAAAGCCGCTGTCGTCAAAGACAACGCTCGTCAAGCCGGTGACACCGGTAGCCCGGAAGTGCAAGTGGCACTGTTGACCGCGCGCATCAACGAACTCATGCCTCACTTCAAGACCCACGCCAAAGACCACCACGGTCGTCGTGGTCTGCTGCGCATGGTTAGCCGTCGCCGCAAGCTGTTGGACTACTTGAAGTCCAAAGATGCAAGCCGTTACGTTGCGCTCATCGCCAAGTTAGGCCTGCGTAAGTAAGCGATTGCTTGAATGACAAACGCCTGAGTTAGCCACCTAACTCAGGCGTTTTTTACTTCGGAGACGACAAAAACGGAGCGAAGCTGTGTCATTCCATAGGTAATTTGCGTAATTTTCGTGATTTTCTATGGAATGGCATCGTGTTCTGTGTTGTTGAATCCGGGCTCGGGCGAGGTGGCCTGCACCTCCCAATATGACCAGGAGATAACAAATGAGCATTTTCAATAAAGTCACAAAGACCTTCCAATGGGGTCAGCACACCGTCACCATGGAGACCGGCGAAGTCGCCCGTCAATCCACGGGTGCCGTGCTGTTGGACATGGATGGAACTGTGGTTTTGGCCACTGTGGTCGCAAAAACCACTGGCAAGCCAGGTCAGGATTTCTTCCCGTTGACCGTTGATTACCTTGAAAAATCGTATGCCGCCGGAAAAATTCCAGGTAGCTTTTTCAAGCGCGAAGGCCGCCCCAGCGAATTTGAGACATTGACCAGCCGTCTGATCGATCGCCCCATTCGCCCCCTGTTTCCTGAAGGATTTCTGAATGAAGTGCATGTGGTCATCCACACACTGTCGTTGAACCCTGAAGTTGATGCTGATATCGCCGCATTGATTGCCACCAGTGCAGCGTTGTCCATTAGCGGTATTCCTTTCAGCGGCCCCATCGGAGCAGCCCGTGTGGGTTACGTGAATGGCGAGTACGTGTTGAACCCCGGCCAAACTGCACGCAAAGATTCCATCATGGATCTGGTGGTTGCCGGTACCGAGGCCGCCGTTTTGATGGTGGAGTCGGAAGCGCAGCAATTGTCTGAGGAGATTATGCTGGGTGCCATCGTGTTCGGTCATGAGCAAGGCAACGTCGCAATCAACGCGATTCATGAATTGGTTCGTGACGCTGGCAAACCCATGTGGGACTGGAAAGCCCCCGCCAAGGATGAGCCCCTGATTGCCAAGATCGATGTGTTGGCCAAAGAGAAGCTTGTTGCTGCCTACCAGATTCGTAACAAACAAGCCCGCACCCAGGCTTGCCGCACGGCATACGCTGAAGTCAAGGCTGCGCTGACGGCAGATGGCGCTGCATTCGACTCAGTGGCTGTTGAAGGCATGTTGTTCGACATCGAAGCCAAAATCGTTCGCAGCCAGATTCTGGCTGGCGAGCCCCGCATTGACGGCCGTGACACACGCACCGTTCGTGCCATTGAGATTCGTAATAGCGTGTTGCCACGTACCCACGGTTCTGCTTTGTTCACCCGTGGTGAAACCCAGGCGTTGGTCGTGACCACCTTGGGTACCGAGCGCGACGCACAACGCATTGATGCGTTGTCAGGTGACTACGAAGACCGCTTCATGCTGCACTACAACATGCCTCCGTTCGCCACCGGCGAAACCGGCCGTGTCGGTACCCCCAAGCGTCGTGAGATTGGTCACGGTCGTTTGGCCAAGCGTGCCTTAATCGCCGTGTTGCCATCCAAAGAAGACTTCCCTTACACCATGCGTGTGGTGTCGGAAATCACCGAGTCCAATGGCTCGTCTTCCATGGCTTCCGTTTGCGGTGGATGCCTGTCCATGATGGACGCTGGCGTCCCCATGAAAGCTCACGTGGCAGGTATCGCCATGGGCCTGATCAAGGAAGACAGCCGCTTTGCAGTCTTGACCGACATCCTGGGTGACGAAGATCACCTTGGCGACATGGACTTTAAAGTGGCCGGTACCACCAACGGTATTACCGCGTTGCAAATGGACATTAAGATCCAGGGCATTACCAAGGAAATCATGCAAGTTGCTTTGGCTCAGGCCAAAGAAGCCCGCATGCACATTCTGGGCAAGATGCAAGATGCCATGGCAGAGGCCAAAACCGAGGTGTCCAACTTTGCGCCTCGTTTGTTCACCATGAAGATCAATCCGGAAAAAATCCGTGACGTGATCGGCAAGGGTGGTTCGGTCATTCGCGCATTGACTGAAGAAACCGGTACGCAAATCAATATTGACGAAGACGGCACGATCACTATTGCGTCGGCAGATCCAGCCAAGGCAGAAGAAGCCAAGCGTCGCATCGAGCAAATCACGGCTGAGGTCGAGATTGGCAAGATCTACGAAGGTCCAATCACAAAGATTCTGGACTTCGGCGCTTTGGTCAACTTGTTGCCAGGTAAAGATGGTCTGTTGCACATCAGCCAGATCGCCCACGAGCGTGTTGAGAAAGTCTCTGATTACCTGACCGAAGGCCAGATCATTAAAGTCAAAGTGATGGAGACGGATGAAAAAGGCCGCATCAAATTGTCGATGAAGGTTTTGCTGGATCGTCCGACTCAAAACTCAGGTGACCAGGCGTAAGCAATGAAATTGATAGCACCCTGCGCAGTTTGCGCGGGGGCTATGACTTGAAATGACCATGAAGGCTATTGAAATCTCCACCTTTGGTGCGCCCGATGTTTTGCGCATGACGGAGCGGCCGATGCCAGTACCTGGCGCGGGTGAGTTGCTCATTCGCGTCGCGGCCAGTGGCATCAATCGGCCTGATGTGCTTCAGCGCAAGGGTAGCTACCCAGCGCCTGCGGGTGCTTCTGACCTTCCAGGCCTGGAAGTGGCGGGAGTGATCGAGCAGGGCGATACGTATGAACTGGCTCAAGCGGGCTTGAAGGTTGGTGATCGCGTTTGTGCCTTGGTGTCTGGTGGCGGCTATGCCGAGTACTGCGTCGCACCTGTGATGCAATGCCTGCGCGTTCCAAAAGGCTTGACGGATGTCGAGGCCGCCTCCTTGCCTGAAACGTTTTTCACGGTATGGAGCAACGTCTTCGACCGTGGCGGCTTGAAGGCGAACGAAACCCTGCTGATTCAGGGAGGCTCGAGCGGTATCGGTGTGACTGCGATTCAGTTGGCCAAGGCGATGGGTGCCATGGTTATCGTCACGGCGGGCAGTGATGAGAAATGTGCTGCCTGTGTCGAACTCGGTGCAGACCATGCCATCAACTACAAAACCCACGATTTCCAGGTTGAGGTGAAGCGCTTGACGGATGGCGTCGGCGTGAATGTCATTTTGGATATGGTTGCCGGAGACTATGTGGCCAAAGAGGTAGAGTCATTGAGTGAGGACGGCCGCTTGGTCATCATTGCTGTGCAGGGTGGTGTCAAGGCCGAGATCAATGCCGGACTGGTGTTGCGACGCAGACTGACAATTACGGGCTCTACGCTCAGGGCACGTCCCATAGCGTTCAAGCACGCCATCGCACAATCGTGCTTGAAGCAGGTTTGGCCATTGATTGAGGCCGGAAAAATCAGACCTGTGGTCAATGCTACTTTTCCTGCCAACGAGGCGGCAAGTGCCCATGCCTTGATGGAGTCGAACCAGCATGTGGGAAAAATCGTTTTGACTTGGGGTGTTCCATGAAAAAGAAGCTCATTGCCGGCAACTGGAAAATGAATGGAGGCCTGACTGCCAACGAATCGCTTGTAAAGGCGTTGTTGGCTGGGCTGAAATCTCCATCGTGTCAGGTTGCGCTGTGTGCACCGTCCATCTATCTGTCTCAACTCCAGTTGTTGTTGGCGGGTGGCCCCGTCGATCTGGGCGCGCAAGACATGTCGCAGCACGAGGCCGGTGCATTTACTGGTGAAATCTCAGGTGCCATGCTGAAAGAATTTGGGATTCGTTACTGCATTGTTGGCCACTCGGAGCGTCGTCAATACCATGGTGAAACCGATGCATTGGTGGCGGAAAAAGCGCAGCGGGCGTTGGCTTGTGGGATCACCCCCATTGTTTGTGTCGGAGAAACTTTGTCGGAGCGGGAAGCAGGAAAAACTGAAGAGGTTGTTAAGCGACAATTAGCCGCAGTGATCCACACAAACGGTCATTGCATCAGTGAAATTGTGGTGGCCTATGAGCCAGTGTGGGCGATTGGCACCGGGAAAACCGCCACGACCGAACAGGCGCAGCAGGTCCACGCTGTATTGCGTGGGCAGCTGAAAGCAGCCTCTGCCCATGCTGACCGTATCCAGATACTTTATGGCGGCAGCATGAACGCAAGCAATGCGGCGCAACTGTTGAGCCAACCGGATATAGACGGTGGATTGGTGGGAGGAGCCTCCCTCAAGCCAGTGGATTTTTTGTCAATTATTGACGCGGCCCGCTGATATTCAGCGCGGACTATTTGAATTTTTGGAGTAATTAATGAATGCGTTGTTAACAGTATTGCTCGCCGTGCAAATGATCTCGGCTGTGGTGATGGTTGGACTTATCTTGATTCAGCATGGCAAAGGCGCCGACATGGGTGCCGCGTTCGGCAGCGGTGGCTCGGGTAGTCTTTTTGGGGCAACAGGAAGTGCGAATTTCTTGTCTCGCACGACCGCCGTGCTGGCAACTGTTTTCTTTGTTTCGACCCTTTTGCTGGCGTACTTTGGAGTCGCTCGCCCTGCGGCCAGCTCAGGAAGTGTGCTCGAGGGAGTGACTGCGCCCGCACCTGCTGCACCCGCTCCAGTCGTGCCTGCCGTGCCCGCCACCGGTGCCGCGCAAATCCCTGCGAACTAACAACAAATTGAATTCCCCCCCTCTCCGGAGTCGGAAACAGGGTGTTTTCAGGCTAAAATTGCGGTTGTTCCGATTGCTAGATAACGCATGTTCCTCATGCAGTCGGGGTAACTGAAAGCAGCCGTCGTGGTGAAATTGGTAGACACGCTATCTTGAGGGGGTAGTGGCGAAAGCTGTGCGAGTTCGAGTCTCGCCGACGGCACCAGATAATAGGCTTGTTGCATGCTACGGCAACAAGCCAAGACCTTGACCAGAGCCTCCAGATGAACCTTGATCAGTACTTGCCCGTTCTTTTGTTCATTTTGGTTGGTATCGCGGTTGGGGTTGTTCCTCAGGTTTTGGGCTACATACTCGGTCCAAATCGTCCTGACCCTGCGAAAAATTCCCCGTATGAATGTGGTTTTGAGGCGTTTGAAGACGCTCGCATGAAGTTTGACGTCCGCTACTACCTCGTGGCGATCCTTTTCATCATTTTTGACCTTGAAATCGCCTTCTTATTTCCTTGGGCTGTGTCGCTCAAAGAGGTTGGCTTGCTAGGTTTTTGGTCTGTGATGGTGTTCTTGAGTGTTCTGGTTGTAGGTTTTATCTACGAGTGGAAAAAAGGGGCCCTTGACTGGGAATGATGCAATGATTGAAGGCGTATTGAAGGAAGGTTTTGTCACGACGAGTTACGACTCCGTGATGAATTGGGCTAAAACAGGCTCTGTTTGGCCAATGACCTTTGGCTTGGCGTGTTGCGCTGTTGAGATGATGCATGCCGCAGCGGCGCGCTATGACATCAGCCGCTTTGGTGCCGAGGTGTTTCGTGCAAGCCCGAGGCAATCGGATCTGATGATTGTGGCCGGAACGCTGTGCAACAAAATGGCGCCGGCGTTGCGCAAGGTCTACGACCAGATGTCTGAACCCCGTTGGGTGATCAGCATGGGGTCCTGTGCCAATGGCGGTGGCTATTACCACTACAGTTATTCAGTTGTTCGTGGTTGCGATCGCGTTGTACCTGTTGATGTTTATGTTCCAGGCTGCCCGCCGACTGCCGAGGCTCTTCTGTACGGCATCATGCAATTGCAGCAAAAAATTCGCCGTACCCAAACTATTGCCCGTGCTTGAGGAAGTCTAGATGACTGTTTATGCCGTTAATGTTGATGCTCTGAAGCTCACGGTTGCTAATTTGCTGGGTGATAAGCTAAAAAGCATCAATGTGGCCCTGGGTGAGATCACCGCAATCGTCAGTGCTGCGGACTATCTGGATGTGGCCAAAGTGTTGCGCGACGATCCAAGCTGTGCCTTTGAGCAATTGATCGACCTATGCGGAGTCGATTACTCAGAGTACAAAGATGGCGGTTACGAGGGAGCACGGTTTTGCGTTGTTATTCACTTGTTGTCCGTCAGTTTGAATCAGCGAATTCGACTCAAAGTTTTTGCGCCTGATGATTCGTTCCCCAGTTTGCCGAGCGTCAATGATCTGTGGAATTCTGCAAACTGGTTTGAGCGAGAAGCGTTTGATCTGTTTGGAATTGTCTTTGAGGGGCATAACGACTTGCGTCGAATATTGACCGACTATGGATTTATCGGTCATCCCTTCAGGAAAGACTTCCCGGTCACCGGCCACGTTGAAATGCGTTATGACGCCGAAAGCAAGCGCGTGATTTATCAGCCCGTCACGATTGAGCCACGTGAGGTGACCCCACGTATTGTTCGTGAGAATAATTATGGAGGACTGCATTAAGCAGGTTGCTCATGGCTGAAATCAAAAACTACACACTTAACTTTGGTCCACAACACCCGGCCGCGCACGGCGTGCTCAGATTGGTATTGGAGCTTGACGGTGAGGTGATTCAACGCGCGGATCCGCATATTGGCTTGTTGCATCGCGCGACGGAAAAGCTGGCGGAAAGCAAGACGTTTATTCAGTCGTTGCCTTATATGGATCGATTGGACTATGTGTCCATGATGTGCAATGAGCACGCTTACTGCCTAGCGATTGAAAAGTTACTGGGAATTGATGTTCCTGTTCGGGCTCAATACATCCGGGTGATGTTTGCGGAGATTACCCGCTTGCTCAACCACCTGATGTGGTTGGGTTCGCATGGAAATGACTGCGGCAGTTCAACGATTTTGATCTACACGTTTCGAGAGCGTGAGGATTTGTTCGATATGTACGAGGCGGTCAGCGGTGCTCGCATGCACGCAGCATATTTCCGACCGGGTGGCGTCTATCGGGACTTGCCTGACTCGATGCCTCAATACAAGGCCAATAAAGTCCGAAATGCCAAAGGTATCGCGGAACTCAATGCCAATCGTCAAGGCTCGCTGCTTGACTTTATTGAAAATTTCACACAACGGTTCCCCACCTATTTGGGGGAGTACCACACGCTTCTGACTGAAAATCGAATTTGGAAGCAGCGCACAGTGGGAATCGGTGTCGTTTCCCCAGAGCGTGCGCTGAATATGGGTTTTACAGGTCCTATGCTGCGCGGTTCAGGTATTGCGTGGGATCTGCGTAAAAAGCAACCTTATGATGTTTACGATCAAATGGACTTCGATATCCCCGTAGGCCAGACCGGCGATTGCTACGATCGCTATTTGGTCCGCATGGAGGAAATGAAGCAGTCGAATCGAATTATCAAGCAATGTGTGGATTGGCTTCGAGCCAACCCAGGGCCGGTGATTACAGATAACCACAAGGTGGCAGCGCCTGATCGGGAGTCCATGAAGTCGAACATGGAGGAGTTGATCCACCATTTCAAGTTGTTCACCGAAGGCTTCCATGTGCCGGAAGGCGAAGCCTATGCAGCTGTTGAACACCCTAAAGGCGAGTTCGGCATTTATTTGGTTAGTGACGGAGCAAACAAGCCTTATCGATTGAAAATTCGACCACCAGGCTTCGTGCACTTGGCCGCTTTGAATGAGATGGCTGGGGGGCACATGATCGCCGACGCCGTTGCAGTTATCGGGACAATGGATATTGTGTTTGGAGAGATTGACAGATGACCCCGGCAATAATGACTCCTTCCATGCAAATGCGATTTGAGAAAGAGGTCGCGAAGTACCCGTCTGACCAAAAGCAATCTGCGGTAATGGCCTGCTTGGCAATCGTTCAGCAAGACCAAGGTCACGTCAGTGCTGAAAGTGAGAAAATCGTCGCCGATTTCCTCGGCATGGCGCCAATGGCGGTGCATGAAGTCACAAGCTTCTACAACATGTACAACCAGAAGCCCGTTGGAAAATACAAGCTGAATGTCTGCACCAATTTGCCATGTCAACTGCGAGATGGCGGCAAAGCCCTTCAGTATCTGGAGCAAAAGCTCGGCATTCACATGAATGAAACCACCGCTGATGGAGTGTTTACTCTACAGCAGTGCGAGTGCTTGGGAGCCTGTGCCGACTCACCGGTTTTATTGGTGAATGACCGGACCATGTGCAGTTTTATGAGCAACGACAAGCTGGATCAGCTGGTCGATGGGCTCCGTGCGGCGGAGGCTAAATAATGTTTGCTGAAAAACTACTTGCTCAATTTCAATCAACTGGTGTGCAAACGTGTTTTCACGATCGGCATATCAATCCGCAGATTTATGCTGAATTGAATGGCGTCAATTGGCGTTTGAAAGACTATGAAGCGCGTGGTGGGTACCAAGCGCTTCGAAAAATTCTCGCCAAAGATGGTGGTGAAGGGCTATCGCAGGATCAAGTCATTGCTGTGGTGAAAGAGTCTGCATTGCGCGGACGGGGTGGCGCCGGATTTCCAACTGGATTGAAGTGGAGCTTTATGCCCCGTCAATTTCCGGGACAAAAGTATTTGGTGTGTAACTCCGACGAAGGAGAGCCGGGGACCTGTAAAGATCGAGAAATTCTTCAGTTCAATCCTCATATTGTGATTGAAGGCATGATCATCGCTGCCTATGCCATGGGCACGTCGGTTGGGTACAACTACATTCACGGCGAAATCTTCAAAAGTTACGAGCGCTTTGAAGAGGCGCTGGAAGAGGCTCGATCCGCTGGCTTGTTGGGCGACAATATTTTGGGCAGCAACTTCAGTTTTCAGTTGCATGCAGCCCATGGCTTCGGCGCATACATATGCGGCGAGGAAACCGCATTGCTGGAATCGTTGGAAGGCAAAAAGGGCCAACCCCGATTTAAACCCCCTTTTCCAGCAAGTTTTGGTTTGTATGGAAAGCCCACCACGATTAACAACACCGAGACTTTCGCGGCTGTGCCTTGGATCATTCGAAATGGTGGTCAAGCCTATCTGGAATGCGGCAAGCCCAACAACGGTGGGACCAAGATCTACTCCATCAGCGGCGATGTTGAGCTTCCGGGCAATTACGAAATTCCGATGGGCACACCTTTTTCGAAGCTACTCGAAATTGCAGGTGGCGTGCGCAAAGGGCGACAGTTGAAGGCCGTCATCCCGGGTGGTTCGTCGTCGCCGATTCTCCCTGCAAGCATCATGATGGACTGTACGATGGACTACGATTCCATTTCCAAAGCTGGCTCCATGCTCGGGTCAGGCGCGGTCATTGTTTTGGATGACAGCCGCTGCATGGTCAAAAGTTTGCAACGACTTAGCTACTTCTATATGCACGAGTCGTGTGGTCAATGTACGCCCTGTCGTGAGGGGACCGGTTGGTTGTCCCGCATGGTTGACCGTATCGAAAATGGGCAAGGGCGTCCCTCTGATCTGGATTTGTTGAATTCGGTCGCTGACAATATTCAGGGACGAACCATCTGCGCCTTGGGTGACGCCGCCGCCATGCCTGTGCGCGCCATGATCAAGCACTTCCGCCATGAATTTGAATACCACGTCGAGCACAAGACCTGCATGGTCCCTGCATACGTTTGAGCGAGTCCCAAGATGATTGAAATTGAACTCGACGGAAAAAAGGTTGACATTGTCGAAGGCAGCATGATCATGCATGCCGCCGAAAAAGCTGGCACCTACATTCCACATTTCTGCTATCACAAGAAACTCAGCATCGCCGCCAATTGCCGCATGTGCCTGGTTGACGTAGAGAAGATGCCCAAGCCAATGCCAGCCTGCGCCACGCCGGTGACACAGGGCATGATCGTTCGGACCAAAAGCGACAAGGCGATCAAGGCACAGCAGTCAGTGATGGAATTTTTGCTGATCAATCACCCGTTGGATTGCCCTATTTGTGACCAAGGCGGCGAATGCCAACTTCAAGACCTTGCTGTTGGTTATGGCGGCTCATCTTCCCGCTACGAGGAGGAAAAACGGGTCGTTGCAGTGAAGGACATTGGGCCTTTGGTTTCCATGCAGGAAATGAGCCGTTGTATTCATTGCACACGTTGCGTTCGCTTTGGCCAAGAGGTCGCTGGAGTGATGGAATTGGGCATGTCCCACCGCGGCGAACACGCAGAAATTGAGACTTTCATTGGGCAGACGGTTGATTCGGAGTTATCGGGCAACATGATCGACATTTGCCCGGTCGGCGCTTTGACCAGCAAGCCGTTCCGCTACAGCGCGCGTACTTGGGAACTGTCTCGACGCAAATCCGTAAGCCCCCATGATTCGACGGGTGCGAATTTAGTGGTTCAAGTTAAGAGCAACAAGGTCATGCGGGTCGTTCCCTTTGAAAACGATGCAGTCAATGAATGCTGGATTGCGGACAGAGACCGGTTTTCGTATGAGGCGCTCAATGGCGAGGAGCGCTTGACATCGCCAATGATCAAGCAAGGTGGCGTATGGTCCACCGTTGATTGGCAGACGGCGTTGGAATATGTTGCCAATGGTTTGAAGCAGGTTAAGTCAGAGCACGGCGCAGGTGCGATTGGCGCGCTAGTTAGCCCCCATTGCACCATCGAAGAGCTGTCCCTGACCGCGGCCTTGGTCCGTGGGCTAGGAAGTGAAAATATTGACTACCGGCAACGCAATGCCCAATTCGGGACCGTTCCAGGCGCTCGCCACCTTGGCACCAGCATTGCCAGTCTGTCGGAGTTGCAGTGTGTACTGGTGGTTGGGTCGAGCTTGCGCAAGGATCATCCACTGATGGCGCAGCGGGTACGTCAATCGGCTCGCCGTGGGTGTAGCGTTCTTCGCGTTGCAGATTCCATGGAGGACTGGGCGATGCCGGTCGCACACAGCTTGATTGTTGACAGCCGTCAATGGGTTCAGGCTTTGGCCGATGTGGCCTGTGCGGTGGCCGCCGAAAAAGGAGTAGAGGCTCCTGCAAACGGCAATGTAAGTGATGTCGAAGTGAAGATCGCACAGTCGCTGCTTGGCGGCGAACAAAAAGCTATTTTGCTGGGCAACGCAGCGGCACATCACGAGAAAGCAGTAAGCATCTTGGCTTTGGCCAATTGGCTTGGCGACCACACCGGTGCGACGGTTGGCTACCTGTCCGAGGCAGCGAATACGGTGGGTGCGCAGGTGGTTGGGGCTATTCCCGGCGACTCCGGAATGAATGCCGCACAGATGCTGAAGGGTTCTTTGAAAGCGGTGCTGCTGCTGAATACCGAGCCTGAGTTTGACTCCGCCGCTGGCACAGATGCAATCAAGGCACTGTCAAGTTCGGAGATGGTTGTGACGCTCAGTCCGTTCAAAGCCAACATGGCCTTCAGCGATGTATTGCTGCCAATTTCACCATTTACTGAAACATCTGGTTCGTTCGTCAATGCCGAGGGTCGAATTCAAGGCTTCCACGCCGTGGTGAAACCTTTGGGAGAAACGCGTCCCGCCTGGAAGGTGGTTCGCGTTTTGGCGAACATGCTGGATTTGCCTGGCTTCGATGTCGAATCAACGGTAGATGTGTTGGCCCGGATTCATGGGGGGGCTTTGGTGGGATGTACTCACGTACCAGCATCCTTGCTGAGCAATGTCGTCGTCTCTTCCATTGACTTGTCGCCAGCTCATAACAAACCTGCGACTGCCTCGATTTATCAACTTGATGGAATTGTGCGTCGCGCGGCAAGTTTGCAATGTACCGCGGATGCCAGTGCGGATTCCGCGTCGGAGGTGACCGCATGATTGATGTCATTTTTTCATTTGGTCAAGGTTTGATCGGCGCGTCGTGGTGGTCTGGCGTTGCTTGGCCTGTGATTTGGACGTTGCTCAAAATTGTGGTCGTTGTTTTGCCACTGATGGGGGCAGTCGCTTACCTGACGCTTTGGGAGCGAAAGTTCCTCGGATGGATGCAAGTTCGGGTGGGTCCAAATCGGGTTGGTCCGTTGGGTTTGCTTCAACCCATTGCCGATGCATTGAAGCTGCTGGGGAAAGAGGTGCTGATGCCCACCGCAGCGAGCAAGGGTTTGTTCTTTATCGGTCCTGTTTTGACAATCATGCCGGCCATGGCTGCTTGGGCTGTCATCCCTTTTGGGCCTGATATCGCATTGGCCAACATTAACGCCGGTCTGTTGTTTGTGATGGCCATCACGTCGATGGAGGTCTACGGCGTTGTGATTGCTGGTTGGGCGTCCAACTCGAAATACTCTTTCCTGGGTGCGTTGCGGGCTTCAGCTCAGATGGTCAGTTACGAGATCGCCATGGGATTTTGCTTGGTGATTGTGCTCATGGTTTCGGCGAGCATGAATTTGACCGACATCGTGACTGGCCAAGGACGGGGGTACTTTTCATCGATGGGTTTGAATTTCCTGTCTTGGAACTGGCTACCTCTGCTGCCAATATTTGTTGTCTACATTATTTCCGGCTTGGCAGAGACTAACCGACATCCGTTTGACGTGGTTGAGGGGGAGGCGGAAATCGTTGCGGGACATATGGTCGAGTATTCGGGCATGTCTTATGCCATGTTCTACCTCGCGGAATATGCCAATATGTGGCTGATCTCAATCTTGGCCGCCATCATGTTTCTGGGTGGGTGGATTTCTCCCATCGACAGTGCGCTTTTCAACTGGATTCCGGGCTGGATATGGTTGGGCGTCAAAACTTGTGTAGTCGTCAGTTTGTTTATTTGGGTACGAGCGACCTTCCCACGGTTTCGGTATGACCAGATCATGCGTTTGGGCTGGAAGATATTCATCCCCATCACTTTGATCTGGTTGGTCGTCGTTGGTGGTTGGATGCAAACATCTTTCAATATCTGGAAGTAAAAAGAGTTGAATATGTCTACTACCGCGCGAGCCTCCACCACGCCAGCATTTTCATTGCGAGACTTCTTATCAAGTTTCCTGCTTTTGGAGCTATTCAAAGGCATGGCATTGACTGGCCGTTACCTGTTCCGACGGAAGGTGACCATCCAGTTTCCTGAAGAGAAAACCCCACTTTCTCCGCGCTTTCGCGGGTTACATGCTTTGCGCCGATACGAAAATGGTGAAGAGCGTTGTATTGCCTGCAAGCTGTGCGAAGCAGTGTGTCCGGCGATGGCGATTACCATTGAATCTGAGATTCGCGATGATGGATCTCGGCGTACCAGTCGATATGACATTGATCTGACCAAGTGCATTTTTTGTGGTTTTTGCGAAGAAAGCTGCCCGGTGGACTCGATCGTGGAGACACACATCCTGGAATACCACGGAGAGAAGCGCGGCGATCTCTACTTCACAAAAGAAATGTTGCTAGCCATAGGCGATCGCTATGAAGGCGAGATTGCTGCAAGCAAAGCGGCCGACGCCAAATATCGCTGATTTGGCATAAGAAAGAATTTTCACCGATGGATGTCAAGACCGGTCTCTTTTACGTTTTCTCTTTGGTATTGCTGTTTGCAGCATTTCGAGTCATTACGGCTCGGAATCCTGTGCATGCCGCATTATTTCTTGTGCTTTCCTTTTTCCAGGCCGCAATGATCTGGATGCTTTTGAAGGCCGAATTCCTGTCAATTACCCTCGTGCTTGTTTACGTTGGCGCAGTGATGGTGTTGTTTCTATTTGTTGTCATGATGATGGATATCAACATGGACAGTGTCAGACAGGGGTTTTGGCGTCACTTTCCGTTGGCCGCTGTCGTCGGGGTATTGATTGCGTTTGAAATGGCCGCCGTTCTGATGGGTGGGTTCAATGTGAGCGACGAACCGGTCGTATCCGTTGGCGTTGGGCAAACCTTGATTGCGACCAACAACACGAAGGAACTTGGAATCCTTTTGTATACCGAATACGTCTATCCGCTACAGATTGCAGCGGCGATTCTGTTGGTGGCAATGATTGCAGCAATCGCATTGACTTTGCGGCGTCGTAAGGACAATAAATCGGTGAATCCGTCGGATCAGGTCCGTGTGAAATCCCGTGATCGCATGACCGTACTCAAGATGCCTGTTACCAAAGTGGCGCTCGAGGCGGAGCCATCTTCCGTCGAGATGCCCACTCAAGAGGAGAAAAAATAATGACACTAACTCTTGGACATTTCTTATCTCTTGGGGCAATGCTGTTTGCACTGTCTGTCATCGGCATTTTTTTGAACCGAAAAAACTTGATTGTTTTGCTGATGGCTATCGAGTTGATGCTGTTGGCAGTTAACACCAATTTTGTGGCCTTTTCTCACTACATGGGAGATATGCACGGCCAGATCTTTGTGTTCTTTATTCTGACTGTTGCTGCGGCTGAGTCTGCGATCGGTCTCGCCATATTGGTTTTGTTGTTCCGGAATAAGTCAAGCATTAACGTTGACGAATTGAATACGCTCAAGGGTTAAGAAAATGAGTCAAACCCTATCTGCAGCTACCCTACTAACTGTGCCGTTGGCGCCTTTGGCCGGCGCGATTTTGGCCGGAGTATTGGGGACCAAATTCGGTGGCAATTGGATTGGTCGCCGTGCTTCCCACTCGCTGACTATCTTCGGCGTATTGCTATCTTTCATTTTGTCAGCCATGACTCTGAAAAGCGTCGCCCTTGACGGCGCGCGTTTCAACGAGACTCTCTACACCTGGATGGTTGTAGGCGGGTTGAAAATGGAAATTGGTTTTCTCGTTGACGGCCTCACTGCCATGATGATGTGTGTCGTGACCTTCGTTTCGTTGATGGTTCACATTTACACCATTGGATACATGGAGGAAGACGAGGGGTACAACCGCTTCTTTGCATACATCTCATTGTTCACCTTCTCAATGTTGATGCTCGTTATGAGCAACAACATGCTCCAGCTGTTTTTTGGCTGGGAAGCAGTCGGGTTGGTGTCCTATCTTTTGATTGGATTTTGGTTTAACAAACCGACAGCAATCTTTGCCAACATGAAGGCCTTCTTGGTCAATCGAGTCGGTGACTTCGGTTTCATTTTAGGAATTGGGTTGATTGTTGCCAACGCTGGCACGCTCAATTACGCAGAGGCTTTCGCAAAGGCAAACGAACTGTCGTTGCTGACATTTCCAGGTACTGACTGGATGTTGATTACCGTGATTTGTATTTGTCTGTTCGTCGGCGCGATGGGTAAGTCCGCACAATTTCCGCTGCACGTATGGCTTCCGGACTCCATGGAAGGGCCGACCCCAATTTCAGCCTTGATTCACGCTGCAACCATGGTGACTGCGGGCATTTTTATGGTGGCCCGTATGTCGCCATTGTTTGAGCTCAGTGAGACAGCACTTAATTTTGTGTTGATCATTGGAGCCATCACTGCGTTGTTTATGGGTTTCTTGGGGATCATCCAGAACGACATCAAGCGTGTGGTTGCTTACTCCACCTTGTCCCAGTTGGGATACATGACGGTGGCCCTTGGTGCATCTGCCTATTCGGTCGCTGTTTTTCACCTCATGACCCACGCCTTTTTCAAGGCGCTGCTGTTCCTGGCGGCTGGTTCGGTGATCATCGGTATGCACCACAATCAGGATATTCGATGGATGGGCGGTGTTCGCAAGTACATGCCCATCACATGGATCACCACGCTTTTGGGGTCCTTGGCCTTGATTGGTACTCCTTTTTTCTCAGGTTTCTATTCCAAAGATGAAATCATCATGGCGGTGCATGCCAGTACCTTGCCTGGTGCGGGCTTTGCCTACTTTTCGGTTTTGGCTGGCGTATTTGTTACCGCTTTCTATTCTTTCAGGTTGTATTTTTTGGTGTTTCATGGCAAGGAGCGATACGACCAGAATCCTGACGCTCACCACGATGATCACCATGGAAAGCAAGAGGCTCATCACAGCCCACATGAGTCGCCATGGGTAGTCACTGTGCCCTTGATTTTGTTGGCCATTCCTTCTGTCGTCATTGGTTTTTTGACCATCCAACCGATGCTGTTCGGAGACTTCTTGAAAGATGCGATCTTTGTGAATGCCGATATTCACAAAGGAATGATGATGCTTGCTGAGGAGTTTCATGGCCCGGTGAAGCTTGCGCTGCATGGTTTGACATCCTTGCCATTTTGGCTTGCCTTGTCCGGCGTTGTTTCGGCGTACTACATGTATATCGTCAACCCCGCATTGCCAGCAGCAATCAAATCTCGTGTTCTCCCTCTCTACAACGTCCTGGAAAACAAGTATTTTCTGGATTGGATCAATGAGAACGTTCTGGCTCGTGGAGCGCGCGCTTTGGGGACATTGCTCTGGAAGGTGGGTGATCAGTTCATTATTGACGGCACACTGGTCAACGGATCATGGAAAGTGATTGGTCGCTTGTCTGGCGCGGTGCGCAAGGCTCAATCTGGCTACTTGTATCACTACGCGTTGGTGATGATCTTGGGTGTCTTTGTGCTTATGACGTATTTCGTCTGGCTCAAGTAGGAGAATAATAAAAATGGGATTGTTGAGCCTGGCTATTTGGACGCCGATCTTCTTTGGCGTCGTTTTGCTTGTCCTGGGTCGTGACGAGCACGCCCGTGTAGTTCGCTGGTTTGCGCTGATTGGCGCCCTGGTAAGCTTTCTCGTAACCTTGCCACTGTACAACGGGTTCGAATTGGGAACTGCTGCCATGCAGTTTGTCGAACACGCGCCGTGGATCGAGCGTTTCAATATCAACTACCACCTCGGTGTTGATGGAATTTCTCTGTGGTTCGTTGTCCTCACTGCATTCATCAATGTGGTTGTTGTGATTGCGGGTTGGGAAGTGATTATCCGGCGGGTCAACCAATACATGGGCGCCTTTCTCATTCTGAGCGGATTGATGATTGGCGTTTTCTGCGCGCTCGATGGCATGTTGTTTTACGTCTTCTTTGAGGCGACCTTGATTCCGATGTATTTGATCATTGGTATTTGGGGTGGTCCCAACAAGATCTACGCGGCGTTTAAGTTTTTTCTCTACACGCTGCTTGGCTCCCTGTTGATGCTGGTGGCGCTCATTTATCTTTATATCCAATCGGGCGGTAGTTTTGACTTGGCCGATTGGTACCAATTGCCTCTGAGCGGCAAAGAGCAAACCCTGCTGTTTTTCGCATTTTTGGCAGCGTTTGCTGTGAAAGTTCCGATGTGGCCTGTGCACACATGGTTGCCAGACGTTCACGTTGAAGCACCTACGGGTGGTTCGGCAGTGCTGGCGGCCATCATGTTGAAACTGGGGGCCTATGGTTTCCTTCGTTTTTCGATGCCGATAGCACCCGACGCTTCGCGAGAGTGGGCATGGCTGATGATCACCTTGTCCCTGATTGCGGTTGTCTATGTCGGCTTGGTGGCAATGGTTCAGAAAGATATGAAGAAGCTCGTAGCGTACTCATCAGTTGCACACATGGGTTTCGTGACTTTGGGATTTTTCATCTTCAATGACTTGGGCGTCTCTGGCGGCTTGGTTCAGATGATTGCACACGGCTTTGTTTCTGCTGCGATGTTCCTGTCGATTGGAGTTTTGTATGACCGTGTCCACTCTCGGGAAATCGCAAGTTACGGTGGTGTCGTCAATACGATGCCGAAATTCGCCGCCTTTGCGTTGTTGTTTGCGATGGCAAATTGCGGGTTACCTGGCACAGCAGGTTTTGTTGGTGAGTGGATGGTTATTCTGGGTGCGGTCAAAGCCAATTTTTGGCTAGGATTCGCAGCGGCTAGCGCCTTGATTTTCGGAGCCGCTTACACCTTGTGGATGTTCAAGCGGGTCTATCTTGGACCGGTAGCCAATGAAGACGTGAAAGGGCTCGTTGATATCAACGGCCGCGAATTCTTGATGCTTTCATTGCTTGCCATTGCCGTCCTGTACATGGGAATTTATCCAAAACCTTTCACCGATGTGATGGATACCTCAGTGGCCCATTTGCTTCAACACGTTGCGTTGTCCAAGCTGAATTGATCAGTCTGCGTTGACCAAATTGAATTAAGAGACAGAACATGATCGACAAACTCAGTTGGATCTCGGTTTACCCAGAGATCATCCTGCTTGTAATGGGGTGCGTCATTGCGATTGCTGACCTTTCCGTGAAAAGCCCTCGTCGTACCGGAACCTACGTGCTGACTTTAGTGACTTTGGCGGTTGTGGCGGCCCTGCAGGCCAGTTACGCCAGTGCTGGTGTCACCTTTTATGGCTTTGGTGATATGGTTGTTAGCGACCAGATGGGCAATTGGTTGAAGGTGTTTGCGACCTTGGCCGTGATGGTCACCTTAGTCTATGGTCGTCCGTATGCGGCTGACCGCGACATGATGCGAGGTGGAGAGTTGTTTTCACTAAGCGTTTTTTCGCTGCTCGGAATGTTTGTCATGATCTCCGGCAACAACTTTTTGGTGATCTACCTGGGGTTGGAACTGCTCACATTGTCAAGCTACGCGTTGGTTGCCTTGCGTCGTGATGACGCGACTGCGACTGAGGCTGCCATGAAGTATTTTGTGCTGGGCGCACTCGCTTCGGGTTTCTTCCTCTACGGCTTGTCAATGATGTACGGTGCTACCGGTTCTTTGAACGTGAATCAGGTGTTTGCCGCCATTAATTCTGGTCAAGTGAACCACCAGGTTTTGATGCTGGGACTGGTTTTTTTGGTCGCCGGTTTGGCTTTCAAACTGGGGGTGGTTCCTTTTCATATGTGGATTCCTGACGTCTATCAAGGGGCGCCTACGGCGGTGACTTTGCTGATTGGTGGGGCGCCCAAGTTGGCCGCATTTGCCATTTTCATTCGCCTGCTCGTAGAGGGCATGTTGCCACTTGCCTTTGACTGGCAACAGATGCTGATGGTGTTGTCTGTAGGATCTCTGTTGATCGGAAATCTCGCAGCAATTGCTCAGACCAACATCAAACGGATGTTGGCGTTCTCGACCATTTCGCAAATGGGTTTTGTTTTGCTGGGTTTGATGTCTGGTGTGATCGACGGAAATATGCGTTCTGCGGCAAACGCGTACAGCTCGTCGATGTTCTATGTGATCTCCTACGTATTGACCACATTAGCCAGTTTTGGCGTGATCATGTTGTTGGCGCGCGAGGGCTTCGAAAGTGAAGAAATCTCCGATTTTTCCGGTCTGAATCAGCGCAGCCCACTTTACGCAGCGGTGATGGCGATTTGCATGTTTTCGCTAGCGGGCATTCCTCCTATGGTCGGGTTTTATGCCAAGTTGTCAGTTCTGCAGGCGTTGATTGCCTCCGGTTTGGCTGTTCACATTGGACTGGCCGTCTTTGCGGTGATCATGTCGCTGGTGGGTGCCTTCTACTACCTGCGAGTCATTAAAGTGATGTACTTTGATGAACCTACGTCGAGCGCTGAAATTTCTGCGCCAATGGATGTGCGGGCCGTGCTCACGATCAATGGTGCGCTTGTCCTTGGATTGGGCATCTTGCCTGGTGGATTGATGGCGCTTTGCGCGCATTCCATCATTCAAATGCTTAGAACCTGAGCCCTGACGTATGTCTCAGTCGGTCGCGGCCACGCTGCTAGTTCTTGTGGCATTCTGTGCAGCCAATCTCCCGTTTTTGACTCAGCGACGCTGGTTGGTGGGTCCCGGGTTGGCCAACAAGTCGCTCGGCGTGCGCATGCTTGAATTGATGTTTTTGTATTTTTGCGTCGGCTCCTTGGGTTTGTTGTTGGAAAACAGTGCGGGTCAAATTTCACCTCAGAAATGGGAGTTCTACGCGATCACTGGAACCCTATTTTTGACGTTTGCATTTCCTGGGTTTTGTTACCGTTACCTCCTCAAGCGTCTCACATAAGGGTGCTTGAATGACTGATTCGAACCTGGTCGAGACAAAGGTCTCCAGTCAGGAGTTGTTTCTCGGTAAGTTTCTTCACGCCTTTCGTGACACAGTAGCGTTGCCAGATGGTAATTTGGCCAGTCGGGAGTATGTCGTACATCCGGGCGCGGTCATGGTCATCCCATTGCTTCAATTAGAAAGTGGTGACATTCGCGTGGTACTGGAACGTCAGTTTCGCTATCCCGTTGGGCGGGTGATGATTGAATTTCCGGCCGGAAAGCTTGATCGCGGCGAGGCAACATTCCTATGCGCGCAGAGAGAGCTGTTGGAGGAAACTGGCTACACCGCACTTGAGTGGTCTCGGGCGGGGGTGTTGCACCCAGTGATTGCTTACTCCACCGAGTTCATTGAAGTCTGGTTTGCTCGAGGTTTGAAACTGGGCGATCAGAATTTGGACGATGGAGAGTTTCTTGAGGTATTTTCAACAACGCCTGAGCAACTTCTGGAATGGTGCCGTGATGGTAATATCACAGATGGAAAAACATTGGCCGGAGCGATGTGGCTTCAAAACTTCCTGTCAGGGATGTGGCCACTAAGTTGGATGCCGGGTTCGTCACCGGTCTCTTCGTGAAAGTTTTGGACCTTCAATGCCATTTCGAACACCGGTTCGAAGGTTGGTTTTCTTCTGAGGACGACTTTGCTTCTCAAATTGATTCAGGCGCTTTAATTTGCCCTCTTTGCGGTGACGCTCGAATTCACAAGCGCCTAAGTGCGCCCCGTCTCAACCTTGGTTCGAATCAGACCGGTGGCGACTTAGCGATATCTCAAGCCAACCCCGTGGTTCGCACATCAGCGATGCAAGCGGCATGGGAGGACTTTGGGCGGCATTTGGCCGCAAATACAGACGATGTAGGCTCGCAGTTTGCGGAAGTGGCACGCAAGATTCACTACGGTGAAATTCCTAAACGTGGAATCCGGGGAAAAGCGACGGTTGCGGAGACGCAAGCATTGATCGAAGAAGGCGTTCCTGTTCTCCCTATGCCCCAAACCAATGAGATAAAGGGATCGTTGCACTAAGCACGGACGCCGTCGTGACTGGGATTGATTGGTAGAGCCTTCTCTGCTTTTGTAGTGCTGCGGCGGGCGGAACCAATTCGTTGCTGACTGACGGGGTTTGAGATGAAGTAATACAACTGTTGCATAACGCCATGAGTTTGGCGTGAAGAGTTCCGATGGATAGAGAAGCAAGCCTAGAATTTCAGGAACCCTAATCCTTCGGATACATCATGACCCACCCCGCGCTTGCTGAACTGCTTTCCTACACCAAGAAACAAGCGGGGCCGGCGGTTGGGCGACAGGGAGACTTTGTAGCGGCTTATTTCGAGAATTCTGATCCCGACGAAATCGGTGCTCGCGAGCCCTCTGCTCTATTTGCCATTGCCAATGCGCATTGGCGCTTGCTGGATGCGGCCCGACCGACGCAGTCCCCCCGTGTGCGAGTCTTCAACCCGACCTTGGCAGAGGACGGTTTCGTCAGCGAGCACACCGTTGTGCAAATTGTGAACGAGAACATGCCTTTTTTGGTTGATTCGGTCACGATGGCGATCAATCGCAGTGGGCGAACAGCGCATTGGATTGTTCACCCTATCATGAGCGTGGTTCGTGACAAACAGGGCAAGGTGTCTGGTGTTGCGCGCTTCGCCACGGCGGCCGCAAATGGTCAAAATCATCCCGTTGAGTCTTTGATTTTGGTGGAGTGTGATCGAATTATCAGGCCCGAGGATGTGCAGGCTTTGGCAGCAGATTTAGAGCGGGTTTTGGGCGATGTCAGAGGCGCCGTTCAGGACTGGTCCGCCATTCTCGAGAGGTTGGCAGCGGCGGGTGCGGCATCCAAATTGTGCAAATTGTCAAACGAAAGCCGCCAGGAGGGACTAGATTTTTTGGCGTGGTTGCAAGACCGAAACTTCACGTTTTTGGGTGCAAGAGACTATGACCTGAAGCGCGACGATCAGGGCGTCAGTCTGGTGGCCCGTGAAGGCTCTGGACTGGGTATTCTGCGGGGTGAGGTTCGTACACCCGAGAGTCGTTTGCCCGCTGAAGCCCTTTCGCTAATTGAGTCTGATGAACTGGTTCTTGTGACCAAAGCGATGACACGTGCCACAGTCCATCGCCCGGCTTGGTTGGACTACATCGCCGTCAAACGCTTTGATGAAGCTGGAGAGGTGGTTGGTGAGGCACGCTTTCTTGGCCTCTACACGTCGATGGCTTACTCGGCCCACGTCAGTGAAATTCCGCAGGTCCGTCGGCGAGCGGCAGAGGTCATGGTGAGCGCAGGGGTTGTGCCTGACAGCCACGCGGCAAAATCGCTCGAATCCATCCTGAACGCATACCCACGTGATGAGCTGTTTCAGGTTGATCTTCCGACTTTGACGGACCACACGATTGGTATCTTGCGGCTGCAGGAGCGTCAGCGTGCTCGTTTGTTTCTGCGTCGTGACCCGTTTGGCAGATTTACCTCGGCCCAGGTTTTTGTGCCGCGGGACCGATACAACACAGAACTGCGAGTCAAGGTTGGACTTGAACTGATGACCGCCTTGGACGGAGCGTCGATTGAGTTCACCCCAATGCTGACAGACAGTCCTATGGCGCGTATTCATTACCTGGTGATTGCCAAGGTGCAGGCGCCCAAAGATATGAACAGCGCAGCGCTTGAAGCCCGCATTGCGAAATTGGCTCAACGCTGGGAAGACGATTGCACAGCGGAATTGTTACGTGCGCATGGCGAAGGTGTTGGCCTGGCTTTGGCGCACCGGTTTGCCAACGCATTTCCTACCTCCTACCGTGAAGATTTCTCGGCGCCTGTCGCTGCGGAAGATGCAGATCTACTGGCCGGGCTGACGCACGTGGCGCCACTTGCGGTGAGGTTGTACCGCTCCCTCGATGCTGAAGCCGGCATGCTTCGTTTCAAAATCTACAACACCACCAAAGTTGCACTGTCGGATTCATTGCCTGTGCTTGAGCGGATGGGCGCCAGGGTCTTGTACGAGCACCCTTACCGCATTGGCAGTGGCAATGAGGCGCGCTGGATTCATGACTTGGGTTTACAGCTACCACCGACGACGGATTTGGCGACCGTCAAGACCCGCTTTGAGTCCATGTTCGTGAAAACCTGGCGAGCCGAGGTCGAAAGTGATGACCTGAACAAGCTGGTCCTGACCACAACAATGGATGAGCGCGCTATCGCAGTATTGCGTGCTTACACCCGCTACTTCAGACAGTTGGGCCTGCCGTTCAGCCAAAGCTATATTGAGGCCGCGTTAAACAACAATGCGGACATGGCACAAGCTATTGCTGCGTTGTTTGTGGCGCGATTTGATCCTTCATTGAAGGGCGATCGTGACCTGAAGCAGAAGCAATTGACCGAGCAATTGGAAACACAGCTTGGCAATGTCGCCAGCCTGGATGAGGATCGGATTCTTCGGCAATTCATTTCGACGGTCCTGGCCACCATGCGCACCAACGCCTGGCAGCAGAGTGCGCCAGGTGTGATCAAGCCGTACTTGAGCTTCAAGCTCAATCCCCGCGAGGTGCCGGGGATGCCCGAGCCGAAACCGATGTTTGAGATTTGGGTGTACTCCCCCCGCATCGAAGGCGTGCATTTGCGCGGTGGCAAGGTGGCCCGTGGCGGGCTTCGTTGGTCGGACCGTCGGGAGGACTTCCGCACCGAGGTGTTGGGTCTCGTGAAGGCGCAGCAGGTGAAAAACACGGTCATTGTTCCAGTGGGCTCCAAAGGAGGCTTCGTGCTAAAGAGCGCGCCGCCGGCCACAGACCGTGAAGCCTATATGGCTGAAGGGGTTGTCTGCTACAAACTGTTTTTGTCCGGCATGCTGGACCTGACCGACAACGTAGTCAAGGGCGTGCTGGTGCCGCCAATCAACCTGGTGCGCCATGATGAAGACGATCCCTACCTGGTCGTTGCTGCAGATAAAGGAACTGCCACATTCTCCGACTACGCGAACGCGGTATCGGCCGACTATGGGTTTTGGCTGGGCGATGCCTTTGCGTCAGGCGGATCTGTTGGCTACGACCACAAGAAAATGGGCATCACCGCCCGCGGTGCTTGGGAGTCCGTGAAGCGCCACTTCCGAGGACTTGACGTCAATACCCAGACTACACCATTCACGGTGGCCGGCATCGGTGATATGTCAGGCGACGTGTTTGGCAATGGCATGCTGTTGTCCGAGCACATCCAACTGGTGGTCGCGTTTGACCACCGGCATATTTTTATCGACCCGACACCGGACGTCGCGAGGTCCCATGCCGAGCGCAAGCGGCTGTTTGACCTGCCACGCTCCAGCTGGGATGACTATGACAAGAGTCTGATTTCTGCCGGTGGCGGCGTCTTTTCCCGATCATCCAAATCCATTCCGCTCACTGCCGAGGCCAAGGCCATCTTGGGCATCGATGCCAATTCACTGCCCCCCGTGGATTTGCTGCGCGCCATTTTGCAGGCGCCGGTTGACCTGCTCTACAACGGCGGTATCGGCACCTACGTGAAGGCCAGCTATGAAACTCATGGCCAAGTTGGAGACAAGGCCAGTGATGGTTTTCGAGTCAATGGCAATGAGTTGTGCTGCAAAGTATTGGCCGAAGGTGGAAACCTGGGAGCTACCCAAAATGGGCGAATCGAGTTTGCACAGAAAGGCGGCCTGATCTATACCGATGCGATTGACAACTCGGCCGGCGTGGATTGCTCTGACCATGAGGTCAATATCAAGATTCTGCTGGGTGGTGTGGTCGAAGCTGGCGACTTGACTCTGAAGCAGCGCAATGACCTGTTGGCTTCGATGACCGACGAAGTGGGCTTGCTGGTGTTGGCCGATAACTACTATCAAAGTCAAGCATTGGACATTGCAACCCATCGGCCACTTTATGTGCTGGATGGGCAGCAACGCTTGATGCAGTGGCTGGAGAGTCAGGGGCGGTTGAATCGTGCGATTGAATTTTTGCCGACTGATGAAGAAATCGCCCGTCGCAAGGCACGCAAGGTAGGCCTGACGGCACCAGAAGGGGCCGTGGTTCTGGCTTATGCCAAGATGTCGGTGTTTGATGATTTGGTGGCTAGCAACTTGCCAGACGACCCTTATTTCAGCCAGTCTCTCAAAGCCTATTTCCCCAAGGTGCTGAGCGAACGATTCGCCGATGCCATTGCGGCTCATCCGTTGAAGCGCGAGATCATCGCTACCTATGTCACCAACACTGTCGTGAACAGAACCGGCGCCACCTTCGTCAACTTTGTGGCGTCTGAGGCCAGTGCAACCGCCGCGGATGTGATTCGTGCGTTTACCTTGGCGCGTGAAGTGTTCGATTTGGAGCCACTGTGGGACCAGATTGACGACCTGGATTACCAGGTGGATGCCAAACTGCAGCTGGACTTGTTGGCCAAACTCAATGCAATTACCCAGCGCGCCTCACGCTGGATGCTGCGGGTTCGGGGTCAAAATACTGACCTGCCAACCTTGATCGGACGTTATCAACCAGTGGCTAGGGAGTTACGTGCCAACTTGGCTGAGTGGCTGCCCCAAAATGCCAATGAGAGCTGGCAAGCGGCCACCGACGCATTGGTAAAGGCAGACGTCGAGCCCACACTGGCACAAAACCTGACGGCACTGGAGTTTATATTCCCTGCGCTGGATCTGGCGGACCTTGCGCAGCAAGCCCAGACCAGCTTGGAGCAGGCGGCTCGAACTTATTTCGGCATTGATGCCGAGTTGGGTTTGAGCGAATGGCGTACGCAGATCAATCGTTTGCCCACGGACACCCTGTGGCAAACCCAGGCGCGCGCCAGCGCCCGAGACGACGTCTACTCCATAGCCGGACAGGTGACGCAAGGGTTGCTGATCCGCAAGGAAGAGCTGGCGGTGTGGCGCACCACGCATGAGGCGTCCATCGCGCGTCTATGTCAGCTGTTGGTCGATATTGGAACCATGGGGGCCGACCTCGCGCCGGTTTCAGTGGGTTTGCGAGAGCTTCGTCATTTGGCGTAAGGAACTTGGGCGACGTGAATGCCGCGCCGCTTGACCGGGTGTAGTAACAAAAGGCAAGGTGTGAACCCTGCTTTTTCATGCCCGGAGGTCCACGATGCGACCCGTGAGGTCGCCCTGTGAGTTGGTGACTGGAATCGCAAATGCGTCTGACTTGAGTGCGCTGTTGGTCGCTGTTCGATTCGTTGCGCTGGCGGCGTAGGAAGTCACCAGTACTTCCTGGGTCTGGGGTGAAAACCCGCCTTCCGAGCGAGATGCTTTCTGACGGTAGGTCGGGTCATTTTGCTGTTGCTGCCTGCTCAAGGCCTGAACACGCCCTTGGCTTTGTGCTGCCTCTTGCTCCGCCTCATTGGCCCGTGCGCGCAAATCCTCGGCGTTGGCTTCGGCCTGATTGGCTTGCTGGCGAGCCTGAGCCAATCGGTTCTTGGTGAGAACTGATTGAAGCGAAGGGGTTGCAGTATTGGTTGCGCTGATCAAGGCCATGTTGAACCCGGAGTCAGTAAAACGTGGGTCAGGCGGTGACGTTTAGCACCTGACCCGTGGTTTGTCCTTGCGTGTTGATCACGGGACGGGGAGGTGCTTTTTCCGCAGCGCTGGCCGCCGCCTCCTTCGCTTGATCGTCCCGTTGCTGCTCCTTTTGAACGCTGGCAACACGCTGTTGGCTTTGGGTTGAGTCGATGGAAGTGGATTTGACAGAGGAAACATTCATCAGAAACTCCTATCTCAAAATTGAAGTTTACAAGCGATGGCGCCTCAGTTCAATACACGGGACTAAATGAAACGAACTAGGCCTCAAATTGCAAGGCGGCCAAGCCTGCATAAACCCCGCCTTGAGCAACCAACTCCGCATGGGTGCCTTGTTCGACCAACTGGCCGTGATCCAACACCACGATGTGATCGGCTTTCTGCACCGTGGCTAAGCGATGCGCGATGACCAGCGTCGTGCGGTCCCGCATGGCGGACTCCAACGCGGCTTGCACCATGCGTTCGCTCTCTGCGTCCAAGGCGCTGGTGGCCTCGTCCAGCAGCAGCAGCGGCGAGTTTTTCAGCATGGCGCGGGCAATCGCGATGCGTTGGCGCTGGCCGCCGCTCAGGCGCACCCCGCGCTCGCCCAGGAATGTGTCGTAGCCCTCGGGCAAGGCGTTGATGAACTCATCTGCAAACGCAGCTTGGGCAGCGGCTTTCACTTCGGCGTCGCTGGCGTCGGGGCGGCCATAACGAATGTTTTCCAGCGCACTGCTGGAGAAGATCACCGCGTCTTGCGGCACGATGCCAATACGCTGGCGCAGGTCGTGCAGACTCATTTCGCTGGTGGGTACGCCGTCCAGCACGATGCGGCCGGCGCGAGGGTCATAAAAGCGCAGCAACAATTGGAATACTGTGCTTTTACCGGCGCCACTCGGGCCCACGATGGCCACGGTTTGCCCTGGTTGGATACGCAGTGAAAATTGTTGCAAGGCGGTCTGGTTCGGACGTGAAGGGTAATTGAAATCAATTTTTTCAAAACTGATAGCGCTCCCGGCAGGTGGAATCAGGACTGGAGCCGGATTTGAGGGTGAAACGATGGGGGATTGACTGCCCAGCAACTCCATCAACCGCTCCGTTGCCCCAGCAGCGCGAAGCAGGTCACCATAAACCTCGCCCAAGATTGCAAAAGCGCTGGCCAATATGATCACGTACACCACCGTTTGCCCCAGATGGCCGGCAGTAATGCGTCCCGCCATCACCGCTTGAGTGCCTTGGTAGAGGCCCCATAGCAGGGCGGCAGAGGTAGCGATGATGATGAACGCCACCAGGATGGAGCGGGCTTTGGTGCGACGCACGGCGGTGGTGAACGCCTCGTTGGTGGATGCATTGAAGCGCGCACCTTCTCGATCTTCGGCGGTATAGCTTTGCACGACCGGAATGGCGTTAAGTACTTCGGCCGCAATGGCGCTGGAGTCCGCCATGCGGTCCTGGCTGGCGCGGGAAAGCTTGCGTACCCGCCGCCCAAACAAGACCGAGGGCACCACAATTAGTACCAGCACGCCCGATACCTGAAACATCACATAGGGGTTGGTCCAGACCAGCATGCCCAGGGCGCCGATACCCATCACCATGTTTCGCAAGCCCATGCTCAGAGATGAGCCCACCACGGTCTGAACCAGCGTGGTGTCCACCGTCAACCGGGACAGCACTTCACCTGTCTGGGTGGTTTCAAAAAACTCAGGGCTTTGATGCAGCACATGGCCGTAAACCGCATTGCGAAGATCGGCCGTGATGCGCTCGCCCAGCCAGCTGACCATATAGAAGCGCCCGGCCGAGAACAGCCCAAGGGCAAACGCCACCCCAAACAGGGCCACGAAATGATCCCGTAGAGCCATCACCTGAGCCCCTTTGTCCGACTGCACCAGACCCCCGTCGATCAAACTGCGCAGCGCAATCGGGAAGGCGAGGGTGGCCACGGCTGCCATGACCAGAAAGACGATGGCCAGTCCGATGCGAACGCGGTAAGGGCGCAAAAACGGCAGCAAGCCAGACAGGGAACGGGGTGATGCTTTGGCGGGTGAGACGGTTGTCATGAGCGCAAGTGTAGTCAAAAACCAAAAGTAGCTGCCTATCCAAACAAAGCCTTGACATTAACTGCCTAGGCAATTAATAATGCGTGCCCTATGACGTCATCCAATTCACCCCCTGATCCCGCGCAGATGCCCGTGGCCACGGCACCTGTCCGGCACGAGTTTTATCGAGCAGAGGGCTATGCCACTGAAGAAAGCGTGGGCTATTTGATGCGGCGCGTGTTGTCGGTGGTTGCGCAGGAGATCGACAAAGAACTGGCCAGTTGTGACCTCACCAACGCGCAATGGCTGCCGCTGTTCAAGTTGTATTTGGGAAAAGCATCGACGGTGGCTGAGTTGGCTCGTGAGTGTCAACTGGACGCCGGGGCGATGACCCGCATGCTGGACCGGCTCGAAGCCAAGGGCTTGTGCCGCCGGATTCGCTCGGTGGAAGACCGGCGTGTCGTCAACATTGAGTTGACTGAAGAGGGGCAAGTCACGGCACAGGGGATTCCTGGCGTGCTGAGCCGTGTTCAAAACGCGCATTTGGCAGGCTTCTCCGTGGAGGAGTTTGAAACCCTAAAAGGCTTTTTACGTCGAATTTTGAGCAACGCACAAACCTGCGGCGATAGCCCCTCGTGTTCCGGAGAAACCAATGAAGTTTGACCCAATGAGCACCCAGTCGCCTTTGCGGCAGCTACCCGGTGTTTTAGTGATTGCTGGGGTCATTGGCCTGACGGCTTGCGCCCAAATGGGCGAAGTCGCCGTTCTGAAAGAAATGCGCAGTGCCAGTACGGTAGGCTTGCCAAGGGCCAGTTCCCATGACGCCATGGTGGGTTCGACTTGGTGGAGCAACTTTGGCGACGCCCAGTTGAACGCACTGGTGGACAAAGCGCTGGCCGCCAACCCCAGCTTGCAGGTCGCGGCCGCGAGAGTGGCTCGCGCCGAGTCTGCCGCATTGGGCGCGGGCGCTGCAGTCCAGCCACAACTCAATGCCGCGCTTGACTTGACGCACCAGCAATACACCGCCAACGGCGCAGTGCCAGCGCCTCTGGCTGGCTCGATTCGGGATACGGGAACGGCCCAGTTGAGTGCAAGTTGGGAAATCGACTTTTTCGGAAAAAACCGGGCGATGTTGGCCAGCGCGCTGGGACAAGTACGAGTCGCCCAGGCCGAATCCGAGGCCGCCCGTGTGTTGCTGGCCAGTCAAGTGGCACATGCTTACTTTCAGATTGCCCGGCTGAATGATCAACTGGGCGTGGCGCGCCGGACCTTGGCGCAACGCGAGCATTCGCTGGCACTGGTTCGCGACCGTGTCGCCGCGGGGCTGGACACCCGACTCGAACTGCGCCAAAGCGAGGGCGGTTTGCCGGAAGCACGTTTGCAGATCGAGACCTTGGGCGAGCAGTTGGCTTTGGCTCGATTGGCACTTGCGGCGTTGGTGGGCGAGCCCAGCCAGGCGATGGTGCTTGCCGATGCGTCGATATTGACCACCCACAGCGTCGCGCCAGCCTCGACGATTCCTTCGGACCTGCTGGGACGCCGGGCTGACATTTCAGCCGCGCGCTGGCGTGTTGAGGCGGCCAGTCAGGATGTAGGCAATGCGCAGGCTCAGTTCTACCCCAACATCAATTTGGTCGCTTTTGCCGGTTTGTCCAGCATTGGCCTGGATCGATTGGTCAATGCCGGTAGCGAACAATGGGGTGTTGGCCCGGCACTTCGTTTGCCCTTGTTTGACGGTGGCAGGCTTCGCGCCAATTTGAAAGGCCGCCAAGCTGATCTGGATGGCGCGATTGGCAGCTACAACGCCGCCGTGATTGATGCGGTGCGCGAGGTTGCTGGCTTGTTGGCGTCGCTTCAGGCCATCTCGCGCCAGCAGACTGAGCAGCAGGCTGCGCTGGCCTTGAGCGAAGAAGCCTACAGCATTGCCATGCAGCGCTATGAGGCCGGACTGAGCAACTACCTCAGCGTGCTTGCGACCGAGGCTGCGGTGCTTAACCAGCGCCGACAGGGTGTGGATCTGAGCGCCCGGGTGATTGACACTCAGGTGAGCTTGATGCGTGCATTGGGCGGCGGCTACCGTGCCGAACTTCCCGCAGCCCTTGCTCAAAAGAACTAATTTTCCCAATTGATTTTGACTGAAGAGACCATGAACGCTCCCACGCCCTCCATACGCCCTGCGACCAGCCGAACTCGCAAAAAAGCGCTTGCCACACTGGCCACCGTAGTTGCCTTGTCCGCCACTGCGTGGGGCCTCTATGAGTGGCGGGTCGCCAGTCACTTTGAATCCACTGACAACGCCTATGTGCAGGGCAATTTGATCCAGATCACGCCGCAAATCGGGGGTACGGTGGTGGCCATCCTAGCGGATGACACGGACTTCGTTAAAGCAGGTCAGTCTTTGGTCAAGCTTGATCCAGCAGACGCCAAGCTCGCACTGGATCAAGCGGAGGCGAACTTGGGCCAAGCCGTTCGCCAGGTCCGCACCCTGTACGCCAACAACGGTAGTTTCGACGCTCAAATCAAGTTGCGCGAGTCTGACGTGGTTCGGGCGCAGACCGAGATCGCCCGTGCCACAGACGATCTGAATCGGCGCCAGGGATTGGCCGGAAACGGCGCCGTGTCCAAAGAGGAACTCAATCACGCCCAGACCCAGCTCAGCAATGGAATCAGCGCTTTGGCCGCCGCTCAGGCGGGCGTTACTGCTGCCAAAGAACAATTGCGCAGCAACCAGACCATGACCGAAGGTGTCAGCGTGGAAAAGCACCCCAGTGTGCTTTCGGCGGCAGCCAAAGTCAGGGAGGCATGGCTCGCCACCCAGCGGGCAAATTTGCCAGCGCCGGTGGATGGCTATGTGGCACGTCGTACCGTGCAGCTCGGTCAACGTGTGGCGGCGGGAACACCCATGATGTCTATCGTGCCTCTGAATCAGGTGTGGGTGGATGCCAATTTCAAAGAAGTCCAGCTGCGCCATATCCGCATCGGACAGCCCGTCAAGCTGACGGCCGATATTTATGGCACCAAAGTCTCCTACGACGGCGTGGTGGCCGGCATGGGCATGGGTACTGGGGCTGCGTTTGCATTGTTACCGGCGCAAAACGCCACAGGCAACTGGATCAAGGTGGTCCAGCGGGTGCCCGTGCGTGTGACCCTGAATGCTGAGCAACTGGTCAAAAACCCGTTGCGTGTCGGTTTGTCCATGGAGGCCGAGGTGGACGTGAGTCAGCAGGACGGCAAGATGCTGGCCGATGCCCCACGTGAATCCGCGCTGGTGCAAACCTCGGTGTATGCCTCGCTGGACAGTGGTGCAGCGGCTGAGGTGCGCCGCATCGTGGCAGCCAATCTCGGCTCGCACTGAGCGAGGGCTCAATGGCCACACCCGCCTCCTTCAACCCGCCGCCGCTGGACGGCGCCGCCCGTCTGTGGGGCACGATTGCCCTGTCGCTGGCCACGTTCATGAACGTGCTCGACTCTTCCATTGCCAACGTGTCCCTGCCGGCCATTGCCGGTGACCTTGGTGTGAGTGCCAATCAAGGAACGTGGGTCATCACCAGTTTTGGCGTCGCGAACGCCATTGCGTTGCCGTTGACCGGTTGGCTGTCACAACGCTTTGGTCAGGTGCGTTTATTCGTCACCAGTGTGATGTTGTTTGTATTGACCTCGTGGCTGTGCGGACTGGCACCCAACATGCCGACGTTGATTGTTTTTCGGGCCCTGCAAGGCTTCGTGGCGGGCCCAATGATTCCGCTGTCTCAGGGGCTGCTTCTTTCAAGCTACCCGCCGGCACTGGCTGGATTGGCAATGGCGCTGTGGGCCATGACCACACTGGTTGCACCCGTACTGGGGCCTCTGCTGGGTGGCTGGATTACGGACCATATTTATTGGTCCTGGATTTTTTACATCAATATTCCGATCGGGCTTCTCTCAGCGTTCATGGTCTGGTCGATCTACCACAAGCGGGAAAGTGTCACGCGCAAACTCCCCATTGATGGCGTAGGTTTGGGTCTGCTGGTGCTCTGGGTGGGTGCGCTGCAAATCATGCTGGACAAAGGCAAAGAGCTGGACTGGTTTCACTCCTCTGAGGTCATTGGCCTGGGGGTGGTCGCGCTGGTTGGTTTTCTCTTCTTTTTGATTTGGGAGCTGACCGAGGAACACCCGGTTGTGGACCTGCGCCTGTTCAAGCGGCGCAACTTCTGGTCGGGTACGGTGGCCATTTCTGTGGGCTATGGCCTTTTCTTTGGCAACGTGGTGTTGTTGCCGCTTTGGTTGCAACAGTTCATGGGTTATCCGTCCATTGACGCGGGCATGTTGCTGGCGCCGGTGGGTGTGTTCGCCATTCTGTTGTCGCCCCTGGTGGGGCGAAATGTCAGCCGGGTCGACCCACGCTTTCTGGCCAGTTTCGCCTTTGTGGTTTTTGCGATCGTGCTGTTCATGCGCTCGCACTTCAACACCCAGGCAGATTTTGGAACCATCATGACCCCGACCCTGGTGCAGGGCATTGCCATGGCGTTCTTCTTTATTCCGCTGTCGGTGATTGTTTTGTCCGGTATATCGCCTGACAAGATTCCGGCGGCTTCCGGCTTGTCCAGTTTTGTGCGCATTGTGGCCGGATCGTTTGGCACGTCCATTTCGACGACGGTGTGGCAAGACCGTGCGGCGATTCACCATGCGCAACTGGCCGAATCAATCTCGACCAGCAATATCGCAGCCACGCAGACCCTGGACGGACTGACTCGTCTGGGCTTGACCCCGGATCAGGCCTTGGCCCAAGTGAATCGACTGGTCGATCAACAGTCTTATATGCTCGCCGCAAACGACGTGTTCTTCGCGTCGGCGCTGATTTTTATGGCGTTGATTCCGTTCGTCTGGTTGTCCCGCCCGAAGCAGACCGGCGCAGCTGCGGCAGATGCCGCTGCCGGGGCGCACTGAGTGCTGCACCAGCCTCAGAGGCGCAAGGGGCTGGCGTATCCCGTCATCTCCAGGTAGCCGTGTCCCACGGTATTTCCCTGCTCATCCATTAACTCGCTTAGGCCCTCCCAGTAAATGGCGCCGGTGGATTGGCGGCTATCCAGCTCCTGGTTGTAAATGATTGCCTTGACTGTGAATCGCCCAGCGGGCGTTTGTACCCGCCACTCGACCGGGTACCGAGTTTTGGTGAGGGGGCTGAGCCAGTGGCGAAGCGGCTCGAAACTGACGGACCCCTGGGAGAAATCCTGCACGCTGCCCCCTTGGCTTCGCCAGGAGCCACCATCCCATAAGCTGTCGCTGTTTGAGGCGCGCAGTCGAAAGGCAGTCAATGCACTGCCATCCAGCAAGTTCATACCAATCCAGTCCCAGCCAACCGCTTGAGGATGCAGGAGCGAGTCGCTCCATTCGTGGTCTAGCCACGCAGTGCCTTGCACGTCATGGCGTTGACCCTGCAACATAACGCTGCCCTGCGCTCGAAGATGCGGCAGGCTGTAGTAGTGACTGGTTTGCGCCGCGTCTGGTCCCTTGCGCGACAAGCCTGCTTGCCCCTGAAGCAGTAGGGGTTGGGTTTCACGCAGGGTCAATTCAAACTGAAAATCATCGCCTCGCGCCGTGGTTTTGTACTGTTCGGCCAATCGTGCCAGGGACCAATCGTGAATGTGAACTGCTGTGTCAGTTTCACTGGCTTGCGCCAGGCCAAAGCCTCCCCGTGCGACACGCTGGTCGTGCCAGAGCTTCTTTTTGGCCACGTCGGTCACGGTAGCATGGGCAAACAGCAGTTGCTTGGCTGCAAAGGCGGACTTCATCGACTGGGTGGACGCCACACGCGACCGAAAGAACGTGATCTGAAAGCCCAGGACCTGAGCCAATGCGTCCGATTGAAGTCGACCGGTCAGGTACCACCACTCGATTGAAAAGTCGGGGTGGCTCCCAAAATCTCGCGGAAAGAGCAGTGGACGTGATCGAACCTGCATGGGGGGGGTGATCGCGTGGGCTTTGGCCCAGGTCGCAGCCAAACCGGTCACCAGTAAATTCCTGCGCGACAGTCCAGTTGGCATGGTAATAAGCTCCGCTGCGCGGTGTCGCGGAAATCCAGGGCCCTCCTCAATGCTTTGCTGACGCGCATCTTGGTGGCTGAGGTCGGGCGTATTAAAGTGCATGGGAGGAGGTTATCAGAGCGCACCTTGGGCCCATAGCATCGAATGTCCCGCTGTCACTCGCTGGTCATAGTGTCGTCACAAAGTGAGGTCAACATTGGGCAACTCTCGGGCTGTCCTGGCCGAGGGAACTTCACATCGTTTGAATGAGTTTTTCACCTATGTCGTTTGCCAAATCCGTTCGTGCGCCAGCCAGGTTTGGTGCATTCTCTCGCCTCATTCTTGCAGTTGTGTCGATCGTATTGCTGGTCGCGCTTGTCGGTTCAGCATTGGGCGTCTGGTCTTTGCTGCGGGTGTCGGTTGAGACCGAGAAAATGGTGGATGGTGCCATGGTCGCCGAGCGATTAACGTCCGATCTGAGGCGGTATTTGGAGGTCAATGTGGCCCGGGCCAGAGCGTTGGCCTTGAGTTCAGAGCCGCAGGTCGAAGAGGCCATCACGCCAGAAATCGAGAAAACCAGCGCGAGTGTGGCGACCTTGTTAGAAACACTGGGCACCTCCATGACCGCGTCCAACGACCTTGCTGATTTCAATGCTTTGGTTCTGGCGAATACCACCTTTGTCCAGGCCAGAAAGGCACTAATGCAAGCACGCGATGGCGGCTTAACTTCGAATATCGAAATGGTCTATCGCACCCGGTTTTCACCGACGGCCAGCGCGTTGTTGAGTGAGGTGAATCAGTTGGGCGAGGCCCGACGGTTGGATATTTCAAGGGCGTCCGAGCAGGTCCATACCTTGAGTCAGAACGCACGTCTTGGCCTGATTTTGTTCGGGCTGGGTGCGGTTCTTCTGGGGGGGATGTTGTCGTTTTGGCTTGTGCGTGGCATCACAAGGCCGATACAGCAGGCGGTGGACACTGCCAATCGGGTGGCCGCGCTAGATTTGACGATGCAGATTGAAGGTCATGAACGGGATGAGGGTGGGCAGTTGTTGTCGGCGCTGGCGCGGATGCAGCATTCCCTGGGTGAGCTGGTTTCTCAGGTGCAGGAGGCCAGCCAAAACGTGGCCGAAGGGTCCACACAAATTGCCGCGGGCAACCTGGACCTGTCAAGACGGACCGAAATGGCTGCGTCGTTTTTGCAGCAAACGGCGGCGGCCGTGGAGGAAATTTCCACCGCCATGAACCAGTCGCTTGAACTGGCGGGCCAGGGCGAGATGCTGGTTCAATCTGCCAGCGTTCAGGCTCAGGCCGGCAACGCAGCCATGACCGAGGTGATGCAGACCATGCAGGAAATTAGCGCCTCCTCACGCCAGATCGAAGACATCACCAGTGTCATTGATGGTCTGGCGTTTCAAACCAATATTTTGGCGCTCAATGCCGCCGTGGAGGCCGCCAGAGCCGGTGTAGCTGGTCGTGGATTTGCCGCGGTGGCAGCGGAGGTGCGCACCTTGGCGAATCGCTCTGCCTCAGCGGCCCATGACATCAAGGCCCTGATCGCAGCGTCCGTGAGCAAAGTGGAGCAAGGAACCCGCAAGGTCAACCACGCCCGTGACAGCATGAGCAGTATGGTGGGCTCGGTCCGGCAGGTGGCCTCCAGCATCGGGGAAATCCGGGGCAATACGGGCGAACAGAGTGTGGGCATGGCCAGCATCAGTGCTGCGGTCAATCAGCTTGATCAGATGACCCAACAAAACGCGGCTGCGGTGGAGGAGTCGGCGTCAGCGGCTCAAAGTCTTCAGGCCCAAGCCAGAGACCTCAGGGATTCGGCAACCCGGTTTCTGCTGCCAGTCAGGGACTATCCCAGCTTACTTCAAACTCCCCGACAAAAACTGCGCCAAGCGCTCGCTCTTGGGGTTTGACAAAACCTCGGCCGGGTTGCCCTCTTCCTCAACCAAGCCTTTGTGCAAGAAGATCAGGTGGTTGGCCACCTCACGGGCAAAGCCCATCTCATGGGTCACCACCACCATGGTGCGCCCTTCTTGGGCCAGCGTTTGCATGACCTTGAGCACTTCCGAGACCAACTCCGGGTCCAACGCACTGGTGGGCTCGTCAAACAGCATCACTTCAGGCTCCATGGCCAGCGCCCGGGCAATGGCCACGCGCTGTTGCTGGCCTCCGCTCAAGTGGGCCGGGTAGCTGTCTTCCTTGCCTTGCAAGCCCACTGTCTCCAGGTACTTACGCGCCACCTTAATGGCAGCCTCGCGCTCCATGCCCAGTACATGCACGGGTGCTTCGATGATGTTTTGCAACACCGTCAGGTGGGCCCACAAATTGAAGTGCTGGAACACCATGGCCAGCTTGGTGCGCATGCGCTGCAGTTGCTTGGGGTCCGCGGCGTGCAGTTCGCCGTTTTTGCCAGGGACGAGCTTGATGTCTTCCCCGGCCACGTTGATGCGACCCTCATTGGGCTTTTCCAGCAAGTTGATGCAACGCAGGAAAGTACTTTTTCCCGAGCCGGAGCTTCCGATGATGCTGATCACATCGCCGGCGCGTGCCTTCAAGGACACGCCTTTGAGTACCTCATTGCTGCCAAAGCGTTTGTGGATGTTGTCGACTTGGAGTTTGAGGGGTTGGGATGTCATGAATTCTTTTTCAAAAGAGCAGGTGCAGGCCTAAGCGCCCAGGAGCAGACCCGTTCTGAACGGGGTAGCGCCAGCAATCTTGGCCAATTCGCCACCGGATGTGATGTAACGGTCGCCAACCCGCGCGTACAACACACCGTCGACACCGGCCAACACGCGGTGGGTGATGTTGTCAATGGGGTCAATGACCTCGGCGACGAGGTCACCGGTTTTCATCAATTGGCCGGGTTGGGCCGCAAAGACGACCACGCCCGGTGCTGGCGCGGTGATCGTTTCTGAACCGGCCAGCGGGGTGGCGTCGCACAAGGAGGCAGGGACCTGCGGCGGTGTGTCGCATGCAATGACTTGTTGAAGTTGCAGAAACGCGTAAATCGCCTGCGCATCGGCTTGCGCAAATTCATGACTCAGGTCGAGTTCACCGCGAAGCTCAATCGTCGTGCTGTGGCAGCTCTGGGGCAGGGGTTTAGCGTGGCCTTTTTGTGTGAGCGCCTCTGACAGTTGCCACCAGACGCTGGACAGGCATTCGTCAAACGAGGCCCCTCCTGCACTCTTGGCCAGCAAAGTGGCACGGCTGCCGACCAAGTGCGCCAACGCTTCCATCTGCGGCCAGCAGGCCTCTTCGGTGTAGAAATGAACCACCGCTTCGCAGTCGCAATGCAAATCCAGTGCGAAGTCGGCGTCATGGGCTAGGGTCAGCAGTTGACGGCGCAGACTTTCCAGCTCGGTGGTGGGCTGCCAGTTGATCAGGTAGTCGCTGATTGCCTTTCGCACCAGCGCCACGTTCGTGGCTGAGTTGGTTCCCAGCGCGTCGAGCACGGCGGGGTCAATCAGCTTGGCGAAATCGGGGTAGTGGCGATTGAAGTTTTCCGAGGTGTCCAGATCGAACCGTCCCATGGGCTTGTGGTCCACGCGCTGGGCTAATCCGATCGGGTTGGCCACGGGGACCAAAATGACCTCACCTAAGATGGTGCCCGCCACATCGGCCGCGTCCAGCAGGGGCCGCAGGTGGTGCGCGGCCAACATGCCTGGCAATTCTTCCGCATGCAAGCTGGCCTGAATGTAGACCTTGGGTCGCGCACCAGGGGTGCCATAGTGAAAGCTGGAGAGTGTTTTTTGGCTTCCCAAGCTACTGGAAAGAAGCGAATAGTCGGTGCGTTGCATGGTGGGTGTCAGTGTTTGCGCGGCGCCAGATAAGCCAACAAACGCCCCTCGCTGAATTTGAAGAAGCCGATCAGGCAGAAAGAGGCCACCAGGTAAATGCCAGCGGCGGCCAGGTAGGCCTCAAACGGCAGGTAGTAGTCCGAGTAAATGCGACTCGCCGCGCCCGTGACATCAATCAGAGAGGGCACAGCACTGGCCAGACTGGTGGCATGCAGCATCATCACGACTTCATTGCTATAAGCCGGCAGGGTGCGGCGCATGGCGCTGGGCAGCACGATGTAGCGCATCACCTTGAAGCGGCTCATGCCGTAGGCCTGGGCGGCCTCGACCTCGCCGGCACTGGTTTCGCGAATGGCACCGGCCAGCATCTCTGCCGTGTAGGCGGCCGTGTTCAGGCTAAACGCCAGCAAGGCGCAGAAGAACGGCTCTTTGAAGTGGGTCCAGGGCCAGACATCGTCCCAGCGCGCCTGAATCCACTCCAGTTGGCCCAAGCCGTAATAGATCAGGTAGACCTGAATCAGCAGCGGCGTGCCGCGAATGACAAAGGTGTAGCCGCTGACCAGCCACTGCAAGGCCTTGATGGGTCCGGTCAGCATCAGCGCAAAGATGAGGGCCAAGACGGCCCCCACGACCAGGGACGAGGCCAACAGGCTCAGGGTGGTCAGAATGCCGGTGCCGTACAGCGCCAGGTTCTGGGGCTCAAAAATGATGGCCCATTGCATCAGAGCTGCCCTCGTTGGGTGCCCAGACTGAAGCGGGCGTTGAGTTTGCGCAGCAGCACCAGGGACAAGGTGGTGTAGATCAGGAACAAAGCGGCCGTGAACAGGAAGAACTCAAAGGGGGAGCGGGTCGCCGCGCTGGCCTGCTTGGCCAGGTAAGTCATCTCTTGCAGGCCAATCAGGCTGATCAGGGCGGTGGCCTTGATCAGCACCAGCCAGTTGTTGGTGAAGCCGGGCAGCGCATAACGCACCATCTGGGGGGCAGTGATGCGCATAAAGGTTTGCACGCGTCCCATGCCAAAGGCCCAGCCGGCCTCCATCTGACCTTTGGGGATGGCCAGTATGGCCCCGCGAAAGGTCTCGGTCATGAAGGCGCCGTAGATAAAGCCGATGGTCATCACACCAGCGGTGAAGGGGTCGACATCGACGTAGTTGTCGCTGCCCAGGTATTCGATCAGGTTATTGAGCCCAATGGTGCCCCCGTAGAAGACCAGCAGCATCAGCACCAGCTCAGGGATGCCGCGAATCACGGTGGTGTAGACCGTGGCCAGGGCGACCAGCACCGGTCGCCCCGAGAGTTTGGCCGCTGCGCCTGCCAGGCCCAAGACAATGGACACCAGCAGGGCGCAAAGCGAGACGCCCACCGTGAGCACGGAGCCCTGCAGGATGGCTAGGTAGTAGTCATTCATGGGTGGGCGTGTTGGACTTTAGCTGCCGTAAACGTCGAACTTGAAGTACTTGTCGTTGATCGTCTTGTAGACGCCGTTACCGCGGATGGTCTTGATGGCAGCACTGATGTCGTTCTTTAACGTGCCCTGGCCTTTGCGCAGAGCCACACCGGCGCCGGTGCCAAAGTACTTGGGAATGAACAACTCAGGGCCCACCAGGGTGTAGTCCTTGCCTTCGGGCTTGCTGAGGAAACCACCGCCCACTTCCAGGATGTCGGCCACGGTGCCGTCCAGTCGACCGGAGCGGATGTCCAGGTAGACCTGGTCTTGGGCTTCATAGGCGACTACGTTCACACCAGCGGGCTTCAGTTCAGCCATGGCGTATTTCTCTTGGGTGCTGCCTTTGAGCACGCCAATGTTCTTGCCCTTGATGGAAGCGGGGCCAGAGAAGGGCACGTCTTTCTTCACCACCACGCGGCTTGGCGTGTTGTAGTACTTGTCGGAGAAGTCAACTTGCTTCAAGCGGTCAGCGGTGATGGACATGGAGCTGATGATGACGTCGTACTTGCGCGCCATGAGGCCAGGGATCATGCTGTCCCAGACTTGTTCCACAAACACGCACTTGCGCTTGAGCTCGGTGCACAGGGCGTTGGCGATGTCCACATCAAAGCCGGTGGGCGTGCCGTCAGCGGTTTTGAAGGTAAAGGGTTCGTAGGTGGGGTCAATGGCGACCTTGAGGTCTTTGCCTTGGGCAAAGGAGGTCAGGCTCAGTGAACCGATGGCGATGGCCAGCAGAAGTTTTTTCATGGAAAGTTCCTTTTTTATGTCGGGCCGGAGACCCGAACGGTTTAGATAGCAAGAGTTGAATTCTACGGGGGGATACCCGGGGAGTACCCTGAGGTTTCCCCCCGGTAGGGCGCTCTACCAGTCTTCTTTTACCGCAGATATGGCCGATTTTCCCGCCGCGGCGCGCACAGACAACCAAGCGGTGACCGTGCCTGCCAGTGTCACTGCCAGGCAAAGAAGCAATAAACGGGCCCACGGCACCATGAGGTCCATGGTCCAGTGAAAGCTTTGGGGGTTCACCACCTTGACCAGAATGACCGAGACGGCCAGCCCGAGCAGCAGCCCGGCCAGCGCCCCCAGGGTGGTCCAGGCCATTCCCTCCATGGCCACAACCGACAACACCTGCTGGCGGGTGAAGCCCAGGTGGGCCAACAAGCCAAATTCTTTCCGGCGAGAAAAAATCTGCGCGCTGAAGCTTGCCGCCACGCCGAAAAGTCCGATGCCAATGGCCACCGCTTGCAGCCAGTAGGTGATGGCAAAGCTGCGATCAAAGATGCGAAGCGACGTGGCTCTGATTTGAGCCGCTGACCCAAAATCGAGCAGCTGGCCCGTCCCGGGTCCTTGGGCGTCGACTTGGGCGCGAACGGCGCCTTCCACCCGAACGATGTCGCTGGGGTCTGCCAGCCAGAAGGCAATGTCATTGGTTCTGGTGTCGCCCGTTAGCCGCTCGAAGTCGTCTTTGTCGATAGCGATGGTGCCCGACTGACGGGCGTAGTCACGCCAAACACCTGCTACAAAAAAAGAAGCACGTTGCGCATGTCCGTCAAGCGCTAGAGCCGGAAAAGATGCTGAAAGGGGGGCGAAAGAAGTGCCGGGACGGGCGTCAAACAAGTCGACCATGGCCTCACTCACGTAAATCGCAGTGTGCCCTGCGGGCACCGACAACGGGCCGCTGACCAGCGGGAGACGACGAGCTGGATCTTCTAGGGGTCGGGCGATCAGCGCGACCGGCGCTTGGGTCGGGCGCAGCCGCAGCGACATTTGGCGCTGTGTTTCCAGGCGCGTCACCCCGTCCAACTTCGCCAGGCTTTGCACCAATTTGGGCGTGAAGTACACCGTATCGGAGGCGCCGCTGCTGTTGGCGCTGCGCACATACAGGTCGGCGGGTAACACCCGGTCCAGCCACTGCGTGACCGAATCACGAAAACTGGCGACCATCACGGTCAGTGCCACGGCCAAGCTCAGTGAGGCCACTACGCCACTTACGGCCACCGCCGCCGTCTCTCGCTGACGGCGGGCGCGTTCCACCGCCA
Organism: Rhodoferax sp. PAMC 29310; assembly: GCF_017948265.1. Classification (NCBI taxonomy): domain Bacteria; kingdom Pseudomonadati; phylum Pseudomonadota; class Betaproteobacteria; order Burkholderiales; family Comamonadaceae; genus Rhodoferax; species Rhodoferax sp. PAMC 29310. The sequence goes on along the minus strand of NZ_CP072852.1, from coordinate 1,616,292 downwards.
GCAGGGGCAAGGTTTGGCGCGCCAGCAACGGCGCCAAGCGGTCCAGCATCAGGGCAATCAGCCAAGGCAAGGCACCAATGCCACCCACCAGCAAACAGCCCACTGAGATATATGCGGCCAGTGGAATGCCAAATACCGGCGGGGCCCATGTCAACAAAGCGCCAGCTGCTATAAAAAAAAGACTGATCCAATGGCCACGGCCAGCGGTCACACCGCCGCCGAGTCCCTTTAGGGTGGCGGCCAAGGGCAGTTGTTGGGCCTGACGCGCCGGCCACCACGCCCCCACCAGTGCAGCTGCGACACCGAGCGCACCATAGAGCAGGGCGGCCCATGCACTCCATTGCAGCGTGGGTGCCACCCCGGCGAAATAGCCCCCCCCCAGATCGCCCCCCAAAATGCGCAGCGCCAGCGCTGCCAGCGCGGTGCCCAAGGCCAGGCCCAAGGCACTGCCCACCAGTCCCAAGGCCAGCGCTTCCCACAACACTAGCGCCAGTCGCTGGCGGGCGCTGAGGCCCAGTACGCCTAACAAAGCCAATTGTTGTGACCGTTTACTCACGCTCAGCGCCAACACTGAAAACACTAAAAAGGCCCCGGTGAAGAGGGCGATCATAGCCAACACCGTCAGATTGACCCGGTAAGCGCGTGAGAGGGCGTTGATTTGGCTCGTGCGGTCGCCCGGCTCAAGGGCCAAGACGTCACGCGGCCAGTCGGGCGTCGCCTGCAGGACCTGCACAAACCCAGCCGGGGTCACGCCGGGGCGCAACTTCAGGTCGATGCGGCTCAATTGGCCCCCTTGGTTGAAAAAATCTTGCGCGGCGCCCAAGTCCATCACTGCCAAAGGCGCACCGCCTGCACTCACCTGGCCCGCAACCCGCGCCGTTTTCAGCGTCAATGCCACCTGCAGTTGTGGCTTCAAACCGAGGCGCTGCTGGGCGGCTGGGTTCAAAAACAAGGTGTCAGGGGCGAAGAGTGTCAGGCGCTCGCCATTCTTGTCCGGTTGCGGCATCAACGCGGGGGCCACCCGGGCGACGAGCAACGCATCGACACCCAGCACCCGCAGTGCCATGGAGGCGCCGTTGCGGTCTACCGCTTGGGTGGTTAACTCCAGCACGGGTGAAGCAATCAGAACATCGGGATGCTGAGCAATGCGCGCATACAAAGCCTCATCGAAAGCCCCTTGCGCACTGCGCAGCTCTAAATCGGGCTGGCCGTTGACTGAGCGTGCCGCTTGAGAAAACTCATCTAGCGCCGACTCATTGATCAAATGCACCGAAAACGCCAGCGCCACGCCCAGCATCACCGCCACCATGGCAGCGGCATTGCGCCAAGGGTGGTGTCGTAATTCTTGCCAAGAGAACGTTTTGAGGAGCGCAATCACAGTGCAGTATAGAAAAATAAGAAAGACAAAACTGCTGCAATGTCTCAAGGGAGCCGACTGCCAATGACCGTCTACATGCCTTGCTAGGCAAGGTCTGGTTAAATCGTTTCACTTTACAACTGCTTTCCTGTGGGATCATCACGCCACAGCCTTCAACCGAATTAGAAAATACCGATGACTTGCGAATCTACGATTGAGTTGACAGGCTTGAAAATCGAGACCCATATTGGGACCTATGGCCCGGGTGAATCCGCCCCCAATGCGCACCTGTTGGACATGCGCCTTGGGATTGATTCGAGTCGGGTACTCATTGCGGAAGACGGCATGCAGTTTGTTTTTGACTATGACCCATTGATCCGGGAAATAGACCGCTTGTCGCTTGACGGCCATTACGAAACGCAGGAACGCTTGTTGACGCGTATCGCTCAAGCTTGCGCTGCGTACCCAGCAATCAATGCGGTCGAAATTGTCCTGCGAAAAACGCCCGTTCGCGCTGGAACAGGTGCACTGGGCGTTCGTCTGTTGCTGAATGGCAGTGACTTTGAGCGGTTGAGAAAGACCGCTCCGATGTCGACTGTCGTGGTTTGATTCGTGCTTTGCGCCCAAGCACCCAAGCACCTTAGCGCCGACGCTTTCTCACCCGCTCACTTTTGACGGTACCCACAAAGAAATCGTTAGGTTTGGTCTTGACCCAGGACACAAACACGGCCAGCTCAGGATGAGCCAGCAAAGCCGCTACCGTGGCGTACTGGCGAGCCAGCTCAGTCTCGGTCAGCAGGGCATGGATTTGACGGTGACAGATGCGGTGCATGAACGTGGTTTGTCGCCCGCCCTTGCTTTTGGGGATGAGGTGGTGGGCATCGCGTTGTGCAGGCGGTATCGCGCGGCCACAGAGCGCGCACTGTTGGGACGGCAAAGACGGGGTGTGAATCACATTGCTTTTTACTTCAAAGGATCACTCGTTTCAATCTGTTCATTCGGCAGACCGTGGCTTAATGTATTGCGGATGAACTGTTTTTCATAGTGACGGTTGCGTCGGTTTTTCTTGGAAGACGCTCGTTGACCATAGCGCTTGTCAACAACCACATCGGTCAGGTAATTAAGATCGGTCAGACTTTTGATGGTGTTGGGAGAATTACGCTGTGGCATGTTGAGCGGAAGTGTGAGCGTGTGCGGGTGAATCAAAATAAGCGCTTTTTAGCCAATTGACCATACACCTTTTCGCCCTATTCAGGCAACGCGTAACGCCATGACCCCAAAAGGCCGATAGTCTCGGCACGCGCCCGGTGGGCTCGATTTCCCACCTGCTAAAGCACATATGCCTACTGCAGTGCCTCCGCCACCCCTTGTCCCCTCAAATCGTAAATTGCATGACCGTCATCACTTCAGAGATTGAACGATTTAACCGCCTCAGCGCCACTTGGTGGAACAGCGAAGGGCCGATGCGGCCCTTGCATGTCGTGAATGCGCTGCGCCTGGACTATGTCGTGCAGCAAATCACCGCTCATTTTGGGGGTCAAACCAACAGCCCCTTGGCCGGTTTACGTATCTTGGATGTGGGTTGCGGTGGCGGCTTGCTGTCGGAGCCGTTAGCGCGATTGGGCGCACAGGTCGTGGGTGTCGATGCCTCGCCCGGCAACATAGCTGCCGCGCGCTTGCACGCTGAGTCGCGACATGTCGTGGTGGACTACAGGCTGGGCGAACCGGCTGCAGTGGTGCCTGCGGAGGAACGATTTGATGTGGTGTTGGCACTGGAGGTGGTCGAACACGTGAGCGACGTGGACGCCTTTGTTTCCAGAGTGGCCAGCAGCGTGGCGCCTGGGGGACTGATGTTTGCTTCGACCATTGACCGCACTTGGAAAAGCTTTGTGTTCGCCATCGTGGGCGCAGAGTACGTTTTACGCGTGCTTCCTCGGGGCACGCACGCGTGGCGTCAGTTTGTAAGGCCCAGTGAGCTGGCATTGGCTGCAGGCCGGGCGGGTCTGCAGCAGACGGATCTGCGCGGTATGCGCTACCTGCCTTTGATACACAAGGCGTCTTGGTGCAAAGACACCAGCGTTAACTACATGGCGACTTTTAGCGCTGGCGCGCTTACACCGACCAGAGCAAAAAAAACTGAAAAATAAGGGTTTCAGTAGCTGTCGTGCTTTGAACCAACCCAGGGTGAATCACTCTATCCATTAAAGTTTTTGGCTCAGTGCTTTCTCAATGCCCGAGACGATGCTCGCGCTGTTGGGCGTGACCTCGCTGGGGTAATTGGCGACCACCTTGCCATGGCGGTCAATCAGGTATTTGTGAAAGTTCCAGCCCGGAGCCACCTTAGTCGCTTGAAACAAGTCCTGATACAGGGCGTTTCGCTTGGCGCCTATCACCACGGTCTTGGAAAACATGGGGAACTTGACGCCGTAGGTGTTGAAACAAAAATCGGCAATCACTTTCGATGAGCCAGGTTCCTGCGCACCAAAATCATTGGAGGGAAAACCCAGAACCACCAATCCCTTGCTTTGGTACTTGGCGTACAGGGCTTCCAGGCCTTCGTACTGGCTGGTGAATCCGCAGAAGCTGGCGGTGTTAACCACCAACACCACTTTGCCCGCGTATTGGCACAGGTTTTGGGGTGCCTCGTCTTGCAATCTGGAAAACTGGTGCTGCAAGAGGGCAGGGCACGCTGCAGCCGCCGGGGCCGAGGTAGGAGTCGGCTGAGCCGAAGCACTCGTCGCCACGCCAAACCCTCCGAATAGGCTCAACAGCATGGTCAACAATGCTTGGCGAACAGCAGAATGAATAGAGCGATTTGTTTTCATAGAACATAGTTTAGATTCCCGCGAAAGCCCTTGCGCGATTGAACGTCTTGTGTTGTCACACCATGACCGCCATAGCCTGTACGGTTTCCTAAGAGCTTATTGGCGGGACGCACGTCCTCTGTAAAAACCGGGCCTTTGTCCGTCCAGGCACGGAGATCACATGAACAAAACCAACAACAAACCCTTTGTGATCGGTGTCACAGGCGGCAGTGGCAGCGGCAAATCCACCGTGACCCGCCAAGTGTTGGCGTCCATCGGGACCGAGATGACGGCCGTGGTGTTTCAAGACGACTACTACTGCGATCAAACTCATTTATCGCCTTAAGAGCGGCGCAAAACCAATTACGACCATCCCGATGCGTTTGACTGGCCTTTGATGGTGCAGCACGTGCAAGCCTTGCGCCGGGGAGAGTCAATTGAAATGCCTACGTACGATTTCACGTTGGACAACCGCGCCAGCCAAACCATCACCGTGAAGCCCGCGCCAGTGATCGTGATCGAAGGCTTGTTTGCGCTGTTTGATGCCGACTTGCGCCACATGATGTCGTTGAAAGTGTTCGTTGACACCGCCTCAGACGTGCGCTTTATTCGCCGCTTGCAGCGCGATATGGCCGAGCGCGGGCGCAGCGCCGAGAGTGTGATTGAGCAATACCTGGAAACTGTGCGCCCCATGCACAAGCAGTTCATTGAGCCCACCAAGCGCCACGCCGACGTCATCTTGCCCCACGGCGCCAACGGCCCCGCGGTGGACATCATCACCACCAAGGTGAAAACGCTGATTCGCGATCTGGAGCGCGCGCAGTAAGCGCGCCATTTGCGTAACTCAAATTGCATTTACCCGTACTGCCGGGTGTATTGCTCGCGGTGCTATCTTCCGCGCTCATTTACACACCGGATACCCATTTATGTTTTTCTCCCCCTTGCAAGTCGGCGCTCTCACTCTCCCCAATCGCATCCTTCTCGCCCCGCTGACGCGCACCCGCGCTGGCACGGAGCACCTGCCCAATGACTTGATGGCAGAGTACTACAGTCAGCGCGCCACCGGCGGTCTGCTGATCACCGAGTGCACCATGGTCATGCCCAACACGTCCGCCTTTGTGGCTGAGGCAGGCATCTACTCCCAAGAGCAGATTGAAGGCTGGAAGAAAACCACCGCAGCGGTCCACGCCAAGGGCGGGCGCATCTTCATGCAGATCTGGCACAGTGGCCGTGCGGCGCACCCCAGCATCAACGGCGGCGCGGTCAGCGTGTCCTCTACTGCCACGCCCATCGAAGGCGATATCAACACCCCCGCAGGCAAGGTGCCGCACGTGGCAGCGCATGCGCTGACCGAAGCCGAGATTCCCGCCATCGTGGCGGCCTTTGCTCAAGGCGCCAAAAACGCCATCGAGGCCGGCTTTGACGGCGTGGAAGTGCACGGCGCCAACGGCTACCTGATTGACCAGTTCCTGCGCGATGGCGCCAACCAGCGCACCGATGGCTACGGCGGCACCATGGAAAAGCGCGCACGCTTCCTGTTTGAAGTGCTGACTGCCGTCACCGCCGCCATTGGCGCGGACCGCGTGGGCCTGCGCTTGTCGCCGCTGAACAGCTTCAACAGCATGATCGACAGCGATCCGCTCGCGCTGATCGACTTCCTGGCCGACAAGCTTAACGCTTACAAACTGGCCTACCTGCACGTGATGCGTGCTGACTTCTTCGGCCTACAAAAGGCCGATGTGATGACCGTTGCCCGCGAAAAATACAAAGGCGTGTTGATTGGCAACATGGGCTACAACCCTGAGGAAGCCGAGCAAGCCATCGCGCAAGGCAAGCTGGACGCCGTGGCCTTTGGCACCAGCTTTCTGGCCAACCCCGACTTGCCGGCCCGTATCAAGGCTGGCGCTGCATTGAACGCCCCAGATGCCAGCACCTTCTACACCCCCGGCGCCAAGGGCTATACCGACTACCTGACGATGTAAGTCGGATTCAGTTCCATCGCAGGCGCCACGCCCTTGGCGCTTGCAAAGTTATTCTGAGCCACTAAATCGCTCCATTTTTTATAGCTTTTTTGGCAATATCCAAAAGGGCTACAGGTCGATTTGGCATATAAAGTTACACATGCCACCTGACTTGTGCGATGCCCATACCCAGCACCGCCAAAGGCGTACTGATCGCGCTCGGTTGGCAGTGGGTAAGGCACAAGCCAAAGCGAAATAACCTGGCCCTGCGCCTTGAGAACGGCTGTGGTGCAATGACCAATTTCAAAAAAGGACAACCCATGAAAGCTATTTGGAACGGCATCGTCATTGCCGAAAGCGTCGACACCGTGCTGGTGGACGGCAATCACTACTTTCCCGCCAGCAGTCTGAATCGTGATTACGTGCATTTCAGCAACCACAAGACCAGTTGCCATTGGAAGGGCGAAGCCAGCTACTACTCGTTGATGGTCAATGGCGACATGAACACCGACGCCGTCTGGTACTACGCTGAACCCAAGCCAGAAGCCGAGCAGATTCGTGACCGGGTGGCGTTTTGGAAGGGTGTGCAGGTCACGGCCTAGTCCTGCGGACCGCCTTTAGCCAACCTGGGCCTGTGCGGCATCATCGGGCGGCTTGCTCACGGGCTTCGCCGAGAGGCCAATAGCAACGCCCCCACCGCGATGAATGCAATCCACGACAGATGCTTGCCCCGTGTGAAATAGAGCGGGAAAGCGGCAGACATCAACGAGGTCACGCCCATGACGGTCCGCACCTGGTCTTTGGAGACAGGGCCATACCCTGCGGTGAAAGCCAAATAGGCCAGTCCCCACCAGGCCACCGTGGTCAGGTGCCAAGCGAAGCGCAAAGTGCCCTTGGTGAACTCGGTGCCGGCCGATAACTTCGGCAGGTCACCCCGCTTGAACAGGCGAATAAAAATATAGCGCTCGCCCAGGTACGAATGGGCGATTCCCGTGGCGACGAGTTGGGTGATGGCGAAAGCGAGCATGGTGGACGAGTGCTCGGTGGTGCTGTGTGAGTCAGTGGAATTTGCAACGCCCACAATCTACCTACCCTACATACTTCGGTTAGGCGGCAACCCCTCTTCTGGCAAACGTCGGGGTTGGCCAAGTTCGCAGCGCTTCCAATCGTTTCCTATTGAATTCATAGCATCGGAATTGCATTGCGTGGAACGGAAAACTCGGCCAATCCATTTCTAGTCAATTTTTCCCGAAGTTTCGAACTGTTTTTTTAATATCCCGTCCGCTCACGTAAAGGACAAACGGGGTGAAGTTGAAACAATCACTCTACGAAATTTTGGGTGTCGACCAGCGTGCAGAACGGACCGAACTGCAGGCGGCGTTCAGTGCCCAGATGAGTGCTCTGGAACAAGCCCGCAACACCATGGCTCCGCAGGCCTATTCGGACAAGGTCCAGGTGCTGCGCGTGGCGCTGAATTCGCTCAGTGACGCCGGTTTCCGTCTGACCTACGACGCCAAGCTGGCGGCGGCCCGCATTCCCGCAAGCGCGCCAGAGGCCGCGTTGTCACTGGTGCCCATTGCCGCAGACGACGCCAACGCCGCCAACGCCAGCAACGAAGTGCGTACCGATGCGCTGTCTCTTCGGGCCGACGCGTTGTCTCTGCGTGCTGACGCCATGATGCTGAGGACCCAGGGCGAAAGGCCTCGCGCGCAACCAGCAGCAATGGCCAGAAAAGTAGCGTCGAGCACCATGGCGGGGTTTCAGTACCTCTCGCGTGCCGTCGGCTTACTGGTCATCGTGGGGGGGACTGCATTTGGCTTGACCCGGTGTATGAACGGCGATTTCTCGGACTACCGGGCCCGATTGGAGGCCAAGGCGGCCGAAAAAACGGCTTTGCAAGAATACTTTCAAACGCACGGCGTGCGCCCGGCCAATATGGCTGAAGAAGCTGAACCGCCAGTGCGCACCGGTTCTGGTGGGTCTGAGTTTGGTTCTGGTGCAAGGGTGCTCACGCCCGCCAGCGCCCAAGGCCGAGCAGTTCGTCGGCAAGTGGCGGTCTTCGCGCTTGGCTAGCTGTCAAGTCCCGCCTGTTCATAAACTCGCTTGACAAACAAATCAGGTTTTCCTGCGCGCCATTTCTGCAAAGCTTGAATAGGTGTTTGGTGCTTCAAAGCCCGCTGCGGGATATGGTGGTTGTAGGTCTTTAAATAGAGCGTCAGAGTCGTCTCCAGCTCAGCCGCTGATGCGAAACGTGTTTGCTTAACCAAGTCGCTGATGCGCCCATTGAAGCGCTCCACCATGCCATTGGTTTGCGGATGGCGTGGGGGCGACAGGCGATGCACGATACCCATCTCGGCACAGCTGATGTCGAACGTATGCTTGCCCGTGGCTTGTTTGCTCTTGGCTGTAAAACGGTCGGTAAATTGACTTCCGTTGTCAGTCAGAATCTTTTGAATTCTCATGGGCGAGACTTTTCTCAACCGGCACAAAAAATCGGTACTGCTGACGTCAGTCTGGTCGTTGTAAATGTGGAAATAGACCCACCGTGTCGCTCGATCAATGGCCACAAAGAGGTAGCGCCTCTTCGTCTCATCAGGCATCTGCGGCAGGTACTTGCTGTCAATGTGTATGAATCCAGGCTCGTAGTCCTTGAAGGTTTTCAGTGGCGCAGGCTCCCCCTCAACTTGTGGCAGCAGGCCTTTCAGATCGGAGACGCCATGGCGGCGCAAACAACGGTCCAAGCCTGAGCGTGAAACAGCGGCATTGATGAACTCGCGGGTGATCGCCAGCAGGTCGTCCAGGGGCAGTAGAACTGTGCGCCGAAGCTCGACAACAAGTTGCTCCTGCGCTGGACTGAGCGTCGTCTTCAGCGTACGCGGGCGGTGGGAGCGATCCTCTGAATCTTCGCGCTCTTTCCACTTGCGAGCGGTGGCGGGCGTGATGTTGTATCGGTCGGCCAGCGCACTGGCACCAGCGGGCGAGGTCCTTATCTCAGCGCGTGTGCGAGGGGTGGTTCGGGCGCAGGGATGGACTTGACTCATGACGTCTTCTCTCCTTGTAAGGACGCAATCACGCCCCGCATCAACTGGCGAGCTTTGAATAAGGGCCAGCTGCGGACGGGAACATGATCACACGGGACGCGACAGCTAACCAGCCCTTGACCCTGGCCAGCAATGGCGAATGGGAAATCAAGGGCGATGGTGGCGCTGCGCTGCAGTACGGCGTATGGCGCATTGAGGGGCAGCGCCTGATCTGGACGATTCGGATCGATGGCGGTGTGGTGCACGACGCGAATGTCATTGTCAAGGTAGGGGCGGATCGGTTTGAGCTTCGGGAGGCTGATGGGTCCAGCACCCAGTTCAGCCGGCTCGATTAAGGGTGTCTGTGATGACCCACTACGACGCGCTGGAGGTCAGTCCTCGTGCCAGCCCAGAGGTGATCCGGGCGGCCTACAAAAGCCTGATGCAGCGCTTTCATCCCGACCGCAATCCTTCGGATGAGGTGGCGAGCGCCCGTGCAGTGCAGGTTGCGGGTGCCTACGCCGTGCTCTCAGACCCTGCCAAAAAAGCGCTCTACGATAAAAGCTTGCAACCCGCCATGGCACGCCTGGCGCCAGTGCATGCGGCAAACGGCTATGCGGCTGAGGCCACACAGGTGCCTCCCAAACCCGTTCGCCGCACGACCACCCAGCCGGCCCGCGCACGCGATGGTGCCAAAGGCCCCGGCCTTTGGGCGGTGGTCGGAACAGTGGCCTTTCTAGTCGTCGCCGCCATTTTGTCGGTGAAAGGCTTGCGCGGCGCCGACCTCGAGCCTGCCGCTGAGCTGCGGTCAATTCGCGCGTCGATGGCGGCGGACACCACACGGGAGTCGCTGCGCCGGGAGTTGTACAGCCGCAAGCAGGAGATTCTCGACGCCCACCCTGAACTGTTGCCCCGTTTGACCGAAGAGCGCGTCCAAGACATGGCGGCGCGCACGTTTTTTTTGTTGGACCGACCCTTGGTGGTGTGGGTTGCCGGTGGTCAGGCATCGGGCGCCTTGCCTGTGGAGCTGACGATTCCCTCCATCAGCGTCTTTTTTGGCAGCTTTGATGCGCCCAATTTGCTTGCGGAAATGGCCCGGCACCGTGAACGGTTGAGCAAAGATCTGGCGCGTCAGCTGGCCAGTGAAGACCCTCGGCAGCTCAGTAACGCGCAGGTAGAGCAACACCTGGCCCGTGTAGTGACACGTTCTGTATCCGTCAGCCTCGGCGTCGCGGCCACGCGAGGCGACTACCCCTCAACGTACTTTGAATCACCCGGTCGCTACGGCGTGACCCATGTTTTTTTTCCCGACAGCTTCAGGATGGTGCAGCTGCGCCCCTAAAGTGCGGCGCACGGCGTGGTGGCCATGTTGTATGCAAAATCGTCCTCTAGCGCTTGTTCATGCTGCGCAAGTAGCTATCTTTTTGAGTGGCTGGCATGTTTAGAAAGAAAGAATAATGGCCCGTACTTATTTTTTCGCACACCCAAGCTGTGTTATCTCTCACTATGACCTTCAACGATTGGCGCTGCAGGCGTTTTTCCTTTGGGCTGTTGCTCACCGTGGCGTGCACGGTGGCCAACGCTTTTTGCATTTTTAATTGCGAGCCTTCCAAGACAGCCGTCTATTACCCGGTGGCCCAGGCGGAGGTTCTATTCACACGGCCCGCTGACCCGGTGCGAAGCGAAAAATCCGAGTTTTTTATCTTGGACGTGAAGCTTGCTTTTCGTGTTTTTCCGTATTACGCCAATGGGCGCGACCCACGAATTCACCTGCAAATTGGCTTTGACAACTACCAGCGCGGCACCGAAAAGATAGACCTTGACTGTTCAAAAGCCGCGTTGATCCTCAACGGCAAGTCATTCAGCGCCAACGCCCCCAAATCCAAAGAAAACGAGGGTGCGCTTACAGAAGTGTGGACACAAGAGTGCCATACAGCCGTTTCGCTGTGTGACCCGGCGGGGGTCTATATTTACAACGCAGAAATGTGGTTCACCCCGCATCAAGCCTTGGGCGACAGCTTTTCGATTGCTTTGCCACTGGTCAGCAATCACCCCCAGGGTGCCAAGCAAATCATTGTGAAATTTGTCAAAGAAATGCGGCACGTTAAAGGCATTGGTGGCGTGTAAGAGGCGAAAGGGGAGGCTGCTTTCGTCATAGACCCCATTCGCACAAAGGTTCACGGCCAGGTTCGTTCGCTAGGCGGTGTGATGAAAAACTGACATGCCAAATTGGCCTCTGTCGCCCGTCTAATATGCGCAAGCAGCTATTTATTTGGTAGTGTTTTTCAGACACTGAGAAGCCGCCTGCAAGACATCATCCAGCGGCTGGACGTTCCCCGACCCGTACAACCGGCGACACAGCTTTCTGTAATGGGTAGCGGTGCCTTTGTCAGCTCGGCTCGGCTCGGCTCAGCCCCGAAGAAGCCGCTGACGTACCACTGGGTGCGCTGAGGGCCCTGGTGGCTGGTACGTGGGCTGGAAGCTACCTTCAGGCACCTGTGGCTGTGCTCTGCCCGCTGCGGCCTCTTGCCCGTGGGCCTGGTTGTTTTCGTCGGTACAGTAAATTTTGAACATGTTGGTTGCACTCCTGCACGCATTGTGAAGCAGCCGCTGTGTGCCTAGATCGGTGCGTCAGCGCCTGTGCCGCCGGGCCAAGCCGTCAGCGGCCCATATTCACCCGCCGTGACCGCCCTATTCGCGCACCACGCTAAACCGTTCCCGGTGGGCAACGTAGGCGGGTGCAGCTTGCTTGCACAGTCGATTGATGAAATTGGCCTCTAGCGCTCGTACCATATGCGCAAGCAGCTATCTATTTGATCGCGACCTGTCTTTGAAATTTGCAACCCCTTCAAGACCGCTTAATAGGTCAAGATGGATTGGCCTGTCGGAATACTCAGCTCTTTGGCAAAAGCTCCGCGTCAACCCACCCTCGCAAGCTGTTCACAAACGCCAGCGCAGAAACGCGCGGCAAGTCGTCTAGCCGCACCATCGCTTCCACCAGTCGCCCCTCAAACAAGCACTGCGCCCGCCCCACACCGTCCAGCAGACCGCAAGACAGCGGCGGGGTCACCCAAACGCCATCCAATTGCAGCGCAATGTTGCCGCGCGTGCACTCGGTGATCTCGCCACGGGTGTTCCACAGCAAGGTGTCAAACACGCCGCTTTGGCTGGGGGCGTAGGCGTCGTAGTGGGGGCGGTGTGTGGTCTTGAAACGCACAAACTCGCTGTCTGCCTCCTCAAACGCGGTGTCGGCCAACTGCAGTAAAACAGGGCTGAGTGTCGGACCCAAGGCAAACGCCTCGGTCAGCACCTGACCATCCCGCCTGAGTTGAGCGCGTACCCGCCAGGCGCCAGAAGGGTGAGAGGTGGCCAATTGGTTCAGCTGTTTTTTCAACTGAGTCGCGTCCAGCGGGTAGCCAAAGTGCGCAGCGGCGCGCGCCAACCGGGCCAGGTGGGCCGGCGCATGGCGCAGTTGTCCGTTGTCCAGGCACAGGGTTTCCAGCAGGTTGAAGGGTTGGCTGGCGCGCTCCAGAAATCCGCGCTTGAGTCGCCATTCATTCCATTCGGCGTCAGCAGTGGCATCAAAGGTAATGCCGCTGCCAATGCCGCACAGGGCGGCTGGACCTTTCAGGGTCACAGTTCGAATACCCACATTGAAGGTGGCGTGGCCACCGGGACGCACCACACCCATGGCGCCACAGTAGACGCCGCGCGCCTCGGGTTCCAGGTCTTTGATCATTTGCATGGCGCGCACTTTGGGCGCGCCGGTGATCGAGCCGCACGGGAAGAGGGCGGCGAAAACATCGGTCAAGCTGGTGTTCGGGCGGGTGGTGGCGGCAACGTCTGACACCATTTGCAGCACGGTGGGCAGGGTTTCGACTTGGAACAGGCGTGGCGTCTTGACGCTGAAAGGCGTGGCGATGCGAGAAACATCATTGCGCAGCAGATCCACGATCATCACGTTCTCAGCCAATTCCTTGGGGGTGCTGCGCAGTTTGCCCGCCAGCGTTTCGTCGTCCGCTGCACTGGCTCCCCGTGGGGCGGTGCCTTTCATGGGGCGCACCAGAATTTGATCGTCGTGCCAATCAAAAAACAACTCGGGTGAGACGGAGAGGATGTGCTCTGAGCCGGTGTCGAGGTAGGCCGCGTAGCCGTTGGGTTGGGCACGTTGCAGGGCGGCGAACAAGGCGGTTGGCTTGCCCTGAAAGTTGCCGTGCAAGCGGGCCGTGTAGTTGACTTGGTAGAACTCCCCGGCGCCAATGGCGTCGTGAATGCTCGCCATGGCGGCATCGAAGCTGGGGCGGCTTAAGGGGTTGTGCCACTGCACTTCGACGCTGCCAGCAGCGGGTTCAATGGGCCAAGGCAGGGGCTTTTCGTGCACGCCAAACCACGCCAAGGGGCCAATGGGGGCGTGGGTGATCAGGGCTGGGTCGAAGGCGGGTGCGGCTTCATAGGCCACGTAGCCCACGCACCACAGGCCAGAGCGGGCTAGCGCGTCCACCCGGTCTAACAGCGGCAGAACCTCGTCGAGCTGGTGCGCCACCAAGACTTCAAGGGGCGTGCCAAAGGCGCAGCGCAAGGCGGCGGTGGGGTCGGATTGCGGGGCGCAAAAGTCGATTAAAAAACGCATACCGTGGTTCACATCACAGGTTGAAAAGTCCGTTGGCCGCCAGGCGCAGCACCCGGTCGGCCCGCGCTGCGGCTGTGGGCGAGTGGGTGACCAGCACCATGGAGGCATGGTGTTCACGGGTTTGGGAAATCAGGGCGTCCATCACGCGCTTAGCGGTGGAGGGGTCGAGGTTGCCGGTGGGCTCATCGGCCAGCAGCAGGCTGGGGCGGTGCACCAGGGCGCGTGCGATGGCCACGCGCTGGAGTTGCCCGCCGCTCAGTTGCTGAGGCAAGCGCTGGCCCAGCCCGGCCAGGCCGACGGCGATCAGCATGGCCTGTACGCGGGTGTCGTCGTGCTGGTTCAGCAGCATCAAAGGCAGGGCCACGTTTTGGGCCACATCGAGGTGGGGCAGCACATGAAATGCCTGGAACACAAAGCCGATTTTTTCGCGGCGCAGGTGAGACTTCTTCTCGTCATTCAAGCCGCCAATGTCCACGCCATCTAACACCACCGAGCCGGTATCCCAGGTGTCCAGCCCGGCCAAGCAGTTGAGCAAGGTGGACTTGCCCACACCTGACTCGCCCACGATGGCCACAAACTCACCGGGCGCCACGGTGAGCGACGCGCCGCTGAAGACGGCCACGCCGTCGTAGAGCTTGCTCAAATTGTTAACGACCAGGGTCATGCGGGTTGGTCCACAAAGTGTTGCACCAAGCGCATTACTTGGCTCAGGGCAGCGGCATCGTCGCAGGCTACGATGTGGCGCTGGGGCATGGAGCGCAGCCAGGTGATTTGGCGTTTGGCGAGTTGGCGGGTGGCAAAAATGCCTTTGTCACGCAACTCAGCTAACGGCCACAAGCTGTCTAGCGCTTCCCACGCTTGGCGGTAGCCCACGCAGCGCATGGACGGTAAATCTAGGTGCAAATCACCGCGCGCGCGCAGGCCCAGCACTTCTTCCATGAAGCCGCTGGCCAGCATGAGATCGAAGCGCTGGGCAATGCGCTGGTGCAGCCAGGTTCGGTCTTGTGGTTCCAGAGAAATCAAAAGCGGGCTGCTAAGCTCATTTTTTGAGCCATTTTGACCTTTAGACCCCGTCGCATATGAGTAAGGCGCTATGGTTTTTGACTTATGAAAGCTGGACAGGGGTTGGCCTGAGGCGCGGTACACCTCCAGTGCCCGCTGAATGCGCTGGGAGTCGGCTGGGTTCAAACGCGCGGCGGTGATGGGGTCAACCTGCGCCAATTCGGCGTGCAGGGCGGCCCAGCCTTTCTCGGTCGCTTCAAGCTCCAGTTGGGCGCGCAGGGCGGGGTTGGCCTTGGGCATGTCGTCCAGCCCATCGAGCAGGGCTTTGAAATACATCATGGTGCCGCCGACCAGCACTGGCAATTTGCCGCGCGCAGTGATGTCGGCCATCAGGCGGTGCGCATCACTCACAAACTCGGCGGCGCTGTAGGCGTTTAGCGGGTCGCGGATGTTGATGAGGTGGTGGGGCAAGGCGGCCAGTTCCTCGGCGCTGGGTTTGGCAGTGCCAATGTCCATGCCGCGAAACACCAAGGCCGAGTCCATGCTAATGATCTCAATGTCATGCGCGGCGGCGATTGCCAACGCAGCGGCTGTTTTGCCCGAGGCGGTGGGGCCGGCGAGGGCAATGTAGCGGGGTGTTGACCCGGCAGGGGGGCGGAGGTCAGTGTTCATCAAGGTGTCCATATCGTTGTACCAGCGTCCATGCAATCAGCGCGATGAGGGCGCTCCAGAACCAGATGCCCAGCACCAGTGGAAAGACGGTGTCGTTCAGGTGCGTGCCCAGCCAGGTTCCCATGGCGAAGGCCACCAGGGTCATACCAAACCCGTTCAACGCGGAGGCTACGCCTGCGGCCTGTGGGAAGGGGCCGACGGCGCCACTTTGGCTGCAGGGCTGGTGAATGCCATGGGCCAGCATGTAGAGGCATTGCGGCAGCATGATGGCCCACACGGATTGAAAACTCGCCAGCGCCAGCACACCCATGGTGGTGCCGCCGGTCAGTGACAGGACGCCAGCGATAGCAATGGCACGAGGCACACCCACACAGGGCAGCAGGCGCCGGCACAGCAGGGTGCCCAGCACGTACATCAGCGAATTGACGAACATGACAAAACCATATTCGGTCACGCTCAGTCCCAGCACCCGGATGAAGACAAACGACGAGGCCGCTAAAAAAGTGAACAAACCGCCATAAGAGACAGCGGAGAGTGCCGAAAAGGTCAAAAACGTGGGGTGGCGCAAGATGCTGCGCCAGGTCTGCAGCAGCACGGCGGGTTTCAAAGCGTGTCGGTTGGTGTCAGGCCGGGTCTCTGTAAAGCGCAGTGCCACCACGGCAAGGCACACCGCGCTGAAAACTGCCAGCGCCAGCAGAGCGATGCGCCAACTGAACAGGTCGGAAAGCAAACCGCCTAAAGGGGCGCTTGCGCAGGCAATGATGCCCAGTCCGGTGAGGCCTTTGGACATGACACGGGCGCCTTGCAGCGGGGTGTAGAGGTCCCGCACGATGGCGCGTGCGCACATGACCCCCGCGCCCATGGCAGCACCTTGCATGGTGCGCCAAACAATCAGCATCGCCATGGAAGGGGCCATGGCGCTGGCCACAGACGCAATCAAATAAGCGCTCATGCCGATCAGCAGAATGGGACGGCGACCAAACCGATCAGACAACGGTCCCCACACCAATTGCGACAGGCCAAAGGCCAGTAGCAGCGCGGTCAGCGTCAGTTGGGCCTGACCCATGGGCGCCTCAAAACTGGCGGTAAGGGCCGGCAGGGCAGGCAGGTAAAGGTCGGTGGTGATGGGTTGCAGGCCCAGCAATAAAGATAGGATCAGCACCACCCAGGCCGCCGACATGGTGGGGCGGAGCAGGGCAGGGGCGTTGGGGTCGGCGTTCGAGTGGAGCGGCATCAATCTGAGCGTATCAGATCAAATTCGTTCATCCATGGCGATGGTGCCAAGACCCCGTTACAGTTGTCCCTTGGACCCGACGGCATCTGGCGTGGGGAGCGTATAGATTGGTGGAGGAGTAGCTGTGAGTTGGTTAACGGTATTGAAGCTGGTTCCCTGGACCGATGTGATCAAAAACGCGCCTGCGGTCGCCGACGGCGCGAAGAAGCTGTGGAAGTCCGTGGGCAAGAATGAGGCCGCTGAAGCAGGTGAGGCACCGGCGTCGCCGGCCTCTGCGTTGAGTAACTTGCCAGAGTCGCAAGCCATTGCATTGCTGGAGCGTCAGATAGGCTCACTGGAAATCACAGTGGACGAGTTGCATCAGCAGATGCGGGAGTCGTCCGAGCTGATCAAGGCCTTGGCCGATCAAAACACCCAGCTCATCAAGCGCGTTGAGGTCAACCGCCGCCGTATCTGGGTGTTGGCCGGCTTGGTCCTGATACTGGGATTGACCGGGGCACTGGCAATGGCGCGGCCACTGATTGGCTGACACAATACCGACAACATTAAAATTTCCAAGAAAGCAGATCATCATGAAAATCCGCACCCTACTTTTGTTGCTCATTCTGGGCGTTGTTGCCGTCTTCACCTTGCTGAACTGGGCGGCGTTCATGACGCCAACCGCACTCACGCTTGGCGTGGCCGACGTACAGGCCCCACTGGGACTGGTGATGTTGGGCGTGGTGGTTGTTTTGACCGCCGTGTTTCTTTTGTATGTGGTGTACCTGCAAACCACCTTGCTCATGGATGCGCGCCAGAACAACAAAGAGCTTTCACAGCAGCGCAAATTGGCCGACCAGGCTGAGGCCTCGCGCTTCACAGAACTGCGGACCTACCTGGAGCTGGAGCTGCTCAAGCAACTCAATCAGGACAAAGAGTCTCGCGACGCTGTGCTGGACCGGCTCGAGCAGGTCGAGCGTGAGCTTCGTCTGACGGTGGAGCAGTCTGCCAACTCTTTGGCCGCGAGCATTGGCCAAGTTGAAGATCATCTGGACCGTGGTGGCAAAGACATGAGCCACACCTTGTTGGCCTAATACCTAACCGCTTGTCAGTGATGACACTTGTGCGCGACGCGCACAGTGGCTGACTTGTGAAGCTATTTTCCTCGTTCTACCAGCGTGCCATGCAATGGTCACGCCACCGGCGTGCACCCTGGTACTTGTGTGGCCTGAGTTTTGCCGAGTCGTCGTTCTTCCCGGTGCCGCCGGATGTGATGTTGGCGCCCATGAGTTTGGCCAATCCGTCGCGCGCCTGGTATTTTGCGTGGATCACCACGCTGGCTTCGGTGGCCGGAGGCCTATTGGGCTACACGCTGGGTCACTACGGGTTCGAGGCAATCGAGCCCTGGCTGCGCCAATCGGCCTACTGGGCGGGGTACCTCACCACGGTCGAGTGGTTCGAGCGCTGGGGCGTGCTGGCTATTTTTGTTGCCGGCTTCACCCCGGTTCCCTACAAAGTGTTCACAGTGTCCGCCGGCGCAATGTCGATGGCCTTGCTGCCGTTTGCACTGGCGTCTTTTGTGGGGCGGGGCGCCCGTTTTTTTCTGGTGGCTGGCCTGATGGCGTGGGGTGGCGCGCGCATGGAAGCTGCGCTTTACCGCAGCATTGACCGCATCGGCTGGGCGATGGTCGGGCTCGTGGTGGTGGGCATCCTGATTTACCAAATGTTCGGCGCTGCTTAGACCGGCTTACCTGCGGTCCTGGCTGGGCTGGGGCATGTGATCAAGGGCAACATAGCGCAGCAGGGCCGTGAGACCCAGTGCCGCCACTGTTAAACCCACGATCAAGGCAATCCAGAAGCCTTGTGCGGCCATGGCTTGCTCTGGCGCCCAGGGCAACCAGTCAGGGGCAATGCCCAGTGCATAACCCAGAGGCAGAGAAAAAACCCAAAACGCGGTCAGGTGAATCAACATGGGCGAACGTGTCACCTTGTAGCCCCGAATGGCACAACTGGTGGCCACCTGGGTCGCGTCCGACAGCTGAAACAGCGCGGCCAGAAACAGCAACTGTGCCGCGACTTTGGCGACCGCCCCATCGCTGGTGTAGGCCCAGGCAATCTGTGTGTTGAAGAGAGCCATGAAAGAAGCCGATAGCACGGCGAATCCCAAAGCCATGGCTACGCCCACCCAGGACCGAAAGCGTGCGGCCACGGGGTCGTTGGCGCCCAGTGACTGGCCCACGCGGGTCAAAATCGCCACCCCCAAGCTCAGCGGCAACATGAACACCAAGGATGAAAAATTCAGCGCAATCTGATGCGCCGCAATTTGGCTGCTGCCAAAGCGGGCCACCAGCAAGGCAATCAGGCTGAAGGCGCTGGTTTCTGCAAAATAGGTCACGCCAATGGGCAGGCCGAGCTTCAGCATCGTGCGGATCTGTGGCCAGTCAGGGCGCTGGTAGTGCGTAAACGGCCAGGTGCTGCGGTAGGCGGGGGCGCGTCGCATCCACCACAGCAATACCAGCAGGTTGAACCAGACACACAGCAGTGTTGACCACGCGCAGCCCAGACCACCAAGTTTGGGAAAGCCCAGGTTGCCAAAAATCAGCAGCCAGTTCACCACGCCGTTCAGCACCAGTGCACCCAGCGCGGTGATCATCAGCGGTTTGGTCTGGTTCAGGCTGGCGCTGTAGCCATACAACACGCGGTAGCAGGCGAACGCCGGCAGGGCAAAGCTGGTGATGTGCACAAAATTCTTGGCCAGGTCGCGCACCTTGGGCTCCAGACTCAGGTGATCAAACACCAGGGTTGCCACGTTCGCCATGACCATGGCAATGAGGCCCACACCCAAGGCTTTCCACAGGGCTTGACGCACCACCTGCGGCACTTCGCCAAATGCCTTGGCGCCGACATGGTGCGACACGATGGGGCTCACCGACATCATGATGCCCATCAGCGTGATGATGATCATGTTCCAGATCGACACCCCCAGAGAAACGCCGGCCAGATCTTCGGCTGAGGCATGGCCCGCCATGGCCACGTCCAAAACGGACATGCCGACATTGGCCAGTTGACCCACTAAAATTGGCCAGGCCAGTAGCCACAGGGCGTGGGTTTCCCCTTGAATTCGGGTGCGTTGGGCGGGTGATGAAACGTGACGAAGCAACATGGGTGGGGAATACCGGAGATCAAACCAGATTGGAGAAAACGGTTTGATTGATCCAGAGAAATTCAGAAAGCAAAGGGAGTGGTCGATGGTAGCGCTGCCGCTGCCACCTGGCATGACGGGGTGGGTATAGTTTCCAGATGAATTTCTCCATGCCCGCCATCAGCAAGTTTGCGCCGCTGGGCTTTTACCTGTCACTTTTCTTGTCCCGGTTGGCAGATCAGGTGTTGTTATTTCTGGTGCCTCTGGTTGTGTTTCAAACCACCCAGAGTGCGGCGTGGTCAGGCATCGCGTTCTTTGTGGAAACCTTGCCCCGATTCATGGCTTACCCGGTGTGCGGTGCCTTGTGTGATCGTTTGCCCACACTGCGCTTGCTGCGGGTCAGCCAGGTCTATCGGGCGTTGGTATGTGGGCTGGGGGTTGCGGGGTATATGTTGTTTGGCGGCATTGGCTGGTTGGTGGGCTTGTCGGCCGTGTGCGGGGTGCTCACCACGCAGGGCATGATGGCCCGCGAGACCATGTTGCCCCATGTTTTTCGTGAGGGGCGTTTTGTGACGGTGCTGGCCAAGACCCAGATGGCGGACCAACTCGGCATGGTGCTGGGCCCCATGCTGGCTGCGCTGTTGCTGAACTGGTGGCCCTGGCAGGGCGTGGTGTTGGCCACGGCGCTGTTGTTCTGGGTGGCGGATGGCGCACTGGCGGTGTGGAACCGGCATTGCCCTGTGAACTGGCCAGTGCCGCAGGTGCCTGCGGGCGCCTGGTGGCAACCGTATCGTACGGGCCTCAGTCACTGGTGGCACTTGCCGGGCTTGTTTCGACTCACGGTGGTGACCGCCGGTGTGAACCTGGTGCTGGGCGTGACGATGGCTTCATCGGCGGCGATGGTCACCGGTGTATTTCAACAAACAGACCACGTCTACGCCCTGTTGCAGACAGGAGGTGCGGTGGCGACGGTGGTGGTTTTGCTGGCCATTGCCCGCCTGAATTTCAGTTTGAACTTGATGGGACGTTTGTCCTACGGCTGTGTTTTGGTCGGCGGGCTGATCATGGCGTTTGGCGCCGGGCCATGGGTTTATGCCTTGGGCTTTGTGTTGGTGATTGGTTTTGACAAGATGTTCAGCGTCTATGTGCGCAGCCGCCGCCAACTCATCATCCCGCCCGGTGACTACGGCAAAACCACCGGCGTGGTCATCATGCTCAACAATCTGTCCCAGCCGGCTGCCGGCTTGGCTGTCGGTCTGTTTGCTGCCAAGGCCGACCCCAGCGCCGTCATTGCGGCGCTGACCGGTGTAATGGCCTTGCTGGGGGCGGCGGTGTGGGCCACGCGCGAGCGGTCGTCAAGAGCTGCTTCGCCTTAGTGTTCCGTGTCCATAGAGTCGCCCTTGCGGCCAAGACGTCTCTGGATGGCACCGCCCCTTAACGCCGATCGGGGTGTTCATCGTCCGGCTTACCTGTTATAAGAAATTGTCGTGCTAGACGGCGCGCCGTTTGGCAAACACAGCGGGAGCTGTGGACGCAAAGCTTCAGGCCCCATCTCAGATTGACTGAAAGGGCGGCTGGGTTGCTCCGGAAGAATTATTGTTTTTCAGCCGGCCCTGGTTTTGTAGCGCGTCATCTTGTATTCAAGAAATGAGGCAAAAAATTCTATGGGGCTCAACATTCTTTCGTGGCAATCGACCATTGGCGACGCTATTCGCGGGCCCTCCAAGTCGCCACGAAACAGAGCCAATCGACTTGGGCAATGCCCGGCGACAAGGGCGGGCTTGACGGTCATTCTGCGGTTGCTTTTCACCGCCCTCATTTTTGTTCTCTCGGCTGGCTCCTCTATTGCGGAGTCGGCGCTTAGTTTGTCGGCCACTGAACGCGCCTGGCTTGCTGCCCATCCAGTCATTCGAATCGGGGTTGACCCGGACTATGCGCCCTACGCCTTCGTCAATGAACAGGGCCAAGCGGATGGCGCGGCGGCGGAAATCACGGCCTTGGTGGCGAAGCGCCTGGGCCTGCAACTCAAGCTGGTGCCCGGGCGCTCCTGGTCACAAATTATTGACGGCGCTCGTCAAGGCGACATCGATTTGATCATTGCCGTGTCACATGCGCCCCAGCGAGAGGCCTTCCTCAATTTCAGTCAGCCTTATCTGAGTACGCCCTTGGTTGTGCTGACCCGCACAGAGACCCCGCGCCTGGAGGATTTGGCACTGCTTCAGGGCCAGCGGGTCGCGCTGGCCAAGGATCATGCATCGACCGCCCAAGCCGCCCAGCATTATCCGCAATGGCAGGTGGTCAACGTGACCACCCCACTTGAAGGCTTGCGTGCCGTTTCCGAGGGCCGCGCCGAGGCCTTTGTTGGCGAGCTCGGCGTCAACACCATGCTCCTGAGCGACGAAGGCATTACCAATGTCAAGGTCAACACCGGCTTTGACATGTCCAATGGACAGCGCTACGGTGTGCGCAAGGACTGGCCCGAGCTGGTGCCCTTGATGGAGAAAGCGCTCGCCTCCATTCCCTAGGCCGAAATCAGCCGCATTATGGCGCGCTGGGTTCCGGTGCCTGTGTCGGTGGACGAGATCAACCCCGCGACGCGTGCCCGGATTGCCGCCTTGCCTGTGTTGCGCGTGGGAGTGGCTGAAAATTTGAGTCCCTTTGATTCCATCAGCACCAATGGCCGCCATCAGGGGCTAGGCGCCGATACCCTGGCCTTGCTGGTCAAAAACACGGGCTTCAAGACAAAAATCATTCCTGGGCCGAATGTGCAGCAGTTGCTGCAACGGCTCGCTGAGGGAGAGCTTGATCTGGTCCTTGGTGTCAACAGCAGCGCGTCCGGCGCACACCAAGCGATCCTCAGCAAGCCCTATTTCATTTCTACTATGGGCGTTTTTGCGCGAAAGGGACAGGTATTTTTGGGTGAAAAGCGCGACTTGTTTAACCGCAACGTTGCCGTGGCTGCCGAATCCTATGCCGAGGAACTGCTCAGCCACGAGCCGCAGATTCAGTTGCAGCGGCATGCCACTATGCACGAGGCGATGCAGGCGGTACTCGATGAGAATAGCCAATTTTTTGTAGCAGAGGCCACCTCGACACTGCGCAGGATTGACGATGAGGGCATCACCGGCCTGCGCTACGCCGGTGCGTTGCAGGAATACCCCTTTCGCTTGAGCATTGCGGTCAACCCCCGAGTTGAGGGCCTGCTGGCGCTCATCGACGCGAGTCTGGTCACCATCACGCCCGACGAGGCGTCGATCATCCGGCGCCGCTGGGTCGGCGCTGCGTTGGACGGTGGCATCAAATTGGGTCAGTTGGTGCGTTGGACGCTGGGGCTAGGGCAGTTGATTGGACTTGGATTTTTGGGCATTTATCGATGGAATCGCAAGCTCAAACGAGACGTTGATCGTCGAACTCGCCTGTATGTCGCCTTGACTAGATGCAACTCGGCCGTTGCGCGGTGCAAGGATGAGAACGAATTGTTCTCTGAGGTTTGTCGCATTGCTGTGGAGATCGGTGGGATCAAGATGGCCTGTGTTGGGTTGATTGAGCCGACAACGCAACTGTTGCAGCCCATTGCCTGCTTTGGCAAAGACGCTGACCTGTATCTGCAGAACTTCCATATTTCGGTGGATGCCAATAGCACGATGGGTCGCGGTCTGACTGGGACGGCGGTTCAGGAGAACAGGCCTGTGTGGTGTCAAGATCTGGATGCTGATCCGCGCTCCAATCCCTGGCGCCAACACCGCGCCGGATTTGGTTGGCGAGCCGCATGCGTTCTGCCCTTGCATCGCAAGGGTGTGACGGTGGCCGTGCTCATGCTCACGGCCGGAAAGGTTGGCGTGTTCGACTCTGCAGCCCGCGAGCTGATCACGGATATGGCCGCTAATATTGACTTGGGTATCGATAATTTTGTTCGCGCAGCCGTACTGCGCGAGCTGACGCAGCAATTGCAGACCATTGCCGACCACGCGCCCGTGGCGTTGGCGCAAGTAGATCGGGACCTCCGTTATCGGTTCGTGAACGAGAACTTTTCGAAGATGCATGGACTTCGTCCTGCCGATATTGTTGGCAAGCCCGTGGTCGAGTTGCTCGGCGACACGGCCTATGCTCAACTCAGGCATCACATCGAGGCAGTGATGGCGGGGCAGTCGGTCGAATTTGAACGCGATGCGCCGCCATTACCGCTGAAAAACAAGCCCGCCTTACTTCATGTGAGTCTGGTCCCTGAGCGCGATGCCGACGGTCGCGTCATTGGACACCTCACGGCCATCATTGACATCACGGCGCGCAAGGAAGCCGAAGGACAGTTGCGCAAACTATCGCAGGCTGTCGAGCAAGCTTCGGACAGCATCATGATCACCGACACCAACGCGGTGATTGAGTATGTCAACGATGCCTTGCTTGAGAATACCGGCTACCGTCGCGACGAGTTGATTGGCAAGACCCCAAGAATCCTGCAATCCGGTCTCACCTCCAGTGACACTTACACGGCCATGTGGGATGACCTCACGCAGGGCCGTTCTTGGCAGGGCGAACTGCACAATCAGCGCAAGGACGGCAGTCGCTACATTGACCAGACCGTTATTTCCCCGATCCGTCAGGCCGACGGCACGCTGACCCACTATGTGGGTGTGCAAACCGACATCACGGCGCAAAAAGCCGCCGCCGAGAAAATAGAGAAATTTGCATTTTATGACCCGTTGACCGGGCTGCCCAATCGCCGCCTCCTGATGGATCGGCTGCAGCACGCCATGGCCGCAGGTGTGCGCAACCGGCATCAAGGCGCCGTGATGTTTATCGATCTAGATAACTTCAAGAGCGTCAACGACACGCTCGGTCATGCCAAGGGTGACCTGCTGCTGAAACAAGTGGGAGAGCGCTTAAGTGCCTGTGTCCGTGAAGGCGACACGACCGCGCGGCTGGGGGGAGATGAGTTTGTCGTGATATTTAACCAGATTGGGGAAGGCGCAATGGATGCGGCCACCCAAGTTCAGATCATGGGGGAAAAACTACTGGCCACTCTGGCGCATAAGTACTGGTTGACGAGCGGCCCGTGTGACGGCACGGTCAGCATTGGCGTGGCATTTTTTGGTGGCACGGCCGAGACAGATCCCGAGGAGCCCTTGAAGCGAGCCGACCAGGCCATGTACCAGGCCAAGTTGGCCGGGCGAAACGCACTGCGCTTCTTTGACCCCGCGCTGCAGGCCGTGGTGGCAGCGCAATCCGCGCTGGAGGCCGACTTGCGCGAGGCGATTAAGAAGGGCGAGTTGGTCCTGCACTATCAACCCAAGGTGTCCTTGCGCACGGGGAGGGTGGTCGGGGCGGAAGCTCTGATTCGATGGCAACGCGCCGATGGGAAGTTGGTGCCGCCCAATGATTTCATCCCAATGGCGGAGCGAACCAAGCTGATCGTGCCGATGGGGCAGTGGGTCATTGAAGAGGCTTGTCGCCAGATTGTTGAATGGCGTGAGGCCGGATTGCCCGAGATCAAAGTGGCAGTCAATGTGTCGGCGCACCAGCTTCAGGCCGGCGACCTCGACGCTATGCTGTCTCGGGTCTTGAAGGACTACGGTATTTCCCCGCACCTGCTCGAGGTTGAACTGACCGAAAGCGTCTTGATGGAAGACCCCGAAGCGGCCGCCACACTGCTTAGAAAAATCAAAGCCACGGGTGTCAGCCTGGCGCTGGATGATTTTGGTACCGGATACTCCAGTCTTGCCTATCTGGGACGCTTTCCCTTCGATACCTTGAAGATCGACCGCTCGTTCGTGCAGAACATGGTGACCGAGCCCAGTTCAGCCATCATAGCCATGACCATCATTGACCTGGCGCATCGCATGCGCATGAAGGTCGTCGCCGAGGGCGTGGAGACCGACGCGCAACTGGGCTTGCTCAGAAAGAACGGCTGCGATGAAATGCAAGGTTATCTGTTCAGCCGTCCGCTTGCCGAACCCGCCCTGCGAGCGATGTTGAGCCAAGACAGCAGGATGACCCACAGCCTGAGCATCGACTCAGGACAAAAAACTCTCCTTCTGGTCGATGATGAGCCCGGTATCGTGTCGGCCTTGCGCCGGTCCCTTCGTAAAGAGGGCTGCCGAATTCTGAGTGCCAGTAGCGGTGAAGAGGCGTTGGAGCTATTGGCCATCAATGAGGTGCAGGTGTTGTTGTCGGACCAGCGCATGCCCCACATGAGCGGCACTGAATTGATGCACCGGGTTTGCATCATTTCGCCCAGTACGGTTCGACTCATTCTTTCGGGCTATGCGGATTTGGAGACGGTGACCCGAATAGTGGACGAGGGGTATATCTACAAATTCATCGCCAAACCATGGGCTGAAGATGAAATGCGAGCCAACATGGCAGACGCATTCCGGCGTTCGGAGATGCTCGTGAAACAGTTGCTGCCTCATAAACGGGATGCTGAGCGTTCTGCTGATCACGCAATCTGAATGCCCGCCGCGAGCTGAGTGAGGCCGCCGGGCGGTTGATGCGTCCGTCGATTGTCTTTGTGTTTTCGAACCCCGTGGCTGGCAAATGCTAGCGACTCTGGCCGCTGTGGCTCGCCTCCAATCGAGCTTTGAGGAAGCCGCCGGTGCCATAACCCGTCACGCGGCAGTAGAAACGCTCGGCTAAGCGCTTGACCATGGCCGAGTAGTCGTCCACAAGGGCGGGCGCTATGGTGAAGCTGTCGCAATTCACCACCACGGCACACGCTCTGCCGGGCCAGTCACAAAGGACGCCAGCAAGCGCTCCACATGGCGCTCGACGTCGGCTATGTCGGCGGTGGTGTCAATGGCCAGCCCTTCAAAGTTGATGAACAGCAGGTAGTGTTCCCGGTCCAACTCGAAGCGCTGGGCCAGCGGGGTTGCCAGCAGGTGTTCACGCAATCCCATGGCTTGGTCGGCGAACAGAGCCGCGTCCATTTGTGTGGGCCACGCGACGCCGGGCGGGGCTAGGTTTGGCGGGCTGATGTGGAAAACCGCTTCCCTGATCGCCGGCGTCCCCTAAAATGAAATCGACTATGAATCGCCTGTCTTCGCCGGCCCTCAAAGGGGGTTTCCTTGCGCTCTTGGCGGCGGTGCTGTTTGGTCTAAGCACGCCGCTGGTTCAGCATTTTGGGCTCGGATTAGGCGCCTTCACCACCGCGGCACTGCTCTACGCGGGTGCGGCGGCCGTGGCGCTGCTCATGCGGCATCCGCCTGAAAGAGAGGCGGCGTTACGCCGGTCTGATTGGCCTCGGGTGATCGCCATGGCGGGCTTGGGTGCGGTGATTGGCCCGGTGGCGTTAGCGTGGGGCTTGCAACGCACCAGCGGCTCCAGCGCCTCGCTGATGTTGACGCTGGAGGCGGTGTTCACTGTGGTGCTGGCTTGGCGCTTGTATGGTGAAACCATTGACCGGCGTGTTGGGGTCGCCATGTTGTTGATGCTCGCCGGTGGCGTGGCCTTGGTGCTGGAACAAGGCTTGGCAGGCGCCACGCAATTGTTGGGGCTGTTGGCGGTGCTGGTCGCCACCGTGGCCTGGGGCGTGGATAACACCTTGTCCAGAGCGGTGGCAGAGCGCGATCCCGGCCAAGTCGTGCTGACCAAAGCCAGCTTGGGTGCTTGTGCCACGGCGGTCATCGCCTGGCTGCTGGCCGAGCCTGTGCCCGGTGTGTGGGCGGCGGTTGCGTTGGTGGCGATTGGTGCCACTGGCTATGGCTTAAGTTTGCGTTTCTACTTGTTGGCGCAGCGCGCTTTTGGTTCGGGGCGAACCGGTTCTGTTTTTGCTTTTGCCCCCTTCATTGGTGCCGCCGGTGCCTTCGTGTTGGGCAGCCGCACGGTCACGTGGATGCTGGTTGTGGGCGGCGTTTTGATGCTGCTGGGTGTGGTGCTGCACTTGTTGGAGAACCATGCCCACGAGCATGCGCACACGGCGCTTGACCACGAACATGCCCATCGTCATGACGATGGGCACCATCTGCATTTACATGACCCAATGCCTGCAGGAGTACACAGCCACCCGCATCGGCATGAGGCCATGCAGCATGAGCACCCTCATGTGCCCGACGCGCACCATTTGCACTCGCACTGACCGCGCTCTAACGCCCTCGCAGAAACAGGGCGTCTAGGTCTTTCAGGGTGACTTGGCGCCAGGTGGGGCGGCCGTGGTTGCACTGATCGGAGCGCTCGGTGGATTCCATCTGGCGCAGCAGGCCATTCATTTCATCGATCGTTAATTTGCGGTTAGCACGCACTGCGCCGTGGCAGGCCATGGTGGCGAGCAACTCGTTCTGCGCGCGCTGAATCACCGTGCTGGCGTCGTGCTGACTCAGTTCGGCCAGCACACTGCGGGCCAGTTCGACCGGGTCGCCTTGGGCCAGGGTGCTGGGTACGGCGCGAACGGCCAGCGTTTTGGCTGAGAACGGCGTGATTTCCAAACCCAGCGTGCTCAAGGTGTCGGCGTGCGCTTCGGCGGTGGCCACCTCGGTAGGCGTGGCCGCGAAAGTGGCCGGAATCAGCAGGGGTTGGCCGAGCAGACCGGGCAGGGCGTTGCTGTTGAGGTCGCGGGCGGCTAACTGGTTCTTCAGGCGCTCGTACACGATGCGCTCATGGGCAGCATGCATGTCCACAATGATCAGGCCTTGCGCGTTTTCCGACAGGATGTACACCCCTTGCAATTGCGCCATGGCGCGGCCCAGCGGCCAGGCTTGGTCGGGCAATGGCGCATCGGCAGGGCGGGTGTCACCCGCCTCTGGCAGGGGCGGTTGAGGGGCCGGGTGGTTGGACGTGGCGCCGTAGGTGGGTTGCCACAAGGCGCCCAGGTCGCTGACCTTGTGGCCCCCTTGATTTTCAAAAATGATAGCGGGTTGCGCAGAGTACATAGGGGCCAGAGGCCTATTTGATGCATAAGTCTCGCCGCTGACGTCAGTGGATGACCCCGCCGAGCCATCAAGGCCCAAGGAATCGGCAGTTGCAGTTGCCAGTCCGGCGCGTGGCGCGGCCAGCGCGTCTTCCACGGCGTGGCGCACCGCCTGGTGCACTTCGCGGCTGTCGCGAAAACGCACTTCAATTTTGGTGGGATGCACGTTCACATCCACCCGGGTGGGGTCAATCTCGATGTACAGCGCATACACCGGCTGGCGATGCCCGTGCAGCACGTCTTCATAGGCGCTGCGGGCTGCATGGGTGAGCACTTTGTCGCGCACAAAGCGACCGTTCACATAGCAAAACTGCTGGTCGGCGCGTGAGCGGGCGGCGTCTGGGATGCCGGCACGCCCCCAAACCCGAACCTGGGCGGTCGACTCGGGTCGGCTGCGGCTGGTGCGGTAGTCCACCAACACCGACTGGTCAATGAAGTCCTTGCCCAGCACGTCATACAAACGTTGGCCCAGCGGGGCTTTGGCGTGGCCGGACGGCAGCGCCTCGGTCGCCTCGGGGCAGCGGCGCCATTGCTCCACCAACTTGCCTTCGTGCCAGATCGCAAAGCCCACATCCGGGCGAGCCAAGGCGTGGCGGCGCACGGCCTCAATGCAGTGCGACAACTCGGTGGCGTCAGTTTTGAGAAATTTGCGCCGCGCCGGGGTACTGTAAAACAACTCTTTCACTTCCACCGTGGTGCCGGTGCTGCGGGCCACGGGGCGAAGTTCACCCGTGCGTCCTTCCAAAAGGTAAGCACTGTTTTGGCCTACAGCCCTTGAAAGTATTGCGCAGTCAGCTATGGAGTTGATAGCGGCCAAGGCCTCGCCCCGAAACCCCATGGTGCCCACCGACTCCAGGTCCGTGAGGTTGCGGATTTTGCTGGTGGCGTGGCGTTTGAGCGCAATGGGCAGCTCTTCGCGAACGATGCCCGCGCCGTCGTCCTCCACCGAGATCAAGCGCACGCCACCGGCCAGCAGGCGCACGGTGACTTGGGTGGCGCCGGCGTCCAGCGCGTTGTCCACCAACTCGCGCACCACGGAGGCGGGGCGTTCCACCACCTCACCGGCAGCAATTTGGCTGATCAGTTCGTCAGGCAGTTCAAGAATGGGGCGGCGGGGGGAGGGGGAAGGAGCAGCGTTCACCTCGGTATTTTAAGGAGACTCGTGCGCGGAGTTTGTGCCACTAGAATCCCGCCATGCGTTCGTTGCTGGTTTTCCTGATGTGTTTTGCGTTGGCCTTTCAAGGCATGGCGGGAACGCGTCTGTTGGAACCACCATGCGCCATGGAAGAAGTCATGTCAACGGCGGACAACGCGGATGATTGCTGCAATGATGCCGCCGCCCATGCCCAAACCGGCCAGTTGTGCAAAACAGGCCAGGCCTGCCCTTCACCTACGGTGACTGGGGCCAACGATCTTCTCCTGCCTGCCCTAGCCCCTGCGGCGTCGGCGCCGCGTGCGAGCGCTCCGCCGTTCGCTTTGTCGACAGACGCGACTGGCGTCTGGCGGCCTCCGTCTTTCCTCTGAGTTCTTTTTAACCGCTAGTGGTTGGTCGGGTTGTGCCTGTTGGGCATGACGGGCCACCGCTGATCGTTTGTGCTGCGGCTTTGAATGGGCTGCGGCGACCTCATGGGGAGTGGGCTGATGCCTTTTGTATTTCATCTTGCTGGGGCGGCGTTGTTGAGTGCCGGCCTGTTTGGCGGGGCCTTGGCACAAGCGCCTACGCACCTTTCACCTTTGACGCTGGATCTGGCGCTGCGCGAAGCCGAAACCCGCTCGCAAGCGCTGGTCGCGCAAGACGCGGCCAGTCGATCCGCGCAAGATTCGGCGGTGGCCGCCGGGCGTTTGCCTGACCCGACATTGCGTCTATCGCTGGACAACTTGCCCATTGAAGGTAAAAACGCCTTCAGCGTGGCTGCCGAGGCAATGACGATGCGCTCAGTCGGTTTTGCGCAGACCTTTGTCAGCGCGGAAAAGCGCCTGACCCGCAGCGCCCGGTTGGAGCGCGAGAGCGACGCCGCGCTGGCCCTGCGCGTCCTGCGCTTGAGTGAGTTGCGCCAGCAAACGGCACTGGCCTGGTTTGACCAGCACTACCAACAACAAATGTTGGATCTGCTCAATCAGCAACGCGAAGAAACTTCTCTGCAAATAGAGGCCGCAGAAACGGCCTACCGCTCAGGCCGGGGCATGCAAACTGATGTGTGGGCGGCGCAGTCATCGGTGGCCCGTCTGGACGATCGCATTGTTGAGGCCCGCACCCGCGTCGCTAATGCCCGCAGCATCTTGGCGCGCTGGGTGGGCACTTTGGCAGACGCGCCCTTGGGCGACGCCCCTTCGCTGGCGCGCACCCGCTACACCAATGAAGCGCCCGCGCATCAGCTCGAGCGTCACCCTGACCTTGGGGTGCTGAGCAGCCGCCAGGCGCTGGCCCAAGCTGAAGCGGACAACGCGCGACAGGATAAAGGGGCGGACTGGAGCGCCTCCTTGATGTTCAGCCAACGTGGCCCCGCCTACGCCAATATGGTGTCGGTGGGCGTGTCGATCCCCTTGCAATGGGATCAAAAAAACCGGCAAGACCGGGAACTGAGCGCCCGTTTGGCCAAGGTAGAACAGATCAGGGCGGAACGTGACGAAATGGCGCGCGCGCATTTGGCACAAACACAGACTTGGCTGGCCAGTTGGCAAAGCAACTTGACCCGGTTGACGCACTATGACAAGACCCTGATCGTGTTGGCGCGTGAGCGCACGCAAGCGGCGCTGGCTGCTTACCGGGGCGGCAAGCTGCCTCTGACCAGTGTGCTGGAGGCCCGGCGCATGGAGATTGACACGCAGGTGGAGCGATTGCGCATCGAAATGCAAACCGCCGCTTTGTGGACCTCGCTGGAGTTCCTGCTGCCAGACGGCAACTCAGCCGTGATCCCACCCCCCCTTCAGACGACCGCCCAGGAGTACGCGCAATGAACGCCAAAACACTCACTCTCAGTTTGGTCGCCGCCGGCGTGTTGTCTGCCGCTGGCTATGGTTTGTATCGAATGGGCATGCAACAGGGCATGCAACACACGGCGTCGCCGTCCGACGCCATGCCTGCGACCGCACCAAGTGCGGCGCCTGCGGTTGCCATGGTGGACCCGTCCACCTGGGGCATTCCTCAAGGCGAGGCCGCCACCCGACGCCACATGGAGACCGGTATCAAGGCAGGTCAGGTGGACCCTGAGACGGGCCGGGAGGTGTTGTATTACCACGACCCCATGACGCCAGGAAAGAAGTTTGACGCGCCGGGGAAGTCGCCCTTCATGGACATGATGCTGGTGCCTGCCTACGCCGGCTCCGCCGGGGCGGACAGCGGCACCATCAGCGTGAGCCCCCGCATTCAGCAAAACCTAGGCCTGCGCACCGGCGATGTCACGCAAGGCGCTTTGGGTGCCGAGGTGCTGGCCGCAGGCGCCATTGCCTGGAACGAGCGCGACCTGGCTTTGGTGCAGGCTCGTGCCATGGGCTATGTTGAGAAGGTCCATGTGGGCGCCACGCTGGACCGAGTCAGCAAGGGCCAAGCCCTGTTTGAGGTGTATGTGCCGGACTGGGTGGCGGCTCAGGAAGACTATTTGTCCGTGCGCCGCATGCAAGGCCAGGGGCTGGCGCCACTGCTAGACGCGGCCCGCCAGCGCATGCGCCAAAGTGGCATGAGCGAGGCCCAAATCGCTCTGGTGGAGCGCAGCGGCGTGGTGCAGGCCCGCCTGACATTGACCGCGCCCATTGCCGGGGTGCTGACCGAACTCAACGCCCGAGAGGGCAGCACCGTGATGCCGGGCATGCTGCTGGCCCGCATCAACGGGCTTTCCAGCGTGTGGGCCGAAGCGCAGGTGCCTGAAAGCCAGGCGGCCCAGATGCGGGTCGGGGCCAAGGTGGTGGCGCGCAGTGCGGCGTTGCCCGGTACCACCTTTGAAGGAAAGGTGCAGGCCCTGTTGCCGGAGGTGAATGCGAGCACCCGCACCTTCAAGGTTCGTATGGTCTTGCGCAATCCTGGGGGGCAACTGGTGCCCGGTATGTTTGTGCAGATGGCGTTGAGTGGGGCGGGCCAGGCCAACACCCTGTTCGTGCCCAGTGAAGCGGTGATTCGAACCGGCCAGCGCGTGGTGGTGATGGTGGCTGAGGCCGATGGCGCCTTTCGCCCGGTTGAGGTCGAGACGGGGCTGGAAACCGCTGGAAAAACTGAGATTCGGCGTGGCTTGCAGGCCGGGCAAAAGGTGGTGTTGTCAGGCCAGTTTCTGATCGACTCAGAAGCCAGCCTCAAAGGCATTGAGGCCCGAACGGGTCCGAAGGTGGAGGCCGCTAAGCCTTCATTGCATGTGACACGGGCCTTGATTGAAGCCGTGAACGGCTCGGTGCTGACCCTCACTCACCCCGAGATTGACAGCCTTAAGTGGCCTGGCATGACGATGGGGTTTCAGTTGGCCCCCAGCCTGAAGGCCTTGCCAAAATCGGCAATAAAAGTAGGAAGCGAGGTGGACATTGAGTTCAGCATGGGCGATGACGGGCCGCAAATTGAGAGTTTGCGTGCGGCCAGCGGCAAGGCAGGTGCCCCATGATTGCGAAACTGATTCGATGGTCGATTCTGAACCGCTTTTTGGTGCTGTTAGCCACCGTGATGATCACCGCCTGGGGTGTGGTGGCGGTGTCTCGCACGCCGCTGGATGCGCT
This sequence comes from Rhodoferax sp. PAMC 29310, assembly GCF_017948265.1. NCBI lineage: Bacteria > Pseudomonadati > Pseudomonadota > Betaproteobacteria > Burkholderiales > Comamonadaceae > Rhodoferax > Rhodoferax sp. PAMC 29310. The sequence goes on along the minus strand of NZ_CP072852.1, from coordinate 1,582,897 downwards.
GCCGGATCTGTCCGACGTGCAGGTCATCATTCGCACCAGCTGGCCGGGCCAAGCGCCGCAACTGGTGGAAAACCAGGTGACTTACCCGCTGACCACCACCATGCTGTCGGTGCCCGGTGCCAAGGTGGTGCGGGGTTACTCTTTTTTTGGCGACAGTTACGTCTACATTCTGTTCAAAGACGGCACCGACCTGTACTGGGCGCGCTCCCGGGTGCTGGAGTACCTGAATCAGGCCCAGTCTCGCCTGCCGCCTGGCGCCTCGTCTGCCATTGGGCCGGATGCCACCGGCGTGGGCTGGATTTATCAGTACGCGCTGGTGGACAAAACTGGCCAGCAAGACCTGTCACAGCTGCGCACGCTGCAAGACTGGTTTCTCAAGTTTGAGTTGAAAACCGTACCTGGCGTGGCCGAGGTGGCCACCATTGGCGGCATGGTGCGCCAGTACCAGGTGGTGCTCGACCCGGAGCAGTTGGCGGCCTACCGCATTCCCCACGGCAAGGTGATTGATGCCATCAAACGGGCCAACCAGGAAACCGGTGGCGGGGTTCTGGAGCTGGGCGAGGCCGAGTACATGGTGCGCGCCTCGGGTTACCTGAAAACGCTGGATGACTTTCGCGCTATTCCCCTGATGACCACAGACGCGGGGGTATCGGTGCTTCTGGGTGATGTGGCCCGGGTGCAAGTGGGCCCGGAGATGCGCCGTGGCATTGGCGAGCTGGACGGCGAGGGCGAGTCGGTGGGCGGTGTCATTGTGATGCGTTCCGGCGAGAACGCACTCACCACCATTCAAGCCGTCAAGGCCAAGCTGGCCAGCCTGCAGGGCAGCTTGCCAGCCGGTGTGGAGATCGTCACCACCTATGACCGAAGCAGCTTGATCGAGAGGGCGATTGCCAACTTGAGCACCAAGTTGCTGGAGGAGTTTGCGGTGGTAGCGGTGGTCTGCGCGCTGTTTTTGTTTCACCTTCGCTCCGCCTTTGTGGCCATCATTTCTTTGCCCCTAGGGATTTTGATGGCGTTCATCGTGATGCAGTGGCAGGGGGTGAATGCCAACATCATGTCGCTGGGCGGCATTGCCATCGCCATTGGTGCCATGGTGGACGCCGCCGTGGTGATGATCGAGAACGCCCACAAACACCTGGAAAAGTGGACGCATGAACACCCCGACGGCACGCTCAAAGGCGAGGCCCGCTGGCGAGTGATTGGCGATGCAGCGGCCGAAGTGGGCCCGGCCTTGTTTTTCTCACTGCTCATCATTACCTTGTCGTTTGTGCCCGTGTTTACGCTGGAAGCGCAGGAAGGGCGCATGTTTTCGCCCCTTGCCTTCACCAAAACCTACGCCATGGCCGCTGCGGCGATTCTGTCTGTCACCTTGATTCCAGTGTTAATGGGCTATTTGATTCGCGGGCACATTCCTGACGAGCAAAAAAACCCGCTCAACCGGGGGTTGATTGCCCTGTACCGGCCGCTGTTGAACGGCGTGCTGCGCTTTCCCAAGAGCACGCTGGTGGTGGCATTGCTTGCGCTGGTGGTCAGCTTCTGGCCGTTGCAGCACATTGGCAGTGAATTCATGCCGCCGCTGGATGAAGGTGACCTCTTGTACATGCCCACCGCGCTGCCTGGCCTGTCGGCTGGCAAAGCCGCCGAGCTGCTGCAGCAAACCGACCGGCTCATCAAGACCGTGCCTGAGGTGAAAAGTGTTTACGGCAAAGCAGGGCGCGCGGTGACGGCCACGGACCCGGCGCCGCTGGTGATGTTTGAGACCACGATTCAGCTCAAACCCCAAGACCAATGGCGTGCAGGAATGACATCTGACAAGCTGATCGAGGAGCTGGACAAAACGGTGCGGGTGCCGGGGCTGACCAACATCTGGATTCCCCCCATTCGCAACCGCTTGGACATGTTGGCCACGGGCATCAAAAGCCCGGTGGGAGTGAAGGTGCTGGGGCCGGACCTGGCCGTCATCAACCGCCTCACAGCCGAGGTGGAGCGCGTGGTCAAACCCATAGCAGGTGTGACCAGTGCCTTTGCCGAGCGCCTGGATGGCGGGCGCTACATTGACGTGGACATTCATCGCGAACAAGCGTCCCGCTACGGACTCAACATTGCCGATGTTCAATCCGTGGTGAGTTCAGCCATTGGGGGCATGAATGTGGGCGAAACCGTGGAGGGTTTGCAGCGTTTCCCCATCAATGTGCGCTACCCGCGCGAAATCAGGGATTCGCTGGACAAGCTGCGCGCCCTGCCCATCGTCACGCCGCGCGGCCAGCGTCTGGTGCTATCGGATGTGGCCACGCTCAAAATCACCGACGGCCCGCCCATGCTGCGCAGTGAAAACGCCCGCCTGGCCGGTTTTGTCTACGTGGATTTGCGCGGGCGAGACCTGGGTTCGGCCGTGCGCGAGATGCAGAGCGCGGTGGCCGAGCAGGTGGTGTTGCCACCGGGCTACTCGGTATCATGGTCAGGCCAATTCGAGTTTCTGGAGCGGGCCACGGCCAAACTCAAGCTGGTAGTGCCGTTCACACTGCTCATCATTTTTGTGCTTTTGTACCTGACCTTCTCCCGCTTTGACGAGGCACTTCTGGTCATGCTGACCCTGCCGTTTGCCCTGATTGGCGGAATTTGGCTGCTGTACGGGCTGGGCTACAACCTGTCGGTGGCGGGTGTGGTCGGCTTCATCGCTTTGGCCGGGGTGACCGCCGAGTTCGGCGTCATCATGCTGCTCTACCTCAAGCAGGCTTGGCAGCAACGCCTGGAGGAGGGCAAAACCACCGAAGCCGATTTGCTGGACGCCATCCGCGAAGGGGCGGTGCTGCGGGTACGGCCCAAGGCCATGACGGTGGCCGTCATTCTGGCGGGCTTGCTGCCCATCATGTGGGGCACAGGAACCGGCTCAGAGGTGATGCAACGCATTGCCGCGCCCATGGTGGGTGGCATGGTGACGGCACCACTGCTGTCGATGTTTGTGGTGCCAGTGGTGTACTACTTGATGCGCAGGCGTCAATTGCGGGGTGTTGGGTCAAAAATTTGAATGAAAATTGGCTTGCCCCCTTGCTGGATCAGCGTGAAAAGCTATTTAATTAATAGCAATTTCATAGTTCACATCGTGCATACCTGCATGGTTTTTGGGCTCGACCTGGGCTAGCATCAAGCCATGCGCTTGTTACTACAGTTTTTAAGCTTGGCCATCTTGCTGGTCAGCACGACTGCTTCGGCCGAGCCAGCACGTGCCTTTATGTCGCAAAATCCCTTGGCGGTGCCGCGTTTCGAGACGGTGGGGGCTGGCGTCATTCCGCGTGATGTGGTTCCCACACTGGCGCAGGACAAGGCCGGATTCTTGTGGGTGGCCACCGGGGACGGCTTGGTGCGCTACGACGGCTACCGTTTTCGACCCCTGGAGCGCGACAGCGTGGTGCCGACCCGGCGCAACCTGGGCTGGATCCGTGCCTTGTTGCCAGCCCGGGACGGCCGACTGTGGATTGGCACCGAGACTGACGGCCTGGCCGTTTATGACCCTGTTCTGGAGCAAGTGACCGACTATCGGCTGGGCGGCGCCAATGGCGTCGCGGTCCCGACAGTGCGTGCCTTGGCCGAGGACCAGGACGGCAGCATTTGGGTGGGCAGCGTCGGCGGGGGGGTGGCCCGCTTAGACCCCGTTCGCGGCACTTTCACCACCTATCGGCACTCCTCACAGCCCGGCAGCTTGCCCGATGACCGTGTGCAAGCCCTGCTGATGGACTCGGAAGGCACGCTTTGGGTGGGCACCTGGGCGGGTTTGAGCCGGCTCAAACGTGGGAGTGAGGTGTTTGAGCCCGTGCTCTCCGCTGGTATAGCCCCGCTGGTCGGGCAGTTGGTTCAGGCCCTCTACCAAAGTGCCGACGGCCGGATTTGGGCGGGCACGCAGCAAGGGCGTGTCATGGTCATTGATCCACTCACCCTGAAAGGTGAGGTGCTGCTGGGGTCAAAGCACTTAGCTGCACCCTCGGTCAACGCCGTGTCCAGTTTTGTGGAGGTCCCAGGGCGAGGCATGTGGGTGGGGCGCTCCGATGGGATTGAGATTTACGACCCGTCGCTGGTGCTGGTCAGCCAACTTAAACATGACATTCGGCAACGATCGGGGCTGGCCGGCAATGAAGTGACCACGTTGGTGCGGGACCAGGCCGGCTGGATCTGGGTCGGTGGTTTTGGTTTGGGGTTGCAGCGCCACAACCCGAATAACCTCAGCATTTGGCTGCGCGGCGCCGACTTGACGCTGGGGAGTCGCCTGGATGGGCCCAGCGTGCGGAGTCTGCTGCAAGTCGACAACGGTGAAATCTGGGCCGCTTCGCACCGGGGTGGGGCGGCGGTCATGGACAGCCGGTTGCGGGTCATTGGGGAGGTGGCTCCCCCGATCAGGGGTTCGCGAGTTCACCGAGCCGGAGTGCCCGCCGCCAGTGCCGACGGGTCGACGGCCATGGTCAACGCAATGGCTCAAACCCGAAATGGCTCAGTGTGGCTGGGCACCGCGACGCAGCTCTTTGAGTACGGGCGCAATCGACAACTGCTCAGCACCTTGCATACCGGGGTCGGCGAGATTCGCCGCATGTTGGCCACCAGCAATGGAATGCTTTGGATCGGAACGGCCGATGGGCTCTATGTCTTTCGACCGGGTATCCGTTCATTGGTTCGGGTGACGCTGAAAGCGGGTGTCGCCCGCCTGGATGGCGGAATTCATGCCCTGGCCGAGGCGCCGGACCAGAGTGTTTGGGTCGGTGGGGAGAAAGGTCTGTTTCGAATTGCACCAGGTGACCGCGCGGCAACACCTGTTGTTGCGCAGGCTGGCGAAGGCTTGGGCAACCCGAGCGTGGCAGGTCTTTTGTTTGACCGCCAGCACACCTTGTGGATCGACACTGGCGTGGCAGGCTTGCACCGCATGAACAGTTGGGACGGTCAGACGGCCCGTTTTGACCGCATCAGTGAACGCCATGGCATTCTCAACCGCCCGTTTGGCGCCAATTTGCTGGAGGACGGGCGAGGGCGCATCTGGACGCAAATGTACGTTTATGACCCCAAGGCAGATCGCATGAGCGAGCTCACGGCTGTGGACGGGGCGGACTTGGGCACGGGCTGGTTCATGTCCTATGACAAAACCTCGGACGGGCGAATGCTCTTTGGCGGGAGCAAGGGAATTTTGGTGGTCAAACCAGAGGCGTTTGACGTGTCTGACTTTGCGCCGCGGCTGGTGGTGTCCGAGTTGTATGCCAATGGCAGGGCGCAAAAGGCGGGGCAGGTCCTCAAGGGCTTGCAAGTCCCGCCTGAACAACGCAGCTTTGGCGTTGAATTTTCGGCGCTTGATTTCAGTGATCCGAATCGAATTCGTTACGCCTATCGCTTGGAGGGGTTTGACCCGTACTGGATCACCCGCGACGCCAGTTCCCGTATCGCCAGTTACAGCAACCTGGATCCAGGTCACTACGTGCTGCAGGTCAAGGCCACGAACCGCAGTGGGGTTTGGAGCTCGAATGAGTTGCGAATTGAGGTTCAGGTGCTTCCCGCCTGGTGGCAGCAATGGTGGTTTCGCCTGTTGGCCACGCTTTTGGGGCTGGGCCTGCTGGGCGGGGTGGTTCATGTTCGCACCCGTCATTTGCGGCGCGTTCAGTTGGAACTGGAGGCCAGGGTGAGGGAACGCACCGCAGAGCTGCAAGACTTGACACTGGCTTTGCAGCGGGAGTCCGCGGCGTTGCACGAGTCCAGCCTCACCGATCCACTGACGGGCCTGAGAAACCGCCGGTTTTTGGCCCAACACATTGACGCCGAGGTCGCTCTGGTGGTTCGCTCCCATGAACACCATTTGCAACATGGTGCTCAGGTTGCGGCTCCAGTGGATTTGATTTTCTTCATGTTCGATATTGACCACTTCAAGGAGGTGAATGACCAATATGGACACGCAGCGGGCGACGCGGTGATCAAGCAAATGCGCAGCCGTCTGCTCAGAGTGTTTCGCGACAGCGATTTTCTGGTGCGCTGGGGAGGGGAAGAGTTCCTTGTCGTGGCCCGGGCGACCGCACGAGCCCATGCCATTGAATTGGCGGAGAGGGCTTGCGCGGCCGTTGGTGAATTGCCTTTTGTGCTGGATGACGGAACACCATTGACCAAAACCTGTTCAGTCGGGTTCTCCTGCTTTCCGCTGAGCCCCGACTATCCCCGCGCTCTGGCGTGGGATGCTGCGGTGAGGTTGGCGGATGCCTGCCTCTACGCGATTAAAAAAGGGGGGCGCAATGGCTGGATCGGCGTATTGAGTGCGGGCGCCTCATCACTGCCTGAACTCCAGGCGACAGCGAATGAGCCATTGGTGACCGGTGTGCGATCAGGTCGGTTGGTGTTGAGTCATTCGGCGGGTTTGGAGGGGTGGGCCCAGGCACAGTCTCAATTTGGTGATCTCGACGACTTCAGCTAATCCCACCGCACCTTGGGGATGCGGGCGCCCCATGGCCATTGGCCGGGTCGTTGGGGCGCGATAATCTGCCCCCATGGAAATCATTACCTTTTTGATCGACTTCATTTTGCATGTGGACAAGCACCTCGAGGTGTTTGTGCAGAGCTACGGCATGTGGGTCTATGCCTTACTGTTCCTGATCGTCTTCGTGGAAACAGGCCTGGTTGTCATGCCGTTTTTGCCCGGTGACTCGCTGTTGTTTGTTGTTGGCGCCTTGTGTGGTGCTGGCATGATGAGTTTTCCGCTGGCCTGTGGCGTGTTGATCGCCGCGGCTATTTTGGGCGACCAATGCAACTACACCATTGGGCGTTATCTGGGGCCGAAGGTGTTCAAGTGGGAAAGCTCCCGGCTGTTCAATAAAGCCGCGTTCAACCGGGCACACGATTTTTACGAGCGCTACGGCGGCATCACCATCATCCTGGCCCGGTTCATGCCTTTTTTGCGAACATTTGCGCCGTTTGTTGCCGGCGTGGCCGCGATGGGGCGGGTCAAGTTCACCTCTTACAACGTGATTGGCGCCTTGATTTGGGTCTTGAGTATTTGCACGGCAGGCTACTTTTTGGGCAGTATTCCCTGGGTCAAAACGAACCTGGACAAAATCATCTGGGCGATGATCTTGGTGCCTGGCCTGATCGTGATGTTTGGCGCCTGGAAGGCCAAGCGCCGCCCGGTCGAGGTTTGAAGTAGCCGTCGGGCCTCAGGCCTCGACCTTCAGGAACAGGTCTTGGTCGGGTGCAAAGTTCCCGTGCAACGGTAATAGCGCGCCGCCTAGGGCTCCCGCGTCCGGGCCTACGCTGCCGGCCACCAGGTTGACTGGCCAGAGTCCTTCCCAGTTGTAGCTTTTGAGCGCTTGCTCGGTCACTGCAAGCAACTGAGTGAGCAAGGCGCGGCAAAACGAGCCGTCAATTACCACCGTTTTGATGTCCAGAAAAGCCGTGCCGCTGACCACGCAATGCGCCAGGGCGAGGGCGGCTTGTTGCAGCCAGGCTTGGGTTTCTGTCGCAAAAGGCTCTGCCATCGCCCGCTCGTCGTAGGCCGCACTGGGGTCCAGTCCGAGGGCCTGAAAACGTTGTTCCAGCTCCCATAAGGAGGTATGACTCACCAGTTGCGGCGGTGGCAACGGACCGTTTGTCATGGCGGTGGGCAGAGAGGCTACGGCCCCTGCGTTGCCGTGGCTGCCTACATGAAGGTGGGAGTTGATCACCAGCCCACCACCTACAAAGGTGTCCACAAAAAGGTAAAGAAAGCTTTTTAAATCGCGCCCGCGTCCTGCCACCAGCTCGGCCATGCAGGCACCCGACGTGTCTCTGACGAAGCTCACAGGCACCTCCGTCATGGCTTGAATCTGGGCGCCAAGGTCAATTTGATCCCATTCACTGGAGTCCGCATCAGACAGGCCGAGCATCTTGTGCCAGCCACCCATTTGAAAAGGTGCGGCGACGCCGATGCCCACCAAGCGGTCGCTCAAAGGCCCCAGCGCCTTGTGCATGGCGTTCAATCGTTCGCCTATGGCGGGCAACAGGGTATGGGCGACGGGAAAATCGTAGTGCAAGGTGTGCCGTTGGCAGACGGCTCCCGTGAAGTCCACCAGCAGCCATTCCGCACTGCGGCGACCAATCTTGATGCCCATGGAAAATGCACCATCCGGGTTCAATGCCAGCGGCACTGAAGGTTGCCCAATACGGCCGCGCACCTTGTCGTGTTTGATCACCAAGTCATCCTCCACCAGCCGGGTGGTGATCAACCCAATGGTTTGGGCCGTCAGCCCGGTCAGACGGGCCAATTCGGCTTTGGCCAGGCTGCCATTGAGCCGGATGGCCTGTAGCACCACGCGCTCATTGAATTGCCGCATACCCACATGGTTAGAGCCACGGGGTCGCAGCAATTGGGGGGACGGCGTATCAGAAAGCGTGGCGGTAGGTGTCATGGGCGCAGATTTTCGCCGATCACTCCCTTGCGCAGAATAAAGTTTGCAAACGGCTGTCGCTCACCGGTCAGAACGATGGCGTAGGCCGCTCGGGCCCGGTCGTAGAAAGCGAATCGTTCTACTGCCTCGGCACTTTGCGTGGGAAGGAGTTGAGGGGTGAGGGTCTCCATCACGTCCCTCTGCACTCCAGATCGGTAGCCCTTGTCGCTACCACTGACTTGCATGTAGGCCACGGGGTGATCTACATCTGCGGCCAGTGGCCGCAGGGCCGTGATCGCTTCGACGACCTGCGCCATTGAACTTCCCGGCAGTCGCAAAACCGGCTTGCCGGCAGCAATGCTCATGGCGGTGAAGTTGGCATCGGCCAGCACCAGAGCGTCGTCATGGCCCATTTCCATGAGTAGTTTGAGCAACTCCGGGGTGAGTAGGGGGTTAATTCCTTTCAGCATGGGTGTGTCAAGCGTGCGCGTCCTCGGGCAGGTCGTCCACCGATTTGGCGCCTGTCATCACTGCCACGGTGTCGCTCATGCTGATGGTTTTGGGGTTCACCACCGCCGCCCGTTTGCCCAGGCGCTGGATGTGAATGCGGTCCGCAATTTCAAACACGTGCGGCATGTTGTGACTGATCAAAATCACAGGCAGGCCTTTGTCGCGCACGCGGCGGATGAGTTCCAGAACCATACTTCCTTCTTTGACCCCCAGCGCGGCGGTGGGCTCGTCCATGATGACCACGTGTTGTGCAAACGCTGCAGCGCGAGCCACGGCCACGCACTGACGCTGTCCGCCTGACAGGGTTTCCACGGGCTGGGTCATGGTGCGGATACCCACTTTCAGTTCCTGCATTCGGGCGACAGCCTGCTTGAGCATTTCTTTCTTGTCGATCAAGCGCAGCAACTGACCCAACGGGCTGGATTTAATGATCTCTCGCCCGAGGAACAGGTTTTCTGCAATGCTCATGGCAGGTGCCACGGCCAGATCTTGGTAAACCGTTTCGATATCGGCGCGGCGCGCATCAATGGGCGACTTGAAGTGCACCGCTTTGCCGTCCAAGAACAGCTCACCTTCATCGGGAATGGTCGCACCTGACAAGGCCTTGATCAGGGATGATTTGCCGGCGCCGTTGTCACCAATGACGGCCAGAATCTCGCCAGCACGCAATTCAAAATCGGTGTCGTCCAGTGCTGTGACCTGTCCATAACGTTTGACAATGCCCTTGGCCTGCATGATGAGAGGGGTTGAAGCATTGGTGTTCATTAACGTGCTCCCTTGCGAGACATTTGGTCAGCGGCGACTGCTAGGATCACCAAAATCCCGGTGATCAGTGTTTGGTAAACCGAGGCCACACCCATCAGGGTCAGACCATTGCGAAAGACACCCACGATGACCGCACCGACGAGCGAGCCGATGATGACGTCGCGCCCGCCAAACAGGCTGGTGCCGCCCAGAACGACAGCGGTGATGGCGTCCAGATTTTCGGTTTGTCCGGCATTGGGGTCATCCACACCGGTTCGTGCCACGGAAAGCAGGGCGGCAATGCCATAGAACAGGCCCGCCAGGGCGTAGACCGAGATCAGCACCCGGTCCACGTTGATGCCGGTCAGGCGTGAGGCTTCCGGGTTGTTGCCAACCGCGTACAGGTGACGACCGGGGGCCGTGTCGCGCAGCACAAACCAGGCTAGGCCATAGAGTGCCACCATGGTGACGGTGCCAAAGCTGACTTCTGTGGAACCCATATTGAAGGTGTTGCCCAAAGCGGTCATTGCCGTGGGCAAATTGGTGATCGTTTGTGAACCAGAGTAAATCTGGGTAATCGCGAAAGCGATATTCAGCGTACCCAACGTCACAATGAACGGGGGTAGCCTGATGCGGGTGACCAACAAGCCATTGATCAGGCGGAAAGCCGTGGTGGCTGCCAAACCACACAAAATAGCCAGGTAGGTGTTCATGCCGTAATTGGCGGCAAAAGAAGTCATGATCACGCCGCCCAGCGCCATCACCATGCCGCACGACAAATCAATGCCGGCAGTCAGAATAATCAGGGTTTGGCCGATGGCCAGCACACCCACCACCATCACTTGTTGCATGACAAGTGACAGGTTTTGGCCGCTTAAAAATCGGTCGGATTGGGTGGCAAAAAACGTGCAGGTGGCCGATAGGGCCAACCAGGGGCCCAGGGCGCCCCAGGGTATCGGGCGGGATGGGGTCGCGGACATGGGCGCTCTCCGTGTGAATGATTGAAATAGGGTTCAGCGGCCCGGTGACCAGCTGAACCCCGCGCTAACTCAGATTACTTGGTGCCCCAGCACAGATCCATACCGACTTTGGTGTCTTTGCTGTCCACACCCGCGATGGATTTTGCGGCGATCAGGGTCACGCCGGTGTCCACATAGCCGGATGCTTTTTTATCGGTTTTGGCGTATTCAACACCTGCGGCGACGCCCATTGCGGCCATTTTCAGAGGATATTGCTGTGAGGTAGCCGTGATGATGCCTGCTGCTGTGTCCTTGATGCCCTGGCATCCGCCATCCACAGACACAATGATCACGCCCTTGTCTTTGCCGGCCTTTTTCAGTGCATTGAATGCGCCAGCAGCTGCGGGCTCATTGATGTTGTACAGGACATTGATGCTGGGGTCTTTCTGCAGGCAGTTTTCCATGGCGGTTTAGCCTTTGGCCTGGTTGCCGTCGGTGTCACCTGCGCAGACTGTTTCAGCGGTGCTGGAGAGTTCGTTGGATTTGGCATCAAACGCCTTCAGGCCGAATCCGGTCATGAAGCCGTTGTGACGCTGTGCGCCCACGGGGTGACCAGGAAACAAGTCCAACATGGCGATCTTGGCGGGCTTGTTGCCCAGGGCTGCTTTCGCGTATTGGCCAATCAGCACGCCGGCTTTGTAGTTGTCGGTGGCAAACAGGGCGTCAGCGCCTTCAAATGGGCTGTCCAGGGCAATCACCTGCACGCCTTTGGCCTGCACGTTTTTCACGGTGGGAATGATTGCGTCGCCGCTGGCGGTGATCAGAATCGTTTTGGCGCCCGCCGCCACCATGTTTTCAATAGCCGTGATCTGCCCCATCGTGTCGCCGTCTGCTTTGCCAGCCGCGGTCATGAGTGTGGCGCCCATTTTTTTCGCTTCAGCCTGTGCGCCTTCTTTCATCTTGACGAAGAAGGGGTTGGTTTCTGTTTTGGTGATCAAGCCAATGATGGGCTCGCCCGCAGCGAAGGCCGCAGAACTCATGGCCAGTGCCAAAGTGCTCAGAATCAGAGTGGTGGATTTTTTCAAGCTCGTTCTCCTTTGAAGGCGGACCTTCGTGTTATCGGTGGGTGGGGGTGTGCCCTGGGTAAATACGCTTTACGACAAAGCGTGCTTGAACTATAGTTCGCATTTCCTTATTAAATCAAGTTACTTTAGTTAGTGACTACCCTAATATGATGCAAATAAATACCAAAATCGAAGTCGCCGCGGCAGGCGAAGCCTTGATCGATTTGATCCGCAATGACGCTGGTTTGCTCCAGCCATGCCTTGGCGGCGCGGTTTACAACTTGACGCGCGCCTTGGCACGGCAAGGTGTTGGCACGCTGTATCTCAACCCCTTGTCGCGTGACCGATTTGGACGGCAACTGGCGCAAGGGTTGGCAGATGACGGCGTGCAATTGGCCATACCCGAGCCAGTTCAGCAAGTCACCTCCCTGGCGGTGGTCGGTGTTGATGACCAGGGGCACCCTGACTACTCCTTCTACAGGGAAGGTGTGGCGGACCGGGCGACGACGGCGGCGGCCTTGACGGCAGCTTGCGCGCAGTCCAGCACCTTGTCTCTGGTGTGCACGGGTGCCCTGGCACTGTCGCCCGACGATGCCCAAACCTACCTGCCGTGGTTGGCGAGCCAACGCGAGGCCAGGCGCACCGTGGTTATCGACGCCAATTTGCGACCATCCGTGATGCCGGACCTGCCCGCTTACCGAAAGCATGTGCTGGCGGCTTTGCAGTATGCCGATGTGATCAAGGCCAGCGACGAGGATCTGGCGTGCCTGGATATTCCCGGTTCCACGGCATTGGAGCAGGCCGCTCATTTGCTGCGCAACAGTCAGGCCGCCTGCCTGGCTCTGACCCGCGGGCCTGACGGCGCCACACTTTTGACGCGCTCAGGGCGGGTCTTTCACGCCCGTGAAAGCCAGCCGGTGGTTGTGGTGGACACAGTGGGGGCTGGTGACTGCTTTCTGGCGGGGCTGGTGGCAGCGCTGCTGGACAACGGTTTGGCATCCAACTGGGGTGAGGCGCAAGTTGAGGCTTCATTGGCCCAAGATCTATTGTCAAGGGCGGTGGCCAGCGCCAGTCTGTGCATCATGCAGCGCGGTTGCGTGCCCCCGACACGTGCCGAAGTTCAGGCGCGACGGTCGGCCACGGTCAGTGAGTTCACTCAGGACGCTACTGAATTGGCAGGCGCGTCCCTGTGAATGACGTGGTGGTCTTGCCTGAGACCTGCCGTTCACTGTTGGCACAGTGGGCCTCAGCCAGCGAACGCGTCATTCTGGGTCTGGTTGCGCCGCCGGGGGCGGGCAAGTCGACTTTGGCGCAAGCCGTGCATGCGGCCTTTCCATTGCAAAGCCAAATCGTGCCCATGGATGGTTTTCATCTGGCCAATGTGGAGTTGGCCCGTTTGGGTCGCTCCGGTAGAAAGGGCGCTGCAGATACGTTTGATGCCAGTGGTTTTTTGAGCCTGTTGCATCGCATTCGATCTCAAGCCCCTGGAGAGATGATTTATGCCCCGGATTTTCGGCGTGACCTGGAGGAGGGAGTGGCGGGGGCCATACCCGTATTCGCCGAAACCCCCTTGATCATTGTTGAGGGGAATTACCTGCTGCTGGACGAGGGGCCTTGGGCTGAGGTTCGCGGCGTATTGAACGAGGTTTGGTACCTTGACGTCGAGGAGCCGCTTCGTCGAGACCGCTTGCTGCACCGTCACATGCGCTACGGGCGAACCCGCGAAGAAGCCTTGGCATGGATGACCTCAACCGACGATCCCAACGCCAGCCTGATCGAGGCGAGCCGCCACCGCGCTACCCGCCAAATCACTTGGGGTGGACAAGCTTAGAGGACGGAGAATAGTTTTTTGTTGAAGTTCGGGAAGGCGTCGTGTCCCAATGGCACTGCCAGACATGGTTTCGACCCAGGCCGGATAGACCTCTCGTAAAGCCGCGCTGCTGTCACATTTGAAGATGGCTTCAATCAATGTCAGGCGGGTGTGCTGGCCAAACATGTTGTTCACCGAATTGGTCATGAAGTTGCGAGCCATCTCCAGGTCTTTGGCGGTGCGGGTCTCGTGAGGGGGCAGGCTGGACACGCTGGTGCCATCTGGTTTCTTGGCTTTCGGCGCGACTGCTTCGGGTTCGGCGGCGTGCGGCGCTGGGGCCGTGGCATCAATGCAACCATGGCCCATTAACTCGCTGATGATGGCCGAGATATCGTGGCCCTGTACAAATCCACCGAGTTCGACACCGTTGCGCTTGCCATCAATGAGCACCAGAATCCGGCGAACCAACACAGACAGGCCCAGAGACCGGCTCTGGATCTCCTGCTGTCCAAGAGACGTCTTGGCAAAAATGGCGGCGGTCAAGTCTAGTGTTTGGTCAGTCATCGTTCTTTCTCAAATTGAGACACTTTGTAAAAGTGTAAAAAACGTCGCATTGTCCGCGCTAAACCATTGATCTATATAAGTGGTTCCCCTAGGTTGCTGAAATCAGCAGCTACACAGACCGGTTGCGGGCCAGTGGAGGGTTCTTGGCGAAATAACCTTCAATGCCGCGCATTAACGCCAAAGACAGGCGGTCGAGATACGCGTCGCTGTTGAGGTTGGCTTCCTCTTCCGGGTTGCTGATAAACGCGGCCTCTACCAGCACGCTGGGAATGTCGGGTGCTTTGAGCACGGCAAAACCGGCCTGCTCCACCCGGGGCTTGTGTAGTTTCCCAACCCGTTTCATTTCACCCAACATAGCGCTACCGAGCTTGAGGCTGTCGTTAATTTGAGCGGTTGTGCTCATATCAAACAAAGCACGTCGGACCTGGGAATCCTTGGCGGTGACATTCAAGCCGCCAATTTGATCGGCCTTGTTTTCTTTGGCTGCCATCCAGCGTGCGGCGGTGCTGGATGCACCGCCTTGGCTGAGCGCGAAAACGCTGGCGCCTTGGGGGCGAGGGGTGTAGAACGCGTCGGCGTGAAGGCTCACAAACAAGTCTGCTTGCACACGTTGGGCCTTTTGAACCCGCACCTGAAGTGGCACAAAGAAGTCGGCGTCCCGGGTCAGATAGGCCCGCATGGGATTGCCATTGACGGAGCCCGCGTTAATACGCTCCCGCAGGCGATGGGCCAACCGCAGCACCACATCTTTCTCCCGCGTGCCGCCTGGGCCAATGGCGCCCGGGTCTTCGCCACCATGGCCAGGGTCGAGCGCAATGATGATCAGTCGGTCGGTTTCATCTGCGTTCGATTTTCCGGTCAGGGGGGCGACCGCTACTTTGGAGCTGTTTGGCTTCGTAGCCAACGTCGGTTCTGGGGGAGCAGCTATGGATTCAGGAGCGGACTTGGCTTTGGGTCTATTGACCTGCTTGGCAATCAGATCCGCGAGCGGGTCGTTCAAGTCCGCGACCGGTGGTCCCGAAGGTGTGGTGAAGCGTTCACTGATCAAGGCCTCCAGCGGATCAATGACCTGCGTGGGGTAGAGGTCAAACACCATGCGGTGCTGGTAAGCAGCAATCGGGGTCAGGGTGAAGACTTGGGGGGTGGCCACTTGTTTGAGGTCAAACACCAAGCGAACCACGCCGGGCGCAAATTGACCTACGCGAATGCCGGCAATCGTCGGGTCGTCAGCGCGCACTTTGCCAACCAGCTCTTTGAGCGCGGGATTGAGGTCCAAGCCCTCTATGTCGATGGCCAACCGGGGGGGGCTGCCGACGAAAAATTGTTTGGCTTTTAGCTCAGTGTCAGACTCCAGCGTCACGCGTGAGTAATCGGGTGAGGGCCAAACCCGCACGGCCAGGATGGTGGCACCCCGGGCGATGTGCTGGACGCCCAGCAAGAGCGCCAAGGCACCTGATTGCAGTACGCTGCGCCGCTTCATGCTGCGTCCTCCCGGTCAAGTGGCGCCAGTCGGGTGCTGACGGCTCGCAGAAGTGCGAGTCCAGTGGCGGTTTTCCCCGTCAGCGTGACTTGGCGAGACTCGTCCTCCAGGGCTTCGAGGTGGATGACCAAGTCTGCCCGAGGAATGAAACCGGTTGCCTTTTCAGGCCACTCGGCAAGCTTTAAGCCGGGGCTGGCAAAAATATCCCGAAATCCTGCGTCTTCCCATTCCCTGGGGTCGTTGAACCGATAGAAGTCGAAATGCCAGATATTGAGATCCGGCAGTTCATACGGCTCTACCACCGCATAGGTGGGACTTTTGACTCGGCCCTGAATACCCAAGGCACGCAGAATATGACGCACCAATGTGGTTTTCCCCGCGCCCAGATCACCGTGCAATTCGATGAATGCATGGCGCAGGGCCGGTTGGCTCGCCAGGGCCGATGCAAACAATTGCGTGGCAATCTCGTCCGACCAGAGCAGGCTTTTTACAATCGGGGTGTGACCACTCCCATTCCTCATATCAACAGCAGTCAATTGGTCTCCAAAATTCAGATGTGGGCCCGTGAACTGGGATTCTCCCAAATTGGCGTTGCCGGTGTCGATTTGTCCTCGTCTGAAGCCGGATTATCAGCGTGGTTGGAGCGCGGCTTTCATGGTGACATGGGTTACATGGCGTCGCATGGCCTCAAACGGGCCAGGCCGGCCGAATTGGTTCCAGGCACTGTCAGCGTCATCACTGCCCGAATGGACTACCTTCCGGCGTCCACCCCGGACAACTGGCCGACGGTTGAGTTCGATCGTTTGCAACGTCCCACCGAGGGCATTGTGTCGGTGTACGCCCGTGGCCGAGACTATCACAAGGTCTTGCGTGCGCGATTGCAAAAGCTGAGTGACCGCATCGCCGAATTGCTTGGGCCGTTTGGCCATCGCGTGTTCACTGATTCCGCCCCGGTGCTGGAGGCGGAACTGGCCGCCCGCAGCGGTCAGGGGTGGCGAGGCAAGCACACGTTGCTACTGAGCCGAGACGCCGGCTCGACGTTCTTTTTGGGTGAAATTTACGTGGATCTGGCTTTGCCATTGAGTGAACCGGTGGCCGCGCATTGCGGCAGCTGCACCGCTTGCATTGACATTTGCCCGACCCAGGCCATTGTGGCGCCGCACCGGTTGGATGCGCGGCGCTGCATTTCGTACCTGACGATTGAGCACGCCGGGCCGATTCCCTTGGAGCTGCGTCCTTTGATCGGCAACCGCATCTACGGTTGTGATGATTGCCAGCTGATTTGCCCGTGGAACAAGTTTGCCCAACGCAGCGCCTTGCCGGATTTTGATGAGCGCAAGGGCCTGGCTGGCAGCCAGTTGGCCACCCTGTTTGCCTGGACGGAAGAGGAGTTTTTGCGATTCACTGAGGGCAGCCCGATTCGACGCATCGGTCATGAGCGCTGGTTGCGCAATATCGCCGTCGCTTTAGGCAACGCTCGGCAGAAAGAAAATCCAGTCGAGGATGAGGCGCTGTGCGTCACGCTAAGGTCTCGTGCGGACCACCCCAGCGAGGTGCTTCGAGAGCATATTGCCTGGGCCTTGGGCTTATAGGGCAATAGCCATCTTAGCCATATGGATAAAGCGCATGGCGCAATTTAAAGAATAGCGTTTTGACATCCATGCCGGTCTTACAATCCCGTCAACACGCCAAGCGCAAAGGGCAAGCTGAATACGCCCAAAACCGTGGACAAGGTCACCAGCCCGGCAACAAAGGCGCCGTCATAACCCATGCGGGCGGCCAACACGTAGCAGCTCGATGCCGTGGGCAGGGCTGAAAACGCGAGCAAAACCATGGTTTGCGTTGGATCGAGTTGAAACACACGCGCAAACCCAAGAGCAACCAGTGGCAGTAGAAAGTGACGAATGGCCAGCAAGCTGATGCCCAAAGTTTTGTATAGCCGGAGTGCCCCAAATTGCATACCGGCACCGGCCGACATCAGACCCAGAGCCAGCGAGGCAGCACCAATACGAGTCACCGGGGGTTCAAGAAGGGCTGGAAGGGTAAAGCCCAGAATATTGGCGGTTAAACCGGACGCCGTGGCAATGATGAGTGGGTTTCGCACCAGTTCACGCAGAAACCCTCGTTGGGCATGGCGCGCCATGGGCCAGACCGCTGCCACATTGAACAGCGGCACGCAGACCCCGATCAACACAGCGATCATCAGCACGCCCTGCGGGCCCGCCAACCGGTCCATCAAGGCCAGTCCGATAAATGAATTGAATCGAAAAGCGACTTGTGCGCTAGCAGCATGTTCACGTTTCGGAATCCAACGCTGAAAACCTGGCAAATGGGGCAAAACATAAGCCATTGCGATGCCAGTGAGGCCCATGGACCAACCAGCACCAATCAGGCTGGAGGCGGCACGCAGATCCAGCGGGCTTTTGACGATGGAGTGAAACAGCAGCACAGGAAACAGCACGTAATAAACCACGCCTTCCACATGCTGCCAAACGGGGCGGTTGAGGGCTGTGAACTGACAGATCAGGTATCCAATCAGAATCAGAGAAAAGTCGGGAAATAGGAGTTGGGCGTAATACACCGGGCGAGGATACCAGCGCTAGTGTGGCCAACGAAGCGCAGAGGAGTTCAGGCCAGTCCGATCAAAGGCTACGCTGGCGGTATATTGACGGCACATGACCCGCGATGCAAATTACACAACGACTATTGCGCCGACCGGCACTGATCTTGCCGAGGTGGATGCTTTCATTGATGCCTTGTGGCTGGAAGAGGGGCTTTCCAGGAACACGTTGTTGGCCTATCGACGGGACTTGACGCTTTTTGCCACCTGGCTGACAGGGCGATCAAAGAGTTTGGTTGACGTGCAGGAGATGGAATTGAATGCCTATTTCTCAGCCCAGCACGCCACCAGCAAGGCGACGACCGCCAATCGACGCCTGACTGTGTTTAAGCGCTATTTTCACTGGGCATTGCGCGAGCGCCGTATCTCTGCGGACCCCACCCTCAAGTTACGGGCGGCCCGTCAAGCCTTGCGGGTGCCCAAAACGCTGACTGAAGCGCAGGTTGAGGCCTTGCTGGCGGCACCTGACACCAGTTCGTCATTGGGCGCGCGGGACCGCACGATGCTGGAGTTGATGTATGCCTCCGGCTTGCGCGTGGGCGAATTAGTGGAATTGAGTGTGTTCAATGTCAGTCTTTCGGACAATGTGCTGCGGGTGCTGGGCAAAGGCAACAAGGAGCGTCTGGTTCCTTTTGGCGAGGTGGCCAGTCACTGGCTTGGGCGCTACCTGGCGTCGGATCGGCCGCAACTGCTGGAGGGGAAGCAAACCGAAGATCTCTTTGTGACGATGCGCGGGCTTAAAGCGGGCACCGCCATGAGCCGGGTGATGTTCTGGATGATTGTCAAAAAATATGCACTCCAGGCCGGTATCACCGCGCCGTTGTCGCCGCACACCTTGCGCCATGCGTTTGCCACCCATTTGCTGAACCACGGGGCGGATTTGCGCGCTGTGCAAATGCTCTTGGGGCACGCTGATATCTCGACGACCACGATCTACACCCATGTGGCCCGAGAGCGGCTGAAAGTTTTGCATGCCCAGCACCATCCGCGGGGATAACCCGTAGCGCCATCGAGGCCTTAGTCGACGAGGGTCTCAGTCCAGGAGAGCGCCTGCAGGTGAGCCCAATTCACTTGTTGGCTCGATAGCTTCAAAGTGGCACTGGCTTTGGCAAACATCGCGTCATCGGCATTTTCACAGGCAACGGTCAACTCCAGATAGGGCGCCAGCAGGCCCTGCTTGTGAAGCAGCGCGTCGACAACGGTGTCTGGAAGGGCGATGGCTTCGATGGCTTGTGCCAGCGGCATGCCAAGAAGCGTGTCCAGCATCGAAAAAACGCCTACGACAAAGGCGTTGTCGCATTCCTCCGGCGTGAGTGAATCCGCCGCCAACAACTCCATCAGCCGGCCACGCACGACTGCCAAATTGGCCACAGCGGGGGAGGTTCCAGCGCCCTGCGAGGTGGTCAGCAGCAAAGCCGCCCATCGAAACAACTTTTTGAGGCCCAGCATCATCACCGCATGACGGAAAGATGTGATTTCGTGCTTCAAACCAAAGCCGGCGGAGTTGATAAAGCGCAGCAGATTGAACGACAGAGTCGGATCGCGCTTGAGCACATCTTCGATCTGGGCGGTGCTGGCTTGTTGACGGACCAAATTTATCAACTGGATGATGGCGGCCTGAGCGGGGCGAACCGTTTTACCGCTAAGCAAAATGGGCTTGGCAAACCAATAGCCTTGAAACAATGTGAACCCCAAGTCTTGCGCCATCGCGAACTGCGCTTCGGTCTCGACTTTCTCTGCGATCAGTCGGGCTTTTGGGTTTTGTCGGGCCATTTGCACCCATGCTGAGAGCTCGCTCTCTGAGGCATGTGAAATATCAATTTTGATGAACGATGCCAATGGCCGCCAGCTGAGGTGGGGTTCGGTCAAGACGGATTGGTCAAATGCCAAGCGAAATCCGCGTCGCCGGATGTCGGTCAACGCCATCAAATGAGTCTCTACATCGTCACGCTGGGGGGCGTCGAGAGGGGGGAGTTCCAGGACAACGCGCTCAGGGGGCACCAGCTCAAGGTGTCCACTGGCCAGCGTGTCGTGCGTGCAATTGATAAAGATGATCTTGCGCTGCATCAAGACCTCACACTCGGCGTGGGACAGCACATTGAATAACAGCGCCGCGTCACTGGCGGAGGTGTGTGTCCCCTGCGCCAGGGATCGATCAAATAGCTCAAAGCCAAAGATCGTGCGGTTGAGGTTCAATATGGCTTGCCGGGCAAATGCAGTCGTGTCCGGCGCAACGGCTTCGGGCCAAGGTAATGGATCTGGCAGGTTGGGCATGGTGCTAGGCGTGAGGTAGTGGGCTGATTCTAGAAACGCAGGGAATGCGTTGCTGACAGTATGACAATAAAATCACCCGCCCAGCACGGATAACTCGGTTTCGTCAAACCCCGCTGCGCGTCTGGCGTCTAAGTTAAATGGACCCTTCAGGGGTTTTGCTCCATAGGTGCGAGCCAAAGTTGCGTAGGTGCTGACATGGTCAAGTTGGTTTTGCGCGCACAGATGGCGGTACCAGTGATTGCCAATCGCCACATGCCCAATTTCATCGCGGAGGATGATGTCCAGAATGGCCGCTCCGGCACGGTCACTGACCGAGATCAACTTGGTCCGTATCGTGGGTGTCACATCCAGCCCACGCGCTTCCAGGGTGCGCGGCACCAAGGCAAGTCGGGCGATCAGACTACCTTTGGTTTTTTCTGCCATCTCCCATAGGCCGTCGTGGGCGGGGAAATCGCCGTAGGAGTAGCCCAATGTGCGAAGGTGATCGCGCAGAAGTTGAAAGTGCAGGGCTTCTTCTCGGGCAACCTGGAGCCAGTCCAGGTAGAAGCGCTCGGGCATTCCCTCAAATCGCCAAATCACGTCGAGTGCCAAATTCACGGCATTGGCTTCGATATGAGCCAAAGCATGAATCAAAGTCGCCCGTCCCTCAATCGTTCCGACCGCACGCGGCTTCAGTTGACCTGGATGCACAAGGGCGGGGCGATTTGGCCGGCCGGGAATACCTTGTACACAGTCAATCTTCTCACTGGCGTCGATGCTCAGGTCTTTCGACTCGATTCCACGGACTTCGTCTGCCTTTTGGTCAGGTGATTCAATTCTTATCAACTGCCGTGCCAGCATTCGCATTGAGGGTAGCGGGGTGGTGTTTGGGGTGTTTATGTGGGGAAGCGTCATGGTGCGGGCTCAATCCCTACAATTCTAGGCAAGTTGAATAAGGAACGAGCATGGCAATATATGAGCTAGGAGGGGCCAGCCCCCAGGTGTCGACTTCGGCGTGGGTGGCCGACAGCGCTCAGGTGATGGGGAATGTTGAGTTGGCAGACGATGCCAATGTTTGGTTTGGCGTTGTGATTCGGGGTGATACCGAGACCATCACCGTTGGCAAAGGCTCCAATATTCAGGACATGAGCGTTTTACATGCGGACGTGGGCATGCCCTTGGTGGTGGGTCAGGGGGTGACTGTGGGCCACAAGGTGATGCTTCATGGCTGTACCGTTGGCGATAATTCCCTGATTGGTATTGGTGCGGTGGTCCTCAATGGCGCAAAAATTGGGAAAAACTGCTTGGTGGGGGCGGGCGCATTGGTCACCGAAGGCAAGGAGTTTGCTGACGGGTCCATGATTTTGGGTAGCCCTGCAAGAGTGATACGTCAACTTAGCCCTGAGCAGATCGAAGGCTTGCGACAAAGCGCGTTGCACTACGTCGAAAATGCCAAGCGCTTTCGCATGGGTCTGAGGAAAATTTCCTGAATCTGGTTGCTGGACCGGATGGGTTTGAAAATATATTAAAACGATTGGAATAGTTGAGTGTCAGAGATTCACAAATTTTTATTTGATGGTTTGCCGGTGCGGGGTGTGGTGGTGCGCCTGACCGACGCGTGGACTGAAATTCTTCAACGCCGGGCGTCAGCGGGTGAGTCAAATGCTTACCCAGAGCCTGTGCGGGACATGCTGGGTGAAATGGTGGCTGCGGCCACTTTGATGCAATCCAATATCAAGTTCAATGGGTCTTTGATTCTCCAGATATTCGGCGACGGGCCCGTCAAACTGGCAGTGGCCGAGGTGCAACCAGATTTTGGCTTGCGGGCGACTGCAACCGTCATCGGTGAGGTTCCCGCTGACGCTCGACTTAGCGCCATGGTGAATGTGAGCAATGAAGGGAAATGCGCGATTACGTTGGACCCCAAAACGCGTTTCCCCGGCCAACAACCTTATCAAGGTGTCGTGCCTTTGTTTGGCGACAAAGGCGAAAAGATAGAGAAGTTGAGCAACGTGTTGGAGCACTACATGCTGCAGAGTGAGCAATTGGACACCACGATGGTGTTGGCGGCCGACGACAAAGTGGCGGCCGGATTGTTGATTCAACGCCTACCACTTGAAGGCGTCGGCAACCTGGCAGGCAGCATGGTGAGTGAGGCCAATGAGGACGAGATCGGTGTGAATGAACACTTCAACCGCATCTCCATCCTGGCCTCCAGCCTCAAGCGCGAAGAACTTTTGACTCTGGACGTTGACACCATTCTCCGGCGGCTGTTCTGGGAGGAGAAAATAATTCGCTTTGAGCCTGTTGAAGGCGACGCAGCGCCGCGTTTCTCTTGCTCCTGCAGTCGGGAGCGGGTTGCTCGCATGCTGGAAGGTCTAGGAGAAGACGAAGCCAAGAGCATCCTGCTGGAGCGGGGTAACGTTGAAGTGGGGTGTGAGTTTTGTGGCAAGCACTACCAGTTCGACCCGATCGATATTGAGCAGATTTTTCGGGCCCTGACGGTGCTGCCGCCATCCACGGACGAAGTGCAGTAATTTCAATCACGACCGCCTTGCGCGGTCGTTCTATTTCAAGCGCCGCACTAGCAGGCTAGGGCTTGCCAATGTGAAGTTGTCCTGTGAACATGCGGTGTTCGCATTGGGCATCGCTGCATTTTTCACAGTTCCAGACCCAAGGTTTGGTCTTCTCGGCAGATCTCGGATCATCCGACTTTGTCGTGTGGGCAATGGCTTGCAGGGCACTGTCAGCGCGCGTGCCGCCCGTACCGTAAATCACCGTATAAGGTATGGACTCGCTATCCAGTACCTGACGCAGTCGAGTATTAGCCTGCTGGCGCATGACCGGTCCATCGCGTTGAATGCCGTCGGCTTTCCAGTCGAGGTCCATCCCCATGACAAGCGTCAAATCAAATTGACGAAGGTGCTCGAGCGCCATGGGATAAAGCGAAGAGTCCGAGAAATACAGCTCGCTGTAGATGGCGGTCATTAGCGGATGAGTGTCCGCAATGAGATAGTCACAGCTGGAGGCCGACTCAATCCGATGCATCTGTTCCAATGCCACGTCCACTTGTTCATGTGCCAATGGTGGGCGGCCTTCCTGATTACACCATTCCCGCAAAACTTCGGGCACCCAAATAGCGAGGGTGCCAACATCCGAAAGACGCTTGGCCAGCGCTTGTGACATCACGGATTTGCCGGTGCACTCAGCCCCCAATATCGCGATTTTCCAAGGAGTGCCCAATTGCCTAGGAGTCACTTGGCAATCTGAACGTAAATTTCGTTGGGTTTCACCATGTCGAGCTCCAGTCGGGCCTTCTCCTCCACCATATCGAGACCTTCTTTAAGGTCCCTAACTTCGGCGCTCAACTGTTCGTTGGCGAGTCGGGCTTGCTCGTTCTGTTGTTTTTGAGTCTTGAGTTGCTCGACCAGCAAGGCAACATTGGGCACACTGCCACGGCCAAACCATAGCTGTGCGTGAAGTATCACAAGCAAGGTGATCAAGAGGGCTGGGACAACACGATTTCCCAAGATCAGACCCCTGAAGAAAGACGATTTACAACACTACCCCGCCAAGCGAGGAGGGGCAGGGTTTTGATCTCAAACCCAGGGGCTGGCACGTGTTAACGGAGGTTGTAAAACGCCGCGCGACCTGGGTAGACGGCCACATCACCCAAGTCCTCTTCGATGCGCAACAATTGGTTGTACTTGGCCATACGATCAGAGCGGCTCAGGGAGCCGGTTTTGATTTGACCCGCGTTGGTTCCAACGGCGATGTCGGAAATCGTGGAGTCCTCAGTCTCACCTGAGCGATGGCTGATGACCGCGGTGTAACCCGCCCGCTTGGCCATTTCGATGGCTTCAAACGTCTCTGTCAAAGTGCCAATTTGATTGATCTTGATCAGGATCGAATTGGCAATTCCCTTGTCAATGCCTTCTTTGAGAATCTTGGTGTTGGTGACAAACAAGTCGTCGCCCACAATTTGGACCTTTTTGGCCAAACGATCGGTCAACAGCTTCCAACCGTCCCAGTCGTTTTCGGCCATGCCATCTTCGATGCTGATGATGGGGTATTTGTCGACCCATGTGGCCATCATGTCGATCCACTCAGCGGAGCTCAAAACCAAGCCTTCACCCTCGAGGTGGTACTTGCCGTCTTTATAGAACTCGCTGGCTGCGCAGTCCAGTCCCAGGGCGATTTGTTCGCCAGCGACAAATCCCGCTTTTTCAATGGCCTCAAGAATCAGCAAAATGGCCGCTTCATGGCTGTCAACATTAGGGGCAAAGCCACCCTCGTCGCCAACTGCAACGCTCATGCCTTTGTCATGCAAGATTTTCTTGAGGGCATGAAACACTTCAGCGCCATAGCGAACGGCTTCCCGGAAGCTGGGTGCGCCAACCGGAATGATCATGAGCTCTTGCAGGTCAAGGTTGTTGTTCGCATGCGCGCCACCGTTGACCACGTTCATCATGGGTACGGGCATTTGTACGGCACCCATGCCTCCAAAATAGCGGTACAAGGGCAAGCCCGACTCTTCAGCAGCAGCACGTGCAACGGCCATGGACACAGCCAGCATGGCGTTGGCGCCGAGGCGCGATTTGTTTTCTGTTCCGTCCAGATCAATCAATGTGCGATCCAGGAAGGCTTGCTCTGAGGCGTCCAGGCCCAAAACGGCTTCGGAAATCTCGGTGTTGATGTGCTCAACGGCTTTCAGCACGCCTTTGCCCAAGTAACGTGACTGGTCGCCATCGCGCAGCTCCATGGCTTCGCGGCTGCCTGTGGAGGCGCCGGAGGGCACTGCCGCCCGGCCCATGGTGCCGGATTCGAGAAGAACGTCGCACTCGACAGTGGGATTGCCGCGTGAATCAAGGATTTCGCGACCGACGATGTCAACAATTGCACTCATTGAATTCTTTCTAGAACAAAACAAAAGGGAAACAACTACACACCCTCAACGAGGATCATGCGCATGATGGCGGCGCCCTGTCGGGCGGTGCGCGCCTTGCCGTATTCGGGCGAGGCGTTGAACACTTGGGCCGCTTCCCAGCTCGGGAATTTTAGAATAACCAACCGCTCCGGCATCCAGTCGCCTTCTATCAACTCCACTTTGCCGCCGCGCACGCAAACCTCCGCACTGTAGGCCTGCATGGCGGCGCTTGACCATTTTTTGTACTCTTCGTACTGAGCTGGGTTGGTGACTGTGACGTTGGCGATGATGTAGGCACTGCTCATGGGAATTTAAGCTTTAGGCGTTGAAACTGTTTTCCAGGAAGCCATTTTTCTTTGTCACAGCATCCAGAGCGACCAAGGTTTCGAGAAGCGCTTTCATGTGCTTCAGCGGCACGGCGTTGGGGCCATCACTCATCGCCTTGCTAGGGTCCGGGTGAGTTTCCATGAACAACCCGGCGATGCCTACTGCAACGGCAGCGCGGGCCAGCACCGGAACCATTTCGCGCTGTCCGCCGCTGCTGGTGCCATTGCCACCAGGAAGCTGAACCGAATGGGTGGCGTCAAAGACGACGGGAGCCGCCGTGTCTCGCATGATGGCCAGTGAGCGCATGTCGCTCACCAGGTTGTTGTAGCCAAAGCTGGCGCCGCGTTCGCAGGCCATGAAGTTGTCTTCGTTGAGACCCATCTCGCGGGCTGCGGCACGGGCTTTGTCGATGACGTTTTTCATGTCACCGGGTGCCAAAAACTGGCCTTTTTTGATATTGACGGGTTTTCCTGACTGGGCCACAGCGCGGATGAAGTCAGTTTGGCGACATAGAAACGCTGGGGTTTGCAACACGTCGACCACGGACGCCACTTGCGCAATCTGGTCTTCTGAGTGAATGTCGGTCAGAACGGGCAATTGAAGCTCCCGCTTAACCTTTGCCAAAATTTCGAGACCTTTTTCAATGCCGGGACCGCGAAAGGTGCCGCCGCTGGAGCGATTGGCCTTGTCAAAGCTGCTTTTGAAAATAAAGGGGATGCCGAGGCTTTGGGTGATCTCTTTCAGGGTGCCTGCAGTATCCATCTGCAGTTGCTCTGACTCAATCACGCAAGGGCCGGCGATTAAAAAGAAACGCTTTTCCAAGCCAATGTCAAAACCACATAATTTCATCAGAGTGCCGCTTTCGAAGGTGCTTCATTCGCTTGATTCACCAAGGCTGCCTTGATGAATGCATTGAAGAGTGGGTGGCCGTCCCAGGGTGTTGACTTGAACTCTGGGTGAAATTGGACACCGACATACCAAGGGTGAGCGGCTTTGGGCAGCTCGACAATCTCGGTTAATTGTTCCCGTTGTGTTTGCGCCGAAATCACCAAACCGGCTTTGCGCAAGGCGTCCAGATAGTTGACGTTGGCCTCATAGCGATGGCGGTGACGCTCAGTGACCACGTCACCATAGATGTCATGGGCCAAAGTGTCTTTGACGACATCGGAGCTTTGCGCGCCCAAGCGCATGGTGCCACCCAGGTCAGAGCTTTCATTGCGCTGTTTGATGGTGCCGTCTTCGTCCTTCCACTCGGTAATCAGGGCAATTACCGGATGGGGGCCATTGGGTGCAAACTCGGTGCTGTTGGCGTCTTTCAGGCCTGCAACATGGCGTGCAAATTCAATGGTGGCCACTTGCATACCCAAGCAGATGCCAAGGTAAGGCACCTTGTTTTCACGGGCGTATTGAGCTGCGCAGATCTTGCCTTCCACGCCTCGAACGCCAAAGCCGCCGGGTACCAAAATGGCATCAAACTTAGCCAACTGCTTCACGTTTTCGGGTGTGATGGCCTCGGAATCCAGGTAGTTAATCTTGACTCGAACATGGTTTTTCATGCCGGCGTGACGAAGCGCTTCATTGAGTGACTTGTAGCTGTCGCTCAAGTCGACGTATTTGCCCACCATGGCGACGTTGACTTCGCCTTGGGGATGTGCAGTTTCGTAGACCAAGTCGTCCCAGCGCTTCAGATTGGCTGGCGGTGTGTTCAAGCGCAGCTTGTCGCAAATTAGGCCATCCAGGCCCTGCTCATGCAGCATGCGCGGCACTTTGTAGATGGTGTCAACGTCCCACATGGAAATGACGCCCCAGTCGGCCACGTTTGAAAATAGAGAAATTTTCTGACGCTCTTCGTCTGGAATCGGGCGATCTGCGCGGCAAATGAGGGCGTCAGCCTGGATGCCGATTTCGCGCAGTTGTTTGGCAGTGTGCTGCGTTGGTTTAGTTTTAAGTTCGCCAGCGGCCGCAATCCAGGGCACATAGCTCAGGTGAACAAAAGCGCTGTTGTTGGGGCCGAGTTTGAGGCTCATTTGGCGCACGGCTTCCAGGAATGGCAGCGACTCAATATCGCCCACGGTTCCGCCGATTTCAACAATAGCCACATCAACGGCTTCAGGCGTGCCCATGCGAGCGCCACGTTTGATGAAGTCCTGAATCTCGTTGGTCACATGGGGGATGACCTGTACGGTCTTGCCCAGGTAATCTCCGCGACGCTCTTTTTCGAGGACGCTTTTGTAGATTTGGCCGGTTGTGAAGTTGTTGGCCTTGCGCATCCGTGTTTCCACAAAGCGCTCATAGTGGCCCAGGTCCAGATCGGTTTCGGCGCCGTCGTCGGTAACAAACACCTCGCCATGCTGCATGGGCGACATGGTGCCGGGATCGACGTTGAGGTAGGGGTCAAGCTTGATTAAGGTGACTTTAAGGCCACGCGATTCCAGAATCGCTGCTAAAGAGGCTGAGGCGATTCCCTTGCCAAGGGAGGACACTACGCCGCCGGTGACGAAGACAAATTTGGTCATGTCAGAGAGAGCGCTGCACGCTCGGGTAGCTGGTAAAGAACGATTATAGGGGCCACTGTCTTTGGCAGTCTGTCGGCCAGTTGGACGACGGGCGGGCAATCCACGTCGGTGCGTTCGTAGGGGGAGGCGATTCGTCCTCTGCTACATTGCGGCCCATGAATGATCTTGACGGAAAACACATTGTTCTTGGGCTGACGGGGGGCATTGCCTGTTACAAATCGGCAGAGTTGTGCCGGGCCTTGACCAAGGCCGGCGCGACCGTTCAGGTCGTTATGACCGCCGCGGCTGAACAGTTCATCACGCCCATCACGATGCAGGCTTTGAGTCAGCGTGTGGTCTACGGCTCTCAATGGGATGCGCGAGAACCCAACAATATGCCCCATATCAACCTGAGTCGTGAGGCGGATGCGATTTTGATCGCCCCTTGCAGCGCGGATTTTATGGCGCGATTGGTGCAGGGGCGGGCCGACGAGTTGCTGAGTCTGCTGTGTTTGGCGCGCCCCCTGGAAACCGTGCCGTTGTTGATTGCCCCAGCCATGAACCGTGAAATGTGGGCGCACCCGGCGACCCAGCGCAACCTCAAACAACTTGAGTTGGATGGTGCGACGGTCTTTGGTGTGGGGCAGGGCGATCAGGCTTGCGGCGAAACCGGGGATGGTCGCATGTTGGAGCCACAGGAGCTGTTGCTCGATGTCATCTCATTCTTTCAGCCCAAAGTGTTGAAAGGACATCATGTCTTGGTTACAGCCGGCCCCACCTATGAGGCGATTGACCCGGTTCGGGGCATTACCAACCTGTCTAGCGGAAAAATGGGCTTCGCGATTGCCTGTGCTGCTCGGGAAGCAGGGGCCGATGTGACCTTGGTCGCGGGGCCGGTGGGCTTACCAACGCCGCGCGGGGTGAATCGAGTCGACATCAAGTCAGCCCGGGACATGTTGTCTGCGGTGCAGACTCATGTGGATCGGGCCACCATTTTTGTGGCCACAGCCGCAGTTGCTGATTGGCGCACGGGCAACGCCGCGGATCAAAAAATCAAGAAAGACGGTTCGGGTGCGACGCCTGTTTTGAGTTTTGTTGAAAATCCGGACATATTGGCTGCGGTTGCGCAGTCGCCGCGAGGACAGAGTGGGGCGCTTTTTTGCGTTGGTTTTGCCGCCGAAAGTCATGATTTGCTGGCCAATGCCCAGGCAAAGCGACTACGCAAAGGGGTGCCGCTGCTGGTCGGTAACATTGGGCCGGCCACTTTTGGTCAAGACGACAACGCCCTGTTGCTGGTCGATGCTGATGGGACGCAAGAGATGGCTCGTGCGAGTAAGTTGTCACTTGCTCGTAAATTGATAGCTAGTATCGCAACTCGGACAAGGGCTAGCGCCCAAAACTAATGAAAATTGACGTCAAAATTATCGATGCCCGCATGGCGGAGCAGCTACCTGCCTATGCGACGCCCGGAAGCGCTGGGCTTGACCTTCGCGCCTGTCTGAATGAGCCGCTGACTTTACAGCCCAACGCTTGGCAATTGGTGCCGACCGGCATTGCCATCTACCTGCAAGACCCCAACTTTGCCGCCATTATTCTGCCTCGCTCGGGCTTGGGTCACAAGCATGGCATTGTCTTGGGCAACCTGGTCGGGCTGATCGACAGCGACTACCAGGGGCAACTGATGGTGAGTGCCTGGAATCGCAGTGACACCGCCTTCACGATTGAGCCGATGGAGCGGATTGCCCAACTGGTCATCGTGCCTGTGGTGCAGGCTCAGTTCAACGTGGTCACCGAGTTCCCCGCGAGTGAGCGCGGGGAGGGGGGCTACGGGTCAACAGGCAAATCCTGATTTAGTGCAAGCTGTCGCTGCCCGGGGCGGCAGCGTACATGGGTTGAATTTTGAAGAAGCCGGTGCCTGCGGATCCGCGGCCGACTTCTTCCTCGGTGGCTTCGCGAACACCGTCCACCTTCAGGCTGATTCGCAACGCAATGCCCGCCAATGGGTGGTTGGCGTCGAGCACCACATGGTCCGGGTAAAGCTCGGTGACGGTGTACAAGGCGTCTTTGGGGGCGTGTTCGGAGCAGCCTGCGGGCAGTGAGGCACCTTCAAAGGTCATGCCTTCTTCGATTTCAGCGGGGAAGAGTGAGCGAGCCTCCAAGAAGATGAGCTGGTCGTTGAAGTCGCCAAACCCCTGTTCGGGTTCAACTTGCAATTCAAGCGAGTCACCCACGCTATGGCCTTGCAAGGCCTCTTCAATGACGGCGAATAGATCGTCGCCACCAATCAGAAACTCGACTGGGTCGTCAAGAACGTCCAGTTCCTCGCCCAAAGTGTCTTTCAGGGTCCAGGTCAAGGCGACCACGCATTGTTGATTGATTTCCATAGGAGAATTGTCGCAATCCGAATAGTGAGTGTTTATGTCCCCCAGTGACTGGAGAACCGTATGAATGTAGATTTGCCCTTGCAATTGTTGGGCGGGTTAAGCCCTCAATTATTCATGAAGCGCCATTGGCAGAAAAAGCCCCTATTGGTGCGGCAGGCTATTCCTGGCTTTAAACCGCTTCTGGATCGCTCGGCCTTGTTTGAAATGGCGGCGGACGAAGACGTCCAGTCGCGGATGGTGATTCAAGAGCCTGAGCAAGTGCCGGGCTGGCGATTCAAGCACGGCCCTTTTGAGCGGCGTGCCTTTCCCGCCCTCAAGCGCCCGGGCTGGACCCTGCTGGTTCAGGGCGTTGATCTGCACCACAACGCGGTACATGACTTGATGAATCAGTTCCGGTTTGTGCCCGACGCCCGTCTGGACGATTTGATGATCAGCTATGCCAGTGATGGCGGTGGCGTTGGACCTCATACCGACAGTTACGACGTGTTTCTTCTCCAGGCCCACGGGCGCCGGCGATGGCGAATCGGCCGACAGAAGGACACGTCATTGCAACCCGACGTCCCTCTAAAAATCCTCGCCAACTTTGTTCCCGAGCAGGAGTTTGTGCTTGAGGCTGGCGATATGCTGTATTTGCCGCCTCGCTACGCCCACGACGGCATTGCCGAGGGGGAGTGCATGACCTATTCGATCGGATTCCGAAGTCCCAATCGGGGAGAGCTCGCCCGGGAAGTGCTGCAGCGCCTCGCTGAGGATGCGGAGGACCTCGTCGGAGAGTCGTTGTACCGTGACCCGCAACAGCCGGCCGTGAGTCGCTCCAGTGAAATTCCGCCGCAAATGCTGGAGTTCGCGCATGATGCCTTGCGCGGTGCCCTGCAAGACCCCGATGCGTTGGGGCGGGCGCTGGGCGAATACATGACCGAGCCAAAAGCCAGCGTTTGGTTTGACCCAGGCAACGAATCTGTTGATGGAACCAGCGAATCCATTCGCTTGGATCGCCGCACGAAAATGATGTTCGATGCGCGTCATATCTTCATCAACGGTGAAAGCTTTCGGGCGGGGGGGCGAGATGCCACCCTGATGCGTCAATTGGCGGATGAGCGAGCGCTGTCCCTGAAAGACGTCGGTCGGGCCAGCGCCGAAGCTCGCGCGTTGCTGCAAACATGGTGCGAAGCAGGGTGGTTACATGGCGTCTGATCTCAATCCAATAGTCCCTGGCGGCGATGGACGTCTTTTGCCCAGCGGGCGATTTGCCGGACGCGTCGAGTTTGAGGCTCTAGTTCAGAACGCCCTGCATCGAGCAGCAACAGACGGATGGTCTGAAATTATTCTGAGTGATGCCGATTTTTCGGACTGGCCGTTGAATCAAACGGTCGTGATTGAATCATTAAACGCGTGGGCTGTTGCGGGGCGAAGATTGACCTTGCTGGCTACCGGTTACGACGAGGTTCACCGACATCATCCGCGTTTCGTCGCTTGGCGCCGAACTTGGGGCCATTTAATAGAAGCGCGTGTTTGCGATGAGCCCGCTCGTGGTGATGTACCGAGTGCGATTTGGAGTCCCGCGTGGTTCATGCACAGGACCGACCCGGTTCACCAGTCTGGGCTGTGCGGCACCGATCCCGCCCTGAAGGCCCGTGTGAGGGAGGCGCTGTCAGAGCGCCTGCGCGCCAGCACCACAGGGTTTTCCGCCTCGATTCTGGGCTTGTAAGCGGGTGTTGTTGATTTGATACCGTTTGAGAACCCATGCCGAATTTTTCCGGATTTTGACTACAATTCGACGCTGAGTAAAAAATAACAAAATAAATTTTTACTTAGCCATTGTGGTTTATCCGCATTGACAGGTTTTTAAGATTTTTCGCTAACTCACTAGGTATTTAAAAATGAATAAATCATTCGTTCTGGCTGCTGTCATCGCTGCTGCTGCATTGTCTGCTTGCGGTAAAAAAGAAGAAGCCCCAATGGTAGAGGCGCCTGCCGCTGTAGCTCCTGCTGCAACTGAAGCCGCTGCCGCTGTTGATGCTGCTGCTCAAAAAGGCGCTGTTGCTGTTGACGCAGCCGCTGCTGCTGGTACTGCTGCTGTTGACGCTGCTGCTGCTTCTGGCGCCGCTGCTGTTGATGCTGCTGCTGAGGGAGTCAAGAAAGCCGCTGACGCTGCCGCGGCTGAAGTCAAGAAGTAATACTTCTTCTCTCCATAAAAAAACCACCGGAAGGTGGTTTTTTTATGTCGGTTTCTGCCTGCCACGTTGAGTGGCTTGGCTGAAGCAAGCGGCTTTGCAGCCGCCGACGGGCGACTATTTCAAATCGGTAGCCAGTATTTTGATGATGCGGCTCGCGTTCTCTGACGCCTCCTGTACACCCTCGGTGTTCAGGACAGACACAGTGGTCGAGTTGTCCTGGCTGACCACAGTAATTCGATATTTTTGTGGGGGATTGGATTTTTTCGAGCCGCCAAACAAACCACTGAAAAATCCAGGCTCTGACTTGTCAATTGTTGGATCGACATAGCGTACAAAATAGACACCTTTGCTGCGATCGCGGTCTTCAACAGTGAAGCCAGTGCGGTCCAGCGCCAAGCCCACGCGACGCCATGCCCGGTCGAAGCTGTCGTCAATTTGCAACACGGGCTGGCCATTGACCTGAGTGATGCGAGATGTGGATTTTTGAGGATCTGCGGCGATCAGTGCTTTGGACTGCTCTTCAGTGACTCCTAGCTTCACCATCAAACGGCGCAGAAACTCTGCTTCCAACTCCGGGTCTGCCGGGCGTGGCTGCCATACAGTGCCCTCTTTTTTGTCGCTGCTGTAGACCTCAACCATGCCCCGGTGGCTGATGAAGATGTCGGTGCCGCCTGCCGGATTACGTTCCAGGCGAGTGCGGAACTTATCACGCTCGCTGGTTGAGTAGAGTGAGTCGAAAACCTTGCCGAGGGTATTTCGGATGAAATCTTGAGGCAGTTTGGCGCGATTTTCAGCCCAGTCGGTTTCCATGATGCCCAAGTTAGCCTGATCCATGGTCAGCAAGAAGCCATTCTCCTGCCAAAAATCACGGGTTGGCTCCCACAATTTGTCGGCAGGACGATTGACGACCAACCAACGTTGCGTGCCCGCGCGCTCAATTCGGACATCGCCAATGACGGTGGCAGCCGTGGGAACGGACTGAGTGACTTGTCCGATCTGAAACGACGAAGCGGTCACCGGTGCGCCGGGAATGGCATATCGGTTCTCGCGAGCCAATTGAGTCAAATCCGGTGGTACTTCCAAGGAAGGGCCTTTTCCGGCGCTCTTGTAGTCAAGTTTGTCGCTGCTGAGGACTGAGCATCCGGTCGCCGCCAGCATGGTTACGCTCAGTAGTGCAAGCCTGGAGAAGTTATTCACAAAATGTCCTTTAGGTGCGCAAGTAAAGCCGATTAGGCTCAATCAAATTAGTCCAGAGTCTCGCATTGCCTTTTCAACCACGGCTTCATTGCCTTGGGTGAGTGGGGTCATGGGGAGGCGCAGAGTGGGGCCGCAAAGTTTCATTCTCGCCGCAGCCCATTTCACGGGAATCGGATTGGATTCTAGGAAAAGGTGCTTGTGAAGCGGCATGAGTTTGAATTGGATCTCCATGGCACGTTGAATGTCGCCTGTCATGGCTGCGACACACAATTCGTGCATAAGACGTGGCGCCAAGTTGGCCGTCACGCTGATATTGCCTTGACCGCCGCACAGCATCAGTGCAACGGCGGTTGGGTCGTCGCCCGAGTAGATCGCAAATCCTTTTGGAGCCTCTCGAATCAACCATTGGGCGCGGTCGATATTGCCGGTGGCCTCCTTGATACCCACAATCCCGGGCAGTTGGGCCAGTCGAAGCACGGTTTCATGCGCCATGTCGGCCACCGAGCGGCCAGGCACGTTGTACAGCACCATCGGCAGATCGACGGCCTCAGAGATGGCCTTGAAGTGCAGGTACTGACCTTCCTGGGTTGGCTTGTTGTAGTAGGGAACGACTTGCAGTTGGCAGTCAGCTCCCACCGATTTGGCAAAGCGGGCCAGTTCAATGGCCTCAGACGTAGAGTTGGCACCGCAACCCGCCATGATCGGAGCCCGGCCTGCTGATTGCTCGACCGACACGCGGATGATTTCACAATGCTCTTCCACGCTGACCGTGGGTGACTCCCCCGTGGTGCCCACAGCACCAATGCAGTCAGTACCCTCGGCAATGTGCCAGTCGATCAGTTTTCGCAATGCAGGGTAATCCACATTGCCATCCTCCAACATGGGGGTGACAAGGGCCACGATGCTGCCGGTGATTGGGCGGGTTGAGGATGTCATGTCGGATAGGGAGTTATCTGTAAACGATCATTCTAACTAGAGCGTGTAACGCGCCGGTATCGGTGCTGGCGTCGCCGTCGGCGCTGGCTTGATTGCCGCAATCCGCTGCACGAAACGATCTGGTTGACTCAAAAAACCTTCTTCATAGGCGATGATGTGCATTGATTTGAACGCCGTCAGCAACTCACCTGGCCGAAGCAGGAAATCTGATCGGGACGGTTTGCCAACGGTTTCGTTGCCTTGCGCGAAGGTTTCGTAGAGCAAGACGCCACCAGGCGCGAGGCTTTGTTCGAGTACGTGAAAGAGCGCACGCCACAGGTAGTTTGTCACGACCACAGCGTCAAATTGTCGAACCTGCTGTTGATCCACTAGTGGCCAAGGCTCATTCTCGATGTCGGCTAGCACCGTGTCTCCATGGCCACTTGCGATCTGAAGCGCCTCCTCGGAGCGGTCAACGCCTGTGACGATATAGCCTTGGCCGGCCAGATAGCGCAAGTGTCGTCCGCGGCCGCAGGCAACGTCCAGCGCGCTGCCCGCAGGGCGAATCAGGTGGGACCAGCGTTGCACCCAGGGGGATGGGGTGCCGAGGTCGTGAGATGGGTTGTTCATTGGTTCGGTGCCCGGTTTAGAAACAGGACCAAAGTTGGTCTGCCATGCTCACCAAGAAATCAGGACGAAGGTAGGCCGCGAACACGCCCAGCAGGGCGATCAGCGCCAGCGCATGAAGTCCAACTCTTTTCAGCACGCGTTTCCTGCCAGAGGTCAGCATGGATCTAGGCTGCTTTAAATGTGGGTTGACGCACGATAGATTCTTCCTTGATGGGCAGGTTCAGCAAGGCGGCCAAGACGCCGAGCCCGATGGCGATGTACCAAACTACGTCATAACTGCCGGTGCGGTCATACAAGTAGCCACCCAGCCAAACCCCAAGGAACGAGCCAATTTGATGGCTGAAGAACACAAAACCACTCAGCATGGAGAGGTGAGCGACGCCAAAAATCTGAGCCACGGCGGCATTGGTGGCCGGTACCGTGGACAGCCACAGCAGCCCAATTACCGCCGAGAAAATATAGACGCTCATGGGCGACAAAGGCGCGAGCAGGAAGATGCTGATGACCACGGCGCGTGACAAGTAGATAAAGGCCAGAATATTCTTCTTAGGCAAGCGTTGCCCCAGCACGCCCGACGCATAGGTGCCAAAGACGTTGAAAAGCCCAATCAGCGCCAGGGCGTAGCCCGCCACTTGCGGGGGCAGGCCCTGGTCTTTCAAATAGCTGGGCATGTGAACGCCAATGAAAACCACCTGAAAGCCGCACACAAAATAGCCAGCCATCAGCAATTGAAAGCTGGGGTACTTGAAAGCCTCCTGCAGCGCAGCCCAAGTGGATTGTTCTCGGCGCAAAATACCGCCACTGCTGAACAGAGGTTCACGCAGCCCCCACGCCAGCGGAATCATCAGCAGCGCGGCGGCACTCAGCACCATCAAGGCCGTCTGCCACCCCAATGAGCTGATCAGAAAGCCTTCCGTGGGCACCATCAGGAATTGGCCGAATGACCCGGCCGCTGCCGCGATGCCCATCGCCCAGGAGCGCTTGTCGGCTGAAATATGGCGTCCAATGACGCCATAGACCACGGCATACGTTGTGCCCGCCTGGGCTATGCCGATGAGAACGCCTGCGGTGATGGTAAATACCAACGGGCTGCTGGCGGTGGCCATGCCGAACAATCCCAGCGCGTAAAGCACCGCGCCGGCCAGGATGACCCGAAAGGCCCCAAACCGGTCGGCCAACATGCCCGCAAAGATGCCCGATACGCCCCACGCGAGATTTTGAATCGCAATGGCAAAGGCAAAAGTTTCCCGGCTCCATTCCTGGCTTTGCGTGATGGGTTGCAGCCATAGGCCAAAGCCATGGCGAATGCCCATGGACAGGGTCACGATGGCCCCGCCGCACACTAGGATTTGCAGCATAGACAACGGTTGATTATTTTTTTGCATCGGTGAAATGTAGCCAATCCGGAGTCAACCCGGTGCCATCAATGATACTGATGCCTTTTGTTCGCTGTATCTATATACAGCTTGTGTCATCTTGCAGATTAGAATTGAAAGCTATGGCACTCAAACCCACCAGCGAATATTCAGAAGGTTCCATCCGCGTCCTCAAGGGACTGGAGCCTGTCAAACAGCGTCCCGGCATGTACACCCGCACGGACAATCCGCTTCACGTCATTCAGGAAGTGCTGGACAATGCGGCCGACGAGGCATTGGCCGGTCATGGCAAAAAAATCAAGGTCACGCTGCACGGCGACGGCTCGGTCAGCATTGAAGATGATGGCCGGGGCATTCCTTATGGCATGCACCCTGAGGAAAATGCCCCGGTGATTGAGCTGGTGTTTACCCAGCTGCACGCCGGTGGCAAGTTTGACAAGGGCAAGGGCGGGGCCTACAGCTTCTCCGGCGGCCTGCACGGCGTGGGCGTTAGCGTTACCAACGCGCTGTCCTTGCGACTGGAAGCCACCACCCACCGGGAGGGCATGGTTGCCCGCTTGGTGTTTGAGGCCGGCGACGTCGTCGAGCCCTTGCAAATTCGCAAAAATGGAGAGGGTGACCGTAAATCCGGCACCACCGTGCGCGTATGGCCTGATGGCAAATACTTCGAGTCTCTCGCTTTGCCGATGGCGCCATTGGCTCACCTGCTGCGCAGCAAGGCGGTGCTGATGCCTGGCGTCACTATGACGCTGGTCAATGAAAAAACCAAGGAAACGCAGGTCTGGCTTTACAAAGGCGGCCTGCGCGACTACCTGTTGCAGACGTTGACCGGTGAACTGGTGATTCCCGTGTTCGAGGGCGACGGCTTTGCAGACGCCCAGAGTGACAACTTCGCCGAAGGCGAGGGCGCCGCCTGGTGCGTGGCCTTCACCGAAGACGGTCAACCTGTGCGTGAAAGCTATGTCAATTTGATCCCCACCAGCGCTGGCGGCACCCATGAAAGTGGCTTGCGTGATGGCTTGTTCACGGCGGTGAAGAGCTTTATTGAGCTGCACTCCTTGCTGCCCAAAGGCGTCAAGCTGTTGCCCGAAGATGTGTTCGCACGCGCCAGCTACGTGCTGTCGGCCAAAGTGCTGGACCCCCAGTTTCAAGGCCAGATCAAGGAGCGCCTGAATTCTCGCGATGCGGTGCGCTTGGTGTCCAGCTTTGTGCGTCCCACGCTGGAACTCTGGCTGAACCAGCACGTTGAATACGGTCGCAAGCTGGCTGAACTCACCATCAAGGCGGCGCAAATCCGCCAAAAAGCCGGTCAAAAGGTCGAAAAACGCAAAGGCTCGGGCGTGGCGGTGTTGCCCGGCAAACTCACTGACTGTGAAAGCCGTGACATCAGCCACAACGAAGTGTTTCTGGTGGAGGGTGACTCCGCCGGTGGCAGCGCCAAGATGGGGCGCGACAAAGAAAGCCAAGCGATTCTGCCCTTGCGCGGCAAGGTGTTGAACACCTGGGAGGTTGAGCGCGACCGGCTGTTTGCCAATACCGAGATTCACGACATTTCCGTGGCCATTGGAGTGGATCCCCATGGCCCCAACGACACGCCGGATTTATCGGGTCTGCGTTACGGCAAGGTCTGCATCTTGTCGGACGCGGATGTCGACGGCTCCCACATTCAGGTGTTGTTGCTGACGCTGTTCTTCAAACATTTCCCCAAACTCATCGAAACCGGCCATGTGTTTGTGGCCCGCCCGCCCTTGTTTCGCGTGGATGCACCAGCGCGTGGCAAGAAACCGGCTTCCAAAACCTATGCGCTGGACGAGGGCGAGTTGGTCGCCATTCTGGACAAGCTGCGCAAAGAAGGCGTGCGCGAAGGCGCTTGGAGCATCAGCCGCTTCAAAGGTCTGGGTGAAATGAACGCCGAACAGCTGTGGGACACCACGCTCAACCCTGACACCCGCCGTTTGCTGCCCGTGAAGCTGGGCAATATTGACTTTGCGCAAACTGAAAACCTCATCACCAAATTGATGGGCAAAGGCGAGGCCGCAGCGCGGCGCGAGTTGATGGAGTTGCATGGCGACTCCGTCGAAATCGACGTTTGACGAGATGATCCGGCGCCTGCGATTCATGCCAAAATTTGAGTGCCTTTTAGGTCTCAAGCGCTCTATTTTTATGGGCTTGTTGCTAACTATTTTGATGCTTTCGGCTCGGGCGGATGTGTGGGCCTATGTCGATGCCAAAGGCATGGCACACTTCGCCGCCGAACGGCTGGATGACCGCTATGAGCTTTACGCACAGGGGAACGCGGTGGTGGACACTGCAGCATTGGGTGAGTCGACGGCTCCCTCTGCAGAGTCAACCTCGCCCGCTATGTCCAAAGTGCTGGTGTTCTTCGATATCTTTCCCGCTTACAAAGCCGTCAAACACCATTTGCAAGAAGCGGCTGCAGCGCATGAGATCGACTATGAGTTGCTGCAGGCCATCATCGCCACCGAATCAGGTTTTGACGCCGGCGCCGTGTCGCCCCGTGGGGCCACCGGCTTGATGCAACTCATGCCGGCCACCGCGTCCCGGTTTGGCGTCAAGGACGACAAAAAGCGTTCAGTGGCCCAAAAATTGACCAATCCGGGCGTGAATATCGAGACGGGTAGCCGCTATCTGCACTACCTACTGAACCTGTTTCCGGGCCAAGTCGAGTTGGCGTTAGCCGCCTACAACGCCGGCGAAGGCGCGGTGCAGCGGGCGGGCAACCAAATCCCCAGTTACAAAGAAACCCAGCGTTACGTCAAAACCGTCATGGCGCTTTACGTCGTGCTCAAGCCGCCCTTGATGGCGGCTTTTCAGGCCAACCCACCCAACCGTGTGCAAATGCTGTTGTACGGTGGTGCCACTGGCCGTTCCAACATGACTTCGTCGGCATCAGCCATGCCCGCGAACTCAACCTTCCCAATTGAGACAGACGAGATTCAATGAGCGATCAATCCACCCTGGAATTTCCCCCCGTCCCTCAGCCTGAGGGCGACGACGAGCTGAATCTGGCCAATTACGCGCAGCGCGCCTATCTGGAATACGCCCTCAGCGTGGTCAAGGGCCGCGCCTTGCCTGACGTTTGTGATGGGCAAAAGCCGGTTCAGCGCCGAATTCTGTACTCCATGTCCCGCATGGGGCTGGGCTTTGGGGGTGCCAATGGCAACACCGGGGCTCGCCCTGTCAAGTGCGCTCGCGTCGTGGGCGACGTGCTCGGTCGGTTTCACCCGCACGGTGACCAGGCTGCTTACGACGCCCTGGTGCGCATGGCGCAAGACTTCAGCCAGCGCTATCCGCTGATTGATGGTCAGGGAAATTTCGGTTCTCGGGACGGCGATGGTGCGGCCGCCATGCGTTACACCGAGGCGCGTCTGGCCAAGATCACCAGTCTCTTGCTTAATGAGATTGACGAAGGCACAGTTGATTTCACGCCCAACTACGACGGCTCGACCGAGGAACCGCGTCAGTTGCCGGCGCGCCTTCCGTTCTCTTTGCTGAACGGTGCCAGCGGCATTGCCGTGGGTTTGGCCACCGAGATCCCCAGCCACAACCTGCGCGAAATTGCCGACGCCTGCGTGGCCTTGATCAAGACACCGCAACTGGCGGATGACGCCTTGTTTGCCCTAGTGCCCGGCCCGGACTACCCCGGTGGCGGCCAGATCATCAGTTCTGCGGGTGATATCCATGAGGCGTATCGCACCGGGCGCGGCTCGCTGAAGTGCCGTGCGCGCTGGAAGATTGAAGATCTGGCGCGCGGCCAGTGGCAACTTGTGGTCACTGAGTTGCCGCCCGGTGTCAGCACCCAGCGGGTGTTGGAAGAAATTGAAGAGCTGAGCAACCCCAAGATCAAGACCGGCAAAAAAGCGCTCACGCTGGATCAAACCCAGCTGAAAGCCACCTTGCTCTCGGTACTCGACGTGGTCCGTGACGAGTCCAGCAAAGACGCGGCGGTGCGCTTGGTGTGCGAGCCCAAGACCAGCCGTATCCAGCAGCAGGAGCTGATCACCACCTTGCTGGCCCACACCAGTCTGGAGACGTCTTCGCCCATCAACCTCACCATGATTGGCATTGACGGCAGGCCCACGCAGAAGTCCTTGCGCCAGATGCTGACCGAGTGGATCGAGTTCCGCCAGATCACCATCGAGCGCCGTTCCCGCTACCGTCTGAACAAGGTGCTGGACCGCATCCATATTCTGGAAGGCCGCCAGCTGGTGCTGCTCAATATTGACGAAGTGATTGCCATCATTCGCCAAGCGGACGACCCCAAGGCGGCGCTCATTGCCCGGTTCAACCTGTCTGAACGTCAGGCCGAAGACATTCTTGAAATCCGGCTGCGCCAGTTGGCCCGGCTGGAGGCCATCAAGATTGAGCAAGAGCTGTCTGGCTTGCGCGACGAGCAAAAGAAGCTCGAAGAAATTCTGGGCAACCCCACGGCCTTGCGCCGTCTGATGATCAAAGAGATCGAGACCGACGCCAAGACCTTCGCTGACCCCCGTCGCACGCTGATTCAGGCCGAGAAAAAAGCCGTGCTGGAGATCAAGGTGGTGGACGAACCGGTCACCGTGGTGGTCAGTCAAAAAGGCTGGGTTCGTGCGCAAAAGGGCTGGGCACGCGACAAGGCAGGCAACGCCTCGGCGGCGCCCACCGAGTACACCTTCAAGCCGGGTGACAGCCTGTATGGTACCTTTGAGTGCCGCACGGTGGATACCTTGCTGGTCTTTGGCAACAACGGCCGAATTTACACCGTGGCGGTGGCGCTGCTGCCCGGCGCGCGAGGTGACGGTCAACCCATCACCACCCTCATCGATCTGGAGTCGGGCACCCAGCCTGCTTACTATTTCGCCGGCCCGGCCACCGCCACGCTGCTCTTGAGCAGCTCCGGCGGATATGGCTTCATGGCCTCGGTGGAGAACATGACAGCGCGCAACAAAGCTGGCAAGGCCTATCTGACATGCAACGAAGGCGAGACCCTGTGCGCCCCCTCCGTGGTGGCCAACACGGCCGGCTCTAGCCCGGTGATTCCCGCCACCCATGTGGCGTGTGCATCCACTGGCGGGCGCATCTTGACGTTTGATATTGCCGAGATGAAAACCATGACCAATGGCGGTCGTGGCTTGATGCTGATTGGCCTGGAAGACAAAGACACCTTGGCCGGCGCGGTGGCGTACACCCGCAGTGTGAAGATTGAAGGCATTGGCCGCGGTGGCAAGGAGCGTGAAGAAACGCTGGAGATTCGCAGCCTGAACAACGCCCGTGCCCTGCGTGGGCGCAAGGGCAAGGCCGCCGATCTTGGCTTTAAACCAGCCCGGATCAGCCGGGTGGAGTAAGCGGCAGGCCTGGCGTCCCCAGGGTTCTAACACCTTTTTGCTATGTTTATAGTAGCTACTTTTGCATATTGGATAAGGGCTAGAGGCTAATTTGATGGAGAGGTGGGTTGAAGCATAGCTTGATTCTGTTACCGGGTCTGATGTGTGATCAATCCGTTTGGGCGCCCCAAATTCAGGCGCTCATCGGCATCGCTGATTGCACAGTGCCTGACTATGGTCATTTGAATTCACTGAGCGCCATGGCCGAGCAGGTGCTGGCAACAGCACCCACCGAAACCTTCAACCTCGTGGGGCACTCCATGGGTGGGCGGGTGGCGTTGGAGGTCATGCGTCTGGCCCCGCTGCGGTTGCAGCGACTGGCGTTGCTGGACACTGGCGCACACCCCTTGGCTTCTGGCGCGGCAGGTGCGCGTGAACGCACCGCCCGCTTGACCCTCTTGGCGCAAGCGCAATCCCAGGGCATGCGCGCCATGGGCAGCCAACGGGCCCGCGCCATGGTGCATCCCGACCGACGAAGCACGCCGCTTTTTGAACACATTCTGGACATGTTGGAGCGCAGCAGCCCGGCGCAATTTGAGGCGCAAATCAACGCCTTGCTGACGCGCCCGGACGCAACGCCCCTGTTGCCGGCCATCACCTGCCCAACCCTGGTGTTGTGCGGAGAGCAAGACAGCTGGAGTCCACCCGAGCAGCATCAAGCCATGTGCGATGCCTTGCCCAACGCCCAATTGCGGGTGTTGCCCCACTGCGGCCACATGAGCACGCTGGAGCAAGCCGATGCTGTCAGTGACGCGATAGACGCCTGGCTGGCGCGCCCCACCACCTTGAAATAAAACGAAACAAAGCGATACCGCGCCAAGAAGACGCCGCGTCGCTGGCCCGGCACCATAGCGTTCATGTTCAACAGTTCTCTCAAGGAGGAAAAATCATGAAACGCTGGATCAAAAGAACCCTCGTCGGCTTGTTCGGTGCTGCCGTCGTGGTCGGTGGGCTCACCGCGTGTTCGCGCGGTCATCACGGTAGTTGGAGCGACGAAGGTGTGGCCGAGGTCCGAACCAAGGTCGTGAGCAAGATCACCCGAAAACTGGACCTCAATGCCGCACAGCAGCAAAAGCTCGATGCACTGGCCAATGAAATCGTGGCGCAGCGCACGGCCTTTCGGGGTGAGGGTGGCGACCCGCGCGTCGAGATTCCTGCGCTGATTCAAGGCGACAAGTTTGACCGGGTTCGCGCCCAGGCCATGCTGGACCAAAAAACACAGGCCATACAAGGCAACGGACCCAAGGTGTTGACCGCGCTGGCCGATTTTTATGACAGCCTGAGCGCGGA
Source organism: Rhodoferax sp. PAMC 29310 (assembly GCF_017948265.1). Classification (NCBI taxonomy): domain Bacteria; kingdom Pseudomonadati; phylum Pseudomonadota; class Betaproteobacteria; order Burkholderiales; family Comamonadaceae; genus Rhodoferax; species Rhodoferax sp. PAMC 29310. Next base: position 1,539,413 of record NZ_CP072852.1, on the reverse strand, counting down.
GCAGCAAAAAGAAGTGCGTGAGTTGCAAGAGCGCCGCCGTGGCTGGTTCCGCGGGCACTAAGCCCCATGGCCGCTCGTCTTTGGCAAGGCTTGGTCGATGAGGTTCGTTGTCACGGCCCGGCATTGCTGGGCGGTCTTGAAGAGCCTCATGCCGAGTTATTGGCTTTGATCTGGGGCCCGCGGTTTGACCGTCAGCAGGCACATAGCCTCTTGACGGTCAAACCCGTTCAACGCGGCACGTTGATGAACGCGGTGACGCAAGCGGCTGATTGTTATGACGCTTTAGACACCGCGCAGCAGCACCGGCTGCGGCGCTTGATCGTGCGTCATCAGCGCAGGTGTCACAATTTCCCATGCCACGAATTCTCCTGATTGACGACGATGCCGAACTCGGTGGGCCGCTCACCGCCTACCTGCATCGCTTTGGTATGAGTCTGGAGTGCGCCATACGGCCCAGCACCGGTCTGGCCCTGCTGCGGGGCGGTGGGTTTGACGCCGCCATTCTGGACGTGATGCTGCCGGAGATGGACGGCTTTGAGCTGTGCCGCACCCTGCGGGCCGAGAGCGATATTCCCATCATCATGCTGACTGCGCGCGGCGAGTTGACCGACCGGGTCGTAGGGTTGGAACTGGGGGCGGACGACTATTTGCCCAAACCCTTTGAGCCACGTGAACTGGTGGCCCGCCTTCAGACGGTCATGCGCCGCCGCTCAGCGGCGCAGTTGGCGCCGTCACCCAGCAGTGCGCCTGCTCCCTTGATGTTTGACGGTTTGGCGCTGGACCCCACCACCCGGCAAGTCCATCGCCAGGGCGACTTGCTGGAGTTGACCAGCACCGAGTTTGATTTGCTGCACCTGCTGGCTGCAGCACCGGGCAAGGTATTCAGCCGAGACGACATCCTGAACCAGCTGCGCGGCCATGACGCCGAGTTGTTCACTCGCGCGGTGGACATTGTGGTGAGCCGCCTGCGTAAAAAGCTGGAGCCGCTGGACTGCATCAAAACCCAACGCAACGTCGGCTACTCCCTGGCGCTGCGCCCGCAACAAACATGACAAACGCCAATACGGCCACGACTTCCGGGTGGCGGCGTGGCTTGCGCGCCGTGCGCCATTCCTTGCGCTGGCGCTTGGTGTTGGTGTTTTTGGTTCTGGCCCTGTTCATGAGTATCACCATGCTGGCCAGCCTGCAAAACGCGTTTACGCTGGGTTGGCGGGAGGCGGCGCGCCCCTTGTTAATGGACTATGTCGATCATCTGGCCCATGACATTGGCTCGCCACCGAACCAGGTTCAGGCCCAAGCGCTGGTCCAGCGCTTGCCCATTACCGTATCCATTCAGGGCCCCGTACTCAACTGGCAGTCGCATCCCAACCACCGACAGGCTGCCTGGCAAGTAGTCAGCCCGCGGCAGCCAGACTGGGAGAAGGAAAAGTGGGGCGGCGACAAAAACTGGGCCAGGTTGCTAACCCGCACCACGGCAGACGGCCACACCATCGTGTTTGGCATTGACGACGGCGCGTTTGAGCGCCGCCCCAAGCTGGTGCTGTTTGCCCTGGGCGCCTTGCTGCTGCTCACCCTACTGGCCTACTTGTACGTTCGTCGGCTGCTTCGTCCACTAGGCGGCATTCGCGCGGGGGCCATGCGCTTTGGCGCCGGCAACTTTGCCCAGCCCATTGCCATCCCCCACGCCCGCCACCCGGACGAGTTGGGTGAACTCGCGGCGACCGTTAACACCATGGGCAGTGACATTCACCACATGCTGGAGGCCAAGCGCACCTTGTTGCTGGCCATCAGTCATGAGCTGCGCAGCCCGCTGACCCGCGCCCGCTTGAACACCGAACTGCTGCCTGACACGATTGAGGTCACCCCCAGCCGAGACGCCTTGCTGCGCGACCTGGCCTTGATGCGCGACTTGATCACCGACCTGCTGGAAAGCGAACGCCTTGCCAGCCCCCATGCCGCGTTGCAGCGCGAGCCCACCGACCTGCTAGCACTGGTGGCCGAAGTGGTGCGAGGCTTGCCAGGCGGGGAGGGCGTTGAGCAGGCGTTGGCGCCTAACTTGCCCGCGTTGGCACTGGATGTCACCCGCGTTCGGCTACTGGTGCGCAATTTGCTGGACAACGCCTTGCGCCACAGCAATCAAGCCAGTCGCCCGCCCTGCATCAGCATTCAAGCGCTGGAAGGGGCGACGGGGCAGGGCGTTGAAATCAACGTGCGAGATTTCGGCCCTGGCGTGCCAGAAGATCAGTTGAGCAAGTTGGCCCAGCCCTTTTACCGCCCCGACTCAGCCCGCCAGCGCAGCACCGGTGGCGTCGGGCTTGGCCTGTACCTTTGCAAGCTGGTGGCCCAGGCCCACGGAGGTACGTTCTCAATCAGCAACGCGCAGCCCGGGTTGAGCGTGACGCTGGTCTTTCCAGCGACGCAATAACACCGGGCACGGGTGAGACAGCGCCGGTGCGAGACTATGGCGCGCAAGCGGGCGTCCACGAATGACCGGCTCCAGGAAGTCCAATTCAAAAATATTCGTTGCGCATATCAGCCCGGCGTTTGCACTTCCTGGTCTGCCGGGTCGATAAATCGACAGATTGTTTTCAAACAATCTCACCCTAGAATTAACGCGGTGGGTCAGCAACCGACACATGGGCGACTTCCCCCAGACACGCCGCAAGTTCATATCGAGATAACGCGGTTTTATGCCGCCGAACATTTTTGTCGCTTTGAGTTGGGTTGGCGAGAGTGGCTCAAGACCGTGGATCAGTTCAGCGGCTTGGGTACACGAATCAACGGTCATTCAATACCTGTACCACTTTGGCAAGCAGGGCGCCTCGCTCGAACGGTTTGACTACAAAGCCCGAAGCGCCGATTCTCATACTCTCTGTCACGACCTGCCTGTCACTCTGGCCGGTGACCATGATCACCGCAATGTCAGCGAGGCGCCGGGTGGCTTTTATTCGTCGCATCACCTCAACACCATCCATCCCTGGCATCCGTACATCCATGAGAATCAAGTCGGGGTGCACCCGACGCAGCTGAGCTAGTGCGTCCAGACCACTGGCCGCAAAATATAACTCGTAGTGTTTTGGGTTAAAAACGCTTGCCAAAATCTTCCACTGGAATTCATCGTCATCCACGATCAGCAGCACTGGGCGAACGCGTTCAGCCAAAGCGCTCAGTGTGCGAACCGAGTCTAGGTGCGGGGCACACGCTTGTGTGAAATCATCGCTTCTCGACGACGGCTGTGAAAGCAAGCTCTCCAACCCCCCTAAGCGTCGCGCCGATGCTGCAAACTGTGTCACCGTAGGTTCGCCGTATTTGATGGCAGCGGGCCCGCTCAGCGCCTGGTGAACCGCCAAATTCAGCCGTAACATGTCGTAGGCCATCGGCCAATAAAGCACGTAGTCGTCGAAATGCCGCTGTTTGCACAATTCGTAGACCGGCTTGACATCATCCTTGTCACAAAGAATGATGGTGCGGTGAGGTCGCTGTTGTATCGAGGGGCACAGGCGATAGAGTCCGAGGTAATAACTCTTGGCCTTCTCCAGTTTGTTGAAGGCCAGCACCAGCACGTCGGGCTGATGGCGCTCGAAGTCGTCGGTGGCCGCCCGCGGATTGGTGGACGTCATGACGTGCTTGAATTCTTCATCCAGATTCTTGCGTACCGTAGCGGCGTCAGAAACGCTATCCGTAGCAATCAAAATGTTGCCGGGGTTTGCAGCGGGCGTGGACATGGTGGTCGAGCTACTCAGACCAGACCGGCTGCGGGATCTCTCAGCCGTTGATTCCAACTTTCAATCCAGGCGGGCAATTCGGCGGCCGGCATGGGCCGGGCGATGAAGTACCCCTGCGCCAAGTCACAGCCGCTACGGCGCAAAAAGTTCCAATCCTCTCGGTCCTCCACCCCTTCAGCGACCACTTCCATTCCAATTTGGTGTGCCATATGGAGGCTGGCGTCGAAGATCGCGCTTAATGTGTCATTTTCCCAAGCGCGATGCACAAAGCTGCGGTCGATCTTCAATTCGTTGAAGGGCAGGTCCCGCAATTGCGAAAGTGAGGAGTGTCCGGTGCCGAAATCGTCAATCGACAGTCGAAACCGCTTCAGGCGCAACCGGGTCAGAAGCTCCAGCGGCGTGCGCAGATCTTCCATCAAGCGACTTTCCGTGACTTCAAGCACGACAACGCTTGGGGGCACGCCGACAACGGCAGCCTGGTCGGCAATGAAATTGGCGAAATCGAGCGTTCTCAGGTTGTCCATCGACAAGTTGACCGCCACCCGCAGGGCCAGAGCAGCGTCGTTCCAGACCTTAGTCTGTGCCAGCGCCTCCATCAGCACAACGCGGGTCAATGCATCAATCTGGCCGTTCGCTTCAGCCACGCCGATGAACTGATCGGGAAATACCAGACCGTCAACGGGATGTCGCCAGCGCACCAGGGTCTCGACACCGACCACGCGCCCGTCGGCGACGGCCACCTTGGGTTGGTAGTAGTTCACCAGTTCACCGTTGGCGATGGCGGCCGCCAGCGTGTCAGCGTCGTACTGCACATTGGCCGAATGGGGTCGCGTCACCTTAGGTGGCTTCCACGGGTCCAACAAGGCTGCCAGCGCCTCGTAGGACGCCGGTTTGTTTAAATGACCGATGAGCCCAATGCCGTGCGCGCGTACCAGTGTGCTGGCGGCCTGCATCAGGCGCTCATCTTCCCCGCTGACGAGGATGAGACTGCCCTCAAAACGCTGCTCACCAAGTTGGCGAACAAATTCGATGCCGTCGATTTCCGGCATATTGAGGTCAAGGAGGATCAGGTCTGGCTCTCCCAATGGCCCTGCCAGCGCTTTGAGCGCCTCATGCCCATTGGTATAGGCCCATGGACTCGAAAAGCCGAGGTTTTCCAACTGGCGACCCAGCAGCTTGAGCATGAAGGGCTCGTCGTCGACCAACATGACCTTGAGGGTAGTCTTTTGACGCATCATCTTATTCTTGAGCCTCCATGTGTGTCATCAGTGACTTTAGCGCAAATTCGACTGCTTCCATCTCGGCTGCAAATCGGACCTGCAATACGTCCAGCGCAGGTCCGTCACCGGCCTTGGCTGCAGATTCGAGTTCGGTGCACAACTCACCCAGCGCCAGCGCGCCCACGGCGCGTGCTGAGGACTTGAGCTTGTGCGCCAAGTCGCCCGCGTGCGAAGTGTTCGCTGCGGCGAAGGCGGCGTGAAGCTCGATTGCGATGGCGCTGGCGCTGGCCTGGAAATCGGCCAGAAACTCATGCAGCAACTCCGGATCGTCACCAATCAATGCCGCCAGTTCGGATACATCCACGGGCCCCTTCTTTGTGGTGGGTGGGGTTGTGCTTTTTCCGAGAGCGATTAACTCGGTGCCAGGGACCCGGTTTGGCAACCATTTCTGCAGCATCATCTCCAGTTCGACCAGCGAAGTCGGCTTGGTCAGAAAGTCGTCCATGCCAGCCTTCGGGCAGAGCTCCAACTCTCCGGCAAGTGCATTCGCGGTCCAGGCGATGATCGGAGTGTGGGCACGCGCGTCATCAGCCTCGAGCTTCCGTATGGCCTTTGCCAGCGTATAGCCATCCATCTTCGGCATATGACAGTCGGTGATGATCAGGCTGAACCGGTTCTCCCTCCACTTCTCGAGCCCGGCCTCGCCGTTCTCTGCGGTTTCGGCACGCAAACCGATCAGTCCGAGTTGAGTCGCCATGAGCCTTCGGTTGACCCGGTGATCATCCACCACGAGAACGAACGGTGCATCGGCTTTTGCTGCAACCGCAGCATAGGAAGAATGACTTGGCGTGATCCTCACGGAGGAGGCCATCGGCAACGGCTCAGGAGCCGTCGCTGTGACAGGCAAGTTGAGCGTGATACCAAAAGTTGAACCTTGGTCCGGCGCACTGACCAAATCGATTTCCCCATCCATCATGACCGCCAGACGACGGCAGATTGATAGCCCCAGTCCGGTCCCCCCGTACATGCGGGCCGTGTCGACACTCCCCTGGCTGTAGTTCTGGAACAGGAGTTGCTGGACCTCTTTTGTAATACCGATGCCTGTGTCCACGACGGAAAAACGCACTCGCTCGCTACCATTTTTTCGCTCGAGAAGTTCGGCCCGCACCTCGATGCGCCCCTTGGGTGTGAACTTGATGGCGTTGCTGACAAAGTTGTTGAGCACCTGCGAGAGTCGCATCGGGTCGACAATATGCGCTGGACTGAGGCGTGCATCAACGTGCTGTTCAAGTACCAGGCTTTTGGCGCTGGCCACACCTGCATAGGTACGCAACACCCCCGACACGACCTGGGCAATCGAGACGGGTTGCGGAGAAAGTTCCAGTTTCCCGGCCTCGATCTTGGACCAGTCAAGTACATCATTCACGATTCGCAACAGACTCTGCCCAGAGTCCATCGCGTATTGCACCGTTTCGCGCTGGTCATCACTGAGCGGCGTGAGCCCCAGAAGTTCCAACATGCCGATCAGCCCGCCAAGCGGCGTGCGAATTTCATGACTCATCGTGGCGAGGAAAGAGTCTTTGGCGAGGTTGGCCATATCCGCAGTATCCCGGGCGGCGATCACTGCCAACTCCACCCGCTTGCGCTCGGTGATGTCCGCGCGGATCGCAATGTATTGGACGATATTGCCGTGGTCATCGAGGAACGGGATGATTGTTACGGCCACCCAGTAGTACGTATCGTCCTTCGCGCGGTTCTTGATCTCGCCGTTCCATACCCCCCCGTTCCGGATGGTCTGCCAAAAATCGTTGAAAAAGGCTTCTGAATGATGTCCAGAGTTGATGATGCGGTGGTTCTGACCGATCAACTCTTCCCGGGTAAATTTCGAAAGCACGCAGAACTTTTCGTTGACGTACGTAATGGTGCCGTTTGCATCGGTCGTGGAGACGATGGCGTGCTGGTCGAGCGCAGCCTTGAAGTCACTCAGTTCTTTCATGCTCTTGGCTATCTGTTCGCCAGCTGTCTTGCTCGCAGTAATATCGCGCACGACGGCGATGTAGTGAGATTCTCCGTCCAGTTGCATCGGGCGAATTGAAAGCTCCATCGGGAACGTACTACCATCCCCGCGCAGACCGATGACCTCCCGTCTGCTGCCGACAACGCGCGCCTCAGCGGTTTCATGTTCACGTCCAAGGGCACCTGCATACTTGCTGTAATAAGGCTCCGGCATGAGCTTCTTCATGTTGTACCCGACGACATCCTTGGCGCTATAGCCGAAAATACGCTCTGCAGCCGGGTTAAAAGTCTCGAAATTGCCACGCGCGTCAACCGTGATGATTCCGTCCGCCGCAGTGTCAAGAATCGACTGTATGCGCACATTCGACTGCTCAAGCGATTGTGATGTCACCTTGACGGCCTGAATCTGTCGTCGAATCAGCAGAAAGGCGAAGAATAGCAACGCCGTTAACACTAGTCCGGAGATGGCAGTTAATGTGGTCAAATTTTTACGCAGACGCTGCTGGAGAAAGGTACGCGTCTCCAGAAACCCGCGTTCCTGTTCTTCCATCTCGGCCAGCAACTGGCGCAAGCGCGTTCGTGTTGCCCTCATCGGACTTGTCACTATGTATGCGTTCGCCGCTTCCAAGCCTTCAGTCTGGACCAGCAGTGACGAACGAAGGGCAATGGCAAGACGTTGGGCTACCACCGCGCGTAATTGTGTCAAACGCTCTTGCTGGCCGGGATTGTCGGTGGTTAGTTCCTGGATCCGGTCCAGCTGCTTTTCCCGTTTTGAGAACGTCGCGTCACGTTCGAGGAGTTCCGCTGCATCGCCCGAAGTCCTGTAGCTTTGCCCGTTTAGCTCAATCTGAATCGTGTCAGACCTTATCTGAATAAGACCTTCAATTACCTCTTGGGTGTACGCCACCCGTATTGCCGAGGTAATCTCGTCTCGTTCTATTTTCCAGATCGCCGTAGTCAGTACCGCGACCATCAGCGCGGCCGCAGCGAAGATGGTCAAAAGCTTGTTTTGAAGGGCTGCTTTAACGGTCATTAATTCTTATCGATACTTGCTTCGGCGCCAGGTTGGCGTGCCATGCAGGACGCATGTTGCACAGTCAATTATCACGTATCGTACGGTATGCCGCGCAAGAGCTGTTTTATGGCTCTTTGCAAAAAATAAGGCGGATGAGATGAACTTCCGCATGAGTCTCATGCGTCTTCGAGGGAGGCCTCCCCCTCACCAATGGTTACTGACATTGGTGAGTATTTGCGAGGGCGGACCTTGCGAAAAAATACTTGAGAAAGTCATGGTCATCCGCCTGTGAAAAAGCGAGTCAAAGAGGTTCGTTGAGAGTGGCAAACGTGTCACCCCAGAACGATGTACGCGTTCTTCTGCGTTCCGATAAAACGGATTGCAGATTGCGTCTGCATGCCGGTTTTTATTTGCCATGCAAAGGACAGTCATGAGCCAAGATAAGTTCCGCCTAGTTACCCGTAGCGATTTCGATAGTTTGGTGTGTGCCATGCTGTTGAATGAACTGGATCTGATCGACGACATCAAGTTTGTTCACCCGAAAGATATGCAGGACGGCAAGGTTGACATCACCAGCCGTGACATCACGATCAACCTGCCTTATGTGGCCGCTGCCCACATTGCCTTTGATCACCATGAGTCCGAGTCGATTCGCAACACCGGTGAGCGCCCCAACCATCTGATTTCAGCCTCGGCCTCTTCGGCGGCGCGCGTGGTTTACGACTATTACGGCGGCGCCAAGGCCTTTCCGGGCATCACCGTGGAAATGATGGATGCGGTGGACAAAGCTGATTCGGCTCAGTTCAGCCACGACGAAGTTTTGAATCCAGCCGACTGGGTGATGTTGAACTACCTGATGGATTCGCGCACCGGCTTGGGGCGCTTCCGTGATTTCCGCATCAGCAACTACCAGCTGATGATGGATTTGATCAAGCACTGTCGCAACCATGGCATCAAGGACATTTTGGCCTTGCCTGACGTGGTTGAGCGCATGGACATTTACAACGCCCACGCTGACAAGGCGCGCGAGCAGTTGCTGCGTTGCAGCACGGTGCATCAAAACTTGGTGGTGTTGGACTTGCGTGACGAAGAAACCATCTGGGCCACCAACCGTTTTATGATTTATGCGCTGTTCCCGCAGTGCAATATTTCGATCCATGTGCTGTGGGGTCTGCAAAAGCAGAACACCGTGTTTGCCACACGCAAGTCCATCCTCGACCGCAGCAGCAAAACCCATGTGGGCGAGTTGATGCTGGCGTACGGCGGCGGTGGCCACAACGCTGCCGGCACCTACCAGGTGGACAACGATCAGGCCAGCGTGGTGCTGCCAGCACTGATTCAGCGCATCAATGCGGATGCGTGAGCATGCCTGAAGCGATTCGTTGAGCACCAAGCTTCTGGCGTTTCACATACGCGCGAAATGTTGAATGGCGGAGGGCGGAAAGCCCTGATCCATACAATTCCAGCAGCGTGCACCGCGGGTCTCAGACCTCGCTGGCGCCCACCGCCGCCAAAGCCGCACGCACCACACTGCTGGCGTCCACACCAAAGAACTCACGCAGCGCGGCCCGGGTGTCACTGCGGCCAAAGCCGTCAGTACCCAACGTGGTGTAACTGCGTCCCGGTGGCAAATAAGCCCGAACGGTCTCCGGCACGGCCCGCACATAGTCGGTGGCGGCAATGATGGGCCCGCGGCTGTTCGCCAGTTGGGTTGCCAAGAACGACGGGGCGCTGGGGTCGGCCGCTTCGCTGGCCATGCCCTGGCGTGCCAACTCACTCCAGCTGGTCACGCTGAACACATCCACCTCAAAGCCCTGATCAGCCAGTTGCTCTGCGGCTTTGATGACCTCGGTCAGAATCGCACCCGAGCCCAGCAAGGTGATATTTTTAAGTGTTTTAGGGCTCTGGCGACCGTCCGGTTTGCGGGAGTAGCTAGTAAAGTGATAGCAACCACGTATCACATCAGCCGCTGCGCCTTCTGGCAGGCTGGGCTGGGCGTAGTTCTCGTTCATCATGGTGATGTAGTAGAAAATGTCTTTTTGATCGACCAGCATGTCACGCATGCCCTGGTCCACGATCACCGCCAGTTCACCTGCAAAAGCCGGGTCATAGGCTTTGCAGTTGGGAATGGTGGCGGCCATCAAATGGCTGGTGCCGTCCTGGTGCTGCAAGCCTTCGCCGCCCAAGGTGGTGCGCCCTGAGGTGGCGCCCAACAAAAAGCCGCGGGCGCGCTGGTCAGCTGCGGCCCAGATCTGGTCGCCCACGCGCTGAAAGCCGAACATGGAGTAGTAGATGTAGAAGGGCAACATGGCCAAACCGTGCACGCTGTAGCTGGTGGCGGCCGCCGTCCAGCTGGCCAGTGCGCCGGCCTCAGAAATGCCTTCTTCCAGAATCTGGCCATCCATGGCTTCGCGGTAGCTGAGCACCGAGCCAATGTCTTCCGGGGCGTAGCGCTGGCCCACACTGGAATAGATGCCCACCTGTTTGAACAAGTTGGCCATGCCAAAGGTGCGCGCCTCGTCGGCCACGATGGGCACAATGCGGGGGCCCAGGGCTTTGTCTTTGAGCAAATTGGCCAGCATGCGCACAAAGGCCATGGTGGTGCTCATCTCTTTGCCTTCGGCCTGCAGGGCAAACTGGGCGTAGCTGGCCATGGGCGGTACCGTCACGGTGTCCACCGCCGTGTAACGCTTGGGCAGGTAGCCACCTAAGGTTTGGCGCTTTTGGTGCATGTACTGCATCTCCACGCTGTCCTCGGCGGGTTTGTAGAACTCCAACCGGGTGACTTGTTCGTCGGTCATGGGCAGGTTGAAGCGGTTGCGAAACGCGATCAGATCGGTCTCGTCAAACTTCTTCTGGCTGTGTGTGGTCATCTTGCCTTGGCCGGCGCTGCCCATGCCGTAGCCTTTTTTGGTCTGCGCCAGAATCACGGTCGGCTGGCCTTTGTGGGCGGCAGCAGCGGCATAAGCGGCGTGAATCTTGACGATGTCGTGGCCGCCCCGCTTGAGGCGGTCGATCTGCTCATCGGTCATGCCTTGCGCCAGGCGTTGCAACTCTTCGTTCTGGCCAAAGAAGGTGTCGCGGTTGAAGCGTCCGTCTTTGGCGGCAAAGGTCTGCATCTGGCCGTCCACCGTGTTGGCAAAGGCGCGCGCCAAAGCGCCGGTGGTGTCACGGGCAAACAGGCCGTCCCAGTCGCTGCCCCACACGAGTTTGATCACGTTCCAGCCGGCACCGGCAAAGAGCTTTTCCAGCTCGTCAATGATGCGGCCATTGCCGCGCACCGGGCCGTCCAGGCGCTGCAGGTTGCAGTTAACCACCCAGACCAGGTTGTCCAGCCCTTCACGGGCGGCCAGCGTCAACGCGCTCATGCTCTCGGGCTCGTCCATCTCGCCGTCACCAAACACGCCCCACACCTTGCGGCCTTCGCAGCTGAGCAACTGGCGGTGGGTGAGGTAGCGCATGAAGCGGGCGTGGTAAATGGAGCTGATGGGACCAATGCCCATCGAGCCCGTGGGGAACTGCCAAAAATCAGGCATCAAATAGGGGTGCGGGTAGCTGCACAAGCCGCGTGCCAAGCCACTTTGCAGTGCGGCTTCGGGGTCCAAGGCGCCCACGGCCTTGGCGGCGGGGGAGGTGAGTTCTTGGCGGTAATGCAACAAGTCGTCGGCACTCAGGCGGCCTTCCAGGAAGGCGCGGGCATAAACGCCTGGGGCGCTGTGGGGTTGGAAGAAGACCAGATCGCCCAGCTGCGAGGTGGCGTCGCTGCGGGCGTGAAAGAAATGGTTGTAGCCCACTTCAAACAAGTCAGCAGCGCTGGCGTAGCTGGCAATGTGGCCACCCAATTCACCATAGGCCTGGTTGGCACGCACCACCATGGCCAGGGCGTTCCAGCGCATGAGCGAGCCCAGTCGCTCTTCAACGGCCAAGTCGCCGGGGAAGACCGGTTGCTGGTCCACACCAATGCTGTTGACGTAGGGCGTGCACAACTCGGGTTGCCAGCCCACGCGCTGAGTGCGAGCTTGGCGTGCCAGTGCGTCAAGCACAAAGCGGGCGCGCTCGGGGCCTTGGGCGGCGACCAGCGCAGAGAAGGCGTCGCGCCATTCGGCGGTCTCCTGAGGGTCAAGGTCTGTCACGGGCGATGAAGTGAAGTGAGAGTTCATGGTGTTCACTGTACAAAAAATCGTGCCAAATAGGCTGCCTATCTCGCACCTTTTTTAGCTGATGAAAGGCATAAAATTCTGATAAATCAACTTTTTAAAGCGTTATGAACCTCGATAGTATTGATCTTCGAATTTTGGACCAGCTTCAAAGAGATGGTTCGATCTCCAATGTGGAGCTGGCCAAGCGTGTCCACTTGAGTCCGTCGCCGTGCTTGGCACGCGTCAAAGCGCTGGAAAAGACGGGCGTCATTGATCGCTACGTGGCCATTGCCAGCGCGTCCAAACTGGGTTTGAGTTTGAATGTGTTCATCTCCATCAGCCTGAAATCGCAGAGCAAAGCATCACTGGCCGACTTTGAGCGCAGCATTGCCGAACACGACGAGGTGATGGAGTGCTACTTGATGACCGGGGATTCGGACTACCTGATTCGCGTGGCGGTGGCCGACATTGCTGCGCTGGAGCGCTTCATTCTGGATCAGCTCAGTCCGATTGCCGGCATTGAAAAAATCCGCTCCAGCTTTGCACTCAAACAAGTTCGCTACAAAACGGCGCTACCGCTGCCATTGCCTTGAGTGGCGCACGGCGGTGACGTCTTGCGCAGAGGGTCATGCCGTTGATGCAGGTCAAGCGTCGTCAAGGATGGCTGTGTCATGCTGATCGCATGATGCCCACTGACTCTACCCTCACAACGCTTGATTTTCTGAATTCACCCACGCGGTTTTTGTTTTTCACCGGCAAGGGCGGGGTAGGCAAGACCTCGCTTGCCACCGCAGCGGCTCTGGCGCTGGCCGATGCCGGAAAGCATGTGTTGCTGGTCAGCACCGATGCGGCGTCCAATTTGGACGAAATGCTGGGTGTGACCCTGTCCAACCAGGCCGTTCCCGTGCCTGGCGCAACCAATTTGAGTGTGCTCAATATTGACCCGGATGCCGCTGCCGAATCCTATCGCCAGCGGGTGCTTGCCCAACTGGAAGCCGATGCCAGTGAAGATGAGCGCAACACGGTGCGCGAGCAGCTTTCTGGAGCTTGCACCACGGAGATTGCCGCGTTTGACGAATTCGCGGCCCTACTTGCCACGCAGGACGCCGCCTACGAACATGTGGTTTTTGACACCGCGCCAACCGGCCACACCTTGCGGCTTCTGAGTTTGCCCAAGGCGTGGGCGGGCTTTCTGGCCGGCAATGATCGTGGCGCCTCCTGCCTAGGGCCGCATTCCGGCTTGAAGATGCAGGAAGCCCGGTTCAACGCGGCCTTGCGGGCGTTGAGCGATCCGAGCCTGACCACGGTGGTGCTGGTCACCCGGCCTGATCCGCGGCCCATGCTGGAGGCTGCGCGTACCTCGGATGAACTTCGCACGCTGGGCTTGGGTAACCAACGACTGGTGATCAACGGGGTGTTCCATGCCAGCATGCCAAACGATCCCGTCGCCAAAGCGGTGGAAACCTTGGGCCAGGAGGCAATGGCCCACATGCCCGACGCGCTGGCCAATTTGCCGCGAGATGAAGTGCCCTTGCGAGCCTTCGATACGGTTGGGCTTGCTGCCCTGCGCGCCTTGTTAGGCGGGAGCCAAGCAAAGGCGCCAGAGAAGCCAGCGACCTCGGCCGACTATCACCCTTTGCCCGCTGAGTCGCTGGCAAAGTTGGCCGATGAACTGGCAGCCACGGGCAGTGGCCTCATCATGGTGATGGGCAAGGGCGGCGTTGGCAAGACGACCATTGCAGCCGCCTTGGCCGTGGGACTGGTGCAGCGCGGTCACAGTGTGCATCTCACGACCACCGATCCGGCCGCCCATGTGGCTCAGGCCTTGGGTGGCAGCCTGCCCGGGCTGCAGGTTGACCGTATCGACCCCAAGGCTGAAACGCAGGCCTACATTTACAAAATCATGTCCTCGCGTGGCAAAGAATTGGACGATCAGGGCCGGGCGTTGTTGTTGGAAGATCTGCAGTCACCCTGCACCGAAGAGGTTGCGGTGTTCCACGCCTTCAGCCGGGTGGTGAATGAGGCGCGTACGGCTTTTGTGGTGTTGGACACGGCGCCCACCGGCCATAGCCTGCTGCTGATGGACGCCACCGGCGCTTACCACCGCCAGATGACGCGCCAGTACGATGGCAGTGCCAACGCCAAACACATCATCACCCCCCTGATGCGCCTGCAGGACGCCACCATGACGCGCGTGTTGATCGTTACCCTGCCGGAAGTGACCCCAGTCAGTCAGGCCGCAGCCCTGCAGGACGACCTGCGCCGCGCGCGTATTGAGCCTTGGGCGTGGGTGATCAACAAAAGCGTGAGCGTCACCGGCACTGCCGATCCTTTGCTAAAGGCTCGGCTGCACGGGGAGCGTCGCCAGTTAGATCGCATCGCCAACGGCTTGGCCAAGCGGACGTTTGTACTGCCCTGGTTGCCAGAGTCGCCGGTTGGCGTTGACGCGCTGGCGGCGCTGACCCGCCCGACCGATCAAAATGATGCATGAGCCAAGACATTCAAACCCTCACCCATGCGCTGCGAGAATTCGCCCTTGCCAGAAATTGGGCACAGTTTCACGCCCCTAAAAACTTGGCAGCCGCGTTAAGTGTGGAAGCGGCCGAGTTGCTTGAGCATTTTCAGTGGCTGACCGAAGCGCAGAGTCATAACCTCGATGCACCAAAGAAAGCAGAGGTCGCGGCTGAGGCTGCGGACGTGTTGCTGTACCTACTTCAGCTCTGCGACAAATTGGACATTGATCTCTTGGATGCAGCGCGTCAGAAAATGGTGGTTAACGCTGTCAAATACCCCGTGGCTGAGGCAAGGCAAGGTGAGGTGAGGTGAGGTGCATTCAAAGCCGCTTTACGAAATAAAGCACCGGCGGTAGGAATCACAACCCCCGCAGACTCGCTCGCCGACGAACTGCTTAACCAGTGGCAAGCAATGAATCAGCGAGGTGTAGTTCTCCGTCGACCCACGCGCCGTTCGATCGAACCTGCGACGGGTGAAACTTCATTTTGTAGCTCATCTTTTGGCACTCCTTGATCCAGTACCCAAGGTAGACGTGAGGCAAGTTCAAGGTCCGCGCTTGCTCAATCTGCCACAAGACGTTGTAGGTCCCGTAATTGCAGCCCGGTTCGGGTTCGTAGTAGGTGTAAACCGCCGACAGGCCATCGTCCAGCAGATCGAGAATGGAAACCATCTTCAAGTCACCGGTAGAGCCATCCGCCAGTACCTCGTGAAATTCAACAAGGCGCGAGTTGACTCGGCTTTGAAGCAGGAACTGAGCGTACTGGTCAACGTTGTCCTCGTCCATGCCTCCACCGGCGTGGCGGCCATTTTGGTAGCGGAGGTAGAGGTCGTAATGTTCTTGAATAAAGCAAAGTTCCAACACCCGGGCCTGAAGCCCGGCGTGTTGAGCCCAAGCTCGGCGCTGGCTTCTGTCGGGTTTGAATTCCTGGGTCAGGACTCTAAGAGGCAGGCAGGCAGAGCAACTATCGCAATAGGGGCGATAAGTAAACATGCCGCTGCGCCGAAAGCCTTGGCTGGCCAACTCAGAATAGGTAGTGCTGTTGATCAGGTGGCTGGGGGTGGCCACTTGGGAGCGCGCTTGCTTCCCGGGCAGGTAGCTGCAAGGATAAGAAGCAGTCGCGTAGAACTGCAGCGTTTGAAGCGGGAGTTCCTTGAGATGGGTCACGTTGCTAAGTCACGCTGGGTATGAGTTGCTGCCAGTATAGAGGGTCAAATTTCCAGTCCGGCGGGATCCGGGTAATGTGGTTCTGGAGCTGACTCAGGAATTCGCTGCGCGGGATTTCCCGAGCGCCGAGCGAGTTCAGGTGTTTGGTGTTTTGCTGGCAGTCAATATGGGCAATCTCATGCCGCCTGCAAAAGGCCACCAACGCGGCGAGTGCAATTTTTGAAGAGTCACTTGACCGGCTGAACATTGATTCACCAAACACGTAGTGACCAATGGACACGCAGTACAGCCCACCCTGGAGTTGGCCGTCAACCCAAGTTTCGACACTGTGCGCGAAACCCGCCTGATGCAAGGCGACATAGGCTTCGATCATTTCATTCACGATCCAGGTGCCAGACTGTCCACCCCGTGGACTTGCTGAGCACGATTGGATGACTTCTCGAAACGAGGAGTCGATGCGAATCTCACAAGCAGTGTTCGCGCGAAATTTCTCAATGGTTTTCTTGAACGAGCGATGCAGCTTGAAGTCAGCAACATCCAACACCATGCGAGGCGTGGGACTCCACCACAGGACGGGCTGGTCGCCGCTGTACCAAGGGAAGATGCCGGATGAATATGCGCGCAACAAGGTTTCAACGTCTAAGCTCCCGCCGGCCGCCAATAGTCCGGGGGCGCCAGTCGCTTCGTCCCAGGTGAGATTAACGTTCGGGAAGGCTTGTCCGTTTTCAAGCCAGGGGATGGGCGGGTGACTCGATTTCATTAGGAGACTATAGGTCCGCGGACCGAGGGATTTTCCCAGATTTGGCGATGATTTAAAAAAATGAAGCCCAATTGCCTTGTTTCTGTCAAACTGGTGGTTTTGACCGGCTACAATACACTCAAGTCGGGGCGTAGCGCAGCCTGGTAGCGCATCTGGTTTGGGACCAGAGGGTCGAAGGTTCGAATCCTTTCGCCCCGACCATCAATTTCTCTCGATCTCTGCCCGTAGCTCAGTTGGATAGAGCAACAGCCTTCTAAGCTGTGGGTCGGGGGTTCGATCCCCTCCGGGCAGACCACCTTGATCTGCTGATAGAGATGGATCAAAAACTAACCCGACAAGTTGAATGCTTCTCGGGTTTTTTTGCGTCCTACTCTGATTCAGCTTCACACCGATGCAATCGCAATGAAGCTGGTTTTGCTATAGCCCGTAGAACGAACTAATCGTATCCCAGGCCAGTTGTGGGTCATCCACATAGGTGATCAGATCCATGTCTTCTGGCGAAATAACGCCTTCTTCCAGCAGAACGTCCGTATTGAGCAAGCGTTTCCAATACTCGGTACCAAACAGAATGATGGGCACTGGCTTGGCTTTGCCGGTTTGGACCAAAGTAATGACTTCAAACAATTCATCGAGTGTGCCGAACCCACCAGGAAACGCGACTAACGCTTTGGCACGCATCATGAAATGCATCTTGCGTAGCGCGAAGTAGTGAAACTTGAAGCTCAGCGTGGGCGTGACATAGGGGTTTGCACTTTGCTCATGGGGGAGTGCAATGTTCAAGCCCACGCTCATGGAGCCGACTTCGTGAGCACCTCGGTTGGCGGCTTCCATGATGCCGGGGCCGCCACCTGTGGCGATGAATAAGCGCTCTTCGGGTCGCCGATGCATGCTGAAGGTGGCCACAATGCGGGCAAACAACCGTGCTTGGTCGTAGTAGTGGGCGTTGCGCATTTGTCGCTCGGCCACTTTGAGTTCGATCGGGTCACCACTTTTCTGGGCTGCAGCGAGCGCTCTCTGCGCATCCTCTGGAGCAGGGAATCGGGCGCTCCCAAAAACCACAATGGTGTTGTCAATTCCCTGTTCTGTTTGGTCAAGGTCGGGTTTCAGCATTTCAAGCTGAAATCGAATGCCGCGTGATTCGCGGCGCAACAAAAACTCAGGGTCGGCAAACGCCAGTCGATAGGCGTCGGGCTCAAGGGGGTTGCCTTGATCGGCATGACTTTGCAATTCTGCCCAAGCATCTGCAAGGCGTCGCTCGGTCAGTTGTTGGGGGGGGACTTTTTTCTTGCTCATGATGCTTATTGTGCGCCATTCCCACAACTGAAAACCTTAGCGATTGAGTAGCTTTTGGGCCTTTTTAAAACTAATCCAACCCCACCACATTCGGCCGCCCCAAGTCAGCACACGACTGGGTTTGAGCACGATGAGAACCGTGACGGCTGCAATAGGCCATTGAGGGTGACCGTAAAGCCACTGCATGCCATCACGAACCTGGTCTGCGAGTGCCAAGGGTCGCTGAATCACATGCGACTGGTTGGCCAGGGATTCGCGCAGTAATTCACTTCGCGCCAACAGGCGCTGCTGGCGTGCCAGCAAGTCAGTGTGGCTCATTGTTAGTTTGCGGCCGCAATGCGGCTTGGTCCTGTTTGAGTTCGCTCAAACTGGCATTAAACATGGTGCTCTGATTGCGAACTTTTTTCCTGGCGCGGAGGGCCAAAACAGCGCCCATGGCAATAAACAACACCGACAACAAGCCAATGGCTGCGAGTCGATAGCCGTCCCAAAGCAGCAAAATGATGAAGCCACATAAGAGTGTTAGGCCAACACCTATGCACAGCAGTGCTATGGCACCCCAAAAAAGGCCATCGAAAAGTCTGCGCTTTTCCCGCTCTACTTCAGTGCCAACGAGTTCAAGACGGACCTGTGCGATCTCCAGCGCCGTACTGAGCAGTTGTTTTATCGAGTTAAAAAACCCGCTTTCGCGGGTGGTGTTTTGCATCTGAGCGGATTTGTTTAGCGGCGGCTGATCAGCATGCCGATCAACAGGCCAACACCCGCGCCAATTCCAACGGCTTTCCAGGGGTTTTCGTGAACAAACTCGTCCGTCGCATGGCCGGCCTCTTTGGCTTTGGCCACAGCTGCAACTTGCAGGTGAATCAGTTCTGCCTTCGCCTGGTTCATGCGCTGCTGTACACGGTTGCGCAAACCGGCTGCGCTCTCACCTGCCTCATCAGCTGTCATTTTGAGCAGTTCTTCGGCGTCCGAGATCACTACTCGCAGGTCAGTCATCAGTTTGTCTTTTTGTGTATCGGACATATCATTCATTGTTAGTTCTCTTTTAAGTAAAGAATCATTCTAGGATATCAATTGGCGCATCAAAGAGGATGACATAAGTCAAGCCGAGACTTGTAGGGCTGTTCTTGTTATACCTGTGCGTATAGATTCAAGTGTTTAACGCAGCTCGTTGAGTTTTTGCGACATGGTGGCAGTCGGTAATTACTTGTCTCACCGCTACGCAGTCGCCAGTGCCGCCAATGTTTGCGAAATAAGGGGGGCGACACTCACGGCGTTGCTACTGTGATAAACGCAGTCCGTGCTCCAGATGTTTTGAATGTCTGCGTCCCGCAGAACCTGCATCGCGTTGCCGGCGAATAGAGCGTGGGTGACCGCAACGTCTACTGACGCAGCACCAGCTGAGAGCAATAGACGCGCTGTTTGAGCGACTGTTTGACCGGTGCTGGCGATGTCGTCCAGAAGGACGACAGGGCGACCTGTGACCGTGATTGGTGGCAGGCTCACTGCCACATTGTGGTCACCATGCCGTACTTTTTTGCAGACGGCGTGCTCAAAGCCATGCCGAGCGGCAGCCAGTGCAATCCACGGGGCAGACTCCTCATCCGGTCCGATAAGCACGGGGTTCGTCCGATGTGTTGCTACAAAGTCCGCCAACAGAGGTGCTGCGCTGAGCACCACAGCCTTGGCCGCCGGAATGGCCTCTTGCAGCGTTTTCACTCGGTGCAAGTGGGGGTCGATTGTGATCACGGTGTCGAAAAGTTCAGCCAGAAATTTTCCGATGATGCGTTGACTGATCGCCTCGCCTGGCTGAAAAGCAATGTCCTGCCGCATGTAGGCGAGGTAGGGAGCAACCAAGGTCAAATGGTGTGCACCCAGCAGCCGGGCGGTTTTGGCGGCCAGAAGCAATTCAATCAACTTGTCATTGGGTTGATTGAGGGAGCGCAAAATGACAACACGACGTGGCATAGCATCTGGCACACGTAGTTTCGTTTCTCCATCCGGAAATTGATGGCGCTCCACTTTGGCAAGATCGAAACCGGACGCCCGTGAAATGCGCTCGCCGAGGTCTGTCTCATCGGAGAAGCACAGCAAAAGATCGCGCGTCATCGTTAAAACTCCACAAAAACGTGAGGTAAGTCGCTAGCCTGGCCGATGGTGAAGCCAGTAGATTTGGCACAGGCCTGCCGGGCAAACTCCAGGTCGCTTTGGTATTCGGCGTGGATCCGGTACAAGACATCTCCGATAGAAACGATGGCCCCAAGTTTGTGAAACAGGTCAACCCCTGCACCGACCACTTTGGGCGCTCCAGCCAACCGCGCGATACGGGCAATTTGCAAATTGTCAATGCCGGTGACGACACCGGCTTTAGTGGCCGTCACCTCAAAACTAAGTGTTCCAAGTTGGGGCGCATTGTGGTCAAACTGATTTTGACCCTGCGCTTTGATGATCATGTTCATTTTCGCCAAAGCGCGCCCGGAGTCCAGGATGTCGCGGGCAATGGCAAAGCCGTCTCCGCCTCGCACATCCGGGTGACACTCAATGAGCCGGCCTGCCAGTCGCAATGACTTTTGGCGCAAATCGTCTGGCGCTCTGGGGTCGTTTTCTAATACACGCATCACGTCGCGTGCTTCCAGCATAGGGCCAATTCCATAGCCAATCGGCTGGCGACCATCAGTGATGATCACGTCCAGCGACAAATGCATGCGATGAGCGACATACTCGAACAAACGGCGCAGCCGTTGCGCATCGGGCATTGAGCGGACTTTGGCGGTCGGTCCAATTGGGATGTCCAGAACCAGATGCGTGGATCCGGCCGCAATTTTTTTGGAAAGAATGGATGCGACCATTTGACCCGCGGAGTCAATGCCCAGTGGACGTTCGACGGAGATCAGGACGTCGTCTGCGGGAGAAAGGTGGGCTGTTCCACCCCAGGCCAGGCAGGCTCGGTGCTGGCGCACGATGTCTTCCAACTGGGCAAAGGGCAGTTCAACGTTAGCCAATACTTCCATGGTGTCGGCCGTTCCGGCTGGGGATGTGATAGCTCTAGAGGATGTTTTGGGGCAGAGCAGGCCATGGGCGGCAACGATGGGGACGATCAGCATTGACGTACGGTTGCCAGGAATACCACCAATGCAGTGCTTGTCGACCACAAGACTTTCATGCCAGTCCAGTCGGCGCCCGCTGGCAACCATGGCATCGGTCAAGAAATAGACTTCCTCTCGGTCAAGTTCATCTCGCTGGGAGGCAACGATAAACGCCGTTAGCTCAATCTTGGAGTACCGCAGCGCCGCTATGTCCCGAATGATGGCGTGAAAGTCATCCAAACCTAGGCGTTCTCCGGCAATTTTCCGACGTAGTGCATCGATGGAAGCAGCTGGTTCCGCTTGGGAGATCGACGCCACGTGGCCGTCTTCGATAGCCAACTGGGAAAAGGCGTCTTCGGACAGGCCTAATTCGTTGCAGCTCACGATGGCTGGATCGTCGACGACATTCAGAGTGGCCAGGATGTGGCCACCATTGGCGCGAATCTCCACCTTTGACAAGGCCTGAAATCCTTCGGCCCGATAAACCTCGCAGTCGCGGTGCAGATAGGCCACGTTTTCACGGTAGGTATCAATGGCGACCCGTCGCAAGGTCAATGTAGATGCGATGTTGGGAGTCGTGGTCATGGGGGTAGCCTACACCGGAATGAAGAACTTGTGCTCAAAGCGCCAACTCCTTTGCTTTGCAAAGACACCCCAATGAAAAAAGGCTTCCGAAGAAGCCTTTTTGACTAAGCACGCAGCTTAGACGCGCTTGCGGTATTCCGCAGTACGGGTGTCGATTTCCACCTTGTCGCCTTGGGCCACAAAAATTGGCACACCAATTTCAAATCCTGTTGAAATCTTGGCAGGCTTGAGCACCTTGCCGGAAGTATCGCCCTTGACCGCGGGTTCTGTCCAAGTGATCTCGCGAACCACGCTGGTAGGCATTTCAACGGAAATTGCCTTGCCGTCGTAGAACACGACTTCAAGTTCCATGCCGTCTTCCAGGTAGTTGAGTGAGTCGCCCATGTTTTCGGCTTCTACTTCATACTGGTTGAACTCGGTGTCCATGCAGACATACATGGGCTCGGCGAAGTAGGAGTAAGTGCATTCTTTTTTATCAAGAATGACTTGGTCCAACTTGTCGTCGGCCTTGAACACGACTTCAGTGCCGAAGTTTGCAATCAGGCTCTTGAGCTTCATGCGAACCGTGGCAGAGTTGCGACCGCCGCGGCTGTATTCGGTTTTGAGGACGACCATCGGGTCTTTGCCGTGCATGATGACGTTGCCGGCGCGAATTTCTTGAGCTGTTTTCATAGCGATTCAGTGAAGGTTGGTCGCAGGAGACGCGACGGACGGCAAACAGCGGAAATATTCCGGTCGAATCCCGCAAAGCTATCTATTTTAGTTGTTTTTCGCGGTGAACTGAATGAGAGCAGTCACAAGATCGCTCTGTGTTTGCTGCATGTCACAAAGTTCAGTCGCTGTTTTTTGCCATTGATCCAAGTTCAGAATAGGCAATTCGGCGCCATTTGACCCGTTCCATACCTCGTGAAAAGTTCTCAAAGAAGGTGGGGCGTTGATCAGGTCAAGGAAGGCAGACAGCTTTGATTCATGTGCGCCATCCAATTGAGGGTAGATGTGCCAAATAAAGGGCTTTCTGGCCCAAATGGCGCGAACCAACGAGTCTTCGCCCCTGACAAAGTTCAGATCGGAGGACCACAGCAAGTGATCGAAGTCTTGCTGCGTCAGTGAAGGAAGGTACGAAAAAGTGAGCACCTCGTCTTTATTCCACAGGGGGTTTTCTGAGTTTTTCTGCTTGATGCAAGCGGTCACAGCTGCGCTGGTTCTACCTGCTGTGACCAGCAGTCGTGTGGGCGTTGAGCCTTGTGCCAATTGGGCCATCAATGCACTCAGCGCCGAAGGTTCGTAGCAAAAAAGTGAAATCAATCTTTCGCTGTTGATCGGAATCGATTGCTGACGCAGCCAATCAGACCGGTTGAAGTTGGCCTGACGCGAGGGCAGACTTGCTTCGCGCAGCAATCCCCCGGTGGCATGCGTGAATCCCGGGTAGAAAAAATGCTTGCTGAGCCCTGCCCCTGGTCCCTGCGTGACCGGTGAACGCAGACCATGACTGCGCTCTGCATAGGTCTCGGCTGTGAGGTACTCCAAGTTGATCCAAGTGCCTTTTGTGTTATCCGACCTTGTACTGTCTGCATAGAATGCTATGAATTCAGGATCAATATCGCAGCCAAAGGACTCAATTAGCACGTCACCCATGGTGAGGCGCTCGGTTGAAAGAGGGGATTCCCACAGATGAACCTCAACACTTTTATGGCCGTGGGGTGCCATCCATTGCAGGGCGCTGGGGTCGTCAACCCACAGTCGAACGCGTTCACCGCGGTTGGCCAAGTCCTGGCTCAGTCGCCAGCACACACCGATGTCACCGAAGTTGTCGATGACTTTGCAAAAGATGTCCCAGAGTTTTCCTGTGTTCACGCCGGAGATTGTCCACAATACGTCCTTATGTCCGATACGCCTGAATCAACACCCTCCGATCCCTTGTCGCAGCAGGAGGAAACTGAGGTCAATGCCCATCCCGCGCAATTGCTGAGCGATGTGGCCAGCCTGCCGGCGTTGCCAGGCGTGTACCGGTACTTTGATGTCGACGGGGCCGTGCTTTACGTGGGCAAGGCGATCAACCTGAAAAAGCGGGTGTCGAGCTACTTTCAGCGTAATCACGGCGGCACTCGCATTGGGCACATGGTGAGCAAGATTGCGCGCATGGAAACCACGGTGGTCAGGTCTGAGGCAGAGGCCTTGCTGCTTGAAAATAACCTGATCAAGACCCTCAATCCCAGATACAACATTCTGTTCAGGGACGATAAAAGTTACCCGTATTTGAAAATGACCGGCTCATACCCGTCTGACAGCGTGGGCTCCAGTTTTCCGCGGGTATCGTACTACCGGGGTGCGGTAGAGAAAAAGCACCACTACTTTGGTCCTTACCCAAGCGCATGGGCGGTCAAAGAGGCAATTTTGCTGATGCAAAAGGTATTTCGGCTGCGCACCTGCGAAGAATCCATGTTCAACAACCGGACACGGCCCTGCTTGCTGTACCAGATTAAACGATGTTCAGCCCCCTGTGTGGGACACATCTCAATTGAGGATTACGCGCAAGATGTGGCTAATGCAGAGCGCTTTTTGCGAGGGGACGCACGCGATGTCATGGCGGCGCTGGAAGTCAGAATGATGGCTCATTCCGATCGCCTGGAATTTGAGCAAGCAGCTGAGCTACGCAATCAGGTGTCAGCGTTGTCCAGCGTTTTGCATCAGCAGTCGGTGGACAACGTGTCGGATCGTGATGTGGACATCTTGGCCGTGAAAGTGCAGGGTGGGCGTGCTTGCGTGAATTTGGCAATGGTGCGAGGAGGGCGTCATCTTGGTGATCGCCCTTATTTCCCTGTGCATGTTGAAGAGGGAACGAGCTTTCATACCGATCATGAGGGTGCCGACGATGCCGCCGCGCGTCCCACCATTGAGGCGCTGGTGCTGGATGCTTTTGTGGCGCAACACTACCTGAATGTGCCGGTACCACCCTCCCTCGTGGTCAGTCAGCCCGTGAGTAAAAGTTTACTCAAAGCACTGTCTGAGCAATCTGGAGTGAAGGTCAGCGCGGTGCATCAACCTCGTGAGCAGCGCCGTCAATGGCTGGAGATGGCGCAGACCAATGCCGGGTTGCAACTGGCGCGATTGCTGTCAGAGGAGGGGTCTCAGCAAGCCCGTACCCGTGCGTTGGTTGATGCCTTGGACCTCGCGCTCGATGAGCTTGAGAATTTGCGAGTGGAGTGTTTTGACATCTCCCACACAGCGGGGGAGGCGACGCAAGCTTCTTGTGTGGTGTTTCATCACCACAAAATGCAAAACGCCGAATACCGTCGATATGGAATTGAGGGCATCACGCCGGGTGACGACTATGCCGCGATGCGCCAGGTCTTGATGCGCCGGTATGGCAAGTTGGCTGAAACATTGCGTGAAGCCGAGAAATCGGGTCAGACGCCCCCAGGAACCGGGCGGTTGCCGGACTTGGTTCTTGTCGATGGCGGAAAAGGCCAAGTGTCCATGGCGCGTGAGGTGTTCGAGCAATTGGGCCTCAATTTGTCCCTCATTGTCGGCGTCGAAAAAGGGGAAGGGCGCCGCGTGGGGCTGGAGGAGTTGGTATTCGCGGATGGTCGCGAGAAAGTCTATCTCGGCAAAGACTCTGCCGCCTTGATGTTGGTGGCGCAAATCCGGGATGAGGCGCACCGGTTTGCCATCACGGGCATGCGCGCCAAGCGTGCCAAAGTCCGAGTTGATGGTGGCAAGCTCGAAGAGATTCCTGGTGTTGGCCCCAAGAGGCGAGCCAAGTTGCTGCAGCGTTTTGGCGGCGTTAGGGGCGTCACTTTAGCCAGTGCCGATGACATTGCGACAGTGGACGGTATTTCGCGGGATCTGGCTGAGGAAATCTACCGAGCGCTTCACTGATAGTCGACGGATTGACGGCTACCGTCGAATCGGTATGTCGTGCCACAATTGCGCCATGTTCTTCACCATCCCAACCATCATGACGTGGACCCGCATTGCGGCGATCCCGTTGATCATTGGGGTGTTTTACCTACCCATTGACCCCGCCACTCGCAATCTCATCGCGACCATCCTGTTCGTGGTCTTCGCGGCCACAGACTGGCTTGATGGTTTTTTGGCCCGTCGACTGAATCAGGTGTCATCCTTTGGTGCCTTCCTGGATCCTGTGGCGGACAAGATTTTGGTGTGCGCCAGCGTTCTGGTGCTGGTTCATTTGGGCCGCGCAGATGTGTTCGTGGCACTGATCATCATCGGGCGCGAAATTGCTATTTCGGCGCTGCGCGAGTGGATGGCTCAAATTGGCGCGTCGAAAAGCGTCGCGGTTCACATGGTTGGAAAGCTTAAAACTGTTGTGCAAATGGTGGCAATTCCATTCCTGCTCTTCGATGGAATGTTGTTTGACGTCGTCGATACTCGAGTCTGGGGTGTCTGGTTGATCTGGATCGCTGCGGTGATGACGATCTGGTCCATGGTGTACTACCTGCAAAAAGCCTTGCCCGAGATTCGAGCGCGGGTGAAATGACTGGTGGGGTCCAAGTCGGCGCGGGTAAATTGGGTACTCGGGCGATGCCGGCTGTTTTTGTGCTGATTTGGAGCACAGGCTTTATCGTCGCGCGCTACGGCATGCCTCATGCGCCGCCAATGACATTTTTGGCGTGGCGCTATGCTTTGTCCATTCTCTGTTTTCTTCCTTGGATCGTGTTGGCAAAGGTCAAATGGCCTTCCAGCCGTTCGCAGTGGATGCACCTGGCCGTTACCGGCGTCTTTATGCATGCCTTCTACTTGGGTGGGGTGTGGGCAGCTGTTAAGGCTGGAATGGGGTCCGGCCTATCCGCCTTGATTGTGGGTCTACAGCCTGTATTGACTGCGGTTTGGCTGGCCTCTACCGGAGGCAAGATTGGTTGGCGGCAGTGGCTTGGGTTGTTGCTTGGTTTTTTGGGATTGGTCTTGGTGGTGTCGCGCAAGTTTGGCCAAGGTGGCGAGGCCGATTGGTTGAATCTGTCCCTGGCGATTGGTGCGTTGTTGAGCATTACAGTGGGCACGCTCTATCAGAAACGATTTGTCCAAACCTGCGACGTCCGCAGTGCCAACACTGTTCAATTGATGGCTGCACTGTTGGTAACGGTGCCGCTGGCATTTCTGGAAACGGAACCGATGGGATGGAATGGCGAGCTGGCCGGAGCGATGGCGTGGTCTGTTTTGGGGTTGACGCTTGGCGGGAGTTCTTTGCTCTACTTGTTGATTCAGCGGGGTGCTGCTGCCTCCGTGACGAGCTTGATGTTTTTGGTTCCGCCCGTGACCGCGTTCATCGCATGGGGTTTGTTTAATGAACCCATTACGTTGATTACATTGGCAGGAACCGCATTGACTGCCGTAGGGGTGGCTCTTGTGGTCCGCAAGCCTAGCTCCGCATAAACGCAGATCGACATTCCCCCGGAAAATTGAGGACTTGATCAGTCGGTGCAGCCTGGGGCAAAAGTGCCGGTTGATCATCAGGTGGTGCATTGCTCGTTCTTTAAAGTCGATCCTCGCTACGCGACGCGTTATGATTGAGCATTAGCAGTACGGCAACGCAAATAATTTGATTCGAAATTTCGTAGTCAAGTGGCCGGCGGAGACAGGAAAACCGTCTAGAATTCTGATCCGCTCTGGTGAGAAAAATGATGAAGTTTTGACTTGGCGTCCATCCGACGCGTCGACTTTATTGCTTGACCGGGTATAAGATTTTTTAGAGACAAGTCGATTTGAATCGACACCAGATCAGAGGTTCTTTTTGTGAATAAAACCGAACTCATTGAGCATATTGCAAAGCATGCTGACATCTCCAAAGCCGCAGCAACTCGCGCCTTGGAGTCCACAATTGGCGCAGTCAAGACGACCCTGAAGAAAGGTGGCACTGTGTCACTGGTTGGGTTTGGTACATTTGCAGTCGGCACGCGCGCTGCTCGTGTTGGTCGCAATCCACGTACCGGTGATGCGATTAAAATCAAGGCTGCCAAAGTTCCAAAATTCCGTCCGGGCAAAGCATTGAAAGATGCCTTGAACTGACAACAAGTTTAGGTGGGGTGATTAGCTCAGTTGGTAGAGCGGCGCCTTTACACGGCGTAGGTCGGCGGTTCGAGCCCGTCATCACCCACCACCCCCCCCTCGACAAAGGCGAACAATTGTTCGCCTTTTTTGTTTATCTTCAGGAGAGTTTTTGCATGTTTGATTTCGTTCGCCAGCATACGAAAATCATGATGTTCGTGCTTTTCTTGCTCGTCATTCCGTCATTTGTACTGTTTGGTATTGATGGCTATAGCAACTCCAACGACAAAGGCGCGGTTGTGGCGCGGGTTGGCGGCGATGAGATCAAGCAGAGTGAGTTGGATGCCGCTCACAAGATCGAGTCAGACCGACTCCGTAATTCGGTTCCCAATATTGATGTCAAATTACTGGACTCCGCAGAGGCTCGCTATGCCACGCTGGAGAATTTGGTTCGCGAGCGTGTTTTACGCAAAGCGGCAACTGAATTTCGATTGACGACCAGCGATGCTCGGCTGGCTCGTGACCTGCAAGAAAATCCGACGATTGCATCTTTGCGCCTGCCGGACGGCAAGCTCGATATGGACCGCTATCGGCAACTTGCGGCAAGCCAAGGTTTGACCCCTGAGGGCTTCGAGGCCCGAGTTCGGCAAGATTTGTCCCTGAGACAAGTTGAAGCCGGCGTCGTGAGTACCGGCTTCTCTGCGAAAAAGATTGCAGACGTATCACTGAACGCTTTTTTTGAGAAGCGGGAGGTCCAAGTGGCCACCTTTGCAACGGTTGACTATGCAAGCAAAGTCAAACCGGCTGAGAGCGATTTGAAGGCTTTCTATGAAGCTAACCCCGCCATGTTTCAGGCCGCTGAACAGGCAAACATTGAGTACATCACTCTTGATCTTGAATCAATCAAGAAGAGCATTTCGCTGAATGAAAGCGATTTGAAAAGCTACTACGAGCAGAACGTTGCTCGGTTCAGCGGGGCAGAAGAGCGTCGGGCCAGCCACATTTTGATCACTGCGGCCAAAGATGCTCCCGTGGCGGAGCGTGAGGCTGCCAAGGCCCGAGCGGGCGAATTGATGGCGCAAGCCAAGAAGTCCCCCGATACCTTCGGCGAATTGGCCAAGAAGAACTCACAGGACACTGGGTCTGCGTCAAATGGCGGTGACCTCGACTTCTTTGCCCGTGGTGCGATGGTGAAACCGTTTGAGGATGCTGCCTTTTTGTTGAAAAAAGGAGAAATCAGCGATGTGGTGGAGTCTGATTTTGGTTTTCACATTATCAAACTGACTGACGTGAAGGCGCCGAAACAACGCTCGTTCGAAGAGATGCGGCCTGCCATGGAGTCGGATTTGAAAAACCAACAGGCTCAATCCAAATTCGCCGAGTTGGCCGAGGCATTTGCCAATGGTGTTTACGAGCAATCTGATAGCTTGAAACCAGTCGCTGACAAGCTCAAGCTTGAAATAAAAATCGCTTCTGGGGTTACCCGAACGCCCGCGAACGGCGCCGTCGGTGTGTTGACCAATGGCAAGTTTTTGGCAGCCCTCTTTGCGTCAGACGCGATTGAGAAGAAACACAATACCGAAGCGGTGGAGACTGCTCCCAATCAGTTGACCGCAGGCCGAGTGACGCAATATTCAGCGGCGCAAACACAACCGTTCTCAGCGGTGCAGTCTTCTGTTCGGGAGCGCCTGATTGCATCGAAAGCAGCAGAGTTGGCTCAGAAAGAGGGCAAAGAAAAACTTGCTGCATGGCAGAATGCACCGAACTCATCGCCCATGCCTGCAGCCAAAGTCATTTCCCGCGATCAAGCCCAGAACGTTGAGCTTCCTGTGCTGGTTGCGGCGCTTCGAGCTACTACCGAAAGTCTGCCGGCATTCGTGGGTGTAGACCTTGGATCGCGGGGTTACGCTGTGGTTCGCGTTAACAAGGTTGTCGCAAATGAAACCAAACCAGAAGCATCGGTGACGCAGGACCGCGCTCAATACGGGCAGTGGTGGTCTGCGGCCGAAGGCCAAGCATATTACGCATTTCTCAAGAACCATTTCAAGACTGAAATTTTGATACCAAAGCCCAATCGCACGGTAAAAGAATCTATCGCGTCGGCAAATACGCAGTAGACAAGGGTATAATTCCTACTACGGTGGCTGTAGCTCAGTTGGTAGAGTCCAGGATTGTGATTCCTGTTGTCGTGGGTTCGAGCCCCATCAGCCACCCCAAGTACAGTAATAAAAGCCTGCTATTAAAAAGATAGCAGGCTTTTATTTTTTGTACTCCGTGTAGCCCCCATGTAGCCGTCAGCAACGTTTTTTGTACCGTGTGGGTTGCCTTTACGTCGGGAGGAGCGCCCCGACTCGTGTAGGTGATGTCAAGCTTCCGTGACAAACTATATGTGGACGAGCTGTAGCTCGGGTACTTTTTCGCTACGCATGTAACGAGGCCAATTAGGCTTTCAGTGGATACCCGAATGGATACCGGCACTTTGGGAAGCACCTTATTCCACTTCCCTCTGGAGGTGATATTGCTACCTAAGTACTGGAACGCTCTCAGAAAAGCAGTTCCTCATCCTTTGGCCGTCTGCGGCTTTCCCTGTAAATCAGGGGGAGCCGCAGCTTAGGTAGGCGCCAGACATGGCGTCGAATTTTCGATGGAAGCATCATCAGCCATGCCTTCATCAGGGGTTTTGCGGTTGTTGCGTCAGTGGACGGGTAGTTGCTCAGTTGTTGACGATTGCCACTCAGTGCCCCCGGCTCACGCCACTTGTGCAGCAGCCTTGCCTGTTGGATGACACGCAGTTGCTTTAGCTTCCGCTTTGAATCGTCATGGTCCTTCAAAATTTGAGAGGGGTTGCTTTGGTGCGTACCGAGAAAGCGTACCGAACTCCGCGTACTGCCGGTTTGGAACTAACTGGCTCACTAACCGGCCCAACGCCAACCTGTCAACCCGCATCCGGCGGCGACTCGCGGGGCCCGCCCTCACCCAGGTTTGGCGCAACTGACGCCCGGATGTGGCCATCCAGAGTAGAGGGAATCGGTGTTGATACGCCCGTGCGGGGGGTTCGGAGGCCCATTCGGGCGACTGCTCAATGTCCGCGCCCGGAACCTGGAGCTGGCGGCTTCTGACCGACCCTGAATACGGCTGCGGTCACGATTGTCTAGGCGGGTCATGAGTGCCAAAATGGCCTCATGGAGACAGCGTTGCGTGCACGCCCGATGCCGGCATCGCCTGCAACGCAGGCGCCGGGTAAGGGCGCAGGAACGAGTGCTTGTGTTCGGGCGACGCGTTGAGCCAGTCGTCATATCGGTCGTCGGGTAGGACCACCACCATGCGTTTTTCATCTGTGGGTTTGTGAAACAGGCCCATTAAGGGGTGGGCATCGGCATTGATGGTCAGCATGGTGAAGCTGTGGACAGTCTCGTCCTTGGGTGACCTCCAGGACGACCACAGTCCGGCAATGCCCATCGGTTCGCCGTCAGCGCGGGCGATGCGGGTGGGCACGGCCCGGCCCGAGCGCCAGTCCGGCTCATAGAAAGCCTCGGCCGGGATGATGCAGTGCTGGGCGTGCTTCCAGGCCTCCCTGAAGCTGGGCTTGCTGGCGACCGTCTCGCTGCGAGCGTTGTAGGTGTGGCGGGTGATCTTGGTGTCCAGTGACCAATGTGGCACCAGACCGAAGAGGCCGGGCAGGGCTTCGCGCTCTGGCACGGCCTCGTCCTCGACATCGGCATGCGGGTGACGCCGGATAAAGGTGCCCAGGTAGCCCGGCCACATGTCGCCCTTGCCCGGCTCCAGGGGCGGCTCCACGCCGAAGTGGCGCCAGTAACGATCTCGTTCCTTCAGGGTTTGGTAGTGGCTGCACATTCGCAGATAGTAACGGTGCTTGGCGTCCCCGAGGCACTAGGGATGTTGAGGCGGGTTACCCCCACGATGTGTGGTCTACCTTGTTTATAATTGGCTGGGTAAGTCCCGCAAGCCGCATGGGTGCTTGGATGGCGGCTGATGCTCAACGATTAGGCATCAAGTCGGCCATGCTCAAGGTAATCTTGGGAGCGTAACCAGTCATAGGATTTAAGACCACGGCTGACTTCCGAAGGCTAACAGCGGTACTAGAAATCTGCGATTTGGTTGCTCCATACCGGCCATTGGTTCTGCAGTGTCAACGGCGCACTGGACCGTTCTGATAGCCCGCATCGACGAGGTGTTCCCGCCGCTATGCCCAATTGAGGGTTGCCAGATGCACATCATCTCGTTCATCACGCACAGTGCCGACCTCAGGCGCATCCTAGATCACATCGGCGTCGACACAGAACCTTTGCACATTTCCCCGGCCCGGCACGCGGGACGACGGGGTGCACATCGAACCATGCTGGGCAACCAACTGGGGTTGGCGGCACCACCGGCACCGGACTATGAGGTCGATGATCAGCGCGCGAACTGGTAAATGAGTGAAAACGGAGACTCTGACACACTGCGGGCTAGGCCCGCGTCCAATGCACCCTTAGCAGCGCTGTTGGCTCTGTCTACGGCGCTTTTTCATGCTGACCCTGCAACGCGGGGCAGGAAATCTCGGATACGCTCGGGGTTCGATGCATGTTGCTGATGTTGTCTATATGCGGCTCGTGCAGTTGCATAGCTTATCTGTGGGTCGTCATACATGAAATCAAGCACTGAACATGTCAATTATCTCGACGGTTGGCGTGGTCTAGCCATAGCACTTGTCTTGGAAGGGCACTTCCTGGGCATGATACCGCTGGAAACAGGCCGCATGGGCGTAGACATCTTTTTTTGTCTGTCAGGGTTCCTGATGAGTGGGGTTTTGTTTATCAAACAACAGCCCCTGGGCGTGTTTTATAGGCGCCGCATCAGCCGCATTCTTCCCGCGTTTCTTCTTTTCGTTGCCGCCATTTATGTGGCCGCGTTTTGGCATGGGACGGCCTTCACACGCAACGAGGTCATTTCAACGGTTCTGTTCCTGCGGACCTACTTCCCCAGCAATTCGGGGATATGGGGCACGGGGATTCCAATAGGGCATCTTTGGTCGTTGAACATCGAAGAGCATTCCTATGTTTTCATGAGCTTTATTGTTTTACTGGGCATATTTCGTGGGTGGCAAGGAGTTGTGCTGCTGCTAACCGGTATTGCCTGCATTGGCATCGGAATGCTTTATGTGAAGTTAGGTGATCGTGCTCCCAGATGGGGTGCATTGGGAAGTGAAGTCGCGGCATCGCATTTGCTTATCTCGGCGGGTTACCGTTTGATCCGTGAGAAGTACCGAGTCCAGGTTCCGCCCTTTGTGCCGCTTATCGCACTGGCGCTTGCGTTTCTTTGCTATTCCAAGCTGCTTCCATGGTGGAGTTCTAGCCTGCTTTCACCGTTCCTCTTGGCATTCACCGTAAACCATTTATCGCAAACTTATCAGACGTTCAAACGTTTGTTGTCGGCCAAAATAATGAGGATGCTGGGCATTTGGTCGTTCTCGATTTACCTGTGGCAGCAGCCCTTTTATTCGTACAAATCATCATTTCCCGGCGGTGCGCCAACTGCATTGGCTGGGGCGATGGCAGTTGCCTTATTTTGTTTCTACGTCTGGGAGCAACCTTGTCGATCTTGGCTGAACAACAATTGGCGATGAGTTTTGGGTCAACTGTCGTTATTCGAACCTCCTGCTGAACGGTTGTATTCACAACTTAAAGGTTCTGAAAGACTTCTGCAAACATGGGTAGCAACAGCGTATTGCCAAACTCACTCAGGTGGTTGTCATCTGTGTACAGCGGCCTACCGTTTTGGCTAACGTAGCATCTGCCGTTTCGACACAAATACGGTGTGGGGTCTAATAACTTGACGCCACACAGGTCCCGAGCAGCATCTTGCGCCGCCCAAACCCAGGCGTTGCGTTTTTGGTAAGCCTCCATCGAGATAGACATGTTATCGTTAGACCCGAAAGCCATGCGCCGCGAGAGCGTCTTGGGAACATGAAAACCCATCTCAGGAATGGGCCGAACCATATAGACGGGGCGCTGCGCTGCAATCTCGCAGGCTGAACGCGTGACATGACTGGCAAACTCAGCAATAAATTCGGGCGTGGACGTCCTGTAGACCTTTGATGAATACATTAACGGCACTTCCACTAAATGCCGATCCTCGTTGCGACCAAAAGCATAGGCCGCGTAACGGTTAATGATCACCACCGGAACGCTTGGAGGCAAGGTCTTTAAAGACGCCTGGGCCCAGTCCATGAACTCGCTGCACTTGGAGCCTTTGTCAGCAACCGCACGCAGCTCCGCAGGGGTTTTTTTCATTCCCGGTACAAACGGGCACCCACTGTAGGTCCACTGAACGACACCAGCATCACCTTTGGATTGGGCTTTTGCAACGCCCGTTACCAGCGCTGCGGCATGGCTGTCACCGAGAACTATAACTTTCCAATCTAAGCCTCCGAAGACGCAGGACGGCATGGCCAAACCCTTGCTGACGGAACACTCCTCATTCCGAGGGTTGCCATTGCTTGCCTCTGCTGCAGCCAACTCAATCGCCGGGGCAAACCGTCCCATCACCCCCTGCTGCTTCCACACAAGCAGCGCGGGAAGCATCACGGTTACCGCTGCCAAGGCCAAACCGCCCACAGAGATCGCTACGCGCCGACGCTCCAGCCAGCGACGCGATGTACTCTCGATCCACACATAGGACCCATGACCCAAAAGCGCGGTCAAAATCACGCCCATAGTGATCGCCAGCGCATTGGCTTGCAAATCCACATAGACGAGCGCCACGACCACCGGCCAGTGCCACAAATAGAGCGAATAGGATCGATTCCCCAACCACTGAGCCACACCGTGACCAGTCCACAGTGAGCGGCGATTCGCCAATAACACCAGCATGGTGGCGCCCACCGGCACCATAGCCCAGCACCCAGGCCATGGTGTATCTTTGTCAAACTGTGCAATGGCCAACGACATCAAGAAAAAACCAGTCGCCTCGATCAAGCGCTGCTGCCTGGCCGACAAGGTCAATTTACCGGCAAGCAAGAAGATCATGCCGCCGCCTAGCATTTCCCAAGCTCGCGTATGTAATAAGTAAAAAGCCGCACTGGGTTGCGTGCTCGTCACCACAATAGACGCCGCCAGTGATGCTGCCAGTGCAATTGCCACTGTCCATGTTTGCGCTGTGCGCCCTGGTTTGATGCGCCAGGCTGCCCACAAAACCAAAGGCAGTATCAAATAAAACTGCCACTCGACCGACAGCGACCACGTGTGCAGGAGCCACTTCTCATGCGAGGCGACATCAAAGTAACCCGCCTCTTGCCAGAATTCAATATTCGACAAAAAGGAGACTGCATAAACCGAATGTGAACCTAATAGTTTGTAGTCTGGTGGCAGCAAGACAAACCAGCCAAGCGCAAGAAGCACAGCACACAAGCCAAGCAGTGCGGGCACAATGCGCCGCGCTCGTGCCGTGTAAAACCTGATGATCGAAAAATCTCCCCGCTCCAGCCCTTTAACGACAATGCCCGTCATCAAAAAGCCCGAGATCACGAAGAAGCTATCAACACCGACGAATCCACCATTGAAACCGGGGACACCGAAGTGATAAAGAATGACAGCGACTACCGCCCAAGCCCGCAATCCGTTGATGTCTGAGCGAAAGTTCGCTCGAGCCGTTGAAGCCGCTGTCATCGGTCAAACCTCCAAAATATTGCGTATTAAGGATGAGCATGTCAGTGTCCGCCAGATCAATTCTGGATCACATCGATGTCTTTGCCCGCGCCCGCTGTGATGACTGCGGACTCGCAACTTCGTTGCCTATTTGTGCAACGGCCGTGGAGTCTACCCCTCGTGCAACACCCGACGCATGGTCCAGACTGCGGCCCGCCTGACGGATCACGTGTTTCCCCACCTGTCCGTGCGCCAGTGGGTGTTCTCCGTCCCAAAGCGACTACGCTACTTCATGCAGCGCGATAGCACGACTCTCAAGATGATGCTGCGCATCTTCCTGCAGGTGATTGCACAAACTCTCCAGACCCACACCCCCGGGGCGGCCAATGAGGACAAGGTTGCCCAGCACATCGGCGCCGCGGCCTTCATTCACCGGTTCGGCTCCAGCCTGTACGAACACGTGCATCTCCACGGCTGTGTGCTCGATAGGGTGACGGGCGACAGCCTACTTCCCTGGAAACGGGTTTTCGCGGGCGACTGCTCCCGCTGCGCACTTGACTTGCGAAATTCCCACGTGACCGGCAGCTATGTGTCTGGAAGAGCCAGTCAACTCTTCTCCTTGCTGACTTTCAAAATTGAACGACAGGAATGGAAAAAAACGTATACCTGCAATGCAGCGTAAACGGGCAGTCACCCAAAATCAGGGGGGACCTTATGTCGGCCAGGAACAGCCGATGGTTCCTAGCAATTGAATGGCAGCTCAGGCTGATTTGCGACGGTCGACAGTGGCCCCCGACTGGTGATCTTTGCGTTAAGCGGTCATTGTGTCCAACGTACCAGCACATGGCGTGAAAAGCCTTCCTTTTGTGGGGGGCGACCAAGCCCCTTCTTTTGCGACTACGGCCTGACAGACAATGTTGCAAAATGCCAGCGTTTCTCACACAGGAGCACCCGTGCCAATTACCAAGACCGAAGTTGTCAGCGTTCGCGCTCCTCCGAGGGTGAAGATCGCCTTGGCTGCAGCGGCCGAAGTGGAACGCCGTAGTCTGGCAACTAGGATTGAGGGAAGAGTGCTCGACTACTCCAAGATGCACGAATCCAGGCGGCACCGGCCCCAGTCAGCAAACCAGGCAGGTCAAAGAGGGCGACGAACTAGCCTTGTATGGACAGGGGTCTGCGTCGATGAACAAAAAACCAGGCTCGACAACAGAATGAATCAGGACCACCAGATCATCCTATTGACCGCAGCAGGCATCTTACGACCGAGCACAACATCATGAAGAGGCCTGTACCTGACCAAGTCCTTAAGGACGCGGCAAAGCATGGTGGACTTGTTGTTTTCGTCGGAGCCGGGGCTTCGATGCTATGCGGCAGTCCAGACTGGCGTGGTTTTGCAGATCATGTCGTTGCAGCATTGGAGCGAGCCAACAAGTTGAGCTTCCTCGAAGCGGAACAGCTGAAGGGGCTCGGAGACCCACGACGGACTCTGTCTATCGCCAGAGCCATGGCAGAAGAGTCTGCGGTGCCGATTGACTTCGACGGCATATTGCATCCAGGGCACCCGAGCGACTATGGGGCAGAACTGTACCGAGTGCTCACGAGGCTCCGCCCCGTGTTTGTGACGACAAACTATGACCGATGGCTTGACGAAGGTGGTCTCCCAGAGCTCTCCGCAGAGCCCCCCATCGGCACAGAGTCGACCGTCTCTAGTCCGTCCGTAGGGCGCCCTAAATACTATCGTAGAGAACAGCTAACCCCTAGCCTGCTTTCAGAGCGAGGCTCAGCAATTCATCTCCACGGTAGCTACCTGGACCCAAGCTCTATGGTCGTCTCGCTGAAGGACTACATTGAGCATTACGCTGACGAACGGGTTCGCGCATTCCTCGCCGAGATGTTTAAAAACTACACAGTTCTGTTTGTCGGATACGGCTTGGCCGAGCTTGAAGTTCTTGACTATGTCGTTCGCTCAAACGAGTCGTTGAAGAGCAAGGTGGTCGAGCCTCGGCACTATCTCCTGTATCCGTGCCGCTCCACCGAGCATGTACAGACTGGTTTCATCGAGCGCTTCTACAAAGACCAGTGCGGGGTTCAGGTGCTGCCTTATTGCATCGACAAAAAGGGGCATGCAGAGCTGCTGGAAGTCTTCAAGTCGTGGGAGCCTGAGCTTGACGTACGTGACCCAACGCGACTGGACCTTGAGTTGAGTATCGACAGGTATGTTGCAGCTGCTGACTCGCCATCCAAGGAATCAGCACTCCGATTGGCAAGAGATCGGCCCGAACTTGCAGCCTACTTCGTAAACTCGTTGAAGGAGATCAGCTGGTTTGAAGACCTGTTGGCAGAAGGCTACTTCGACGCGAAACATAGCCCAGAGGTGAAGGTCATTGCCACCGGGAAGGGTCAGATGTTCCAGGCAGAAGGATGGCCGGCACTTCGGTACCTTGAGCACATTGCTGCCCCGGCTGATAAATCACAGGCTGCAAAGATTATTGAGATTGTTCGAGCGGTGACCCAGGACGCGAGCCAGCGAAGGCTGGACAACTGGCGGACCTTGTGGTCGCTAGCGACCATCATGTCGCAACTGCCGCTCCCCGTAATCACGGAAGCGGACATTCAAATGGTGAAGACTTGGCTTACAAGTAGGTTTGACGCAGACATGGTGGCGAATGAGCTGAGTGAAAAATTGCTTCCCCGCCTTTTGGAAAGTTCAGAGCCTGAACATGGAAAGATGGCCGAAGCGCTCGTCGCCTTGTTGACAATGCCTAAGCCGATGGAGACAAATACATGAGCGCCGATCGACAGGGCGTTGTCGGACCGTACCACTTGGCCGCCGCACTTAGGGCTACGGCAAGAAAGCTCGGTGAGCGTCGCGGCAGGGCAGCTGTCTCGATGCTCTCATCTCGGCTTATGGAAGCAATTGGGGCCGCCAAGGAGGACGGCTATTCCTACATCTGGAGGTCTGCGATAGAGGACCATGAGCAGGATAGTCATGAGCAAAGCCACCGGTCTGTGTTGGTCGATGCGGTACGAGATGCCGCGTTGGGAGCGACGGAGAAAACCTCGGAGGACGCGGTCGCTTGTGTTGAAGCACTGCTTGATTCGAAGGTGCCTGTGCTGGTTCGCATTGGCATCTATGTCTGCGCTGAAAACTACGGAAGCGTAGGACAGGCCTTCTGGAAGTACGTGCGTCCAGAATGGTTTGTCGAAGTCAACTATTGGCATGAAGTCTTTTGGCTCATCAAGAGGGCCTTCAGCAGATTCTCTCTTTTCGAAAGGCAAAAATTCTTGGAGATGGTCGACCAGGCCAAGTTGACGCGAGAACACGAGGAAGACCGCGAGGATTGGGTCCAAGAGCATCAGCGCGACCTGCTGCACCCCGCCGTTGGACTTGGTGACGCAGCCTTGGACGCTCGATATGAGGTGCTCGTTCAGCGCTGGGGCCCCGTAAGAGAGCACCCAGACTTCCATTCGTATTCGACCGGGGGCTGGGTTGGTGAACGGAGTCCAACCACAGCGGAGACTTTGGTCGCAGCATCCAATGAAGAATTGGAAGGGCTACTCAAGAGCTTCAAACCCGAGTCGCGAACCTGGGATGGACCAACATATCTCGGGTTTGCCGCCACCATCTCTGCAGCGGTACGCGCGAGCGAAGACGGCTTCAGTGTGCACCTCCAGCTGTTCGTGGACCAATTGCCTGCCTACCAGCATGGGTTGCTGAGGGGGTTGAAAGAGCGCTGGGCTGATGACAAACGCGACATTGCATGGGAGAAGACGGTTGGGCTTATAGAGTCAATCGTTGGAAATCCCGTGTTCGCTGATGAACTAATAAAGGAGCCGACGGAGGGATGGGAGCCATCCGCACGCTGGGTTGTCAGCGACATCGCTGACTTGCTCAAGTCTGGGGCGAACCGCGAGCGCCTCATGCCGATTGCACTTTTCCGAAGATGTCTTGAGGTATTGATCCAGTTGCTCGCCACATTGCCGTCTCAGCGGCGAGTTGAAGTGAATGATGCTGTGTCGCACGCAATCAATTCCTCGAGAGGGCGCGCACTTGAAGCCTTTATCCATGTGGCGCTGGCAATGCGCAGGCAGGAGGTCAACCACGAATCAAAGGATGAGAGCTGGGCTCGCGTGGTCACCGTGTTGGAGGCCGAGCTCGCTGGTAGTGCCTCTGGAGACAATCCAGACTTCGCCGCCCTGGCAGGGATGTATTGCGTCAACTTCCACTACTTGAACGCCGCGTGGACTGAAGCCAATATTGACAGAATCTTCTCGGTTTCCAGTGAGTCCTCGTGGCGCTGCGCTGTACAAGGGTTCTCGTATCAGTCTTACCTGCATGACTGGCTATATCAACGCTTGATGGCTTCCGGCCATCTCAAGAAGATGATTGTTTCTGCTGGACTCCCGGGGCAAGTCTCGAAACGAGCTGTCGAGATTGTCGGACTTGCATACCTGAAAGGGCTGGAGACGTTTGAGAATGGTGGCCTGCTGTGCTCACTCGTCGAGTCTCTCGACCAAACCGCACTGCCGCATCTCAGTTGGTTCTTCTGGACGCTGAGACCGAGGGGAGAGGAAGACGCCAACACTCACGGTCCTAAGGTTCTAGAGTTTTGGCGTCGGGTTGAAGAGCGCATCCGCTTGGATGGCAAAGAATCCCCGGAGCTCCAGTCGTCCCTAAGCCTGCTAGCGGTCTTCATCAAAGACTTGGACTCCCAGCATGTCGAGGTGTGGGCAGCGGCGGCCCCGCATGCCCAACGCAACCATCAGGGGTATATCCTCTTGCAGGAGATGGCCCGACTCGTGGGCCAATATCCGAAGGAGGTGGCGCGGGTCTTTCAGGCTGCACTTACAGGATTCTTGCCCGACTATCGGCGCGAAGACGCGATACGCTGTGTAGCGGGACTTGCTGCGACAGGTCACGTGGAAGAGGCAGAGAACATCTGCAATGGGTATGCGGAGCGACATTCGGACCTGCTAAAGGAGACGTATCAGGCGATACGAGCCCAACAGAAAGTTGTAGGCAGATAGAAACCGACGGCGTGCGCCCTTAGGTCAGCCAAGGTCGGGCACCATGAATTGCTCGTTGTACGCCTGATCGACTTTAAGGCCGCCATCAGTACCGTGCCACGGGAACTCGTCACTGTCATGCCACACGATGGTACTCGCCGTCGTTAGGTAAGAGTTGGAGCAGGACTTCGAGTATCCCGGCACCCTTGGATTCGAAGGGAATTTCGAATCTTGTCCAGCTGGCCGTTTGCAGATGAAGCTACCGGTCACCCGAGGAATGGACGCCGCCTCGGCGCTGTCGGCCAAAGGCTTCCGAGTACAGAGATGGGCGTTCGAAAATGCTCGGCAAGGCGCAGACCGTTGAGCATGGGCTTCCATCTCCGCAGTCGGAGGGTAAGCGGAACTCTGCGGACTCAAGGCGAAAGACTCCAATGGGTCGGGAACTGACTATGGCTGCGGAAAACCGATCATAAATAAACCGAACCTTCATAAGGTTGACCCGCCAACCGATTGAGCTGCATAATCAACGCAACATTAAGAGTTGGGCGTAAGCCCACACCAACCTGCCTTCCGGGGCAAGGTGGTTGCAAGTGCACATGCGGCTCCTTCGGGAGCAACCAAGCCGGCAGCTCACTGTTAGTGGGTTTTTTTTGGCTCATTGACCAACTCCGAATGTGAACTTTGGCCTGGCCGGCCGACCTTTCGGGGTCAACAGCTTGGGGGCTTTGACTGATTGCCGCCCCAGACATCTCGTCGAATGCGGCTAAACCAGGAGCGCCACATGGCTGCATTCAAGACGACCTCGGTCGTGACTCCCCGGGCCCACCAGCCCAACCTTGTTCAGCGGTTCCTATTGACCTCCGAGCGCTATCTTCTTAATCAGCCATTTCTGCGCTGTACCCAGCCAAGTCCCCAGGCGAGGGCTGCGACATGAAATCATCACGGCGCTCATCATCCAGCTTGACTCCTGCACCTGCAGCCTTGACCTTCTACGAGGTCGCAGAGTACGGCACCATCACCTACCCCGGGGTGACCGAACCCAAGACGCGCGCTGACGTATTCGAGTCGATTTCACCGCGCGCCATCCATTCCACGGAAGACCTAATCTCCCAGGTAGAGGGCTGCAGTCCACTTGCGTGTTATTTCTCTGGGCTGGCTGCAAGCCATTTGGAAGACATTGAAGCTGAGCTAGATGATGATGACTGCGCGCTCGGCCTGATCAAACGGCGGCGCCTGGTTTTTTTGGCCGCCGCGCTGCGTCACGACCCCGACACTGGCTGGTGCGATTGGGTCGAGCACGAAGGTGACCCTGGCCTGGCCAGCTTCAAGGAGCACATCCAGGACTGGCTCGACGAAGACATCGACTGGGGTGAGTCCGATTGGTTCGATGACTGCTGGAGTGGACAGAGCGCCGCCCTGGGGATGTTCTCCAATCTCGACGGCAACATTCTCAAGGCGCTGGGCGTCGTCATCGTTGAAGGTGAGCATCCCGGCAGCAGCTACTACGCAGCCGAGCTCAGGGATGATATTGCGCAGGCGAACCTGAAGGCGCAAGAACTCGGACTCGATTTCAGGTTCCGTGCAGAGGGTGAAGACGCACCTGACGTTCAACTTCTGAATCCTGATGCCAGCCGTCAAGGTGGTGCATCATGACCCGTAGCACCCAAGTCAGCGGTACGTCAGCCCCAGCCGCGAGTAAAGACCTGCGCTGGCTAAGCCGCTACGCGCGCCATGTTCATCTCAGGCCTGATATCAGCCTGCCCAATGCCGACGCCATCAAGAGCTGTTTCTCAGCGGCTGCCTGGCGCCTGCTGTGTCGCAGCGAGCGCAGCAGCTTCATCCCCATTCTGCGCAATCGGAACTTGCGCTATGACAGCCTGATTCACTATACCCAGACCCTGGTCGACCACGGCTTTCAGGTCGCGCCCAGCCCCGAACTCCTCGCCTACTTCATCCAGGCGAGCTACTATTTTTTTGATCGCATGCCCCGTGTTCCCGACAGCGAGGAAGACATGAGCCTGCTTCGTCTGGCCAGTCGCCACGGTGCTGCCTCTCAAGGGGAGCTTCAGCGCATCGATGAATGGCTTCAATCCGACGGCGGCGCCGTCTCGTTGCGTATGACCTGGTCTGCGGTGCTGCGCCGCGCCAATGCCTGGCACCAACGCCAGCAGCTTGAGGTCAGCCGCGCCAGGGCGGAGCAATTGTCGAGCCGACCAAGCGACTGGCACTTTGCCTGTGGGTCCATGCCATGGCGCGGCTACGACATCACGCCCCTGGTCAATGAGGTCGCCTTGTGGAATGAGGGGGAGGCCATGTCGAGTTGCCTGTACAAGCTTCGCTATGACTGCAAAAAGGCCAGTCAACCCAGCCGGTTCTTTTCCGTCAGGAAGAACGGCCGGCGCTACGCCACGCTGGAGTTGGTTCGTGATCTACCGGATGAAGGCATGCGAGGGCCGGACCGGTTATACGGGCGTTGGCGCCTGCAGGACTGCCGCCTGTCGCATAACCGACTGCCTTGCGAAGGCCTGGTCAAGACGCTGATCGACTTCGGTTGGCATTACAACGTGCTGTCGCAGCGGCCAGCGAGGGCACCCGAGGCTGCGCGGGTGGTCGGGGCCAGCCATCCCGGGCTGCCCCGTCCGACGGGAGTGACGCCGGCGGGCATGTTGATCGGGAATAGGCAGAGTCATCAACAGGTGCAGCCATGACGCCCAACACAGCACCGTCCTCTGTCCGTGGTGACCGCGTTGGCAGCGAAAGGGGTGCCACCCAATGAGTCTGCCAGCGACACCGCCATATAGGGTCGAGGACGTCGGCCCCATGTACAGCATCATTTTGGGATCGCCCGCGTCGGGTCAGATTTCCGACGAGTATCGTCAGCGTGCAGTGATGCTATGCGCGGCGGTTTTTGCTTCCTTCACTGTCAGCAGAGCAGAGGGTTATTTTCGGGGCCAGCGGGAGGACAGCCTGGTGTTCCAGATAGCCACGTCGGAACCAGAGAAAGTCATTCGTCTTGCTGCGCAGCTGGCAGTTGAATTTTGCCAGGATGGGGTTGGCCTGCTGCGGCCATCCAGCCCCGATGCAACCTCCATGCTCTACACCCGCGTGATACCAATTGGACAAAGCTTGACCGGCTGACC
The DNA here is from genome assembly GCF_017948265.1 of Rhodoferax sp. PAMC 29310. Taxonomy (NCBI): domain Bacteria; kingdom Pseudomonadati; phylum Pseudomonadota; class Betaproteobacteria; order Burkholderiales; family Comamonadaceae; genus Rhodoferax; species Rhodoferax sp. PAMC 29310. The sequence goes on along the minus strand of NZ_CP072852.1, from coordinate 1,496,096 downwards.
GCTGCCAAAACTGGCGCAACATGGTTTGTCAATTGCGCAGCAGCTCGCCAATGTTCTTTGCGGGGTATGCAGCTTGGAACGTAGATGCTTCCCGTTCGCTGCATCATATCCACCTCAGAAATCCAATGCCGTGAGGTTGCATTGGGGGTTGCATTCACGGTGGAATAGGCAACAGGGACACGAGGCGGGGAAAGTCGGCTTTTTCTGGCAGCTATTGTTTGCCGCGTGTGCCCACCGAGCCCTTGGAGCGGCCGTTGAAGCTTCGCAGTCATGAGTGCTGTCAGACTCTGCCATAGCGACATCATCATAATCATAATCATCATCAGCTTCAGGTCCTTGCAGGCTCATGGGCTCGCCAGGAATGGGTGACAGAAATACGGCAGATGACGGAGCGAAACCTACACAGGATAGGTTTCGCTCCCCTTCATGGCAGCCAGAGAGACCTATTGGTTTCTCGGGATCGGTTGCCGCGTTGTTGCCACCGGCGGTGCTAGCCCACCGCGGCGCAAAACCTATTGGTTTTCCGGGATAGACATCCATCACAATTCTGCTGAATGGCTCAGCCTTAGGCCCTTTACCTGGGCTGGTAAAGATGTCCGTCATCGTCTTTGCCTTGCGCGCCGACTTGTCTGGTTGGATATCAATGCCAAGCACAGCCAGGTAAGGCGTTGGATCATGCTCAATAGCTCTGCGTGTCGTCAGCCACAGCGCACTCTTCATCACCGCGTCTTGAGTTGACTCGAGTCGCTCCAACACCAGTCGCGCAGCACGTCCGCGCGTCGCGCCAGTCAATCGGCCTACGGGCTTCTTGAGCCCAAACCTGCGCGCAACGTCCCGCTCAAACGACACGCGCAGCTTGGCCAATTCCGGCCTGACTATTAATTTGCTGCCGTGCATCATCCCGTCCACTAGAGGCAACAGCAGCACATGGCAGTGCGGCACCGACTCGTCCCGGTGGATGTCAGCACTCAGTATGTTGGCTGCGCCGAACCGCTCACCCACCCAGTCCACGCATCGCTGAAAGTAGTCTCTGATGTCGACTTCAGTATCCGCGGACAGGCTGAATAAAAACTCGACGGCCTGCGCGTAATCCTTCCGCAGTTTTTCCACGACCACACCAGCGCTGATCATTGAGCTATGCGCCAGCGCTACCACCTCAGCCGGTGTCGCTGGCCCAGCAAGCGTCTCATTCAGGCAGATACGCTCTGGGTCGATGTGGCTGTCGGCTCCGAGCTCAGCCTGAATCGCCCGGCGGTTGTGACGTGCGGCCTGAAGAAGTGTCGAAGGCTTGCGCCCATCTCTCGTGGATCGGCCGATGGTGCCGACGCTAAAGAAGTACAAGTCCTTCGAGTACGAGCCCGCTGTCACTGCAGCCCTCGACGCAGCCTATCTCGGGCGACCCAAACCTTCTGGCAGTACTGGGCCCCGCCATTGGACATCGCGGCTTCGATGCTGGCGGCAGAAAGGGTGTACTCGCTGACCCCGGTGATGCGCCCATCAACAGTATGAATGACTGAAGGTGTAGACAAAACCTCCCATCCATTCTTGTGCTTGAGTACGTGAATTTTTGGGGCAAGCCTGGTGGTGCTGGCGTCAAATACGGTATTCAGGCTGGTCAACTTATCACCTTGAATCAATCGGGCCAATATATCGGCTGTAACGGAGTTGTGTTTAGAGGGGAATACGCCGCACTGCATTACGCCACCCCCAGCAAACGCTTGATTTCAACAGTCGGCCAGGCTAGACGCCCGTTGACTCGCCGGGGCTGGATAGGGTGCCCGGTAAGCGCCCAGAATCGCATTGTCTGAGGGCGGCGGGAAAGCCAGTGAGCAGCTGTCGCCGTGTCAACCGTCGGGCGCTGTTCTGCCAAAAGGTCGGGGAATTGTTGATGAGCAATGGTCGTCATGAGTTACTTTCTATAGCCATATCGGCTTGTGGAAAGAATTCAGTGGACCTTTGGGGTATCTACCCCCGTCCGATGGGGTAACTTCTCAAGTTCCTTTCCATTGGCGAACCAAACCAGGGTCCGGGTATGTTCCGGGTGACTTACGGTAGTTTTTTGCCGTCTTTTACCCTCGTCTCAAGCCCGTTCCACATGCCATTCCGGGTTTCTTCATGTCTTTCCTTATCGGCTTTTTTGATTGCCTTTCCAATAGCTGAACGGTCCGCCTTGGGGTTGAGTAGCAGTTCCCTTTCATAGACTCGCTCCAAGGCACCACGGCCACCGACTGCCTCGAACCATTCGAGCCATCGTGTTCGACGCTCTTTGGCAGTCTCTTTCACTGTGACGGTCGGCTGTCCGGCGCCATCGGTTCTCCCGGTTGCTTTGATATACCTGTCAATCCATGAGTGATGCTTTATTCCTCTGTCTTTTGCAGCTTGCCACCATTGAATCAACGTCCGCGGAGTTGAGTCATGTCTTTGCAGAGTCTGCAGTTGCTGCAGTATTTCTTTGTGATCTTGTGGTGACGACTCAATCGAAGCCCCATCCTCCCGGTAGGTTTCCAAACGGAGGAAGACATCTTCAGTTGCCTCGTTCGGATTGACTTGACACAGCAGCATTGCAGCCTCTAGTGGGTCAATTACAGGCATCGAAAACCAGTGGTCGGCTCGCGTGATTGATTCAATCCATGAAATAGCAAATTCAGCTTCTTCTAGCTGCTGTTCTTTGGTTTTTGCAAATTCGTCTTTGGGTTGCTCCTGAATCCAGTCGATCACCTTTTCATCTGCATATTTTTTCTTCTTTGTATTTTGATTAATTTCTTGATTCATTCAGACTTCCGTTCAACTCTCAAAAAAGGTTGGGCATATTAGCGGGATTGTCCGGAGTTTCGTCCGTCGTTTAAGCGAGCGGTCTTTTCGGACGGCCGCGGACGGGCTTATGCATCATCTGAATCGGTGCCTTTCCAAGGCTCGGGCGTCTTTGAAGCGGTGTGCATCGCAACGAACTCGGCAGCCAGATTGGAGAACAGTAGCTGTACCTGCGGTGGCAGCTTGCTGATGGCGAGGAGGGTCTTTACGCCTGTCTCCTTGAGTGATTGTTCGACGGTGATGCTTTGGGTTGACTCCCCCTCGCTGAAGTCGAGTTTGAAGGTGAGCGCATCTTCGATTAGGTTGCATTTGGCTTTCCCTGGGAAGCTGCGCCCAGACAGCCAGTGGCGAACACTTTGGCCGGACACGCCCAGTCTCTTAGCGAGCTCACTGACAGGCATATTGAGATGGTCCATGCGGATTTTGAGTTGGTCTCTGACTAACATTTTCTATGATTCCACAATGAAAAATTATCAATTTACCACCAAAATGTTTGCGACAAAAAAACGTAAATCTTGTTATTTTGACGTTCTCCAAGTTGCCAAGCTTGTTGGGCCGGTAGCTATCCAAGATAGGCTATGTATCCAAGATAGGCTATGTATCCAAGATAGGCTATGTATCCAAGATAGGCTATGTATCCAAGATAGGCTATGTATCCAAGATAGGCTATGTATCCAAGATAGGTTATGTATCCAAGATAGGTTATGTATCCAAGATAGGTTATGTATCCAAGATAGGCGATGTATCCAAGATAGGCCGTCCGGCGCACCGCCAAGTAATGCGTTTGTCAACCAGGCGCGAAGGAAATCCCTGCCTGTTCCAAAATCCAAGCCTCCATTCGCTCATGGTGAACCCGCAGTAGTTCCAGCGGGCGCACCTTGTAATGCTTTTCAGCCGTGGCGCTCGGCTTGTGGCCTTGTATCTGCGCCACAACCCCGGCAGGCACTTCCAGCCACTCGGTCAGGCTCGAAAATGACCGGCGCAAGCCATGCAGGGTAAGCCCTTTAAGGCCCGCAGACGTGCAGGCGCGGGTGTGTGGGTTGTTGGGCTCGGTCAGGCAACCGCTGGCACTGGTAGGGCTGGAAAACACCCAAGGGTTAGCAACTGGATTGCCTTTTTTGTCTTTCATCGTGCGGCGGGGCAGTGTGGCCAGCAGGTGCAGCATGTACGGCGTTGCCGGTATCTCGCGGTTGCCCTCCACCTTGTCGCGTATCCTGACTCCCTTCCACTGTGTGTTCACGTCCTCCCATCGCAGCGCCAGCACTTCGCCCGGCCGGGCACCAGTCAGCAGCATCATTTGCAGGCAGGCGGAAATCACTGGGTTTTGAAGTTGTTGCACGGCGGCGAACCACACGCCTAGCTGCTCGCGCTGCAGCACGTCCGATTTGGTTCCAGCCTTACCCAATGACTCACGGGCCTTCTTAGTCTTGGCTGGGTTCTTGGCGGGCAGTAAGGAGGCATATTCGGGCTGTTCAAAGCACCACGTCAGAAAGACGGTTAGCAGCCGCCAGGCAAGGCGAGCAGATGATGCGCGGGTTTTCCCTTCACTGGCGGCCCAGCGTTCAATGGTCCCTTGATCGAGGTCTTTCAATGCCATCGGCATCAACGCGGCCAGCGGCCCCGGCGTGGTCAGTTGTTTGCCACCACCACGGCGGCCAGACGGTAAGCCCCCGGCCTTGGCCTTGTCAATATGGTCTCGGTAGTGCAGGTCACCCCAATATGGCTTTCGCTCTATCAGGTAGGCGGTCCAGACTTCGCCCACGGTCAGGGCTGCCACCCTGTCGGCTTCCACCTTGGCAACAGCGGCGGCCTGCTTTTCAACGGCGGCGGCTTGTCGATCGCGCTCTACCTCGCGGGGGTCTGTGCCAGCATCCAATGTCACGCGCAGTCGGCGCGCTTCATTGCGGGCGGCGTCAATGCTCCAGGCGCGAACGTCCCCGATGGTGCGCCGTATGGTCTGCCGGTTCAGCTTGGCCTCAAACACGAACGATTTAGCGCCAGCAGTAGTTACACGCACGCGCAGGCCGGGCGCCTTGGTGTCACGTAGGAAGGCTTGAGTCCTATCGCTAGGGCAGGTCAGGCGCTCGATTAAACCGGCTGTCAGGTCTTGCGCTTCGCTCAGGTCTGGCGCTTGGTCTTTGGGCGGTCGTGCCATCATTTACCTCTTAATGACTTGCTGGTCACTCCATGTAGCCACCATGTAGCCAAATTTACACTATTTTGATGAATATCAATCAACGACTTAGCTGTTTACTTGTACAGTGCAGTGTGTTTAAGATATTGATTTCTATAGATTTTACTACTCGAATCAACAAGGGGAAATATAAAAAAGTCAGGATTGTGATTCCTGTTGTCGTGGGTTCGAGCCCCATCAGCCACCCCAAGTAAAGTAAAGAAAGCCCGCTATTAAATAAATAGCAGGCTTTTTTGTTTTGTGCCACCTGTAGGCAATCTGTAGGCAACTTTCCCGAATGCAGCGCCAGCATACGCTACAGCGATAGCGATACCACCAGTTGCCGCATGCGCGAGACCATTAGCATGCCGCAGGCAAAGTCCAGTGCTGCCTGCAGGATGTGTCGTTCTTACCAGTTGGGCTTCATGTGTTCAGGTGTTGTGGAGCATTGTCGAGAAAATTACTGCGAGCACAGCAGACTGCCTCAGACCCACCCTTGCTTCCACTGAGATGCGTCACGCAGATCTCGCCATGCAAGGCGGATCTGCTGCTTTGAATACACCGCTTCCAATTCAACCCATTCAATCGCAGCCTCGGGCAAATCGGGCTCGATCACCTTCGACACGAGAAAGTGCTTGTTTTTGGCGATGGGCTTGACGGCTGTCCACTTGGAGAGCAGCAGCTTCTTGGGGTGTAGTGCGTTCATTTGTTCGTCTGGTTTACTGGGCATCGCCGTGGGCTAAAAGGTCAATGCCCAAGCCGATGCCGTACTAGCCGAAACGCAATCGAATCGGTTGATGGCACTGGTTAGCTGTTAAACCGAGCAGGTTCACGTCTTGTGAGGGTTTATCAGGTACTTCGTTCCAGTGGAGCGCTGACCGTAAACGGCAATCGCGTCCAATTCCAGGGCTTCGGCCAAAGAAATTTCTTTCGAATAATTGCTGGAAAATGTGGTTTTCAATTCTGCCGCGACGCGCTGTTTAAGCACCTGCACAGCAGGCTCGCCCAGGCGCTGCAAAAATGGAAAGAGTAACCAGCCCCCCATGCTCCATGCGAAGCCAAAGTTGCGCACGAATTCTGTCGGGCCCGTATCCAGCCCGCCATAGATGTAGACCTGCTTGAGCGTGGTTGAGCCGTACCGGCTGTACTCGGCGGCAGTGCTATTGAGCGCTGCCTCCATACAGGTCAGGATTTGGCCTGCCAGCTTGCCGCCACCTGTCGCATCAAAAGCGATGGTAGCCCCTGTATTCACCAGCGCCTGGGTCAGGTCTGACATGAAAGTGGGCGAAGAGGCGTCGCACACGTATGGGGCACCCAGGCCCTTTAACAGGGCCGCCTGCTCAGGCTTGCGCACGATGTTGACCAGGCCAATTTGGTCTTTGATACAGATCTTGTTGAGCATTTGTCCGAGATTCGACGCTGCTGCGGTATGCACCAGTGCCTTATGACCCTCCCGGCGCATGGTCTCGACCATGCCCAGTGCGGTCAATGGATTCACGAAGCAGGATGCTCCATCGGCTGAGGTGGCACCTTCGGGCAGCTCGAGACACTGGTCAAACTTGATGGTGCGGTATTGGGCATACATGGCGCCGCCCAAAATTGCCACCGTCTTGCCCATGAAAGCCTTCGCCGCCGGGGAGTGGCCTGTTGCCACGACAACACCAGCGCCTTCATTGCCCACCGCCATCGATTGCCCCACGCGGGCGACCATGCTGTTCATTGCGCGTTCTGGGATGCGCATGGTGACCATCGGACTACTTTCTGTCCCCGATGCTTTGGCACTGCTCAAGTCTGCCGCTCCAAAGAGCAGACCAATGTCCGACGGATTGATGGGCGTGGCCTCGACGCGCACCACCACTTCGTCGGGGCCGGGCTGGGGAGTCTCAACACTGACGAGAGACAGTTCTAATTCACCGGTGGCTTTGACCAGTGAACGAAGTTGCAGGCCGCTGAGATGGGAAGGTGTTGTCATTGCGCGCTCCGTGAGGTGATTCTTCCAAGCAGCATAACGGCTCTTGGCCGGTAAACACCGTGACCGCTACTGCGTAGGGCTGTCCAATGGAATTCGCTTGGTTAGGCCAGTTTCAGTTTCGAGTCAATCCTCAATCAACAAACAGATGATCGTCTGATCCCGAGGCAAACCTGATTCTGGTCTTCCAGTCACACCCTAAATCCGGGGCTTCTTACCAAGTTACCCCCACGACCTGTGGTCTAAGCTGTGGATAAGTCATTGAACAACTGTTCGATGTGGCGCCAGTGCTAGGCTTGCGGGCTGCGCTTAAAAAGAAGGCAGTGGGTGATGACACGGGGTGGGATACTATGCTGTATAAAACAACAGTCATATGTCGCACGCCATCCTAGACCTCCACACGCCTGTCCCAATTTCCCAGGCCCCACTCTGGGTAAATGCACTGCCATGCCGGATCACGGCTGGCTTTCCCTCGCCTGCCGAGGACCATGTCGTGCAGCGGGTTGACTTGATGGCGCAGTTGATGCGCCACCCTCAGGCCACCTATTTGCTGCGGGTGCGTGGTGAATCCATGATTGAGGCGGGCATCTTTGACAACGATGTGGTGATGGTGGACCGTGCCATCACGCCGCGCTCCGGGCAGGTGGTGGTGGCCGTGGTTGATGGCGACTTTGTGTGCAAGACCCTGTACCAGCGCGGCGGGCGCATCAAACTCAAGGCCGCCAACCCCACCTTTGCCGACATCACTCCCAAAGATGGCCAGACGCTGGAAATCTGGGGGGTGGTGATCGCCGCCATCAAGCAGTTTCGCGTCTGAGTGCTGCCCCATGTACGCCTTGGTGGACGGCAACAACTTTTACGTGAGCTGTGAGCGCGTCTTTCGCCCCAGCCTGCAGGACCGACCAGTGGTGGTGCTGTCCAACAACGACGGCTGTGCTATCGCTCGCAGCAACGAAGCCAAGGCCCTGGGCATTGCCATGGGGGCACCCTGGTTCAAGATCAAGCACCTGGCCGACTCTGACGGGTTGGTCGCACTGTCGGCTAACTTTGCCCTGTATGGTGACTTGAGCGACCGCATGATGAGTCTCGCCGCCGGCCTAGGCCCGCAGCAGGAGATTTACTCGATTGACGAGTCGTTTATCGACATGACGGGCGTGCGGGGCGACCTGACGGTGCGCAGCCACAAGATACGCTCGCGCATCCTGCAGTGGGTCGGCATCCCCTGCGGCATTGGCATTGGCGCCACCAAGACTTTGGCGAAGCTGGGCAACTACGTGGCCAAGACCGCCGAACGCAAGCCCGGCAGCTATCCGGAGCACCTGGCCCAGGTCTGCGACCTGAGCGCCTTGGCGCCGACTGAACTCGATGCCGTGTTGGCCGCCACCGCGATCAACGAAGTCTGGGGCGTGGGCCGCCAGCTCAGCAAACAACTCAATGCTGCAGGCATCACCACGGTGCTGAAACTGGCCGGACTGGACGCAGCCATGGTGCGCAGCCGCTGGGGCGTGGTGGTGGAGCGTACCGTCCGGGAGCTGCAGGGCACGTCGTGTATCGAGCTGGAGCACGCACCCAAGCCTAAGCAGGAGATTGCCTGTACCCGCTCCTTTGGTCATCCAGTGACCGAGTTGGCGGACCTGAATGAAGCCGTGACAGACTTTGCCAGCCGGGCAGCGGTGAAACTTCGCAAGCAAAGAAGCCTGGTCAGTCAGGTGCTGGTATTCATTCGCACCAGTCCATTTCGCCAAGACGCTCAATACAGTCGCTCCACCACCGTACCGCTGCGCCGGCCCAGTGCCGACACCGCCGTGATCGTCACCGCTGCGCTCAACGGGCTGGCGGCCATCTACCGCCCTGGATTCAAGCTGGCCAAGGCTGGCGTCATGCTGCTGGGCTTGCAGCCTGACACGGTGCAGCAGGGTGAACTGGCACTGGAAGAAGATGAGGAAGAAGACCGGGGGCGGTTGATGACAACCCTCGATGGCCTGAATCTGCGATACGGCCGGGGCACCGTCCTGCTGGCCAGTGCCGGACTGGCGAGTGACAACCGGGTTTGGGCCATGAAGCAAGAGCGGCGCACGCCCGGCTACACCACCTGCTGGGCGGATATGCCGGTGGCACGGGCTTAACGGATTTTTTGAACGGGTTGTGGTTTATTGAGGCGGGCTTTGAGCGGTCGGCAATCGGGTGGAAACGGTCATTGACGGTGAGGGCTGCAACTTCGACATTGAGGAAAAGTGGTCGCAACGAAGGGCCAGTAAACCACTGAAAGGACAGGGGCACACTTTGATGTACTGCAGGGCGGTGAGAAGATATGACAATTAAAAAAAACATCTTCGGACTTATGGCATAAACCAGTCCAAAATTTCTGCCGCACCTCTGCATGTCAAGATTCAAACGGCGCCAACAAATCCGAGCCATGCTAGTTTTCCTTGACACCGAATTTACAAAATTCGCCCGACCTGACCTCATCAGCATCGCGCTGGTGAGTGAGGATGGACGCGAGTTTTACGCCGAGCGAACCGACTACTACCCGCAGGATTGCAGCGACTTTGTGAATGACACCGTGCTGCCCTTGCTGGGCCGCGTGCCTGATTCGGCTTGTAGCCGTCCACAACTAACCGACAGGGTGCGGGAATGGTTCAAACAGTTGCCAGAACCCGCCACTGTTATTTATGATTATGAGTGGGATTGGAGGTTGCTGGCTGTCGCCATGCTTGGGCGACCTCACAGTAAGCCGCCTAATGACTTCGCTAAACAGCTGTATCTGGACAGTCATACCATCACGCACCCGGTATTTGAGCAGGCACTAAACCAAACCTACACCAAAGACTGGCCCCCACACCATGCTCTGGCCGATGCGCGGGCGCTGAAGGTTGGCGACCATGCTTGGCGCACCTTCATGGAGCCCATCCAGCGGATTGAGACGTTATCCTGAGTTTGTAAAAACTCAGGATAACTATGGGCAACGAACGCAAAGATTGGGAATCTAAGAGTCAATGCTACGACCGGTCCAACATCATGATGCTCTTTCTGGATCTCGACGGTGTGACCACTCCGAACCAAATGCTCATGAAGCAGTCTTCAAACAACTGCCTTTGATCGAATCCGTCGTGCGGTAGATCGTCAACGTTGAAATTGTCACCAGACCGACTCCTTTGGGCCAGTACAGCTCACTGCCAACAACCGGCCGTTCATGAACTTCGGCATCGTGCCCAAAGCCGAATTTCATTTCGGCGAAATGCCTGCCCGATACCGGTCTTAGAACCCAACATGGAAAACTCACCGGATTAACCGCGGAGTTCCATATAGCCGCCCTTCAATTCACCTCGACTGAATCATATTGCTGACATTGGCGGCGTAAAGAACGTTGACAGGAGTGCAGCGTAACCGGTCAGACAACTAGAAACGGCGAGTACCCGTTTTTGGGCCTATGCGGGTGCGTGTTTGCAGCGAATCTTGCCCAGATTGGTGATCGGACTGGAGTGTCTGGCTGCCTTGCTGGAGAAAGCCTTTGGTTTGCTCGGCGCAAATTCACACAAACGCAGACCCGGTCGAAAATCAGCAAGACCAAATCTACATATCAAACCTCATCCAACCATGGCTTACAAGGGGTGAGGCTTAAGGTCGAGGCATTGCCACGCCCACCCGGGGCGCAGCTACCAGTCACTGCGCGATTTTCCCAGGCTTCCCTCGGGTTACTTCGGCATGTTTTTGCTAGCTATCTGCCGCCGTTGTGGTTCCGAGTCATGGACCCACGGGTGGTTGAGGCCGTCCATCGGGACATTGAGCGCATCAACTTTCTGCCCTCTAAGCGCCAAGCCTTAATTGAGCGCTTCGCCCTACCTCCCGCTTAGAGCAGCGCTCCTGCCTCTCAGTTCAACGCTGATTCCGTTGGGGGGGGGGCCACAATCGAGAACGCGGCGAAAACGTTCTTACCGATTCGCCAAAACCCCAACGCGCGAACGGCTGCATCCAATCAGGGTCACATTCATGTCAGGAAATCCTCTCCATGTCGCCTCCATTCAAACTAGATGATCTCTAGGAAGCAATTCAAGGCATAGCCCACATGCAGCGCAGCCCCTTTGTGCAAAACAGCTTCATCAATATTGAAACTTGGGTGATGGTGCGGAAAGTTCGCGCCACAGCTTTCATTTTGAACGCCAATCAAGGCCATTAAGCCCGGATAAACGTCCAGAAAATCACCAAAATTCTCAGACACCATGAGCGAAGGGTGCGTGATCAAGTGATCTGCCCCAAATAGTTCCGTCACTGTCTTTTCCGCACGTTGGCTGGAGCGCGCCTCGTTAAACAGCATGCCGCCACCGCGCGAGATTTTTATTTCAGCTTGGGCACGGTACGTGTCTGCCGTGTTTTGGACCACCCGGCGCAACGCTAACTGCAAATGCGACTGATCCGCTTTGTCTGTGGTCCTGATGGTTCCGGCCAAAACCGCTTTGTCTGGAATCACGTTCCCCGCGTCTCCGCTATGCAGTTTGCCAAACGTCAGTGCAGTGCCATGGGTGGGGTCGATCTCACGTGAGATCAGATGGGACGTGTTCATGACAATCGATGACGCGACCACAATAGGGTCGATGCCTCTCTGCGGAGTCGCCCCGTGACAACCTAGCCCTTGAATCAGGATTTCGAAAATATCACACGCAGCCATTCGAGGACCTGATTGAACGGAAAATTTCCCACTCTCAATCTCTGACCACAAATGGATAGCAAATGCACTTTTGATGGGGAAGGGTGCCAACAGCTTCAAAATGTCTGCCGTGCCGCCCCCACGTTCCTCTGCTTGTTGAAAACACAGTTTGACTGTGCCATTCATCTGACTCTTGATCTGCTGAAAGACCTTCGCGGCACCCAGCAACATCGCGACATGACCGTCGTGGCCACAGGCATGCATGACGCCTAAATTCTTTGAACAATAGGCCAGGTGCTCGTTGTTTTCCCTGATGGGTAAGGCGTCCATGTCGGCACGCAAAGCCACCATCTGTTGCTTACTATTCCCCTCAATCGTGGCGACTACTCCATAGTCACCAGCCAACTCAAAAGGAATGCCGAGTTTTTTAAGTTCCTCCTGTACCAATTGAGAGGTGGCCTGTTCCTTGAAGGACAACTCGGGGTTAGCGTGCATTTTGCGCCGCATATCCACCATGTAGGTTTGAAAGGTTTCAGAAATTTCCGCGATAGATTCGTTCATGTTGTGTTCCTCATCTTTTCCAAATTAACCCACCGCGTCGACCATCGTCGTTGTAATAGGGGCCACATGCCCACCAATCCCAACACCGGTCCGGGCAGCAATATCCACACGGCCTTCGCTCCTAAAACTTCCACAAAATGAAGAAGCGTTGTGATGCTGACAATGGTGATTAAAAACCCGATGCTGTTTTGTATCGCCAGTGCACTGCCAACCCATTGCGCAGGGCAACTTCTGGCGGCCATGGAGGAGAACTGCGGTGAGTCGGCGACCACAAAAAATCCCCATGCAAGAAGCACAAAAAACCGAAGAAAGCCCCATTCTGGGTTCAGCAAGGGGTAAATCAGACACAGCAGACCAGAGGCAAACAGGGCTGCTGCGGCCACATAGGCGCTGTCGAGTTTGAGACTCATTCGTCCGCCAGACACACACCCCAGGAAGCCCACGGAAATTCCAAAAAAACTGACCGAAGCCACCGTTGCCGGTACACCCCACGGGGATTGCCCCGCCGCACTGATCAGCTCTTTGGCCAACCAAGGCAGCACCGCCCAAAAAGCATAGAGCTCCCACATATGGCCAAAATAACCCAAAGCGACCGCCCGAAAATCCGCGATTTTGAACACGCTAAATGCGCGGCTGAAAGAGCTTCCTTGCTGGCCGGTGCTCCGCTGCAAGTGGGGGCCATCGCCTAGAAAAAATACCAGAGCTGCCCCCACCAATGCCAAAACAGAAGACACCTGAATCACGGCCTGCCAGGGCAAACTGGCGCCCATGGCGCGCACCCCATAAGGCAATGCGGTGCCGAGGGTCAGCATGCCCACCAGCAAACCCAGGGCCGCCCCCGACTTGTTGCCAACCCAGCCGACAATCATTTTCATGCCCAGAGGGTAGATTCCAGCCAAGCAAAAACCAACGGCAAGACGAAGCACCAAGCCGCCTTCGTAGCCAATCCATCCGCCGGAGAAAACGCCATTGATGACAGCCCCCAGCATGCAGGAAATGGCAAACACCCGGCTGGTGGAATACCGGTCGGCCCAGCCAGAATATGCCAGCCAAAGGGTGCCCAGAATGAAGCCCGACTGAGTGGCCGCAATCAACCAGGCGAACTGGGCAGGCCCGATGTGCCAAGCCAGCATCAGCTCATCGGCCGCACTATTCGGGCTAAACCACAGCGAGGTGCCCAGCCATTGGGCTAATACGATTAGCCCAACAGCCCATCTCCGATGGTTCATGCGCAGTGCGTCAGCGCAGAATTCAAGTCGTCAATCAGATCATCCGCGTGTTCAAGCCCAACGGAGACGCGTAACAAACCTTGTGGCGTCTTGCTCTCAGGGCCTTCAATCGAGGCACGGTGCTCAATCAAGCTTTCAACCCCGCCCAAGCTTGTGGCACGGGTAAAAATTTCCACATGGGCGGCCAACGCCATCGCGGCGTCTTTCCCCCCCTTGACCTCGAACGAGAGCATTCCGCCAAAACCAGACATTTGCTTGCTGGCCAGCGCATGGAAAGGGTTGCCTTGGAGGCCGGGGTAGTGAACCACGCTGACCTTGTCGTGCGCATGCAAAAACTCCGCCACCTTTTGCGCATTGGCGCAGTGCGCCTGCATGCGGTAGGGCAACGTAGGCAAGCTGCGCATGACCAGCCAGCAGTCAAAGGGCGAGGGCACCGCACCACCAAAAAGTTGAGCCGTGCGCAACTGGGCAAAGTGATCGTCATTCAGCCGTGACACCACCGCGCCGCCCAGCACATCGCTGCGTCCGCCAAGGTACTTTGTGGTGGCGTGCATCACCATATCGCATCCCAGTTCCAGGGGTTTCTGCAAAATGGGGCTCGCAAATGTGTTGTCAGCAATGGCGCGTGCACCGTGTTGATGCGCAATCTCTGCGATGGCCGTGATGTCAACACATTGCAGCAGCGGGTTGGACGGCGTTTCGATCCAGATCATCTTGGTCTGCGGCGTTAAAGCACTGCGCACCCCGTCCAGATTTGTCATGTCAATGAATGACGCCGTGACTTTCCATTTGGCGAACAGATGTTTCAACACATTGGCAGTACCGTGATAAATATCAGCCGGCGCAATGATGTGATCCCCCGGCATCAGGCCCTGGAAGATGGCAGTCACTGCTGCCAAGCCCGATCCAAATGCCGCGCTTGCCTCTCCGCCTTCAAGTGCTGCCATGGCCGCTTCGAGGGCGTTGCGGTTGGGGTTGTGATTGCGTGAGTACAGAAAGCCGCGCGAGTAACCGCCATCGGCGTCCCGCTCAAAGGTGGTTGAAAGATGGATCGCCTCGGTCACAGCGCCCGTGCCCACATCGACGGAGTGGCCGGCGTGTACCGCCAGCGTTTCAATTTTGTATTGTTTTTCAGGATTCATGATTGACTTGAGTTTCTTTTGTCGTTTAAGTGTGGGAATCGATTAAAACGCGGGGACCAAACTGCCCTTGAAGCGTTCAAGGATGAATTTTTTCGATTCAGGTGAGCGCAAAGCAGCCACCAATTTTTTCATGGCGGGACTGTCCTTATTGTCAGCGCGCGCAGCGAGCAAATTGACGTAACTAGACTGGCCTCCTTCTAGGAAAAGCGCATCTTTGCTGGGATTGAGTTTGGCTTCCAATGCAAAGGTGGTGTTGATAACGGCAAGATCCACTTCACCCAAAACCCGAGGCAGCATAGGTGCTTCGAGTTGTTTAATTTTGATATTTTTCAAGTTTTGTACAATATCTTTCTCAGTTGACATATTGTTTTTAGGATCAGTCAATTTAATAATTTTGGCCTGATCTAAAAGCTGCAATGCACGACCGCTGTTCACGGCGTCATTGGGGATGGCAACCACAGCGCCATCCTTCAAATCTGCAATATTGGTGATGGACTTTGAATAAGCACCAAATGGCGCGATGAGAACATCGGCCACCGCTTGCACCGACGCACCACGGCTCCGGTTGAATTCATCCATATAGGGCTTGTGTTGGAAGAAGTTGGCATCCAGTCGTTTTTCAACGAGTTGGACATTCGGCTGAACGTAATCGGTATAGACCTTGATGTCCAGATCCACACCCTGCTGCAAGAGCATCGGTTTGAGATATTCCAGTATCTCTGCATGCGGTGTGGGACTGGCGCCCACAATCAGTTTGTCAGCAGCGTGAGCCATCATAGAGGCACCTAATACGGCGGCAAGTAATAGCTTTTTCATAAATTTCCTTGATAAGTAAAAAAGTAAATAACAACTCTCAGCGACTAAAGTGTGTAACCAGTTTGTCTCCCGCTGTTTGGAGAATCTGGACCAAGATGAGAAGCAGAATGATAGTGATAAACATCACATTCAATTGAAAACGCTGGTATCCATAGCGAATGGCCAGATCCCCCAATCCGCCGCCGCCCACCACACCCGATAAAGCGGTGTAAGAGACCAGCGCAATGGCCGTCACTGTGGCCGCCGCGATGATGCTTGGCAAGGCTTCTGGCAGCAACGCGCTAAACACGATTTGTCGCACGCTGGCGCCCATGGCCACAGAGGCCTCAATAATGCCGTGGTCCACCTCGCGCAGTGCGGTTTCGACCAGTCGCGCAAAGAAAGGCGTTCCTCCAACCACCAGCGGTGGAATCGCGCCTGCAACGCCGAGTGACGTGCCTGTTAGTAAGACGGTGACCGGTATCATGGCAATAAGCAAAATCACGAAGGGCAACGAGCGCAGGATATTCACACCAAAAGACACAGAAGCATAAATTTTGGGAGAAGACAGTAGTTTTTTGGGGCTTGTTAGAAATAACAAAATACCAAGCGGCAAACCCAGCAGCAATGTGAGTGACAACGCGCCCGCCAGCATCAAAAGCGTGTCAATAGAGGCCCAGCCAATATCTCCCCAGGCGACACCGCTCGACATGAGATTTTGAAAAAATTCCAACATTAAAAATTCTCCTCAACTACGACACCTGAATCAGTGAGTTTTTGTATGGCTGCCCCTACCTTGTCGGCATCTCCAGTGATGGACACCGTCAACTGTCCGCAAGGCGTTGACTTGATCTTTCCAAAACGCCCATTGAGGATTAAGAAATCGACGCCGCACTCTCTGGCAATCTGGGTAATGACAGGCTGATCCATCGATCCACTCATGAAGGTGAGGCGCCTGACGACGCCTTTGGCCGTCTGGTTGGCGCCTTCACTCAATTCGTCGTCGGTTAAGTTTTCGGCTTCCAACACAAAGCTGCGGGTCGTCGGGTGTTGCGGGTGTAGGAATACCTGCGTCACCGGTCCGTTCTCCACAATCTTTCCGCCATCAATCACAGCGACGCGATCACAAATGGTTCTGATAACGTCCATTTCGTGCGTGATGAGAACAATAGTCAAGTTCAACTTTTCATTGATCTCCCGGAGCAATTGCAAGATGGATCGCGTTGTTTGCGGATCGAGTGCGCTGGTTGCCTCGTCACATAAAAGAACACTTGGCTTGTTCGCTAACGCTCGGGCGATGCCAACGCGTTGCTTCTCCCCTCCTGACAGCTGCTTGGGGTACTTGTGCTTGTGACGACTCAAGCCGACCAACTCGAGCATCTCGTCGATGCGGGCATCAATTTTGGCGCTATCCCGCTCTCCTGCGATTCGGATGGGAAAGGAGATGTTTTCTGCGACCGTTTTGGAGCTGAGTAAATTGAAATGCTGGAAAATCATTCCAATATTTCTTCTGAAATTTCTTAACTCGAGCGTGTCATATTTCAGTATTTCTTTCCCATCAACAGTGATGTCACCTTGCGAGGGGCGTTCCAAAAGATTGATGAGACGGATGAGTGTAGACTTTCCAGCACCTGAATGTCCGATGACACCAAATATTTCGCCTTTTTTAACAGAAAGGTCAATTCCGCTTAAGGCGGGAATAATCTTATCCTTAACGGTGTAACTTTTATGTATATTTTTTAATTGAATCACAACGACCTTTTATTTTAAGTATTAATTAAAATACTTATATTAACAATAATAAAAACTAACGACCGACTGATTGGTCCAGCTTGTTGAAAAAGTGATCATCGAATTCAGCTCAACGAACTTGCTTGAAAGCGTCATCTCTCTCAGGCCATTGCATGGTTTCTGAATCGCCATCTCTACTTGAGTCATCATTTCCAAGCGGCCAGTGTGCGCGATTTTGCAAGCTCGCATTGACCCTGACACAAGTCGGATGCTGTGAGCTCATCGTGGAAAGTCTCTCGGTCAATGTGTCAGCACTGGGCATGAAATGTTCCGCAGTCGATGTTTTTACCTATGCAAGAGCTGTGCCAAATACGGGATCATCGTGCGTTGTTTCCTTTTTTTGATCAAGACTGCAGTAAGAATCCAATGATCTACTTGTCGCCATCAGTCATTCATTTCTAGGTCTACTTTCCATCCTTCAAGCAAAGGATGGACAAAGTCTTGGGATCGGAAAAATTAATATTTATCAAGTGTTCAAAACAGACTGATCGGTACAGTAACCGTCCCATCCCTGAAAGTCAAACAGTTGGTTATCAGTGTTTTCCCTAGGCTTGAGTTGCCCTCAATGCTTAAAAATGGAGCTAAAGAACGGTCAGGGATGTACTTTTGTTGGATCGCTTGACGCAACTTGTTGCCTTTTGCTATTTAAACCCGTTCATTCACCTCAATTTCGCCACAACATCAAACGACACCCATGACACAAGAAGACCTGTCACAGCGAAAAAAAATACTGAAAATAGCCGCTAAGTTGTTTGCGTTGAACGGCTATCACGCGGTGGGTATGACCGAGCTCCAAGAGGCTGTTCAACTGGGGCGGGGAGCGCTTTACCACCACATTCACAGCAAAGAAGACCTTTTGTATGACATTGCGCGAGAATACATTGCTGACTTGGTAAGTTTCAGTGTTTGCGCCAGTGCGGAGCCTGACCCTCGGGAGCGCATCCTCAAACTGGGGAGTCATCTGGTGATGAAAATTAGCTCTCATCAAGCGGAACTCACTGTTTGTTTTCGAGAAGTCAATTGCCTGACTGATCCTCGACATTCCGAGGTGATGGGTCTCCACCTTGCCTATGAGAAAGCCTGGCGAGAAGCCATGATTGAGGGCGCAGAAAAGGGCTACTTCAGACCCTACGATCCCATCGTCCTCAAAGGTGTTTTGGGCATGTACTTCTACAGCTATCTATGGATTCGTACAGATGGCCCTTTAGGCCCGGAAATCATTGCGGACCGCTTCAACGATATGGCGCTTCGAATGCTCACACTGGAGCGTAAAACTAACCAGTAGGATCTGTATTGCCGCTTGTAGCTGCACAGTGTCAGTTCAAAGGCTCCACATCATCTATGTTCGTGCGTCACAATATACGTTTGACTGGCAACTTCCTGTCTTGGGCTGTCGCTAGCGTCGGTCAACTATGCTGCAACTCCTGTGCTTGGAGCCGGTAAATTGAAACTCCAGACCTGACCCGCTGCAGCGGTCTACGTTACCCAGTTTGATTGGCCGATGTATGCACTGCGCTAGCCCTGCGTTTTCTGTACATTGATTGATTGACGACGAAGTGGTCGCCTTGGAGCCCAAAAGACAGACCGAAGCCTGCGTGTTGTGAGAGGGATGGAATGCATCCCCTTTTCACGCCGATCAGATTCGAACCGAATATGGATCAATTGTGGATATCGATCCATATTGCCTCCATATTGCCCGCGCAGACTCAAGGTTGTTGCAGCAGGTGGACATGCCTCCCGCTGCGATCGATCATCCGGCTGGTCTGTTTTCTTCGATGCGGCTTGATAAACAGCCTTTCGATGCTTGGTCCGCCGCTCTCCCATGTTAATGAAGGACACAGCAATTGTGGACAACTGGGTGCAGCAGATTGGTCTTGACTCCTCTGCATACGGAACCCATTCCATGATACGCACCAAGGCATCAGTCATCTACCGGCGCACCAAAAACCTACGCGCGGTGCAACTTTTACTTGGTCATGCCAAAATTGAAAGCAGGGTGAGGTATCTGGGAATCGAGGTTGATGACGCCCTGGAAATGGCCGAGGATACAGAGGCTTGAGGCCACTGAAAACTCATGACGGGCTAACAATCTGGCGCTGGCGGCAGCTTGGCAATGTGTCATCGCGCTCAGCCGCTGGGCGTCAGCTTTACGGCAGGCAGTTTGAGGGGTTAATCGCAGCGGGCTATGGGTAAGCAGCCACCCAACACTTTCCACCGCACGTCTCTTTAAGACACGTTGCCGCCATTCACAATAGTCAGCTTGCGGGTTGCACAATTCATCGTATGTCACAAGCCGTTCGTGGCCCACCACAGAAAAACACGTTGAACCTCTGCAGGCTGGAGATTTGGAAGTCGGCAATGGTCTATTGCAGAGTGCGATACTTTGCACAACAATTAATCTTTGGTTTGCATGACAACTAGCTCGCCACACTTTTTCTTTACCGCACCATGGGAACCGGTGTCAGTGCGCCGTGGCGATGCGCTCGGTTTAGGGGCTCTGGCCGATCAATTTGCCAACGCGGTGGCACCCGACTTGAGCAACCGCATCAGCGACGGGCGCTGGGTCACGCTGTTGGCTTGGAGTCTGGTGCAATCACAACAGGCTTTTCAGGCCAGCGGTGGGCGATCGGTTGTGACGCGCCAAGAACAAATCCAGCGTTACGCCTGGCTGCGTCCGCTGGAACTGCTGTGCGTGGCACGAACTATCAACCTGCTCAAAGCAGATACGGAAGACTGGAAACAGCGACCTTTGTCCGGGCGGCGACGTGTCGCGCCTTGGGTTGACGGCAACATGAAAGCAGACCGGTTTGGCATGACCCCTAAGCAATTTCAGGCCTACCGTCAAACCGGCCCTTACGGCGGCTACCGGCGGGCGTTTCGCAAATGGCCAGGGCTGACCACAGGTGACGGCTGGACACCTGGCCCGCAAAGCGAGGCACTGTCACGCTGGCTCGATGACAAACTTAAAGGCGCACGCTTGCAACTTCCCGATGATGTGAGCCGCAGCGCGAAATTGGCACGAAACAAAGAGGGGCGTGACAGCGAAAACAAGTGGTGGATCGCACATTGGAAAAATTTTGGCCAAGCGGCTCAAACTGGCAAAGCGGCTGAGCTCAACACGCTGCCACGCCAGCGTGGCGACTTCTCTGAGTTGCCGGAGGCAGCGTTACTTAAGCCGCTCATTTTTGGAAACGATACAGCGGGGAAAAAGCGGTTGACAATCGTGAAGTCCATAGCCAAGTCCAGCGCTATCGACCATGCGTCGCTGTGCCAATATCTGAGCCAGCACTTCAGCAGCGAACCAACGATTGCCCGCCTGGCCACTTTTCCAAGCCTGGCAGATGCGGGTTTGGATGCCATGAATTACATCAATGACGTGCTCAAGCGTGAGCCCAAGGTGGGGTTGGTTGAAGTTGCTAAGGGCAGTGCGGCCAAGGAAGTATGTAAAGCGCTTCAAGCGGCGGCACAGGCTTGGCTGGAGCTGCAGGCGAAGAACTTATCCGTAAATAGTGAATAATGGCTCCCCATGCGCGATGACCGCGCGTGGAGGAAAGATGGCAAAGGTAAAGGCATGGGAAGTCACTGATGAGTTTTGGAGTCGTGTCGAGCCACTGATCCCTGTGCGTCAACGCATTGCAGATCAAGCCTACACCAGAAAGAGCGGGGGCGGACGTAGGCCCAAAGATGCCCGCTTGGTATTTGAAGGCATCGTGTTTGTTCTACGCACAGGTTGCCAGTGGAAGGCCCTTCCCTCGGAGCGTTTTGGTAGTGCCAGCGCTGTCCATGCCCGTTTTCTGGAATGGGAAAAAGCGGGGGTCTTTGAGTCTCTGTGGAAACAAGGTCTTGCTGAGTACGACGAGTTTGAGGGCATCGCCTGGCGTTGGCAAAGTATCGACGGGGCAATGATGAAAGCGCCAATGGCACAGGAGAGCGTGGGACCTAACCCCA
Organism: Rhodoferax sp. PAMC 29310; assembly: GCF_017948265.1. NCBI lineage: Bacteria > Pseudomonadati > Pseudomonadota > Betaproteobacteria > Burkholderiales > Comamonadaceae > Rhodoferax > Rhodoferax sp. PAMC 29310. The sequence goes on along the minus strand of NZ_CP072852.1, from coordinate 1,475,032 downwards.
CGGATTGGGGGAAAAAATGGGAGCAAACGCCATTTGCTGGTGGACGGTCGTGGCGTCCCGTTGTCGCTCGTCGTGACCGGGGCTAATCGGCATGATGTTTCCCAACTAGAGGAAGTGCTCGATGCCATCATGGTTGAGCGCCCCAGTCCACCCATCAGGCGCCACAAACACTTGTGCGCAAATGCTGGCTATACCGGAGCACCCGCTCTGAAGGTCATAGAAGAGCATGGCTACATCCCCCATGTCAAAGGCCGAGGACAAGAGGCCAATGAACTCAAGCGTACCCCCGAGAAGAAAGCAAGACGCTGGGTTGTCGAAGTGGCACACAGTTGGTTCAACCGATTTCGCAAACTACTGGTGCGATACGAGAAGCTTGATCGCAGCTTTCTGGCCTTGAACCACTTGGCCGCATCCATCATGGCGTTTCGCAAGATCAAGTTGGAGGTAAACATTATTTACGGATAAGCTCTAAGCCAGAAGCGCGAGCAACAACGCTGCGCCATGCCGATGCCGCAGACCGCTTTGCGCAAACCATGGCGGCCAGCGCTGTGCCGCTGGAATGTTTTCGCCAGTTGCTGCGTCACCACGAAACCTACGGCGGTGGCTTGCGGTGGTTCATTTTGCGTGACGCACACATTGAAGCCCGCACCCTGTCAATTGGCGAGGCTTCACGCTACGGATTTCGCTTGTGGGCTTTGTGCCGCTTGGCGGTGCAATGCGGTGTTTTGACCAATATGCCTAAGTCCCTGCATATCAATATTGAACCAGACAACGACGAACATGACGATGCTCAATGACACTGGTTTTGGCTGGCAGACGCTGATCAAATCTGTCGCACCGCAAGGCTGTGCCTTGGCGGCAGCGCTGTTGACGACCTATGACCGGGCCGAGGCGCGTTTGCTAGCCGAAACCTTGCTGCCAGAGTGGCTGGCGCTTAGCCACATGCCGGGTAATGCTGATGCGCTGGACCAGGCCAGTTTTTCACTTGAACTGGATGCCAGGCTGAAAATTTTGCATAACCGCATCGTGGTGGTTTCATCGACTGTGCGTGAAGACTACTTTGATACAGATGTTTCCGCCGCTGCTGTTGATGAGGGGCTGTACCCCTGGATCTGGCGCTCAATCCGGCAGCTCACGGTCGGGGAAACTGGTCAAGCCGTGCAGCACGCCAAACTTTGGCTACTGCATTGGACGCATCCAGAACAAGGTGAATACCTCGAAATCATTGTCTCATCGACCAATCTGACACGCTCCGCGTTCAAAGATCAAATTCAGGCAGCCTGGCGGGTTTGCTTGCCACTGCAGCCCAAGCCGTCAAAAGCCAGGTCAAGTGCTTGGGGCGTTTTGCCCGGCTTCGTGCGCGCCTTGGCCGATTCTTGCGGAGATGCCACACAGCTTGACCGCTTTACTGATCTGCTGGCACGCGCTGACCCTCCAGCTGGTGCCAGTTTTATTGCCAGTGTGCCTGGCAAGCATGCGTCACGCGCGCAGTGGGGTGCAGCCGGTTTGCGCAGTGCTACCCCGCCCGGGAGAGGGGCGGTCAAGGTGTCGATCCTGAGCCCGTTTGTTGGGGCCTGTTGGGCTGATTCCTTGGTGCAATGCTGTGCCCAGTTTGAAGGCACACCGGCACAACTTTCTTTGGCCTGGATCGAAAAGGCCCATCCGTGGGAGGCAAACTGGCACTTGCCCGCAGCATCGTTTACGCAATTGGTGGCGGCTGGCAGCACTCTATTGCAGCTCACATTAGTGCCTGGCAATGACAAACTGTCTGATCATTTTCATGGCGAGCATCACAGCAGCGACGTGCGCTGGAATCATGCCAAGCTGTATGCCTTCCAACGTGGCAACTCAAGGCGGCTGTTGTTGACTTCGGCCAATTTCAGCCAGGCAGCGTGGGGCAAACAGGGCGCCAATCGGGAATTGACCATTGACAACTTTGAACTCGGGGTTTGTATTGCGCAGGCCGCCTGGCCACTGGGTCAATTGGCCACATTTTCCACGCTTGAGAATGTTGCCACTCGTACTGTCAAACTGACTCGGGGTCGTTGTCTGATTACCTGGGCCGAGGCCTCATGGGACGGCAAACACATCCGGCTTGAATGCAAATGTCAGTCGGGGCTGACGGGCGAGGTTTTGAGTCGCAAAGCCCCGCTGAAAATAGCACGGTGGCAGTCTGGCAGCGGTTCGCTGTTGTCAGCACAAATACCCTGGGAAGATGCCAAACACTTGCCGAGGACGGTGGCACTTCACTGCGAGACTGAAACCTTGAATGTGCCGATCTTCGATATGCGGGAACCCCCAGCGCGGGAATTGTCGTTTCCAGAGGAAATCTCGGATGCCGACTTGCAAGAGCTTAGTGACCAACTGCTGCTGGAACGCTACGGTGGCAAAGCGGTGACTGCGGATGAGACTGACGATGCGACCGACTTCAACAACCCTGTCGCCGATGATCACGAAGCCACGGGCAGTGACGGCACGCCTGACCAGAATAATGATACGCCTGGTGATGCCGCGTCAGCCGATAGCTATGCCGTTGCAAGCTTTGTACTGACGCGTCAGATGTTGGACATTGTTGACAACTGGGCCAAATTGGTGACGCAAGCTAGGCAGGGTTCCAGCGCTTTCATATTGGATGGTTTGCTGCGCGATGGCAACCTACTTATGGCTGCATTCACTCGAAAAGCCAGTGCTAAAAGCGGAATAGGTGCGCGGCTTGCAGCCGAAGAATTAATATTACGTCTGAAACATTGGGATCAATGAACCATGATGCCTATCGATAGACTAAGCAACTATTCGGCAACCCAGTGGCGGTTTTTGTCAAACCCGCAAAAGTATGTGAATGCCAGTCAAACTACCGAGCGACCCCTGGCGCTTGAGAGCACGCAGCGCTAATTTTTGACCGTTGAAGATATTCTGGCTCGGCTCGGCGGCTGCTATGGTCAAGAGGTGCGCAAAGGGGTCCTGCTGGCAGACGATGTGGGATTGGGCAAAACCACGGTGGCGGCTTTGGTGGCGTGGGTGTTTGGATTGGCTGGCGAAAAGCGAAAAGCGAAAAGCGAAAAGCGAAAAGCGAAAAGTGCGAATTTTGGCACCCAACGATGTGATGGTGCGGCGGTGGGAGGCAGAGCTCAAATCCCACGTTGAACTGCTCAAAATTTGTGGCACAAATTTTGAAGATATTGACACAAAAAGTATCAAATCCGCTGCCGCCCGACGGCTGACAGCGGGCTCCATTCAGGTCGTGAAACACTCTTACGCAGGCAACAATCTGCAATGTGACCTGTTGATTGTCGATGAAGCGCATAGTGCCAAGGGGGAAGGCACGGCGTTTAGCGATGCTCTCAAATTTCAGAGCAAAAAAGCCAAGTGGGTGCTGATTCTGACTGCGACACCGTTTTCGATCCATCTTTCCGAGTTGAACCGGATGCTGACTTTGGTGGGTTCCGGCCATGCCCACGCTGCTGTTAAAAGTTTCAGCCTGGCACTCGATAAAATTTACCACACCCCGCCCTCTCGCCAAGAGTATGCCACTGCCAAAGACCTGATAAACAGGGCGACGAAGGCGATTGATGCCATTCAGAAACAAGTCGTCCGCCACAGCATTGATGATTTGCCGGATGAGAAAGCTTCGCTGGGCATGTGTGAAGAATGGAAGCTTGCAGACACCCATGCCAGTGCTGACGAACTGGAGTTGCTGCTGCGTATGGATCGCCTGCTGCGCATTGCAAAAGATGCGGGCATGGACACTAGGGGTGCCACCAACGATGCACGCTTTCACGTCTGCTGGCAGCACTATGATGAAACCTTGGCCGGTCTGGTTGAGCCCATTAAAGCGCTTCGCGAACCCAAAAAGTCACTGATGGCGAGCCATCTGCGACACATAAAAAAGCTACGCAAAGTGGTCGGCCCACATTCCAAGATGATTGCAGTGGCCGAAGCGGTGGTAGCCACCGTGAACCAAGGCGAGAAGCTGGTTATTTTTTGTCACCATATTGCCACGGCCCAGGAATTGACCCTGTGCCTGGCGGGCCTTGTGCCAGCCCTGTCGCCCACGACCAAACTAGATGCCACAGTGTGGGAAACAGCCTGGCAACACGTGTTCGTAGACTTGGACGCAGCGAAACAAAACCCCAATCTGCGCGATACGTTCATCGACTGGCTGGGCTCGGACATGATTCGCGCCCAAACGCAAAGCTGGTTCAACAGCACCCCGCGCTCAAGCACGGCATTGTTGAAAGCATTGACCGAGCAGCACGCACGCCACCATCCCGAAGAAACCATTGCGAACGCTGCACTCAGCCTTTTTCAGGAGCTGTTGAAGTCAAAGTCTTGCATAGGGGTGTTGCGCGATGCGGACATCTATCCCGAATTGATGCCAGGCGCCACCGGAAAAAATGCGACAGGTCGGGTGTTGGGTGTTTGTGAACCCAAAGCTAATGCGGACTTATTCATGCGCAATAACAGCCAGACACCGTGATCAGGGTGTTTGGCAGCCCATTTGGCCCGGACGTGCTTGTGGTCATCGACAAGTTGTCCGAAGGCATTGACCTGCATAACTATTGCCGCCATTTGATTCACTATGAACTTGATACCAGCCCGATCCGCACAGTTCAGCGCAATGGGCGCATTCGCCGTGTTGGCGCCAATCGAATACTGGCCACCTGGGGGTGCGGCGTAAAACTTGGACTGGTTTATGCCGTGATTCCGAGGCTCGCCCGATATTCAATGGGACTGAGTGAGCCAAGGGAGATCTTGATGCGCTTTTCGTTATACCAGCGGATGTAGGAGTCAACGACCTGGATGAATTGATCGATTGATATGTCCTGCCAGCTCCGAGGATAAAACAGCTCCGTTTTCAATCCCCCGAAGAAACCCTCGCAGGCTGCGTTGTCTGGCGAACACCCTTTGCGCGACATCGATCGAATCAGTCCTGCATTGTGTACCCGTGAGAGCCATCCAGGCCAGCGATAGTGAGCACCACGATCAGAGTGAATGACAGGCCGGATTTCGCTGTCGGCTACTGTCTCAACAGCAGCATCCAACATCGTGTTCACCAAGTCGGAGTCGGGGCGTGTGCCAATGGTCCAGCTGACTACCAAACCATCGAAGCAGTCGATCACAGGGGAGAGATACACCTTCCCAGCCGGGATATGGAACTCTGTGATGTCAGTCAGCCACTTCTCATTCGGGGTCGCAGCCTGGAAGTCCCGATTGATGAGATTCTCTGGTGCAGGGCTGATTTCTCCCAGGTAAGACCCGTACCGACGCCTTCGATTGGCGGCAACGACCAAGCACTCCTGCTTCATCAAGCGTTGCACGACTTTCTCGGAGATATGCAGATGGCGCCGGCCAAGTGCTGCACGAATTCGCCTGTAACCGTAGCAACGGTGATTGCTCTGGAAGACATCGGCAATGGCAACCCGAGCGTCAGCGTATTTGTCAGGACTCCTTAGCCGGGCGCAGTGATAAAAGTAGGAGCTACGGGCCAGGTCAAGTTCGCCAAGGAGCTCTGCGAGTGCATACGTGTGCTTCAGGGCGTCAACCAGCAGGGTCTTCTCCCGATTGCTCAGGTGCTGCGGGGCGACGCCCAGGCCTTTTTTTAACAGTTCATTGGCCTTCTTCAGTAGGTTATGTTCAAGCTGCAAGCGCCGGATGTCACGTTCAAGCAGTGTGACGTGCTGCTGCAATTCTGTGAGGTCTTTCTGTTTGGGGATTGGCCCAGAATCTTTGTGCCGCTTCATGGATGCTGAGGCCTCTCGACCAAGTAGTTGATTCTTCCAGTTGTACAACGTAGGCCGGCACACTCCCACTGATTGGGCAGCGGCTAAAGCGTTGGTCGTCCTGGTGCACAGCTCAACCACTGCGGCTTTCTTTAGATCCTGAGGGTGCTGAACATTCGGTGCACGCCCCACGATACGCGGTCGAACTTCCGGATGCAATTCGTCAATCCACTCAGTGAGCAACTCCCTGCATGGGTATCCCAGTGCCCTCATGGTGGAGGCCATGCAACGATCGTGGTCCAGGTAATGCTGAACCGCCACTTGGATTTGCTCAGCCGTGTACTTCACCCTGGATCGGGTATACACCACCTGCAAGTCCCGATCCCGTTCGTACTCTCGATACCAACCCTTGAGTGAATTCTTTGTTGGATAGCCCAACTGCCGAATGGTCGGTCCGGTACGTTTACCGAGCTTGACATAGAGCTTGACGGCTCGAATTCGCTCTTCGTATGAATACATGAACTACCTCCAAGTAGTCCAGGTTATTGTCCGCACCCCCAGATGACTAGTTTTCGGCTGGCGGCAACAAGATTGTCACTGACTGTGTGATAGCCTGCGCGGTCTTCAAGGAGGAAAATTACATGAATAAAAACGCCAATGATGCGGCTCAGCAATTCGTTCCGGTTGTCATGTGCGGAGGTAGTGGAACCCGTTTGTGGCCATTGTCGCGTCAAGCGTTGCCCAAACAATTCGTTCCTTTGGTGGATGGCAAGAGCTTGCTCCAACTCACCCTGGAGCGTGCCCGTTTGTTGGGATCAAAGACAACCATTGTGGCCAGCGAAGAACACAGGTTCTTGGTGCAGGAAAGTGTCAATACTGCTCTGACGCAGGCAAGTATTCTGCTGGAACCCGTCGCTCGAAACACGGCTGCCGCCATGGCCGTTGCGGCGCTCAATGCGCAACCTGACGCTTTGTTGGTTTTTTTACCTGCGGATCACCATATTCCTGATGGCAAGGCATTCAACGCCACTATTCGCGGCGGCGTCGCTGCGGCGAGGGCGGGTTCTATTGTCACTTTTGGGGTGCAACCGACCTATCCCAGCACCGCCTACGGGTACATACAGCAGGGAAAGGAAGTGCCGGGGCAGGATGGCGCTTTTGGCGTTCAGTGCTTTATTGAGAAACCCAACGCTGCCCGTGCACAAGAATTGCTCTTGGCGGGCGGTAATTATTGGAATGCGGGAATCTTTCTGTGCGAGGCTCGCACTTTGATCGCGGCCCTGAGTACTTATGCATCCGACATATTGGCGGCCTGCCAAGCTGCGGTGGCCCAGCAAACGGTGGACGGTGAGTTTATCCGTCTGGACGAGCCTTCATTTGCGCAATGCCGATCTGAGAGCATCGATTACGCGGTGATGGAAAAAGCCGCCCAATCGGCTCAAGTGGTGGTAATTCCTTTCGCGTCAGCGTGGAGCGATGTGGGGAGCTGGAATGCTGTTGCTGAACTCTCTGAAGCGGATGGTGCGGGCAATCGGGTGCATGGGCAGGGGTACACCGTCGATGCCAAAGACACTTACATTCATGCGCCGCATCGGCCGGTTGTTGCACTTGGAACGCATAATCTTCTGATTATTGACACTGCAGATGCGCTGCTGGTGGCTGAAGTGGGGCATGCGGAGCAAGTCAAGGCCGTGGTCGCCCAGCTTGATGCCAAAGGTGTTCCGCAGGCGCGTCACCATCGCCGCGTGGCGCGCCCGTGGGGTGCCTATGACAGTGTCGATTCAGGACCACGCTTCCAGGTTAAACGCATTGTGGTGAACCCCGGGGCGACTCTCAGTCTTCAGATGCACCATCACCGCGCTGAGCACTGGATTGTGGTGAGTGGCACCGCTGAGGTAACGAATGGTGAGCAGGTCTTGTTGCTCACTGAAAACCAAAGTACGTATATTCCGTTGGGTCAGGTACATCGGTTGGCCAATCCGGGCAAAGTTCCGCTCGAGATCATTGAGGTTCAGTCAGGCTCGTATTTGGGCGAGGATGACATTGTCCGACTTGAGGACACTTACGGCCGGGTGAAGTAGCGCTCGGGATGACGCGGGGCAGAAGAGCGCTCCGTCAGTCTGGGTCAAGCTGCTCAGGTACCAAGTTTGACACATCATCAAGCACTATTCAGGTGCTTGCCAGCCTTTGGCCTTTTCAAGGGTTCTGCGGTCGCGTTTGGTCGGACGCCCCTGCGCCAGACTCAGCGCAGGTTCTGGTGCCAACCGGCGTTGCTCGGCGGCGGCAATACGCTTGGCCTGCGACTCTGCCGTCTCGTTGAACAACTGCGCCGCAACAGGCGCTGATCCCCGTTTATCGCTTAGGCCGGCGACGATCACGCGACGTGAGACGGCGCCGATTTGAATTTCAATGGCATCGCCAATTTTCAGTTCTTTGGCTGGTTTGACGGTAGTGCCATTGACAGACACTCGCCCCTTGTCAACTTCGTCAGCGGCCAGACTGCGCGTCTTATAGAAACGGCTGACCCAAAGCCATTTGTCGATACGGAGCTTCTCCATGGACGATCTCTTAGAAATGGAACGACATAGAGTGTCGGGGCTGTGCGCTCACGGCAACGGGCGACCGGTTTTCGGACCAGCCACATGAAGGCTGGACAGGTTCATGATGGCTTCCAACACTTCAGGCTTGAATCCAGCGCGGGCTCGAACAAATTCATCGCCAGGGTTGAACAACAACTTTTGAATGAATTCGTCGCACTCGGGGTAGCCCCAGAACAGCTGGATGGAGTCGGCAATTCTGGCGTGGTGTTTTCGCAATATCCCAAATTCGTGATCAATCTTCGCTTGACGGTTTAACTCGTCAAGCGGTAGAGGTTCGGTCTTTTCAAAATCAGGCAAAGAAGGTGAATCAATGTCGGACATAGGCCATAGAGGGTTGTTCTAGTTTCAATGTCAAAAGAGCGAAGCTGGAGAGACTCTTCAGAATCAAGCCAGCCTCATGTTGACACTGAAGTGCCCACTATGCCCAAAACATGCTACGGTGAGCCGTGGGCCTTGATTACAAGATCCCGAAAATCATCAATAAGTGCCGACGTAGTCTTTCTTGCCGACCTCAACGCCGTTGTGCCGCAGGATGGCATAAGCGGTGGTGGTGTGAAAGAAAAAGTGGGGCAGCCCATAGTTGAGCAAGTAGGAGTTTCCCGTGAAGCGCTTCTCTTTCGGCGTACCGGCCTGGGACACGATTTCTCGGGTGGCGGCTGACTCAAACTGAGCCGTGTCAAGGCCTGCAATAAAATTCAGCACCGTGGAGATTCGCGCCTGAAGGTCTGCAAAAGTCTGTTCGTCATCAGCCAATTTTGGGACTTCGACGCCAGCGAGGCGGGCTGCGACGCTTTTCGCAAAGTCGGTGGCCACTTGAACCTGGCGCAGCAAGGGAAACATGTCAGGGTACAGGCGGGCTTGCAACAAGGCGTTGGGATCGATCTTCTTGTCAGCGGCGTGGGCCTCAGCCTTGCTCAGCACCTGCTGCAGTCCCCCCAACATTTGGGTGAAAATGGGAATGGATGAGCTGTAAATGGTGGGGTTCATGGGTTCTTTCATAGGGGGGAGATTCTGGCTTGAATCTATAAGGCCCGCCTCAGGCTGGCCTTTGTCTTACTGTGTCGCCTTGATGACTGCGAGGCGCCAGAGCGAAGTGACCTCTTTGGTCCGCGCCTCATGCAAGGGGTCTGACTCGTCGCCAAGCTTGGCATGCAATGGCTTGGCGTCGATACGGCTCACGACGCGCAATCCGTTCGCCTCGAAGGCGGCCAGCAGTTCATCGCGGATGCGCAGCCCCAGGTGTTCGGCCAAGTTTGACAAAATCAACCAACCTTCGCCCTTGGGGGTCAAGTGATCAGGCAAACCTTTCAGAAAGCCCATCAGCATGCGGCTGCCTTCGTCGTACACCGCATACTCAATCGGTGTGCTGGGACGGGCCGGGAGCCAAGGGGGATTGCACACCACAATGGCGGCGCGGCCCTCTGGGAAAAGGTTGGCTTGGACCAGCTCCACCTTGTGCTCAAGGCCGAGTTGCAAGAGGTTTTCTCGGGCGCAGACCAAAGCGCGGGGCTCCAGGTCGGTAGCAATGACTTTGGTCACACCCCGCTGTGCGAGGACTGCGGCCAACACGCCGGTGCCGGTGCCGATGTCAAACGCCACCAAGGCATCTTGCCCCGCCACGTGCTTGGGCACGTGGGCGCTGGCCACTAGCTTGATGTATTCGCCACGCACGGGAGAAAAGACTCCGTAGTGTGGAAAGATGCGGTTGTTCGGGCCTTCGCCCAGCTCAGGGATCTCGACTCCCACACGTCGCCACTCGGCCGAACTGGTAATCCCCAACAGCTCTCGCAAAGACGCTACCGACGGCGTTGCAGCGTCGCCAGGCGCGCCCCAGACAGCGGTGCAGGCTTGCTTGACGTCAGGCGCTCGGCGCAATGGCACAGTGTAGTCAGCGTCAAATGGCACCAACAGGGTGTTGAGCAGGCGGGCGCGTTGAGATTGGGCCAAGCGGTAACGGTTGAATACGTCGTTGGCGGGCACCACCTGGGCGGCCTTTTTGCGTTTGCGAGCAGGGGTGTTCTCAATCCGGCGGGCCAAGGCCTGCAGCAACTGGCGGGCATTGTGAAAATCCCCGCGCCAAAGCATGTAAGTGCCTTCGCACGCCAGACGATAAGCATTGTCAGCGGTCATGGTGTCGTCGGCTAAAACGACTTTTTTCGGGGGCAGGGAGCCGCGCTCTGAGCGCCAGCGGGCCGAGCAATCCTCGCCCGCTTCAAGCCAGTGGATCACCGGGTGGGGTGGGGTGGCAGCGGGTTCCAGCGTTGCGCCGGCGGGGGAATTAAACATGAGATAGATCGTTCGCAATAAGTAGTGAACCAGCGTTTTAACAGAAGTGACATCACCATTGACAATTGCACGTCGAGCGAGGGTGATGAAATGCCGTTGCCATTGCGGTGCCAGTGGCTATTTGCTGGACTGATTCCTGAGGGACCCAGCGCCTCGACACCAAGTCGCTCAGATGTTCCTGCATTTTCGGTCAACCGTCAATTTCGGTTGTTCCTCAGGTTTGACGGGATGCTATAAATTCAGTAGTGTATTGCGGTTTTTTTACGAGGGCTGGAGCGGTATTTAATCAATATTTTGTGACAGCGCTGGAGAATTTCGGCCCATACATGCCGTGGTCAAACGGGTGATCGCTAGCGAGGGTACAGGTCGGCGGGATCGATCGGGAGGCAGCCCTCCGAGCAGGGCGATTTTCTGCAGGTGGGTCTCTGCCATACTGCCGGTCGGCCAACAGTTCAGTGTTCAGGGGAATGCCAGCGCAAGCAGCGTGGATGTGGCACACATGGATGGAGTGTCGGGGTAAATTGAGGACTTTTGCGTCGATTCAGACTGGATGATCAAACATTCAAAGAAGTGCCCCGATTGGCGTCAATTTCAAAGTGATTTAGAAGGTAAAGATATGAAATTCAAGATGGCAGAAAACTCAATTTTTGCAATTCTTCTGCGCAAGCCTTGGTGGGTGAGCATGTTGGTAGTGGGCGCATTTTTCCTGTTGTCAGGCGCTTTGCTGCCCAAGGAATACGTGCCATTCGGCGTGATGGGATCCTTGCCGTTTTTGGTCATTGCGGTCATGGCAGCGTGGCGGCAGCAGGGCCAGCCCAGTGGTGCCCAGGTGAGCGAGTCCCTGGCGCAAGCGGCGAGTCTGTCGTGGCGAGATTTTTCGGCGCGAGTGGAGCAGGGGTACGCCCGCCAGGGCTATACCGTTGAAAAACTGAATGGCACGGCCGCTGATTTCCAGTTGAGCAAAGCCGGGCAAGTCACGCTGGTGAGTTGCAAGCGGTGGAAAGCGGCTAATCACGGGGTGGACGGGTTGAAGGCCTTGCTTGTGGCCAAAGAGGCGCAGGAGGCGCGGGGCTGCACTTACATTGCGCTTGGTTTGGTCAGCGACAGTGCGCGCCAGTTTGCCAAAGCAGAGGGCATTCACTTGATGCCAGAGACCGAGTTGGCCAAACTTCTTCTCTCTAAATAGGCATCTAGCCCCTGTGGATAAAGCGGATGCAGCTATTTTTTTGATAGTAATTTTTCTGCTGTGCAGGGGGTCATCAAAGTGATACCCCGGTCCGAGGGGAGCCAATGCGACATGGGTTGGCAGCTTGATGCGTGGCACAACTCATAGTCAGCGGTGAACTCGGAGCGAGTCAGCCGCAACTCAGCGCTTGTCGCAATAGACGGCGTGTAATCGTACCAGCCGTTTTTCAACACCGCATCATCCGGCGGCTCCATGCCCGCCGCCGAGCCCCGAACGCGGGCTTTGACGGCTAGCAAAACAGGTACTTGGCGGGAAGCCTGGTTGGTGGCCACCACGTAGTCTTCTTCCCAGCGCACTTTCTCAATCGAGTGAGTCCACGCCAGCGTGACCTGCTCGCCCGGTACAAAGACTGGCGCAGACGGCAGGCCTGCTTGAGCAGACGCCGCAAGCGTCAGGCAAATACCGAGAAGACTGGCCATGTGGCAGGGTCTGGCCTTATCAGGCCGTTGCTGTGGTCGCCAATTGGCGGCTGCGCCAATAGTGCCACGCCACAAAAGCGGCGACGCAAGCCAAGCCCAGTTCGTCAGTGAATGGCAATGCAACGACCAGCAAGCTGGCCGATGCAATGGCCACCACACGCTCGATCCAGTTCAGGCGAGTTATGAGAAAACCAATGGCACCAGCGCCCCACATGGCGATCGCCACCAACGCTTTGAACACGATCCAGGTGGTGTCCATCCAGTCGCCGCTTTGCAGCATCAAGGCCGGACTGTAGACCGCCATGAAGGGCACGATGAAGCCCGCAATGGCGACGCGAATCGCCTGCATGCTGATCTTTAGTCCACTCTCCCGTGCAATCGGGGCGGCGGCGAAGGCGGCTAGGGCCACGGGCGGTGTCAGATCAGCCATGATGCCAAAGTAGAAGACAAACATGTGTGACACGATCAGCGGCACGCCCAATTGAAGCAGCACGGGCGCGGCCAGAGAGCTGGTGATGATGTAGTTGGGAATTGTCGGGATGCCCATACCCAGCACCAGACAGGTCACCATGGTCAGGAAGAGGGCCAGAAACAGGCTTTTCTCACCAATGGCAATGATGTGTCCGCCCAACTCGGCAGCGACGCCGGTCAGGTTGATCATGCCAATGATGACGCCTACCAGCGCACAGGCAATGGCCACGGGCAAGGCATGGCGGGCACCGTCCACCAGCGCGGTGATGGCCAGTTGGCGGGCATCAGCACCCACACGGCGGGCGTAGGTCAGGGCGATCAACAGGGCAACCAGCACAAAGAACGCACCCACACCAAATTGGAAGAAGCCCGAGCAGGCCAAGCCCAACAGCACCCAGAAGAGACCACGCAAGGCCAGGCTCTTCACACCCGTCAATACCGCAGCGCCAAAGATCAATATGGCTGTCAGGCCCAGTCCGACGGTGCCGGAGAACAAGGGCGTGTAACCGGAGAACAGCAACGCCACCAGACCGGCCAGAGGCAGCAGCAAATACCAGCGTTCACGAATCGCCGTCCAGGGGTTGGGGCAGTCCTCTTTGGCCAAACCCAACAGGTTTTTGTGGCCGGCTTCCAGATGCACCATCCAGAAAGCAGTGACGAAATACAGAATAGCGGGAATGACCGCGGCCTTGACAATTTCAATGTAGGGCACGTTGATGGTTTCGGCCATGATGAACGCCACCGCGCCCATCACCGGCGGCATGATTTGCCCGCCCATGCTGGCCGTGGCTTCAACGCCCCCGGCAAAGGCCGAACTGTAGCCAAAACGCTTCATCAGCGGAATGGTGAATTGACCCGTGGTGACCACGTTGGCCACGCCTGAGCCGCTGATGGTGCCCATCAAGCCAGAGGAGATCACCGCCACCTTGGCTGGGCCACCGCGGGTATGACCGACGGTGCCCAGCGCAAAGTCAGTAAAGAGTTTGATCATGCCGGCCTGCTCCAGAAAGGAGCCAAACAGAATGAACAGAAAAATATAGGTAGACGACACATAGGTGGGCGTGCCGTAAATGCCTTCCGTGCCAAAGCCCAGAGTGCTGACAATCTGGTCCATGCCAAAGCCCCGGTGTGCCAAAGCGCCCGGGAGGTGCTCGCCAAACATGCCGTACAGCAAGAACGTGGCGCAAATGACGGGCAGGCCCCAACCCATGGCGCGGCGGGCGGCCTCAAACACCAGGGCGACGGTAACCACGCCCACGACCCAATCGGCCGTGGTGAGTTCACCGGCACGTTGTGTCAGGTCGGCCTCAAATACCCATTGGTAAATGCCGAAGGCAAAACCGGTCAGGCCCATGGCCCAGCCAAGTGCCCGCCAGATGGCAGATCGCCCGCCCATGGGGGGGTGAATCGCAAAAATCATCAGCAGGACAAAGCCCACGTGAATGGAGCGGATTACCAGACTGGACAGCGGGTGAAAGGATGCCATCCACAATTGGTAACTGGAGAAGAAAATGGCGATCCAGAATATCGCGCCGCTGAGCGGCGTGTGCGACGTCTCGTCTGTACTGGTGCTGGGAGCGTTCATGAAGGCCTCTTCAAAAGAAAGGAGTTGGACCGACCCCAACAAGGGGTCGATTCACAGAGCTGATAGTAAACGCGCTTACTTGATCAAGCCCACTTCTTTGTAGTACCGCGCAGCACCGGGGTGCAAAGGAACAGGCATGCCTTTGATGGCATTTTCACGCTTGATGACCTTGGCGGAGTTGTGGGCCGCATACAGTGTGTCCAGATTCTCATACATGGACTTGGTCATCTGATAAGCCAATTCGTCTGACACACCCGAGTGGGTGATCAGGAAGTTGGGGATGGCGGCGGTCGCGACGTCTGTCGTCTGTCCGGGGTAGGTGTTGGCTGGAATGATGGCGGCCTGGTAGGCGGCATCACCCACTTTGGCCACCACATCTGCGGGCACTGGAATCACGATGATTTTCACTGCCGTGGCCAGGTCGCGCAGGGAGGCCACACCCAAGCCAGCGGACTGCAAAGTTGCGTCCAACTGGCGGTTTTTCATCAACTCCACTGACTCACCAAACGCCAGATACTCGACCTTGGCCATGTCTGAGTAGTTGAGTCCAGCGGCTTTAAAGATGGCCCGCGCATTCAATTCCGTGCCGGACTTGGCGGCGCCCACCGAGATGCGCTTGCCCTTCAAATCTGCCAGAGTCTTGATGCCAGAGTCGGCGCCAGCCACGATCTGGATGTAGTTGTTGTACGTGCCGGAGAGGCCGCGCAACTTGTCCAGCTTGGTTTTGAAGCCGGCTTCTTCGTCACCCTTCCAAGCGTCGGAAACGGAGTCGCCCAGCGCCATGGCCAACTCACCCCGACCGGCTTGAAGCAGGTTCAGGTTTTCAGCCGATGCTTTTGTGACCTGCGCGGTGGCGCGCACATTGGGAATGGCCTTGCCATAAATTTGTGAAAGGGCGACACCCATGGGGTAGTACACGCCGCTTTGACCGCCCGTCAACACGTTGACGAACTGCTGTTGTGCCATCGCGTGGCTGGCGCTGGCAACGATCAGGGCGCCGGTGAGCAGGTGTTTCAATTTCATTGTTGTCTCCATCAAGTTATAAGAAAGCCGCTTTGGGTTCGCGGCCAGATCACTATGCAAGTTGCTTGCCAGGCCGTGATGAGCGCCAAGTTATTGATTTGATTGGGTGCCGAGTTGTTGAGTGTGCGGATTTCCAGAATGAACCCGGCATCTTGTCTGGCATCTCGCACAACGCGTTGCGCGCTCTGACCTCATCTGAGCTTGACTAAACATTCAGCGTTGAGTTCTGAGCATTGGTTCACGCCGAGCATGGCCATGTTGCGGTCTACTTCGTCGCGCAGCATTGAGATGGCGTGCAGTACGCCGGCTTCAGAGGCGACAGCGGCGGCGTAGTTGAAAGGGCGGCCCACAAAAACCATGCGCGCCTCCAAGGCCAGTGCCTTGATGACGTCGGATCCGCGACGAAACCCACTGTCAATCAATATCGGCATGTCGCCTACAGCTTGCACAACGGGGGCGAGCAGGCGCAAGGGCGCTATCGCGCCGTCAAGCTGGCGCCCGCCGTGGTTGGACAGGATGATGGCATCGGCACCATGCGCCTGCGCCGTGCGCGCATCGGCCACACTGAGAATGCCCTTGATCACCAGCGGCCCCTGCCACTGCCGGCGAATTTGCGCCAGATGGCTCCAATTCAAATGATCGCGCGCTGAGAAGTCGCGCATGACCTTGCTGGACACAATGGGCGCGCCCCGGGTGGCAAATGAGTTTTCGAAATGCGGTACGCCATGGTTGATCAAGGTTCTCAGCAAGGTACCCACCAGCCAGGAGGGCCGAATCAGCCCGTCCCATGCCAGGCGCAGGTTGGGGCGAAGCGGTGTGGAGAATCCGCTGCGCACATTGTTTTCCCGGTTGGCAGACACGGGCAGGTCTACCGTGACTACCAGCGTTTTGAACCCGGCCCGCGCGACCCGATTCACCAGCGCTTCGATGCGCGCGGGGTCACCCGGCAGGTAGGCCTGAAACCAGGTGTCGGGCGCGGCTTGGGCCACGGTTTCCATCGGAATCAGTGACGACCCGCTCATGATGGACGCAATAACCGTTTGCTGTGCCGCGTTGGCCAGCACCAGATCGCCCCGGTAGGCTGATAGGGCGTGAATGCCCATGGGGGCAATGCCGAAAGGGCTGCTGTAGTGCTGACCAAACAATTCCACGCTCTGGTGACGTTGGGAGACGTCGACCAATGTACGGGTGGTGAAGCCGTAGTCGTCAAACACGCTTCGGTTTTGCCGCAACGAATGGTTGTCTTCGGGGGCGCCGGCAATGTAGCCAAAAATAGGGCGGGGCAGGTGGCGGCGCGCTTTGGCCTCGAAGTCGTCAAGGCACAGCACATCTCGCAACGCACGCGGCGGCAGCGGGCCGCCCGTCAACTGACGGGGCTGGGTGACATCAAGGCGGTGGGGTGTAGTGATGTGGGGCATGAGCGGGTGGGATGCGTGGGGCACTGGCAGCACTTTAAAACCGACTGTTATTTCAAGAAAGCGATATATTGAAAATAAATTAGTTCGATAAAAATCAACAAGAACATGCTGACCCCGACATTCAAACAACTCGAAGCTTTTTACTGCGCAGCCACCTGCACCAGTTTCGCCACGGCCGCCGAGCGCCTGCATTTGTCGGTCTCCTCACTTTCCAAACGTTTGGTCGAGCTGGAGACGGCCCTGGGGCACACCTTGTTTGACCGCAGCGGACATCGCGCCGTTTTGACGGCCGACGGCACGCGATTGCTGGCGCCGGCGATGGCTGTGCTGGACTCGGTGGCAGCCTTGCAGGGCACGTTCAGCACCAAGGCTGGGCTCAGCGGGTGGTGTCGATTTGGGGTGGGGGAGTTGTCGGCACTTACCTTGCTACCTCAATTTGTGGCCCGCATTCGGGAGCAGCATCCCGGTTTGTCGGTAGAGCCCTACGTGGATGTGGGTGCCGTTTTGGAGCACCGAATCGAAAAAGGGGAGTTGGATTTTGCAGTGATTGCCGGGCGCTCGTCGAGCAGCCAGGTCTTATCACAGCCGGTGGGGGTGGCCCAGTTTGCCTAGATGGCATCACCCGAGGTGGCTGGCCCAGAAGGCGTTCTCACACCCGCTCTCTTGCAACGCTGGCCCTTGGTCACACTTCCGGCCAGTGCCGGGACCACCCGAATACTGGATGACTGGATGACTGGTTGCTGGTCAAAGGGTTTGCACCGCCACTGCGCATCGAATGCAACAATTGGATTGCCATTGCCGGCATGTTGCGTGAAGGCGTGGGGATCGGATTTTTGCCAGAACACTGGGCAGGCCCCCGGCATCTGAGTGTGTTGACTTGTGACTTGCCCTTGGCACCGTTGCATTACGCCTTTCAGTGGCAACGCGATGACCGTCGGGAACTGATCCGGGTGATGCGCGACCTGGTTCCCCGCTGTGTCGACTTTTCAAGCCCGGTTTGAGAGGGTCAGGCAGGCGATCGATAGACGCTGGTGTCAATGGCGTAGCGGGCAACCTTGTCGTACAGGGTTTTTCTGGGCAGCTTCAGATGCTCGGCCGCCAGGGTGACGTTGCCGCCATGGGCCGTTAAAGCCTGAACGATCAAGTGCTTTTCAAAAGCCTCTATTTGCAGTGCCATGGCGGGCGAATCGTTTTCGTTGGCGAGGGTTGACGCGGCGTCGCCTTCGAGGCCGAGGCACAAGCGGTCTGCCACATTCTTCAACTCGCGCACATTGCCCGGCCAATCCTGGCCCTGCCAGGTGGCCAATTGAAGTTGGCTCAAACTCGGCGGATTGACGCCATACCGGTCAGCCGCCGCTCGCACGCAATGCGCCATGAGCAAGGGAATGTCCTCGCGCCGCTCTCGCACCGGAGGCAGCGAAATATGGGCCACATTCAAGCGATAAAACAGGTCAGCGCGGAATGTCCCTTGTTCGGAAAGCGTTTTCAGGTCCTCCTTGGTCGCGGCAATGAAGCGGCAATCAATAGCGACCAACTCATTGCCGCCTAGTCGCTCCAGTCGACGCTCCTGCAGCACTCGCAACATCTTGACTTGCTGGGACAGGGGTAAACTTTCAATTTCATCCAGAAACACCGTTCCGCCTCGGGCGTACTCCAATTTGCCAATGCGTTTGCGTGCCGCCCCCGTGAAGGCGCCTGCCTCATGGCCAAACATTTCACTCTCGAAAATCGACTCCGGCAAGGCGCCGCAGTTGATGGCCACAAACGGCCCCCGCCTGCCCGAGGCTTTGTGCAAGGCCCGCGCCACCACTTCTTTTCCTGTGCCGGTTTCCCCCCGAATCAGGATGTCCACCTGCGTGGGACCAAGCGCATTGATTCGGCGTTTGGCCTCCACGATGGCCGGTGCTTGACCAATCAGGTCGCTGACGCTTTGGGCACCAACCAAGGCCTGTAGACGCCGATTTTCCAGCACCAAGTGACGCTTTTCCAACGCGCGACGAACCACCTCCGTGAGGCGGTCGGATGAAAACGGCTTTTCCAAAAAATCGTAGGCGCCGTTGTGCATGGCGTCCACCGCCATGCGAATGTCACCATGACCGGTCATGAGGATGACCGGCACTTCATGGTCCAACTCCCGAACCCGGCGCAGCAACTCGAACCCGTCAGCGCCCGGGAGTCGGATATCGCTAACCACGGCGTCAGGCGTGGATGTCGTCAAGAGTCGAAGCGCGGTTTCCGCATCGCAGGCGGTAATCACCGTCATGCCGGCCAAGCTCAGCGCCTGGTCGGCGCCCAGTAATACCAACGGATCGTCTTCGACAAGCAAAACAGTCATGGTTGAATTATTCATGGTCCGGGGCCCGGCGCAAGGTGAGGTCAAACTGGGCACCCGGGGCGACATTGCAGGCCGTCAGGGTGGCCCCCATCTCCTTCACGATGGCTTGAGACAAAGCCAGGCCCAAGCCCAATCCCTTGCCACTTGGTTTGGTGGTGAAAAAAGGTTCAAATAAATGGGCCTGCGCCTGGGGGCTTAGGCCGGGCCCATGGTCACGAATGGACAGTGTGACCTCGGCTTCTGTAGCAACCAGGTGAATGTCAAGTTGACGCTGGGGTTGATCTTCCATCGCGTCAATGCCATTGCGAATCAGGTTGACCAGCACCTGCTCCAGTCGAATGGAGTCGCCCATGACCCACAGGTTGGTGCTTATCGACTTGATGTGGGCATTGGCCGCATGCCGATGCGGCTCAATCAGCATCAGCGCGCTCGAAATCACGCCCGACAAAGGCACGGCATGCAGGCGGGCGGGCTCCTTGCGGGCAAAGGCCTTTAGTTCTCCAACGATGTTGCCCATGCGTGTGCACAGGTCACCAATGTGCGCCAGGTTTTTCCGCGCTGAGGGTGTGTCATCGCGACTCAGAAACACGCTGGCGTTATCTGCCATGGTGCGCAATGCCGCCAGGGGCTGAGAAATTTCATGACTGATTCCAGCCGCCATTTGACCTAGCAGGGCCAGCTTGCCGGTTTGAACTGCCGTGTCGTTGGCCGCCGTCAATTCAGCCGTGCGGGTGGCAATGCGTTCATCCAAGGCAGCGACGACTTGAGCGAGTTCATGACGAGCGGCCAGTCGGTCTGAACGCCGCCGCCGGTATTGCCACCCAAGCCCTGCGCCGGCCAAAGTCAGAGCCGTGGCCAGACCTGCCAGCGCGGCCACGAGCAAACCTTGGTTGACGGCGCGTTCCGGGTTGGAGAACAGCAGCAAGTGCCAGCCCAGGCTTTCTATGGGACGGCCCAGCACCAGAAAGGTTTGATGATCTGCTCGGAGTGTTTCGCCCTGACGGGCCGGCATGGGGCCGGGCTGGGATCGAAGCGGGTTTTGAGCGATGTCTCCGTATTGCCGGGTGCGCTGAAGTTCTTCAAGCGCGTCCGAGGAGAGGGTGTCGAGGCTGCGGTAGCGCCACTCTGGATGGGCCGACAGAAACAACACACCATATCGGTCCGTTAGCGCCAATGGGGTGCTGCTGCGAACCCAGCTGTCCTCAATCTCAGTCAAGTCGATCTTGACGGCCACCACACCCAACACGCGGTTTCCCGCCCGGATAGGTGCCGCGATGAAGGCGCCCGGTTCGCCAGTGGTGACGCCAATGGCGTAGAAGACGCCAGTTTTGCCAGTCATGGCATCCATAAAGTAGGGGCGAAACCCGTAGTTAAAACCGACAAAACTGTCTGGCTGTTGCCAGTTGCTGGCGGCCCGCGTCTGGCCCTGCGCGTCGATCAGGTAGGCATGACTAACCCCGGATCGGACTTGCGCAAAGCTGAGATAGTTGTTAGCTGCATTGATGTTTGCCGTGTTGTCAGGCGCCTGTAGAAGGGCGAGCAGAGACGCGTCTGCCCCCAGGAGCGCCGGCAGGTTTTTAAAGCGTTCGACGGCACTCAACAACTCCCGTGTGTGGTATTCAATCTGGGCTGTACCTTTGGACTGCATCTCATCCAGCGTGCGCTGGTGGGCGGCCCCATAGGCCAGCCATGCGGCCGCCAGCACCAGGACTACCGCGAGCGCGAAGGTGATAAAAGCGGCGGCAAAACCTGAGCGGGCGCTAGTGGCGGTCATGGGCGATGGTCGGTTGAGCGCGAGAAGGCATTTGACAAGGCGAAAAAAAACGGCCCCGGGAGGGGCCGCCTCAGAATCAGGAGGCGGGGGGCCGCCCTCTCTCAATTCGCGTTGTAGTTACTTGATCAGTCCGACTTCTTTGTAATAGCGCGCAGCGCCCGGATGCAGGGGAATAGGCATGCCTTTGATGGCATTTTCACGCTTGATGGCCTTGGCCGAGTTGTGGGCCGCATACAGCGTGTCCAGATTCTCGTACATGGACTTGGTCATCTGATAGGCCAACTCGTCTGGCACTCCAGAATGTGTGACCAGGAAGTTGGGAATCGCTGCCGTGGCGATATCGGTGGTTTGTCCTGTGTAGGTATTGGCAGGAATGACCGCCGGCTGGTAGGCCGTATCCCCCACTTTAGCCACTACATCAGCGGGCACCGGGATCACGATAATGTTCACCGCGGTCGCCAAATCGCGAATTGACGCAACGCCCAAGCCAGCCGACTGCAGGGTGGCATCCAGTTGGCGGTTCTTCATCAACTCCACGGACTCACCAAAAGCGAGGTATTCCACTTTGGACAGGTCCGCATAGTTGAGGCCGGCTGCCTTGAAAATCGCACGAGCGTTGAGTTCAGTGCCGGACTTGGCCGCACCCACGGAAACACGCTTTCCTTTCAGGTCCGCCAGGGTTTTGATTCCGGAGTCGGCATTGGCGACGATCTGGATGTAGTTGTTGTAGGTGCCCGAGAGGCCACGCAGCTTGTCCAGCTTGGTTTTGAAGCCAGCCTCTTCATCACCTCTCCAGGCGTCCGACACGGCATCGCCCAGGGCCATCGCCAATTCACCGCGACCGGCTTGCAGCAGGTTCAGGTTTTCAGCCGACGCTTTGGTGACCTGTGCCGTTGCGCGCACATTGGGGATCGCTTTGGCGTAAATCTGTGACAGAGCCACGCCAACGGGGTAATACACGCCGCTTTGACCACCGGTCAGGACGTTGACGAACTGTTGTTGAGCCAGAGCGGCACCAGAGAACAGGGCGGCACTGAGGCTGAGCCCCAAACCAAATTTTTGAATCACGCGCATTGGGTTATCTCCTCGTTGGTTATGTCAGGGGAACAGCATAACGCAAGGCTGCTGCGGGAAAACCCTCGGGAAACTAGCCTGGCGTCCGAGTGGCGATGAATTGAGTGGTGTGAAAAATCTCATCCTGGAGGGGGAAGACAATGCATTCGGACGATCACGTCCAAACCCGTGATTTGGCCAAACGCTGTACGGTTTTCCAGGTAGATGCTGCCGTGCAGTGCCTGAACGATTTCATTGCAAATAGCCAAACCCAAACCAGAGCCTGAGTGCGTTTCTCCGGCTGAGAATGGCTGAAACAGACGCTGACGAAGTTCAGGGGTGATGCCTGGGCCGCTGTCGCTGATCATCAGCTGGGCGGCTTGGTTGCTGCCATGAAACTTGATGCTCAACTTGCCGTTGGCCGGCGTATAGCGGATGGCGTTGTGAAGCAGGTTGCGCATGAGTTCACGCAACATCCAGTCGTGTGTATTGATCCAGACCGGCGTGCAGTCCATGTCAAAGTCAATGCCTTTGGCAACGATCAATGGGGATAAGTCCAGCGCGATCTCTCGCAGAATAAGGTCTCCGTTGATCGGGCTACTGGCGACCTGATTCGTCAACTGGGCAACCTTGGCAAGTGAAAGCATTTGGTTTGCCAGCGTGGTGGCCCGGTCGACGGTGTCGCTGATTTCGAGGAGCGCCTGTCGTGCATCAATGTCCCCTCGCAACGCGGACTGAACCTGCACTTTGAGCACCGCCAGCGGCGTGCGCAGTTGATGGGCTGCATCCCTGACAAAGCGCTTCTGGTTGTCAAGCAGGTGCTTCAAACGGCCCATCAGGTGATTGGTCGCATCCACAAGCGGTGTTAGCTCCAGGGGGGCGCCATTGGCCTCGACGGGAACCAGATCGTTCTCCGCCCGGGCCTGGAGGCGATCACTCAACTGGCGAATCGGGCGAGTCGCATGTTGAACAACCACCAGCACCACGAGGACCACCACCATGATCAAGCCCGCTTGCCGCAGTAGCGTGTCAATCAAAATTTGTCTCGCCAAGGCCTGTCGGAGTTCCAGAGTCTCGGCAACCTGAACGACGGCCATGGCGCGTGCTTGCCCCATGGCGACTGGTTGCAGCAAAACGGCCACTCGCACAGCGTCACCAAGATAGGTGTCGTCGTAGAAGTCGACTAGTGCCGCGTAAGGGCCCTTGTCTGGTATTTCACCCTGCCAGACGGCAAGGTCTTTGAAGCCATCGATCAGTTGCCCCTGCGTGCTGGAGATGCGGTACACCATGCGGCTGCGGTTGTCGGCCTCGAAGGGTTCGAGCGCGGCATAGGGCACCGTGGCATATAGCTGAGTGTTTTCTCCAGTGCCTTCCGCCTTGATGTGCTCTCCAATGGATTTGGCGGAGGCCAGCAAGGTTCGGTCGTAAGCGGTGTTGACCGCCGTGAAGGCCTGCTGATAAAGACCAATGGTGTCGATCAGGATAAATAGGCCGACCGGGATCAAAATGCCGAGCAGCAAATGCCTGCGCAGAGATCGCGATGCGGGGCGACTGGTCATGCGTCGACTTTGAGCACATAGCCCAGCCCGCGCAGGGTGACCAGACTCACGCCGGTATCTGCCAGTTTTTTGCGAAGTCGGTAGACCACCACCTCTATGGCCTCGTATTGGACCTCGGATGCGCCGGGAAAAACCAACTCAAACAGACGCTCCTTGCTCACCGCGTGCCCGGGTCGCTCCAGCAAGGGCTTCAACAGCGCAAGTTCACGTGGCGTGAGGTCCAGGATCTGCTTGTTGTGGTAGACGGCACCGCTATCTTTGTCGTAGCGGACTCTGCCGTTCAGATCAGAGCTTGTGGCCAATTCGGTGGATGATTCTTGCCGACGACGATGCAGCGCCCGGACTCTGGCCTCCAACTCATCCAGGTCGAAAGGCTTTGGCAGGTAGTCATCCGCTCCGGCGTTGAGCCCCAACACTTTGTCGCCGACGGTGCCACGCGCGGTCAGGATGAGCACCGGCGTTTTCAAATTCTCAAGACGGGCCTGCTCCAGAATTTGGAGTCCGTCTCGGCCAGGTAAGCTCAGATCGAGCAAAACCACATCGGGCAGGCTGGCTCGCCAGCGGCCCAAGGCCGCTCGGCCATCAGCGCAAACCTCAACCTCCCAGCCCAAACGGGTCATGGCTCGCTTGAGAGAGGTGTGTAGTGCAATGTCGTCTTCGACCAGCAGAAGTCTCATGGCGGTCTCAGTCTTTGCTCGTTGCTTGGCCAAGTTCGGGCAGGGCTGCATGCAGCGTTGGGTTCATTATCTTCTTTGGGCAACAGTTGTCAGGGCATTCCAGACTGAGGAGTCAGCCAAATGAGTCAGCCAAATTTGGAGTTTGCAGGTGCGCGATGTTACGTACATACGGTGTGGGTCGCGTGTCCGGGCTTTCCCTAGTGCCACCGGACAGCAGATTGACAGCCTGGGAACGCATGATGTCGGTACGAACAACCCCAACAGGAGATGAGCAATGCGTCGTGATACTTTCCTCAAATCAATCGCTGCCTTGATGGCTGCGGGTGTCTACCCCATGTCGGCGCAAGCGGCCGCCAACATCAAGATGATGATTCCCGCCAATCCAGGCGGGGGTTGGGACGGCACAGGCCGGGCGCTGGGTAGCGCTTTGCGTGAAGCTGGCGCAGCCTCCGTAACTTATGAGAACAAGGGCGGCGCGGCGGGTGTGATTGGTTTGGCGCAGTTTTACAACTCCACCAAGGGTGATGAAAACGCACTGATGGTTATGGGTGCAGTCATGCTGGGCGGGATCATCACTGGCAAGCCACCGGTTTCTATCGACCAGCTGACGCCCATTGCGCGTTTGACGACCGAGTACAACGTGTTCGTGTTGCCGTCCAACTCGCCCTATAAATCGATGGCCGATGTCGTCGCTCAGCTCAAGAAAGACCCCGGCAGTATCAAGTGGGGCGGTGGCTCGCGAGGCTCGACAGAGCACATTGCCGCGGCGCAGATTGCGCAAGCGGTGGGCGTCCCCGCTGCCAAAATCAATTACGTTCCCTTCCGTGGCGGCGGTGAAGCAACAGCGGCCATTTTGGGCGGCAATGTCACCATTGGTGGCAGTGGTTACAGCGAGTTTCAGCAGTACATTGAGAGCGGGAAGATGAAACCGATCGCAGTCACTTCTGGTCAACGCCTCAAAGGCATCAACGTGCCAACTCTCAAAGAGCAGGGCATTGACGTGGAAATCGGCAACTGGCGTGGTGTGTTCGGCGCCGCCGGTATCACTCAAGCTCAACGTGATGCGTTGACACAAACCGTGATCGCGGCAACGAAAACCAAGGTGTGGGCCGAGGCGCTGGAGAAAAACGGTTGGAATCCCGCTCTGTTGACCGGGAAGGCCTTTGATACGTTTGTCGACCGTGACTTTGCGACGCTGCGAGCCACCATGGTGCGCGCCGGCATGATTTAACGCAGAACTACTGACCCACCGTCTGGCCGTTGCCCCAAAAAGCAACGGCCCTTTCTTTGAATCGTTGTCTTCTTCGTCGGAGCATTGCATGGCCCCCCTCGACTTGTCTGAGTCCAATATCACGCCCCCCTCCACGCACCACCGATCAGGACAGGTGTTGATGGGAGCCGGTGCGCTGCTTGTGGCGGCCGTGCTGGCCTATGGTGCCATGGATATTCCGTCGAGCATTGGCTATTCAGGTGTCGGACCCAACTTTTTACCGTGGTTGGTGGCGGTTGCCATGGCCACCTGTGGAGGCTGGTTGCTCTGGGAGGCTTATTCGGGCGGTTATCGACACATGGAGACGCCATCGGGTGCCGAACAGGGAGACTGGAAGGCGCTGGCCTGGGTATCGGCTGGCATTCTGGCCAATGCGACGCTGATAACCACCATCGGCTTCATTCTGAGCTGCTCGCTGTGCTATGGACTGGCTGTTCGAGGCCTGCGTGGCAGCGAAGGCAAACCACCGGGCGATTTGCGCCAGACCATCAAGGATGGTGTGACCGGCATGCTGATTGCCGCCCCCGTTTTCTGGTTGTTCACCAAAGTGCTGGCAGTCAACTTGCCAGGTATCACCGCGAGTGGTTGGCTGTAAGCCCGGCAATCACGCCAGACTCTTAAAGAATCGATATGGACATCCTGAATCAACTGATGGCCGGGTTTGCCACTGCCGGCACGCCCATCAACCTGCTCTGGGCCTTGGCGGGCTGTGCCTTGGGCACAGGCATTGGCGTTTTGCCTGGTTTGGGGCCCGCCGTCACCATCGCCATGCTTCTGCCCATCACCGGGCAAGTCGAGCCCACTGCGTCGATGATTTTCTTTGCCGGCATTTATTACGGCGCCATGTATGGGGGGTCGACCACCTCCATTTTGCTCAACACGCCGGGGGAGACCGGCACGATGGTCACCGCGCTGGAGGGTTTCAAAATGGCCAAAAACGGGCGCGCAGGTGCTGCTCTGGCTACCTCAGCGATAGGCTCCTTCGTGGCGGGTACCTTTGCCACGGTACTGGTGACTTTGTTTGCGCCGATCTTGGCTGAATATGCGATCAGGCTGGGGCCGCCCGAGTACTTTTGTCTGATGCTGCTGGCCTTCACCACCGTCAGCGCGGTTCTGGGTCAAAGCACAGTGCGTGGCTTGACGGCTTTGTTTTTCGGATTGGCGCTGGGTCTCATCGGAATTGATCAAATTTCCGGCCAGGTGCGCTACACCGGTGGTGTGCTGGAATTCATGGATGGCATGGAGGTGGTGTTGATTGCAGTTGGCCTGTTCGCCACGTCTGAGGTTCTGTACAACGCCATGTTTGAGGGCCGCAACCCGGTCACGATCAACAAGCTCAACAAGGTGCACATGACACGCACCGAGTGGCGCCGGTCGTGGCCCGCCTGGCTGCGTGGCACTGCCATTGGCTTTCCGTTTGGCACCATTCCCGCAGGTGGCTCGGAGATACCTACATTCCTGAGTTACGCGACTGAGCGAAAGCTGGCCAGTCCAGAGCATCGCAAGGAGTTTGGCACCACAGGCGCCATTGAAGGCGTGGCCGGACCTGAGGCGGCCAACAACGCCGCCGTAACCGCCACGCTGGTTCCTTTGCTCACACTGGGCATTCCCACCTCCGTGACTGCTGCCATTTTGCTGTCAGCGCTGCAAAATTACGGCATTCAGGCGGGCCCCCAGTTGTTTCAAACCTCTTCCGCATTGGTGTGGGCCTTGATTGCCTCGCTCTACATCGGCAACGTGATGTTGTTGGTATTGAACCTGCCCATGGTGGGCCTGTGGGTCAAACTACTCAAAATCCCGCGTGCCCAGTTGTACGCTGGCATTTTGATTTTTGCAACGGTCGGTGTCTACGGCATGCGCCAGAGCGCGTTTGACCTCTACCTGATGTTTGCCCTGGGATTGCTGGGGGTCGCCATGCGCCGATTTGACTTTCCCACCGCTCCCGTGATTGTTGGCCTCATCTTGGGCCCTATGGCGGAGGCGCAGATGCGCAACGCCATGGCCATTGGCGAAGGCAACTGGATGGTGTTTGTGGAGCGCCCGATGTCCGCCACCTTGCTTGCGGTGGTGGTGCTCGTGTTGGTGACACCACGGCTGTTGGCGTGGCACCGTCGCTCCTGACGAGTTCTTGAAGGGGCGCCCGGGAGCCTCAAGACAAGCAAGGCCTGACGCCGGTGGCGACGTGCAGGCTTTGTTGGTTAGCGCCGCGCCGGCGCGCCGTTGGCTTGGAAGTAAGGCGCCTGGCTTCGCGCCAAGGGCTTGCGGCCACGAATCAGGTCAGCGATTTTTTCCGCCATCATGATGGTCGGGGCGTTCAAATTGCCGGTGACGATCTCCGGCATGATGGACGCATCCACCACCCGCAGGCCTTGCAGCCCGTGCACCCGGCCCTGGCTGTCCACGACCGCCATGTTGCCCACACCCATGGCATTGGTGCCGCAGGGGTGGAAGGCCGTCTCGGCGTGCTGGCGCACGAAAGCATCCAGCTCCGCATCGGTTTGCGCCAGATCACCGGGGGTGATTTCACGGCCCGCATATGGCGCCAATGCAGGTTGGCGCATGATTTTTCGGGTGATGCGAATGCCGGCCCGGAACTCCGCCCAGTCCTGCTCGGTGGACATGTAGTTGAACAAAATGCTGGGGTGCTGGCGCGGGTCTTTGGAGCACGCGTTCACCCGGCCCCGGCTGGGCGAGCGCATGGAGCCCATGTGCGCCTGAAAGCCGTGCACCTTGATCGGGTTGCTTCCGTTGTAGTTGATAGCGACCGGCAGAAAGTGGTATTGAATGTTGGGCCAATCAAACTGGTCCGAGCTGCGGATGAAGCCGCCAGCCTCAAACTGATTGCTGGCACCGGTGCCGCTGTTTAAAAATAGCCATTCCGCACCAATCGCGGGTTGGTTCCAGAGCTTGAGTGCACCCACCAACGACACCGGTTGCAGGCATTCGTATTGCTGGTACACCTCCAGGTGGTCCTGCAGGTTGGCGCCCACGCCAGGTAACTCGTGCACCAAGGCAATGTCCAATTCGCGCAGCAGCGCACCCGGGCCGACGCCCGAGCGTTGCAGAATCTGCGGGGAGGCAATGGCGCCTGAGCACAACAACACTTCCCGTATTGCATTGGCTGTTTGGGGCTGGTCTTGATGCAGATAGGCCACGCCCACAGCGCGCTTGCCCGAAAACAGAATGCGGTCGGTCAATGCGTGGGTGACGATGGTCAGGTTCGGGCGTTGTTTGGCCTGGTCCAGGTAGCCACGCGCCGTGCTGGAGCGGCGACCTTTCGGGGTCGTGGTCCGGTCCATCGGTCCAAAGCCTTCTTGCTGAAAGCCATTCAAGTCGTCCGTGCGCGGGTAGCCGGCTTGCACGCCCGCCTCGACCATGGCGTGAAACAAGACGTTGTTACCCTTTTTGGGGGTGGTCACGCTCAAGGGGCCGCTGTCGCCGTGGTAGTCGTTGGCGCCAATGTCACGGGTTTCGGCTTTCCTGAAGTAGGGCAGGCAGTCTAGGTAGGACCAGTTTTCCAAGCCGTCGCGCTTTGCCCAGCCGTCATAGTCCATGGCGTTGCCACGGATGTAGCACATGCCATTGATGAGCGATGAGCCGCCCAGGCCTTTTCCGCGCCCGCATTCCATCCGCCGGTTGCCCATGTGGGGCTCGGGTTCGGTCTCGTAGGCCCAGTTGTAACGCTTACCCTGCAGCGGGAAAGCCAGCGCTGCTGGCATTTGGGTGCGAAAGTCCAGCCGGTAGTCAGGGCCACCGGCTTCCAGCAGCAGCACACTCACTTCCGCGTCTTCAGTCAGCCGAGTGGCCAGCACATTGCCGGCGGAGCCCGCACCAATGATGATGTAGTCGTAGTCTTTTTTTGTCGTCATAGGTATTTTTTCTCCAGTCGAACAGGGGCTCAAAACACCGACGTGTAGGCGCCCATCTCCACTTGGATGGATTTGTTGCGGGTGTAGTGCTTGAGGGTGTCCAGTCCGTTTTCACGGCCCACGCCGGATTGTTTGTAGCCGCCCACTGGCATCTCGGCGGCCGATTCACCCCAGGTGTTGATCCAGCAAATGCCGGCTTGCAACTGGTGTATGACGCGGTGAGCGCGGTTCAGGTCAGCCGTCATCAATCCGGCAGCCAAGCCGTAGTGGGTGTCGTTGGCACGGCGAATAACCTCGTCTTCGTCGGTGAACGACAAGATGCTCATGACCGGGCCAAAGATTTCTTCGCGCACGATGCTCATGTCATCGCGGCAGTTGGTGAAAACGGTCGGTTGCACATACGTGCCTTGGGCCAAAGCGCCGCTGGTCTCGCGGGCGCCACCAATCAGCAGGTTGGCGCCTTCGGCTTTGCCAGATTCAATGAAGCACAGCACGTTGCCCATGTGCGCTTCGCTAACGAGCGGGCCGAAATTGGTCTCCATGTCCTGCGGGTCGCCCAGGCGGATGCGGCGCACACGTTGCAGCACCTTGGCCTCGAAGGCGGCTTGGATCGACTGGTGAACAAATACCCGAGTGCCGTTGGTGCAGACTTGGCCCGAGCTGTAAAAATTGGCCATCATGGCCACGTCGGCAGCGCGGTCCAAATCAGCGTCGGCAAACACGATCAGGGGTGATTTGCCACCCAGCTCCATCGTCACGTCTTTGAGGGTGGAGCTTGATGCACTGGCCATGACCTTTTTACCCGTCACGGTGCCGCCGGTAAAGGAGATTTTTTCAATACTAGCGTGCTCGGTGAGCCAGGCGCCCACAGTGGCGCCGGGTCCGTTGAGCACATTGAAAACACCATTCGGAAGACCCGCTTCGGTGTAAATCTCGGCCAGCTTCAAGGTCGTGAGTGGGGTGACTTCGCTGGGCTTGAAGATCATGGCGTTGCCGGCTGCCAGCGCGGGGGCTGACTTCCACAAAGCGATTTGAATGGGGTAGTTCCAGGCGCCAATACCGGCGACCACGCCCAATGGCTCGCGCCGCGTGTACACAAACGAGGTGTCACGCAGCGGCACTTGCATGCCTTCAATGCTCGGGGCCAATCCAGCGTAGTACTCCAGGACATCGGCACCGGTCACGATGTCCACAAAACGCGTTTCGGACACAGGCTTCCCGGTGTCCATGGTTTCCAGGTCGGCCAGTTCATCGTTGCGCTCGCGCAGCAAGTCCACAGCCCGGCGCAGCACTCGGGAGCGCTGCATGGCAGTAAAACCAGCCCACACGCGCTGTCCGGCCTGTGCGCTGGCCACGGCGCGGTCCACGTCCTGCTTGGAGGCGATCTGCACCTGCGCCAGCACTTCGCCGTTGGCGGGGTTGACGGTGGTGAACACCTCACCGCTGGTGGCGTCCACACGGGCGCCGTCAATATAAAGTTGTTGAATCGGAAATGTCGGCATCTCAGGCCTCCTTGGTATGTATTGCAAAGGTCGGTCAGCGAATGCCAACCGGCCCGTGGGGCCATTAGCCCATGGCTTTGCCCAGCAGGGCGTGGTACAGCTCGCGGTCGCCCAGAATGCCAAGCACTTGGCTGCCCTGGCTCAACACCAGTTTCTGACCCGTTTGGTAGCGTATATGCAGCGCATCGCGCATGCCAATGTCGGCGCTGACCATCGTGGGGCGCTGCTCCAAGGCCTCGATGGAGTCGCCAGTCGTCCAGCTTTGCAAGGGCAGGGCGTCTGTCCCGCGTCGGGAACTCGCCAATTGTTGGTCGGCATTCATGGTCAGCCAAATGTCTCCCACGTTATCCAGGCAGGTCTCGCCGTTGGCCGTTTCGCAGCTTGCAATCGGACGCATCAGGCTGATGCCCCGAAGCACGTTCAGCGGGTTGGTGTGCGCCACAAAGGAGCGTATGTAGTCGTCTGCCGGGTTGAGTACAATGTCTTCCGGCTTGCTGTGCTGAACAATGATGCCACCTTTCATGATGGCGATGTTGTTGCCGATCTTCAGGGCCTCGTCCAAGTCGTGACTGACGAACACAATCGTCTTGTTCAGCTTGCGTTGTAGCTCCAGCAACTCGTCTTGCAGACCTTGGCGAATCAACGGATCCAAAGCGGAGAAAGGTTCGTCCATCAGCAAGATGTCGGCGTCCATGGCCAGCGCCCTAGCCAGGCCCACGCGCTGCTGCATGCCGCCAGACAAAGCGTCTGGGCGCTTATCGCGCCATTGCGTCAGGCTGACCAACTCTAGCTTTTCATCGACCAACCTCTTGCGCTCGGCACTGGGGCGGCCCTGCATCTCCAGACCCAGGCTCACGTTTTCCGCCACGGTTAACCAGGGCATGAGCGCAAACTTCTGGAACACCATGGCGATGCGCTGGGTGCGCATGGCCTTCATCGTGGCGGCCGAGCAATTGGCAATGTCGACCTCAGCCCCTTCATGCTCAATCAGCAAACGGCCCCGGCTCACGGTGTTCAAGCCGTTGATGCAACGCAACAGACTGGATTTGCCCGAGCCCGATAAGCCCATCAGCACGCAAATCTCGCCCCGCTCCACGGATAGGTTTGCTTTTTGCACACCCACGATCTGGCCGGTTTTCTTGAAAATCTCGTCCCGGTTCAAACCCTGGTCCAGCAGGTCCAGCGCGGCTTGGGGAGATTTGGAGAACACCACATCGACGTTTTCAATACGAATCAAACTCATGCTGCAGCCCCCCCCCTGGTCGTGCGTTGTTTGCACACGCGGTCCAAAATGATGGCCAGCAGCACAATGGCAAGGCCGGCTTCAAAGCCTACCGCAATGTCAGCGGTATTCAGGGCGCGCACGACGGGCTTGCCCAGGCCGTCAGCACCGACCAAGGCCGCTACCACCACCATGGAGAGCGACAACATGATGCATTGGGTAATTCCCGCTGAAATGCTGGGCATGGCGTAGGGGAGCTCAATGCGGGTCAACAACTGGCGGCGTGAGCAGCCAAAGGCTTTGCCGGCATCCATCAACTCTGCTGGCACATCATGAATGCCCAGATAGGTGAGTCGAATCGGGGCGGCCACGGCAAACACCACGGTGGAGATCAGTCCCGGTACCACGCCCAAGCCAAATAAGGTCAGGGTAGGGATAAGGTACACAAAGGTAGGCACCGTCTGCATCAAGTCCAGCACGGGTTGAAGAAACGTGAAGAATGTTGGCTTGTGCGCGGCGTAAATGCCCAATGGCACGCCAATCATCACGCATACCAGCGTGGCAAACAATACTTGCGCCAGCGTTTCCATGGTTTCCTGCCAGTAACCCAGGTTCAGGATCAGCAAGAAGGACAGCACGACGAAGACCGTAAGACCCCATTTGCGTTGAATGAAGTGGGCCAGCACGCCAAACAGGCTAATGAGTGCCAGTGGGTTGAACCAGAGCAGGCCGTTGGTGACGCCGTGAATGGTCATTTCCAGCGTGTCGGCAAAAGCGTCAAAGTAGTCGGCGCCGTGCAGCGTCAGCCAATCGACGAAATCCGCCGTGACTTCGCCCAGGGGGAGTTTGTAGTTATTCATATTTTTCTGATGAGTCGCCCGGGTAGCGTTGCGCGGTTGGGCGGGGGCGCACTGCGCCAGAGAGGTGCTTCAGGGCGCCGCGCGAGGCGCCCTGAAGTGGTGGCCTTATTTGGCCAGGGATGCTTTGACAGCGTCCAGGCCGGGTTGGCCATCAAAAGTAGTCACGCCAGCCAGCCAAGTGTCCAGCGCTTTGGGGTTGCCCTTCAGCCACGCCTTGGCGGCAACATCAGGCTTCTGGTTGTTGTTCAATACTGCGTCCATGAGCTTGTTCTCGGTGTCCAAGTCGAAGACCAGATTGGTCAACAGCTTGCCCACGTTGGCGCATTCCTGCACATAACCTTTGCGAACATTCGTGTAGATGGTGGCGCCGCCTAAATTGGGGCCAAAGACATCATCACCGCCGTTGAGGTACTTCATTTTGAAGCGGCTGTTCATAGGATGCGGCTCCCAGCCCAGGAACACGACCCACTTGCCACGGCGCTCGGCGCGCTGCACTTGGGACAACATGCCCGCTTCGCTGGACTCAACCAGTGTGAATTTGCCCAAGTTGAATTTATTGTCGTCAATCATTCCCTGGATCAAGCGGTTGCCGTCGTTGCCGGGTTCAATGCCGTAGATCTTGCCATTGAGCTTCTTGGAGAACTTGGCGATGTCGGCAAATGACTTCAGTCCTGCCTTATAAGCGGCGGCCGACACGGCCAGTGTGTACTTGGCCCCTTCAAGGTTGGCACGCACGGTTTCGACACTGCCGTTGTCACGGTAAGGCTTGATGTCGGCTTCCATGGTGGGCATCCAGTTGCCTAAAAAGACGTCGATGTCCTTGTTCTCCATCGACTTGTAGGTCACCGGGACGGAGATCAAGTTGGTCTTGGTCTCGTAGCCCAAGGATTCCAGAATGGTGCTGGTGACGGCGGTGGTCACCGTGATGTCGGTCCAGCCGACATCGGCAAAGCGAACCGCTTTACAAGAAGCGGGTTCGGCGGCTTGGGCAATCAATGGCAGGCTCAACGTGGCGGCCAAAAGCAGGGGGGTGGAAATCTTCAAAATTTGCTCCTTGTTATCTGATCGTGGTCTCTGCCACTGGCGGGCGCAGAGAACGATCTGAGGGGCACTGCCGCTGAAGGCAAGTTGCCCGTGGGATTCGACACCGGGGTCGAATCGAAGAGTGATGATGTGTTGGGAGTTAACGAGCTTGATGCCGTGTCCTGATTTGCAGAGAAACTCGCAAATCTCACCAGGAAAGCCTGCGAGTGTAACATAATATTTGTCACAATGTATTTGTAGAATTGGCGAAGCCGCTTATCCCTGCTCAATTTTGAGCTATGAAATTGATAGCTGAAGGTGGTTTGACTTAGAAGAATGACGCGATAGTGGGGATTGATGGGTTTGAAAAACGCACCAAAATCGTGCCACCGATCAGCTGTTTGAGGCACCGGTTTGAATGCGGTTGACCTCCCTCAAGTCTGCGCATTTTTTGCTTCCCCATAATGAATCTGTCGCTGTCTTTTGACGGGTGAGGCGCAACTTGCTTACGCTTTTCGAATGTTCATTACGGGGGATAGACCATGTTTGCAGGGGATCACGATATTGCGTTGGCCGTGGCCGAGTTGGCTGATGCCTTGCCCGAGCCCTTGCGCCCTCTGGCACAGGTGGCATATGACTACCGGTGGTCGTGGTCACGCGATGGGGCGGCCATGTTCGAGATCATTGACCCTGAGTGCTGGAAGCGTACCGCGCACAATCCCCGACGCTTGCTGTCTGAGGTGCCCCGTGCCACGCTGGAGAGGGCCGTTGCTAGGCCAGGATTTCTGGCGTGGGTGGACAGTATTGCCGCAGAGTTGGCCGCGGACCGGGCGCGGCCTTGCCTAGATGGGCCCGTCAGCGCACAACACCCGGTGGCGTTTTGCTGCTCGGAGTTTGGCGTGCATGGCTCGCTACCTATTTATTCGGGTGGCTTGGGGGTTCTGGCCGGCGATATTCTCAAAGAGGCCTCTGACCTGGCGCTGCCCATGGTCGGCATAGGCTTGATGTACCGCACAGGCTATTTCCATCAACGCATTGATGTCACTGGCGCCCAGCATGAATATTGGCTGGACATCGATCCCGAGCGTTTGCCTTGTGCCAAGGTCACGGGCGGTGATGGTCTTCCCCTGTCGATCTACACTCCAATCAACAACGAGGGCGTCAAGGCCCACATCTGGCGGGTCGACGTGGGCCGGGTGCCCCTGTATTTGCTGGACACGGACTTACCCGAAAACAGCCCGGTGGGGCGCTGGGTAACGTCTCGGCTGTATGAAAGCAACCGCTCGATCCGGTTGGCGCAATATGCGGTCTTGGGCATGGGGGGCGTGCGAGCCTTGCGTGCCTTGGGAATTGAGCCCTCGGTCTACCATTTCAATGAAGGGCATCCGGCGCTAGGTGTTTTTGAGCTGCTGGCCCAGGCGAAACATCAGACGGGTTGTGGGCTGGCGGATGCCTGGGCGAAGGTACGTGAGCAAGTGGTGTTCACGACCCATACCCCGGTACCGGCGGGCAACGAAACCTATCAGCGCAGCGAGGCCTTGACCATGCTGGGACGCATTGCCGACCTGGCCGGCGACCGGAGCGACTTTCTGGCCATGGGATGTCTCGATCCGGCCTCACCGGATCAAGGTTTCAGCATGTCCGCGCTGGCGCTGCGGGCCAGTCGGCACGCGAATGGCGTCAGCCAACGGCACGGGGAGGTGGCCCGTGCCATGTGGCAACCCTTGTTTCCCAATCTACAGGTGAAAGACGTGCCCATCTCCCACGTGACCAACGGCGTGCATTTGCCGACCTGGTTGCATGGGCCGATGCGTCATCTGTTGGACCGTCACTTGGGCGCTGACTGGCTGAGCCGCGCTGACCAGGCACAGACTTGGTGGCCTGTGCGCGATATTCCTGCCTCCGAATTGTGGGGGGCTCGCTGTGCCGCTAGAACCCAACTGGTTGACATGATTTCTCGCCGGGGTACGGGCGACCGATTGCGTCGCGGCGAGGCGCTGGATTACGCGGAGGCCGTAACGACCGGCTTCAGTGCCGATCGACTGACCATCGGGTTTGCCCGTCGATTGGCCGTTTACAAGCGCCTGCATCTGGTGGCCTTGATGCCTGAGCGTGCCCTGGCACTCATTGGTGGAGATCGCCCGGTACAGTTTGTGTTTGCGGGCAAGGCGCATCCCGATGACATGGCTGCCAAAGATGTGGTTCGCCAGGTCTTTGCCCTGAAACGGGCACCGGGTGTGGCTGGCCGTGCTGCATTTTTGGAGGACTACGACATTCCCCTGGCAGGGCATTTGGTGGCCGGTTGTGATGTCTGGATCAATGTGCCCCGCCCACCCAATGAAGCAAGCGGCACCAGCGGCATGAAGTCATGCCTGGGTGGTGGTCTGCAGTTGTCTGTGCTGGATGGATGGTGGGCCGAGGCCTATGACGGCAGCAACGGCTGGGCCATCAATGGAGATATTGACCACGACATTCATGCGCAGGATCAGCATGACGCCCAAGCCATGTTTGATTTGATGGAGCAGGTGATCGTGCCCATGTTTCACCAGCGTGACGAAAGTGGTGTGCCCCAGCAGTGGGTGAACATGATGCGCCGCAGTTTGATGACCAATGGGCCACGTTTCTCCGCTACGCGCATGGTGCGCAACTATGTGGAGCAGGTTTACCGGCGGTCTTGAACAGGTGTGGGTTCGTGTTAGGCCTTGACGTCGAGCAGAGCGCCCTGCATTTTGTTGGCCGTCTTGAACACCGACAGATTGGCCAGAAATTCATTTTTGGCTTGGAGTTGGGCGACCACATCCGCCTCTAAAGCATTGCCGGATTTTTCTGCCCGCGACAGCGTGGTGCTCACGCCGCCGGCGCTTTCGGCGGTCTGCTCTACTTGCTGGCGTTTAAAGTCGTCCGTCTGCAAGTTGGCAATGTTGTGCGCGGACGTGTGAAAGCGGGTCTGGGCGGCGGCCATGCCGGAGACTGAAATGGAGCTGATCGAATTCATGGGGCACTATCCTTTGCAAGAAATAGGGCTTTGGCCCAATTACAGTATGCGGTAGTAGCTACAAATTAAATAGCAAACACACGCCGAGCGAATCCGTAGACCGTTATTGTTTCGCTCCCAGCGACAAGGCTGCGACTCGGGACGCGGCCAAGGCCGCCGCGTCAGGCGCCTCCAGTGTGGGCCAACCGGAAAGATGTTGCAAGGAAATCTCGCACAAGGCGGTGATCCAGACCGCATCGTCGTTCAGGCAGGGAATGTAGTTCAGCTCTTTGCCACCCGCCTTCAGGAAAGCTTCTTTGCCCTCCATGGCAATTTCCTCCAGCGTCTCCAGACAGTCGCTGGTAAAGCCAGGACAAATCACATCCACTCGTTTGGTGCCAGCTTTTGCCATGGCTTTCAGTGTAGGTTCGGTATAGGGCTCCAGCCACTTGGCGCGGCCCAGACGACTTTGAAAGGTGACCCTGTACTGTTGCTTGACCAATCCGAGTTGATCAGCCAGTAGGCGGGCGGTCTTCATGCACTCGCAGTGGTAGGGGTCGCCCAGATGCAGCGTGCGCTCGGGCACGCCATGAAAACTCATCACCAACTGGTCGGCCTGGCCGTGGGCTTTCCAGTAGCGCCGAACGCTGACCTCCAGGGCGGCAATGTAGCGCGGGTCATCGTGGTAGCGATTCACAAAGCGCAGCTCCGGAATGTTGCGCGTTCGCCTCGCCCAAGCGTACACCGAGTCGAATACGCTGGCGGTGGTGGTGGCCGAGTATTGGGGGTAGGCAGAAAGAATCAGGACACGAGTCGCCCCTTCAGCCTTGAGTGCGTCGAGCTGGGAGGCAATGGATGTGCTGCCGTAGCGCATGGCGTAGCGAACCATCACATGGTGACCCCGTTGACCCAGCCAGCCTTGCAATAGTTTGGCTTGTTTCTCTGTCCAAAGCTTCAGCGGTGAGCCCTCTGGCGTCCAGATGCTGGCGTACTTTTCGCCTGACTTTTTGGGGCGTGTGCGCAAAATGATGCCGTGCAGAATCATCAGCCAAAGCAGTCGCGGAATTTCGACCACCCGGGGATCACTCAGGAATTCCGCCAGGAAGCGGCGCACATCGGGTGCTGACGGGCTGTCAGGCGTGCCCAGGTTGCAGAACAGCACCGCTGTTTTTGGGGTTTGTCCATGGTTGAAGGAGGGTTCTTTGGCGAAAGGCGACTTGAATAGGGGCATACGCTATTCTCCCGCACCTATGCTGACTATTTCCAAAATCAAGGCAATAACCCTTGACCTTGACGACACGCTCTGGCCCATCTGGCCGGCCATTGACCGGGCAGAAGTTGCCTTGGCGACTTGGTTGGCCGAGCATGCGCCGGGCGCCGCCCCCACCTTTGCCGATCCAGCGGCCCGGGTGGCCGTACGCCAACATGTGGTTGCCATGCAACCCGAGATTGGGCATGACATGAGTGCCGTGCGCCGGGAAATCATTCGCCATGTGTTGCTCCGCAGCAAGGAAGACGTGGGCTTGGTGGAGCCCGCATTTGAAGTGTTTTTTGCCGCGCGGATGCGGGTCGATTTGTACGACGATGCGCTGCCAGCCTTGGCTTTCCTGTCCGATCGATGGCCGGTGGTGGCCGTGTCCAACGGCAATGCCGATGTGGGCCGAGTAGGCTTGGGCGAGTATTTCAAGGGAAGTTTTAGTGCGTCGTCATTTGGTGTGGGCAAGCCCGACCCCCGCATCTTTCACGCGGCTGCCGCCAGTGTTCAAGTTAACCCGGACGAGGTGCTGCATATCGGGGACGACGCTGCATTGGACGTGCTGGGGGGATTAAATGCTGGCATGCAAACCGTTTGGCTGAATCGCGACACACAAGCATGGTCTCACGCGGCCCAGCCCCACGTCACGGTCAACACCCTGCACGACTTGTGTGACTTGCTTCGAGCCGCATCCAACCCAGGCCCGTGACTGGCCGAAAAACGACTCCTCCGATAGGATGCAATCATGAAAAAATCGAAAAACGGCAAAAGCGAGCGAATGAAGAAAAGTGACTACTACGAGCAGCTTGAGCCGCTGGAGTTGGCGCTGAACGAACTGGCGCGCTGGTTAAAGGTCACCGGCAAGCGGCTCATGGTGGTGGTGGAGGGGCGCGACACCGCTGGCAAGGGTGGGTTGATCTCCGCTATTTCCGACACCTTGAATCCCCGCCAATGCCATACCGTAGCGCTGGCCAAACCCAGTGACCGGGAAATGATGCAATGGTACTTCCAGCGCTATGTGGCGCACCTGCCGGCGGCAGGCGAGATCGCCTTGTTCGACCGCAGCTGGTACAACCGGGCTGGCGTGGAGCGGGTCATGGGGTTTTGTACCGAGGCGCAAACTCAGGCCTTTCTGCAGCAAGCGCCCGTGTTCGAGAAAATGCTGGTCGACGACGGCATTCTGCTGTTTAAGTACTGGTTGACGGTGGATCAGGAAAAGCAGGAAGAACGTTTTGCCGAGCGACTGGCCGACCCGCTTAAGCGCTGGAAGCTCAGCCCCATCGATTTGGACGCGCGGGCCAAGTATGCTGAATATGGCAAGGCACGCGATGTGATGCTGAAAGCGACCCATTCCAAGCATGCGCCCTGGACTCTGGTGGATTTCAATGATCAGCGCCTGGGCCGGTTGACGCTGATTCGCCATTTGTTGGCCCATGTGTCGGATCGCAAAGTGCCTGAGGCGGAAATCAGTTTCCCTCCTTTGGGTCATGAACCGTTGACGGAGCAATTTGGCACCGCTTTGAAGCCTATCAAGCCTGCCAGCACCTGAATCATTTTTATCTGTGCTGACGTTATCGGTGTCCATCGTTAAGTAGTTCACGATAAATCCCATCCATTTTTACCAGCTGAACCTATGATGACCGATTGGTCCTTTTAGGAGTAAGTCATGGGTTTGTTTGATTCTGTGGTGGGTGCTGTGACTGGGCAAGTTCAACAGCAAGGCGGCATGACCAACGTGTTGGGACGCTTGTTGGCCGACAACGGCGAGATGGGGGGCTTGGGCGGTCTGGCGGAGAAGTTCAAGCAAGGCGGCATGGGCGAGCAGATCAACTCATGGATCGGAAATGGCGAAAACCTGCCCATTTCGGCCGAGCAGATTTCTCAAATTCTGGGCAGTGATACGGTGCGCAACATTGCCAGCCAGCTTGGCATCGACCCGGATCAAGCGGCGCAGCAGCTGTCTGCCATGTTGCCCGGCTTGATTGACAAACTCACGCCCAATGGCCAAGCGCCAGCGGGTGGCCTGGGAAATCCGGGTGATTTGAGTCGGATGCTGGGCGGAATTTTGGGGCGTTGAACCCCGTCGGCGCTCAAGCCAGCGCGGCGTTGGCGGCTGCCAAGCCGCTGCGCAC
Organism: Rhodoferax sp. PAMC 29310; assembly: GCF_017948265.1. NCBI lineage: Bacteria > Pseudomonadati > Pseudomonadota > Betaproteobacteria > Burkholderiales > Comamonadaceae > Rhodoferax > Rhodoferax sp. PAMC 29310. The sequence goes on along the minus strand of NZ_CP072852.1, from coordinate 1,434,759 downwards.
AGCCCCTTCCAGCGTGGCCGGGTAGGGGCCTTTTACATAGTCACCGCAGGCCAGCAGGCCGGGTGCCACTTTCATGACTGGCCGTTGCAGGCCCGGGGTGCAGGCAAAGGTGGCGCGTTTATCCACAACAGCTGTCACCGCTTGCAGGCTCAGCCCCAACTGGGTCTTGGCCTGTTGGATCACTTGTGTCTGCAGTGTTTCTCGGTCGCCCTCGCTGGCGCTGACAACAAAAGCCAACAGTCCTTTGGGGCCGCCGAGCTGCCCCCGGTCAAACACAAACTGGGCTGGCGCGGGGTGTTCGGCATCGTGTGAAGGAGGTAGCGAGACCATGGGGTGGCTCAGGCTTGCCTGCGGCGCCCAGGCGTAGACCGTGGCGATGGCTTCAAATTGCAGGGCCGCGGTCACCGCTATCCAGTCTTGAAGCTGTGTGATCAATGGTGCTGGCGCGGCTTGCGCCGTGTTTTCCAACAACCGGGCGGCATGGGCCGACGAGGTGGCCAGGATCACGGCATCAAAGCGTTGATCGTTCACCAACCATTGCGCGCCTGATGGCGTGAGCTGCTCCACCCGTACCCCCAGTTGAACCTGTCCACCGCGCTGGGCCAGCCAGCTGGCGGCGGGACCGGGAAACAGCGCAGTCAAATCTTGCTTTGGTAGCAGCAAGTGTGAACCACCCTGTACGCCAAACAAGGCGTCTTTCATGACCCGCAAGAAAACCTGGGCACTGGCGCGATGGGCCGGTGTGTTGAGTGCCGAGACGCACAAAGGCTCAATCAATTCGGTCATGACACGGGGTGTGAGTCCGGCGCACAGGGCCGCGACAGACAGTGTGGGCGGGCACAAAAATCGGCTGAACTGCCAGGCGGTGGCGACCCGCAGCAACGACCCTTTGTCCGCCCAAGTCCAGCCCTTGGCGGTGACGATGCCGCCCAAAGCGTCCAGCGGGGTCGGCCAGTTGGGAAACCTCAGACCTTTTCCGTCAGGAAACAGCAGAGCCATCGGGGTGCGGCGCAGGGTGTCTTGTTCTCGCACGCCCACTTCGGCCATCAATTTCAAGGTGTCGGCGTACGCGCCAATCAGGATGTGCTGGCCGTTGTCCAGCGTCACCTCAGTGCCGTCGGGTAAAGAGGTGTCTAAGGCTCTAGCCCTTCCCCCTATGGCGCGAGCCGCTTCGAAAACAATAGCAGTGTGACCGCTCTTGGTGACTTGTACCGCAGCGGCCATGCCGGCCCAGCCCGCGCCGATGATGGCGATTTTCATGGACAGGGGTTACAGCCGGCCAAACGCTTGCACCTTCCACGCCAGCCACAGCTTTCGCACGGGGGTCAGGCTGACGCGCTGGTGCAGCACCTGAAAGTTGTCGCGTTCAATCTCGGTCAGCAGAGCGCGGTAAATGCTGGCCATCATCAGTCCGGGCTTTTGGGCGCGGCGGTCGGCGGCGGGTAGCAGCGCCAAGGCTTCGTCATAAAGACCTTGAGCGCGCTTGGCCTGAAACTTCATGAGAGCCGTGAAGCGGTCAGAGTAGCTGCGCTTGAGAATCTCATGCGCCTTCACATCAAACTGCTGCAACTCGTTGACCGGCAGGTAAATGCGGCCGCGCAAAGCGTCTTCGCCCACGTCACGAATGATGTTGGTCAGTTGCAGGGCTTGGCCCAGTTTGTGGGCGTAGGCAATAGTCTGGGGCTGGGTTTGGCCAAAAATATTGGCCGCCACTTCGCCGACTTCACCGGCCACCAGGTGGCAGTAGCGTTGCAGGCCGGGGTAGTCCAGGTAGCGGGTTTGGCTCAAGTCCATCTGGCAGCCTTCAATAACGGCTTGCAGGTGGCGTTGCTCAATGTTGTAGGGCTGGGTCAGCGGCATCAAGGCCTGCATGACCGGGTGCGTGGGCTGGCCGGCAAAGGCCTTGCTCACCTCGGATTGCCACCAGGCCAATTTGGTGGCGGCAACGCCGGGGTCCACCATGTCGTCAACCACATCGTCTACCTCGCGGCAGAAGGCGTAAAACGCAGTGATGGCGGCACGCCGTGGCTTGGGCAGGAATAAAAAAGCGTAATAAAAGCTGCTGCCAGAGGCAGCGGCTTTTTGCTGGACGTAGTCTTGTGGCGTCATGAAGGATCTGGGTTGAGGCGCTTAGTTTAATCAGAGCGTTGTGGGCTTCATGCGCCAGGCCCGCCAGAGCAATAAAGGTCCATCGGTCCAGTGCAGTTTGGGGCGGGTGCGCCAGGTGGCGAAGTGCAGTGATTCGATTTTGTCCAGAATGCGCAGTCCGCCCTGAACGACCAGCCGGAGCTCCCATCCGGCGCGACCCGGTATGCGGCAAGCCAATGAAGCACCTTTTAACATGCTGTCCCTTGCTGCTGCTGCGTAAGCAGCTACCATTCTCGTAGCATTTTCGGATTGAATACTGGGCAACAAGTCGCCGTCTTTTACGCCAAAAGCCTGCATGGACTGCACGCTGGGGTACCAGCGGTCACGTGCCACATCGACGCTGATGTCTTGCCAGAAGTTAATCAGCTGCAGTGCAGTGCAGATTTGGTCGCTCTGCGCCAGTGAGGCTTCGTCGCGAATGCCGTACAGGTTCAGCAGCAGGCGGCCCACTGGGTTGGCCGAACGCGAGCAGTAGTCGTGCAGTTCCTCATCGGTCTGGTACCGCTGGCCGGCGGCGGTGTAACGCACGTCTTGCTCAAACGCATCCAGCAGTTGGGTCAATAAAGGCACGGGTAGGGAAAAACAGTCAAGCACGGGTTGCAACGGGTCAAAAACCTGGGGCCACTGGCCGCTGTGCGATTGGCCGGCGGCAATGTTTAGTAGGTCCTGTCGGAAGCGGCTCAATGCGTCGAGTCGCTCTTGAGGGGGCGCGCTGCCTTCATCGGCAATGTCGTCACCCGTGCGCGCAAACCAATAAATGACCGCAATAGCAGGGCGCAAGTGGGCGGGGCACAACCAACTGGCCACTGGAAAATTCTCGTAGTGATCTACAGTTTGAGTGGCGTTTTTGGTTTTGAGGGTCACGGTATTGGGTCGAAATGAGGCGACTGGATTGACAGCCTGCAAGAACAATCTAAAATTAATAACCAATCGGTCAGTAGTTTGAGTGTCCTTCTTAAAAAGCGAAGCCTGTCATGAATTTTTTGAAATTAATAAAGCCATTGTCCGCTGGCGTGCTGCCGGTTGCTGCGGCCTTGCTGCTGAGCGCCTGTTCCAAGCCGGCACCCCTGGACGCACCGGTACGCTCCGTCAAGGTTTTGACGGTCGGCGTGGGGACGGTGCAGTCCTCGGTCGAGTTTGCCGGTGAGGTGCGGGCACGGGTCGAATCCCGCCTTGGTTTCCGGGTGGCAGGCAAGTTGAGCCAGCGCCCGGTTCAGTTGGGTGAGCACGTTAAGGCCGGTCAATTGCTGGCTCAGTTGGACCCGCAGGACTACCGTTTGGCCGCTGATGCGGCCCGCGCGCAATTGGCGGTGGCCGCCAGCAACCGCTACCAGGCGGCAGCTGATTTCAAACGATTCAAAGAGCTGAGGGACCAAAACTTCATCAGCGGAGCCGAGTTTGAGCGCCGCACAACGGCGCTGAAAGCGGCCCAAGCCCAGTACGACCAGGCGCAGGCGCAGCTGGCCTCGCAAGGCAACCAGGCTGACTACACCCGTCTGAGCGCTGATGTGTCGGGCGTTGTCACGGCCGTAGAAGCTGAGCAGGGACAAGTACTGGCAGCGGGTACACCTGTGGTCCGCATTGCTCAGGACGGGCCACGTGACGTGATCTTTTCCGTGCCCGAGGACCGGGTGGCGGCCGTCAAAACCGGTAGCAAGGTGGCGGTGCGGGTCTGGGCTTCAGACACGGCGTTGCAGGGCGTTGTGCGTGAGGTGGCGGCCAGTGCCGACCCGGTGACGCGTACCTTTTTAGTCAAAGTGGCGTTGAGCGGTGACGCATCGCCTGCATTGGGCACGACCGTGACCGTGGTGCCGCAGTCTCTCAGCCATGCAGGGGCGCCCGCCATCAAGGTGCCAACGAATGCTTTGTTGCAGCAGGGTGGAAAAACCCTGGTCTGGTTGCTTGATCCGGCCAGCATGACCGTCAAGGCGCAGCCGGTGGAGGTGCTCACGGCTGATGGCAATGAGGTGGTGATCGCCAGTGGCTTGACCCCCGGACTGCAGGTGGTGACGAGTGGCGTGCATGTGCTTTCCGCCGGACAAAAAGTCACGCTTTATCAGGAAAAAGTGGTTGTGGCCCCCGTCAATCAAGCGGGAGTAGCTCCTGATTCGATAGTGAATTCAAACGCTTCAGCGGCTAAGTGAGTCGGCCATGACACAAACGAATCCCAAAGAGAGTTTTAACCTCTCGCGCTGGGCGCTGGAGCATGCAGCGCTGACCCGGTATTTGATGGTGGTGTTGATGGTGCTGGGGCTGGCCTCGTACTTTCAATTGGGTCAGGACGAAGACCCGCCGTTTACCTTTCGGGCCATGGTGGTGCGCACTTATTGGCCGGGTGCCACGGCCCAGCAGGTGGCCGAGCAGGTCACGTCCAAGATCGAGCGCACGCTGCAAGAGGCGCCGTTTGCCGACAAGATTCGCAGCTATTCCAAGCCGGGTGAGTCGCAGATTATTTTTCAAATCAAGGACTCCAGCAAAGCCAGCGATGTGGCCAATGTCTGGTACGCCGTGCGCAAAAAAGTGGGCGACATGCGTGGCACCTTGCCGGGCGGCGTGGTCGGCCCATTCTTTAACGACGACTTTGGTGACGTCTATGGCGTGATTTATGCGCTGGAGTCCGACGGCTTCAGTTACGCCGAGGTCAAGTTCTTTGCCGACGACGTGCGCCAGAAACTGCTTCGCGTGCCTGACGTGGCCAAGGTTGAGCTGTTTGGCGCGCAAGACGAGAAGCTGTTTGTGGAGGTCTCTCAAAAACGCCTGTCCCAAATGGGGCTGGACATGAACGAGGTGTTGTCGCAGTTGGGGCAGCAAAACGCGGTCGAGTCGGCCGGGGCCGTGCAAACCCCGCTGGATGTGGTCCAGGTCAGGGTGCAGGGGCAATTTAATGCGGAGGAGGATTTGCAGGCCATGCCCATCCGCGCCGGCGACAAGCAAATTCGCCTCGGCGACATTGCCACGATTCAACGGGGCTACGTGGATCCGCCGAGTGTGAAGGTGCGCCACCAGGGCAAAGAGGTGATTGCTTTAGGCATCTCCATGACCAAGGGGGGAGACATCATTGCCTTGGGCAAAGCCTTGAATGCCAGCGTCGCTGAGATTCAGGCTGGACTGCCGTTAGGTGTCAACCTGGTGTCGGTGCAAGACCAGCCGAAGGCGGTAGCCAAGTCAGTGAACGAGTTTGTCAGCGTGTTGATCGAAGCGGTGGTGATTGTGCTGGCAGTCAGCTTTATTGCCTTGGGGTTTCATCGCCGTCCCGGCAACCACCCGATCTACAAGCGCTGGTACATCGACATGCGTCCCGGGCTGGTGGTGGGCATCACCATTCCCCTGGTACTGGCCGTGACTTTTTTGGCTATGAACTTCTTCGGTATTGGCTTGCACAAAATTTCACTGGGCTCGCTCATCATCGCGCTGGGGCTGTTGGTCGATGACGCCATCATTGCGGTGGAAATGATGGTGCGCAAGATGGAGGAGGGCTACGACAAGGTCCGCGCTGCCACGTTTGCTTATGAAATCACCGCCATGCCCATGCTGACGGGCACGCTGATCACGGCGGCGGGGTTTCTCCCCATCGGCTTGGCCAAATCGTCAACGGGTGAGTACACCTATGCCATTTTTGCAGTAACGGTGATTGCGCTGGTGCTGAGTTGGTTGGTGTCGGTTTACTTCGTGCCCTATTTGGGCACGCTGTTATTGAAGGACAAACCCAAGTCAGAGTCTGGCGAAATTCACCAAGAGCACTTTGACACCGCCTTCTATCGCCTTTTCCGTCGAGCGGTAAATTGGTGTGTGCACCACCGTTGGTTGACCATTGCGGCCACCATTCTGATTCTTGCCTTAGGCATTGTGGGCATGGGCAAGGTGCAGCAGCAGTTCTTTCCGGACTCTAGCCGCCCCGAAATTTTGGTGGACCTGTGGTTCCCAGAAGGCACGTCATTTGCTTCCAATTCACTCACGACCAAGCGGGTGGAAGCGCGTTTGCAGCAGGAGGAGGGCGTGGACTCCGTCAGTACCTGGGTGGGCTCCGGCGTGCCGCGCTTCTATTTACCGATGGAGCAGACCTTTCCCCAATCCAATGTGTCGCAAATGATTGTGGTTCCGAACAGCCTGAAACGCCGTGAGTCATTGCGCCAAAGCTTGCCCGCGCTGTTGGCGACTGAGTTTCCAGAGGTGCGCGGCCGTGTCAAGCTGCTGCCCAACGGCCCGCCCGTTCCCTACCCGGTGCAGTTCCGTGTGGTGGGTCCGGACCCGATTCAGCTGCGAGAGCGCGCTGATGAGGTCAAGGTCGCCATGCGAGCGAGCCCAAACACCCGGGGTGTCAACGACAACTGGAACGAGTCGGTGAAAGTCATTCGCCTGGAAGTGGATCAGGTCAAGGCCCGCGCCTTGGGTGTGTCCAGTCAATCCATCGCGCAGGCAGCCCGCACCATGTTGTCGGGTGCCACGGTGGGTCAGTTCCGTGACGGGGATAAGTTGATCGACATCGTGCTGCGCCAACCCCTGGACGAGCGCGACGCAATCAGCGACTTGGGCAATGCCAACCTCCCCACCGCGTCGGGCCGGTCAATTCCGCTGACTCAAATCGCCAAACCCGTGTTCACTTGGGAGCCTGGCGTGATGTGGCGCGAGAACCGCAACTATGCGATCACGGTGCAAAGTGACATCGTGGAGGGCTTGCAGGGCGCCACCGTCAGCAAAGAGGTACTCCCCGCGCTGAAAGCGATCGAGGCCAAGTGGTCCACCGAGGGTCATGCGGGCTACCGCATCGAGGTGGCTGGCGCTGTGGAGGAGAGCTCCAAAGGCTCTGCCTCCATCGCCGCCGGCATACCCATCATGCTGTTCATCACCTTTACCTTGCTGATGTTGCAGCTGCACAGCTTCAGCCGGGCCATGCTGGTCTTCCTGACGGGCCCCATGGGAATTGCCGGTGTGGCGGGGGCGTTGCTCGTGCTGGATCGCCCCTTTGGCTTTGTGGCGCTGCTGGGTGTGATTGCGCTCATGGGCATGATTCAACGCAACTCCGTCATTTTGATTGACCAGATTGAGACTGATCGCAGCAACGGCGTGCCTGCATGGGATGCCATTGTGGAGTCCACCGTGCGCCGCGCCCGACCGATTGTTTTGACCGCGGCTGCGGCCGTGCTGGCCATGATCCCGCTGTCTCGCTCGGTTTTCTGGGGCCCGATGGCCGTGGCGATCATGGGCGGATTGATCGTGGCGACCATTTTGACCCTGCTAGCGCTACCCGCCATGTACGCGGCTTGGTTCAGGGTCAGGAAAGAGGTCCCCGGAGCAGGTTAAAATAACTGGATTACCGATTTCTTGGGGATGGTTAATTAAACCGTCCCCTTAATTTTTAAGTGCGCGGGTGGCGAAATTGGTAGACGCACCAGGTTTAGGTCCTGACGCTGGAAACAGTGTGGGGGTTCGAGTCCCCCCCCGCGCACCACCTTTGATAACTTGAGGGGCAGAGAGCAGCCGCAGGACGGCCGCCTTTGTTGATCTCATCACAATTAGGAGCATTGCAATGGCTGTTACCGTTGAAACACTGGAAAAGCTGGAACGAAAAATCACGCTGACACTGCCCGTCGGGACGATCCAGTCAGAAGTCGAGACCCGCCTGAAAAAGCTGGCCCGTACGGTCAAGATGGACGGTTTCCGTCCAGGCAAAGTCCCAATGACGGTGGTTTCCCAACGCTATGGGTATTCCGTGCACTACGAAGTCATGAATGACAAAGTCGGCGAAGCTTTTTCCGTGGCTGCCAATGAAGCCAAGTTGCGTGTGGCTGGTCAGCCCCGCATCACCGAAAGCGAAGGCGCTCCAGAAGGTCAAATGGCTTTTGACGCTATTTTCGAAGTCTACCCAGAAGTCAAAATGGGCGACCTGACCACCGCAGAAGTCGAGAAAGTCTCGGCTGAAGTGGACGCAGGCGCCATCGACAAGACCATCGACATTCTGCGCAAGCAACGGCGTACCTTCGCTCAGCGCGCTCAAGATGCTGCCACCGTTGACGGCGACCGCGTGACGGTTGACTTTGAAGGCAAAATCGACGGTGAAGTGTTCGCTGGCGGCAAAGCTGAAGACTTCCAGTTCATCGTTGGCGATGGCCAGATGTTGAAAGAATTTGAAGATGCGACCCGCGGTATGAAAACCGGCGAAAGCAAGACCTTCCAGTTGGCCTTCCCGGCTGACTATCATGGCAAAGACGTCGCTGGTAAAACTGCCGACTTCATGGTTACGTTGAAGAAAATCGAAGCCGCCAATCTGCCAGAAGTGAACGAGGCATTGGCCAAGTCCTTGGGTATTGCTGACGCCACCATCGACGGTTTGCGCGCTGACATCAAGAAAAACCTGGAGCGCGAAGTGAAGTTCCGCTTGCTGGCCCGCAACAAACAAGCTGTTATGGACGCATTGGTGTCCAAGGCCGAGTTGGATCTGCCGAACGCCAGTGTTCAGGCTGAAATTGCCCGTCTGCTGGAAGGCGCCCGCGCTGACCTGAAGCAACGCGGCATCAAGGACGCTGACAAGGCACCTATTCCTGATGACGTGTTCCGTCCACAAGCTGAGCGTCGTGTGCGTTTGGGCTTGGTGGTGGCTGATTTGGTTCGCGCGAATAGCTTGCAAGCCAAGACTGAACAAATCAAGGCTCACATCGAAGAGTTGGCTGCCAGCTACGAGAAGCCCGCTGATGTGATGCGTTGGTACTACAGCGACAACAACCGCTTGGCGGAAGTTGAAGCCATCGTGATTGAAAACAATGTGACTGATTTTGTTTTGGCGCAGGCCAAAATCAACGAGAAGACAGTTACGTTTGATGAGTTGATGGCTCAAAACTAATCGTTTCGCCGCATCAAAGCGGCCAAAATGGGGCTTCTGCCGGACTTGTAGTCTTGTCGGTAAGCCCCATTTTCATTAGGGTGCCAATTTTTCGGTACAGTGTCTGTCTATTTTGGGAGTCAAGATGAACGTGCGAAATGGGTCAATGGAAACACAGGGACTGGGTATGGTTCCTATGGTGATCGAGCAATCGGGCCGGGGTGAGCGTTCGTATGACATTTACTCGCGCCTGCTCAAAGAGCGCGTGATTTTTCTGGTCGGTCCAGTAAACGATCAGACAGCCAATTTGGTTGTCGCTCAATTGTTGTTCCTGGAGAGTGAAAATCCTGACAAGGATATTTCCTTCTATATCAACTCACCAGGCGGGTCCGTGAGCGCTGGCATGGCGATTTTCGACACCATGAATTTCATCAAACCAGCGGTTTCAACCCTGTGTATCGGTTTTGCGGCCAGTATGGGCGCGTTCCTGTTGGCAGCTGGTGAGAAAGGCAAGCGCTTCTCCTTGCCCAACTCCAAGATCATGATTCACCAGCCATCCGGGGGTAGCCAGGGTCAGGCCACCGAAATTGAAATTCAGGCGCGCGAAATTCTGAAAACACGCGAGCAACTGAACAAAATTTTGGCGGAGCGCACTGGTCAGCCATTGGAGCGCATTGCAAAAGATACAGAGCGTGACTATTACATGTCCGCTGATGAGTCCAAAGATTATGGTTTGATCGATCAGGTCATTTCGAAGCGGACTTAATCTCGTAGCGGCGCCGAGGTCCACGACTTGTTTGATGGCCTCCAATGCGCACAGACGGTGTCTTCTGGTTTCAGCGGGCGCCGTTTCTCTTTGGGTATTATTCGGTAATTTTCCGAAAAAGGCGTAGTTCACATGGCCGAAAAAAAAGGCACCTCGGGCGAAAAAACTCTCTATTGTTCTTTTTGCGGCAAAAGCCAGGATGAGGTTAAAAAACTCATTGCTGGCCCCTCTGTTTTTGTCTGCGATGAGTGCATAGATCTGTGCAATGAGATTATTCGCGATGAACTCCCCGCCACAACCGAAGTGAATGGTGCCGGCAGTGAATTGCCAACGCCTGCGGAGATCAAGGGTAATCTTGACAACTACGTGATCGGTCAAGAGCCCGCAAAACGGACCTTGGCCGTTGCCGTTTACAACCACTACAAACGCCTTCGCCACAAAGAGAAGGCCAAAAAGGACGATGTGGAGTTGGCCAAAAGCAATATTTTGCTGATTGGCCCAACTGGATCTGGCAAAACGCTGCTGGCACAGACTATGGCGCGGATGTTGGATGTGCCCTTTGTTATGGCCGACGCCACCACGTTGACCGAAGCGGGCTACGTCGGCGAAGACGTGGAAAACATTGTTCTCAAATTGCTTCAGAGTTGCAACTACGAGGTGGAGCGGGCGCAGCGGGGGATTGTCTATATCGACGAAATTGACAAGATCACTCGAAAGTCGGACAACCCTTCAATCACACGCGATGTCTCCGGCGAAGGCGTGCAACAGGCCTTGCTCAAACTGATTGAGGGCACGATGGCCAGCGTTCCGCCACAAGGTGGGCGAAAACATCCGAATCAAGACTTCGTTCAGGTTGACACGACCAACATCCTGTTCATCTGCGGCGGTGCGTTTTCCGGACTCGAGAAAGTCATTGAAAACCGTACCGCGTCGTCCGGCATAGGGTTTGGGGCGTCCGTCAAGAGCAAGGAGCAACGCAGCTTGACCGAGGTGTTCAAAGACGTTGAGCCCGAGGATTTGATCAAGTTTGGCCTGATTCCCGAGTTGGTGGGTCGGATGCCCGTCGTTGCAACACTGGCTGAATTGACCGAGGACGCCTTGGTTCAAATTCTGACTGAGCCCAAAAATGCGCTTGTGAAGCAATATGCCAAATTGTTGCTGATGGAGGGTGTTGAGCTGGAGATTCGCCCTGCAGGATTGAAAGCAATTGCCAAAAAGGCGTTGGCCCGGAAAACTGGCGCGCGAGGCTTACGCTCTATCCTGGAGCAGTCTTTGATTGACACCATGTATGAGTTGCCCAATGCCAGCAACGTCGAAAAGGTCGTCGTTGACGAAGCGACCATTGAAGAGAACAAGCCACCTCTGTTGGTTTACCGCGAGTTGGCCAAAAAGGCTTGAACAACTCCCTTTTAGGGTTGTTTACTTTTGATTGATACGAAACCCGCGGGCTGACAATGCTCTACGGGTTGAAATTTCTCATTTACCCCCTATTTTTAACAGGTAACTAAAAGGTTCCCAATGTCTGGTCACACCCCACTACCTGCTGTCGCTATAGATTTGCCTCTCTTGCCATTGCGCGACGTTGTCGTCTTTCCGCACATGGTGATTCCGTTGTTCGTCGGTCGCCCAAAAAGCATCAAGGCACTTGAAGCTGCCATGGATGCTGAGCGTCGCATCATGCTGGTCGCGCAAAAAGCTGCAGCCAAAGATGACCCTCTGGTCACTGACATGTTTGACGTCGGTTGCGTCTCAACCATTCTGCAGATGTTGAAGTTGCCGGATGGCACCGTTAAAGTCCTAGTTGAAGGTCAGCAACGCGCTCGGGTGAACAAGATCGACGAGGGTGAGTCACACTTTTCCGCCAATGTCACACCACTTGAAGTTGTGACCGAGCCGGAGGCTAAGCCCCGTGGCAAGGCAAGTGAAGTTGAGGCATTGCGCCGCGCCGTAATGCAGCAGTTTGATCAGTACGTCAAACTGAACAAAAAAATTCCACCGGAAATTTTGACGTCAATTTCCGGGATTGACGACGCTGGTCGACTGGCGGACACGATTGCGGCCCACCTGCCGTTGAAGCTTGACAGCAAGCAAGCCGTTCTCGACTTGGCCAGTGTCAAGGAGCGTCTTGAAAACCTTTACGAGCAAATAGAGCGTGAAGTTGATATTCTGAACGTCGACAAGAAAATTCGCGGCCGCGTCAAACGCCAAATGGAGAAAAATCAACGCGACTTTTATCTGAACGAGCAGGTCAAAGCCATTCAGAAAGAGTTGGGTGAAGGCGAAGATGGCGCTGACATCGACGAGGTTGAGAAAAAGATAAAAGCGGCCAGAATGCCGAAGGAAGCGTTGAAAAAGGCCGAGGCGGAGCTGAAAAAGCTCAAGCTGATGTCGCCAATGTCAGCTGAGGCGACTGTTGTCCGTACCTACATTGACGTGCTCACAGGATTGCCCTGGGCCGGGAAAACAAAAATCAAGCACGATTTAGGTGCCGCCGAGTTGGTTCTCAATGAAGATCACTACGGGCTTGACAAAGTCAAAGACCGTATTCTTGAGTACCTGGCGGTTCAACAACGTGTCGACAAAGTAAAGGCACCGATCCTGTGTTTGGTCGGCCCACCTGGCGTTGGTAAAACCTCTTTGGGAGAGTCAATTGCCAAGGCGACGGGACGTAAGTACGTTCGAATGGCTCTGGGCGGTATGCGGGATGAGGCCGAAATCAGGGGGCATCGCCGCACCTACATTGGTGCGATGCCAGGCAAGGTTCTGCAGAGCTTGTCCAAGGTCGGCACGCGCAATCCACTCTTTTTGCTTGATGAAATTGATAAATTAGGCGCCGATTTCAGGGGTGACCCGTCCAGTGCCTTGCTTGAAGTACTAGACCCTGAGCAAAACCACAAGTTCGGTGATCACTATGTCGAAGTTGATTTCGATTTGAGTGACGTGATGTTCGTTGCAACGTCCAACTCAATGAACATCCCTTCAGCACTCCTCGACCGCATGGAGGTGATTCGTCTATCTGGCTACACAGAGGATGAGAAGGTCAGTATTGCGATCAAGTACTTGCTGCCAAAACAACTCAAGAACAACGGCGTCAAGGTGACGGAGTTACTTGTTGCTGAGGAGGCTGTGCGTGACATCGTGCGTTATTACACTCGCGAAGCTGGTGTGCGTTCGTTGGAGCGGGAACTGTCAAAGATTTGCCGAAAGGTGGTCAAAGGCTTGCAGTTGAAACAACTTAAGCCTCTGGTTACCGTGAATTCGGAAAACTTGAATGACTTCCTCGGGGTCAGGAAATACAACTACGGACGCGCTGAGCAACAGAATCAAGTCGGTCAAGTGGTCGGCCTGGCCTGGACTGAAGTGGGCGGTGATTTGCTGACCATTGAGGCGGCCATGATGCCGGGTAAGGGAGTGATTACCCGCACTGGTTCGTTGGGCGATGTCATGAAGGAATCGGTTGAGGCTGCACGAACAGTTGTGCGGAGTCGCTCACGTCGCTTGGGCATTAAAGATGAATTTTTCGAGAAAAAGGATATTCACATCCACGTGCCGGACGGTGCTACTCCCAAAGACGGCCCCAGTGCAGGTGCGGCGATGACGACCGCATTTGTGTCGGCAATGACTGGGATACCGGTCCGGGGTGATGTGGCTATGACGGGTGAGATCACCTTGCGTGGCGAGGTGACCGCCATTGGCGGCCTGAAGGAAAAATTGCTCGCCGCTTTGAGAGGTGGCATCAAGACGGTCATTATTCCTGAAGAGAATGCAAAAGACTTGCAAGACATCCCGGCGAATGTGAAAGATGGTCTGGAAATCGTGCCAGTGCGATGGATCGATAAAGTGCTTGAAATTGCACTGGAGAAAATGCCAACGCCGTTGCCCGATGAGGAGCTCGCCGTTGCGCCAGCAGTTACTGAGGCATCTCCAGCGACTGGAGGGTTAAGTGCGTCCATTAAGCATTAATGAAATTATTTGATTTTTAACAATCAATCTTTTATCACGCTATAATTTAAAGTCTGGAAACGCGGGAATAGCTCAGTTGGTAGAGCGCAACCTTGCCAAGGTTGAGGTCGAGAGTTCGAGACTCTTTTCCCGCTCCAAGTGTTTTTAACCCTATATTTTTCTGGGTTTATGCGGGAGTAGCTCAGTTGGTAGAGCGCAACCTTGCCAAGGTTGAGGTCGAGAGTTCGAGACTCTTCTCCCGCTCCAGGGTAAAAATGGGAAGCATGGCTTCCTATTTTTTTAGAAATTAAGGCGCGATAGCAAATCGGTTATGCAACGGATTGCAAATCCGTGTAGCCCAGTTCGACTCTGGGTCGCGCCTCCAGAATATTGACAAAAGCTGGACATGTGGCCTCGTTGCTTTATTCAGCGGGGCCGTTTTGTTTCGATTTGGTCATGATGCCCGAGTGGTGAAATAGGTAGACACATCGGACTTAAAATCCGCCGCTTCGTGAATAACGGGCGTACCGGTTCGATTCCGGTCTCGGGCACCAATGCGCTTCACCTTGTCAAGTCTTTTATGACCTGACTCGCTCGGCAAGCTGCCTCGTCGGGTTTTTTGATGTTGGCGTCATTTGTTTCCGAGTTCGCTGTCAGGTCCTCAAGCCAGCAATGATTGGCGGCTGATTCAAAGCAGATCTGTCGGTGATGTCTGCACCCACCCTTGATCGAACATCGCTGTCGTACCCTTTGGATTCAAGGTTAACCTTTGCATCGGCAATGCGGTATAGAACTCAGGATTCAATGGCGGAGTGAGGCGCGGCTGTTGGCACCGACCAGTGGCGGTGCGGGTCAGTCGTATCTTGATTCGGGAGAGTGATGACAGATGTTGTTGACAACATGGCACAATGAATTTACACCTATCGATAGCCCTGTAACTGGGGCGCAGCCTACCAGGCGGCACTGAAGCAGTGTCGAAGAAACTCAAAAGTGAGAGGTTGGAGGTCATACTGCAATTAAATGAAAACGGACCCCGACCTTCACTCCGAACAGATAACACATGTCACGCTTTAATACACCGTTTGAAATCCATGTTCATGGGCAAGTTTCCCTTCGGCCCAATGTCGTTTTTGAACAGCTGCATGATGCTCTAAAACCCTTGTGGCGATACGCTGGAGCCAAGTCGTTAGCGGACGGTTCAGGAAGCTCCTACGAGGACGAGCCGGGCATCAGGTTCGATGCTCAAGAGCACCTTCTGCAAATGTGCTGGACGGTGCCTGGTGACGACGATTTCCGCCAGGTATTAGACGAAATGTGCATGAATCTCAATGATTTGGCGCTCACTGGCGCGTCTGTTGAGGTTACTTTTTATGACGTCGAATTTGACGAAGACGACGAGCGCTCATCTAGCGAGTCTCGTGATGACTTCTTGGTGCTATTTGTAGGGCCAGATCCAGCCGCAATCATGCAGGTGCAGCGTGATTTGCTGGTTCAAGACGTCATTAACTTGATGGAGCGTCATTTCGATGGCGCTGAGCTTGGCGGCGTAGTTGCTGAAGTCGACAAGCTGTTCGCACAACGATTTGATGACTTGGTTAGCTCACTTCAACTCGGACGCCCGCCTAGAGGCTCAGGAGGTGGACACGGAGGCGGGCACGGAGGCGGTAGAAAACCCCGCCATCTGCATTGAGTTCGGCAAGGTAGCAAGTTTTAAACATAAGCTACGGTGGTATTGTGTCTTTGAATTGGCCACTTGTTTGACCGCGATTAGGTTGAACCATATATTTTGAAATTACGAGTACTCCTGTCATGCTGAAGCGAATTGATGTTGATCAACTGACTATTGGGATGCATGTTCACGAGTTTTGTGGCTCTTGGATGGAGCATCCGTTTTGGCGCGGTAAATTGTTGCTGAATGATCCAAAAGACCTCTCGGCTATTCACGGGAGCAGCATCAAGGAGGTGTGGATTGACAGTAGCAAGGGCTTGGATGTCCCGCCGGGAGCCAATGCAGTTCTTACCGCGCAGTCTGACGCGCAAGTAGACAGTGAGTTGCTGCAGGCGGCGACCCCAGTTGCCAACGATCTGCCGAAGACGAGGGAAATTGCGCGAGTACCCGCTACCCAGGAGATGGCCAGAGCGGCCAAAACTTGCGAACGCGCCAAGCATGCGGTGGTGTCAATGTTTGAGGAAGCGCGGATGGGGAAAAGCGTTGACGTAGGGGGCGCTGGCCAACTGGTTGACGAAATCTCGGACTCTGTTGCCCGGAATCCGGGGGCGCTAATTAGTCTTGCTCGACTCAAAACTGTGGATGATTACACCTATCTTCATTCGGTTGCAGTTTGCGCGATGATGGTGGCTTTGGCAAAACAGTTAGGCATGAGTGAGTCAGACATACGACTCGCAGGGCTGGCCGGTTTGATGCATGATTTGGGCAAGGCTGTGATGCCCATGGCTGTGTTGAACAAGCCGGGCAAGCTCACCGATGCAGAGTTCAAGATCATCAAAAGCCATCCGGTGGAGGGCCACAAGTTGTTGTTGACGGGCGATAGCGTCGATGAGATTGTGCTGGATGTCTGTCTGCACCATCACGAAAAAATGGACGGTTCAGGATACCCTCGTGGTCTTTCCGGAGACAAGATCAGCATATTCGCCAAGATGGGGGCGGTGTGCGATGTCTACGATGCCATCACCTCAAATCGTCCCTACAAATCGGGCTGGGACCCGGCTGAGTCTGTGCGGAAAATGGCTGAGTGGGCCAATGGCCATTTTGACCCAGTGGTGTTTCAAGCATTTGTTAAAACGATGGGAATTTATCCAGTGGGGTCGCTGGTGCGCTTGACCTCTGGTCGAATTGGAGTGGTGATTGAGCAAACGGGAAAGTCTCTGACGATGCCCAGTGTGAAGGTTTTCTTTTCAACCAAATCCAATATGAGGATCGCTCCGCATATCGTTGATCTTTCCCACCCTAGCTGCAATGAAAAAATTCAAGGAAGAGAAGACCCGGCTGTGTGGCGATTCCCTGATCTCAATGAATTGTGGTCCGAGATTCCGGGCGCTTAGAGATCCAATCTCTTAACGCCATGCCACGCGGAAAAAATTTAACAGCAACAGACTGAATGTCTTGATACTCAATCGACCCCAGGAGCAGGGGCCGATTAGACTTGTTAACAGCCTCGTGTCACCGGCATCTCCACCGGTTTGGCATTGAGTGTGTATTTTCCCAACTCTTGTTTTGCAATGGCGTTGCGGTGGACCTCGTCCGGACCGTCCGCGAAGCGCAAGGTGCGGGCATTGGCGTAGCTATAGGCCAATGGAAAGTCGTCACACATCCCCGCGCCGCCATGGACTTGCATTGCCCAGTCGATGACTTGGCAGGCCATGCTCGGCGCAACGACCTTGATCATGGCGATCTCGTTTTTGGCGAATTTGTTCCCGGCGACATCCATCATCCAGGCGGCCTTCAGCGTCAACAAGCGGGCCATATCAATTTTGCAGCGTGCTTCCGCAATGCGTTCCTGCGTCACCGTTTGCGCAGCAACGCTTTTACCAAAGGCAATTCTGACTGAGGCTCGTTTGCACATGAGCTCCAATGCTCGTTCAGCCAGACCAATCAGACGCATGCAATGGTGGATGCGACCTGGGCCAAGGCGCCCTTGGGCGATTTCGAATCCTCGACCTTCACCCAGCAGAATATTGTCCACTGGCACTCGCACGTCTTCAAACAGGACCTCCATGTGGCCGTGCGGTGCATCGTCGTAGCCCATGACATTGAGTGGCCGCACAACAGTGATACCAGTGGTGTCTGCGGGCACAAGCACCATGCTTTGCTGGGAGTGGCGTGCTGCTTCTGGATCAGTCTTTCCCATGGTGATGTAGACAGAACAACGGGGGTCGCCAGCGCCGGAAGTCCACCACTTGCGACCATTAATAACGTAGTTGTCACCGTCACGCTCAATCCTGGTTTCGATGTTGGTGGCGTCACTGGAGGCCACATCGGGTTCAGTCATCGCAAACGCTGAGCGAATTTTTCCCTCAAGCAAAGGTTTGAGCCAGCGTGCCTTGTTTTCAGCCGAACCGTAACGTGCAATAGTTTCCATATTGCCGGTATCTGGTGCTGAGCAATTGAATACTTCGCTGGACCACATCACGCGCCCCATGATTTCCGCCAACGGGGCATATTCCTGGTTGGTCAATCCTGCTCCTGCATAGCCGGACGCGGCAGCACTATCCACTGGCAGAAACAGGTTCCAAAGGCCTGCGGCTTGTGACTTTGGCTTGAGATTCTCAATGGTCTGCAGTGGCGTCCAACGCTTTCCGGCAGCGGTATTGGCTGAAATCTCGGATTGGTAAGTGCTCTCGTTTGGATAGATATGTTCATCCATGAACGCCTGCAAACGCGCTTGGAGTTCCTTGGTCTTGGGGGAGTAGTCAAAATCCATGAGTGTGCTTTCGATGAAGGTGGGGTTGAGGGGAGTCGCCCGCCAGATTGGTCAGGCGACTTGAGTCAGGTTCCGGATTGCCGGGCAAATTTCCAGGCCATTTGAGCCAGTGGCCTGGCGCCGGCTGCTGAACTGACGGCTTGTGCGCTGGCGGCCGTTCCCGCTTCAACGCGTTTTGCGATTCCTTGCAAGATGGCGGCTATGCGAAACAAGTTGTATGCCATGTAGAAATTCCAGTCGGCCTTGAGTTGCTCTGGCTTGACCAATCGGGTTCTTTCACAATACAGGCGGATATATTCTTCTTCGGTTGGAATGCCCATGCTGCTGACATCCAGGCCCCCGATGCCCCGAAATGCGCCAGGTGGAATGTGCCAAGCCATGCAGTGGTAGCTGAAATCTGCCAACGGATGGCCCAATGTCGATAGCTCCCAGTCCAGCACCGCGATGATTCTGGGTTCAGAGGGGTGAAACATGAGGTTGTCCAGGCGGTAGTCCCCATGAACGACGCTGATCATTTGCTCTGAGCGCGCCATGGCCGGAATATTTTTGGGGAGCCACTCCATGAGTTGCTCCATTTCCGCAATGGGTTGACTCATCGGGCCAGTGCCATCGGCCGACGCGAGGTATTGCTTGCTCCACCGAGCGATCTGGCGTTCGAAATAGTTGCCTGCTTTGCCATAAGTGGCTAATCCGCGTCCTACATAGTCCACAGAATGAAGTGCGGAGATAACCCGATTCATTTCAAGATAAATTGCGCCGCGCTCTGAGTTGCTCATTCCCGGCAAGGTTTGATCCCACAGAATCCGGCCTTCCATGAACTCCATGATGTAGAAGGCGCGCCCGATGATTGACTCGTCTTCACACAGACACAGCATTTGAGGCACGGGAACCTCCGTGCCCTTGAGTCCACTCATGACCGCAAACTCACGTTCAATCGCATGAGCCGACGGCAGTAGTTTTGCAACTGGGCCGGGTTTGGCTCGCATGACATAGGTTTTGGTCGGCGTCGTCAGCTTGTAGGTTGGGTTGGATTGACCACCTTTGAACGACTCCACGGCAAGGGGGGCCTCAAAGCCTGGCAGATTGGTCTTTAGCCAAGAGGTGAGGGCGTCTATGTCGAACGCTTGTTTTTCGGACACCGCCCGTGTGCCAGTGAAGTGGTCAAAATCGCTCATGGTTCTCCATTAAGGGAAGTGTGGGGTTAGCAGTTGTCGGCTTCGGTGATGCGCAAAAGCGCGTCTCGGTCGCAAATAACGAGGCCGCCCGGCTCAATACGTATCACCTCGTCACGCTCCATGGATTTGAGCTCCTGGTTCACACGCTGGCGAGAGGCGCCGAGCAACTGTGCCAGTTCCTCTTGCGCCAATTGCAGTCCAATCCGAAGTTCGGCCGCATTGCTGAGTGATGGCACGCCATAACTCCGCGCCAGGTGCAATAACTGCTTGGCTAGCCTGGCCCGTAAAGGCAAGGTGTTGAGGTCTTCTACCAAGCCAAATAGTTGACGAATTCGCCGCGCATGCAGGCGCAAAAGTGCTTCGTACAGCTCGACATGGAGAGCCAGAATTTTTTTGAAATCCGCTCTCGCAACGCACAAAATCGTCGTCTCGCCGTGAGCGCAAGCGTCGTGGGTTCGTCGGTCGCCATCGAAGATGGCCACATCGCCAAACCAGATGCCCGGTTCTACATAGGTCAGGGTAATTTGCTTGCCAGTAATCGAGGTTGAACTCACCCTGACTGCACCTCGCGCGCAGGCGATCCACTCCTCGGGGGACTCCCCTCTGGCGGCAATCAATTCGCCGTCTTTGAAGCGTTTTACATAAGCACATCGAAGTATGTCGTGTCGGAGTGAGGGTGATAAAGTTGAAAACCAACGCCCGGCGTTGATTGACTCGCGTTCTTCAATAGTAAGAATTGGATCGTCCATGGCCTGTCTTTTCGGTGACTGATAACCAGACCATTGTCACGCGCGAGACGATCTTGACGTATCAGGGTTGTCACCTGAGTGTCTGCACAGGCACAACAGGGGCGCAACTGGCCCGCTGACGGACAGCCCTCTGTGAGACTGGCGCCAGAGGTATCGCTGGCTGATGCAAGGGAGGTGCCGGCCCTTGAAGTGCGCCTTGAGCCAGTTTTGACTTGCCGCTGGGCCAGCTTGACCCAAGTCAATGTCCGTCGGACGCCCGTCGCTGGGTAGTGGGGGCGTGCTGGACCCTTTCCCGGGTCCCTAGAGGTGGCGGGACTTAGTCTTCTTGATGCAAAAGGCTCAAGCCGATCGCCCCACGGCGACGCAGCCATGGGCTGGGTCGATAGCGCGGATCACCGTAAACGGTTTGCATATTGAACAGAATCTCAAGCATGTTGGTCGGTCCATAGGCATTGCCCAACGCCAGTGGGCCGAGCGGGTAGCCAAGACCGAGTGTGACCGCAGTTTCAAGGTCCGCCGGCGTGCAGATGCCTTGCTGACAAATATCCGACCCAATGTTCACGATGCCGGCCACGACCCGTTGAGACACAAAGCCACCGCTGTCCTTGATCACACTGACCGATTTTCCGTCACGGGCCATGAGGGCATGCGCAGCATGGCGCATGTCTTGCCGTGTGGCAGGGTTGGTTGCGAGCACACGTCGTTTACTGCTCGCGTCGTCAACCATCATGTCGATGCCGATGGTGCGGGCGGGATCAAGGCGCTCGACAACCGCCACTGTTGTGATATCGAAGCCCAATGGGGCGACCAGGGTCAAAGCGAGGGTGGACGGTGACGCGCCTGTTTCAATTTTTGCACCCAAGTCCCTGAGCAATCCCAACAGTTCCACCCGGCGGGCGGCTCGCGGTGACACCCACACGGGAGGTATCTCGTCAACGTGAGGGACTGACGGCTCGGAGCTGAGTTGTGCCACTCCGGCGTCATAGGCATAAAAGCCGGCGCCTGACTTTTTGCCGAGTAAACCTCCAGCGAGCCGCTGTGCCGTGATGGCACTGGGTCGATAGCGTGGTTCTTCGAAATATTGGTGATAGATGGCCTCCATCACCGGATGCGACACGTCCAGGCCGGTCAGGTCCATCAGTTCAAAGGGCCCGAGCTTGAAGCCGATTTGATCTTTCAGGATGCGATCAACGGTGGCGAAATCGGCCACGCCTTCATTCACGATGCGCAAGGCTTCTGTTCCGTAAGCTCGACCAGCATGATTCACGATGAAGCCAGGCGTGTCCATCGCCTTGACGGGTGTGTGCCCCATTTGGCGGGCGTAATCGGCCAAGGCCGCACAAACGCTTGTGGCAGTCTTCAACCCTGCGATAACCTCCACGACCTTCATCAATGGGACGGGGTTGAAAAAATGGAATCCCGCCACCTGCTCTGGTCGTTTGAGTCCGGCGGCGATAGCGGTCACGGACAGGGATGACGTGTTGCTGGCCAGCACGGTGCCGGCTTGAACCAGTGACTCCAGTTCCGACATCAAGTGGGCCTTGACGTCCAACCGCTCCACAACAGCTTCGACAATGAGGTCGCAATGGGCTAAACCACCCAAAGATTCTGCGCACCGCAGTCGGGTCTTGAAGGACGCAAGCTGAATAGCATCCACTTTCCCTCTTTCACACATTCGCTCCCATTGCGCGTGTATGGCGACTTGAGCGGATTCAGCGGCCCCGTTTTGCATGTCAACCATCACAACATGACTGCCGGCCTGAGCGGCAATTTGAGCAATGCCACGGCCCATGGCCCCGGCGCCGACAATGCCGACCTGTTTGAAAACTGGATTCATGGGTGAGGTGTTCTCTGTATGCGTGTCGCTGGCTTGTGTCGACTTTGATTTCGCTCGGGTTCGTTAGAGGGGCCCAAGGCCATTCTTGGTTCGCCGTTAGTGGGCCTATCGGCGCACCTGCAGGGCACCAGGATTGACGATATTGGTCGGCGTACCCTTGATGAAGTTGATGACGTTGTCAAACGCGGCGCCAAAATAACGCTCATAGCTGTCTTGCTCAACGTAGCCGATGTGAGGCGTGCAAATGCAGTTTTCCAGTCTCAGCAAGGCGTGCCCCTGCAGAATTGGCTCGGTCTCAAACACGTCGACGGCCGCCATGCCTGGGCGACCGCGGTTCAGTGAACTGATCAAAGCGTCGGATTCAACCAGTTCGGCCCGTGAGGTGTTGACCAAAAGGGATGTCGGCTTCATGCGGGCCAAGTCGTCGGCACGAACGATGCCCTGGGTTTCTTCATTCAAGCGGAGGTGCAGGGTGATGACATCGCACTGTTCAAAGAACTCTTCGCGGCCAATGGCCGTGTCGTAACCGTCGAGAATGGCACGCTCCCTAGAGGGGGGGCGGCCCCAAATCACCACGCTCATGCCGAAGGCCTTGCCATACTGCGCCACCAGTTGGCCAATTTTTCCATAGCCCCAGATACCAAGTGTCTTTCCGCGCAGGAGAGTTCCCAGACCGAAATTGGCCGGCATTGAGCTCGTTTTCAATCCGGATTGTTGCCACGCCCCATGTTTCAAGTTCCCGATGTACTGGGGTAATCTGCGAGCCGCGGCCATGATGAGTGCCCATGTGAGCTCGGCGGTTGCAAATGGGGAGCCTACGCCGTCGGCGACAGCGATCCCTCGCTCTGTGCAAGCGGCCACATCCACATGTGGCCCGATTCGGCCGGTTTGAACAATGAGTTTCAGCTTGGGGAGCTTATCAATCAGTGACCGAGTCAGTTGCGTGCGGTCTCGATTGAGAATCACAATGTCGGCGTCTTTGAGTCGGACCGACAACTGTCCCAGTCCTTTGACGGTGTTGGTGTAGACCTTGGCTTGGTAGGGCTCAAGTCGGCTGGCGCACTCCAGTTTTCGGACGGCGTCTTGGTAATCGTCAAGAATCACTATATTCATAGCGTGACATTGTGCCTCGGCAATGAACTTGTTCGTCAGTCAGAGCCCAGAATTGGCGCCAGCAGTCAAGTGGCCGGGCCTGCTGACGTCGCTCTCAATGCAAGGTTTGCTCGCGTGCGACCAGGCGATCAAGTTCGGCGCAGACGTCGGCCATGCGACCGGATATCACCATGCGACCGACATTGGCAGGGCCGCTATCGTGGTCGAGGACACGAATAATTCGCAGCGGGCGGACCACAGCCCGAGTTGGGCGCGCCACGCATTGACGAGGTGCCTCGAGTCCTTGGACGGAAAACCCCAATCCAATTTCGTCGACAGTTGCAGCACGTGGAAGCGCTGCAGGCATTAGCCAGCGCCAAAACCCTTGAAGGGGTGCCAGCAAACTGGGGGAGTCGTTGTGTAGTTTTTTCATGGTGAATCTTTCAGCGGGCCGTTTACATCAGCATGGTGTTGCGAATCAAGCCGACCGCCAAGCCCTCAATCTCAAAGGCCTCGCCGGGTTCGACCACGATGGTTTGGTAGTCCGGGTTTTCTGCGTGCAACTCGATCAGATGCTTGTTCCGGCGAAAACGCTTGACGGTGACGTCGTCGCCCAGGCGAGCAACGACAATTTGACCGTTTTTAGCTTCTTTGCTGGCTTGCACCGCCAGCAAGTCGCCGTCCATGATGCCCGCGTCTCGCATGGACATGCCGCGCACTTTGAGCAGGTAGTCCGGCTTGTGCTGAAACAGGCTGTCTTCCAGGTAGTAGGTTTTGTCGACGTGTTCTTGGGCGAGAATGGGGGAACCAGCGGAAACCCGGCCAATCAGTGGCAGCATTAATTGGGCCATGCCCGGCAACGAGAGGGTGAGGTTTTTGCTACGCGACTCATTGAGAGAGCGAAGCGCTTCACTTTTCAAACGAATGCCGCGTGAGGTTCCGCTGAGCAGTTCGATCACGCCTTTGCGTGCCAATGCTTGCAGGTGCTCTTCGGCCGCATTGGCAGACTTGAAGCCAAGTTCATTGGCAATCTCGGCGCGAGTAGGAGGGGCACCAGTGCGCGTGATGGCGCTTTTGATGAGATCCAGGATTTGTTGCTGGCGGGCGGTGAGTTTGGGGCTTTCAAGCATGGCGACTCCTTTGATATGCGGTGGTCTTGCTGTGGGTTTATACACACTGTGTTGATATCCAGTAGCTGTATTTTTAATCAGTTTTCGAAAGTTCGCAAGTGACTATTTCTTCTCATGCTCAAAAAGTTGTGGTTTTAGGCACAGGTGGCACTATTGCCGGTACCGCCAGTTCGGCCGCTGACAACGTTGGCTACACGGCGGCACAGGTCGGTGTTGAGCAGTTGTTGTTGGCCGTGCCAGGGCTGGACCGGGTTCTGGCGGGCCGAAGCCTGGTGGTCGAGCAGGTGGCTCAAATCGACAGCAAGGACATGAGTTTTGAGGTCTGGCGACAGTTGCTGGCGCGTGTAACCCACCATCTGGCTCAACCTGATGTGGTGGGGGTGGTGATCACTCATGGCACGGACACGTTGGAGGAAACAGCCTATTTCCTGCACAGCGCGCTATCTAGTGCCTACCTTCAGGGCAAACCGGTGGTGCTGACCTGCGCGATGCGACCAGCATCCGCCCTGACCCCGGACGGACCCCAGAACGTGATGGATGCTGTAGCGGTGGCATGCACGCCCGGAGCCACGGGGGTGGTGGCGGTTTGCGCCGGTGTGGTGCATGGTGCTCTGGACGTGCAAAAGGTCCACACATATCGGGTCGATGCATTTGACTCAGGAGATTCTGGTCCCGTGGGCTATATCGAGGAGGGTTTGATCCGTTTGGTAAGAAATTGGCCTCTGGCCTCCGTCGAAACTACGCAAGGGGCTATCAAAAACGGAGTTTCCAATCTGATTTGGCCCAGAGTTGAGATTGTGATGAACTATGCCGGAGCCAGCGGAGCTGTAGTGGATGCCCTGGTATCAACCGAGCACTCGGGTCTAGGTGTTCTGCGTGGGTTAGTGGTGGCAGGAACCGGAAATGGCACCTTGCACCAAGATCTGGAGACCGCGTTGGTGCGGGCGCAGCGTGCTGGGGTGTCGGTGGTGCGGGCCAGTCGATGTACGCGGGGCCGGGTGTTGCCGACATCGGCCAGCCAGTTTGAGGACTCCAAAGGCTTGTCGCCTGTGAAAGCCCGGGTGGCGCTGATGCTGGCCTTGATGGGTTGAGCCCGCCCGGGGCTCAACAGGGTTTACTTGGACAGTGCCTCGAAGGCCCGGGCCGTGATCTCATCCACGGTGCCGGTGCCGCTGATGGCGCGGTACTTGGGGGCTTTGGCTGGCTCAGCTTTGGCCCATTGAGAGTAGTAGTCCACCAAGGGACGCGTCTGGGCGCTGTACACATCCAGGCGCTTTTTGACGGTTTCTTCCTTGTCGTCTTCCCGCTGGATCAGAGGCTCACCCGTGATGTCGTCAACGCCTTCCACTTTAGGTGGGTTGAATTTGACGTGGTAGGTGCGACCTGAGGCCGAGTGGGAGCGACGCCCGCTCATGCGCTCGATGATGGCGTCAAACGGCACATCAATTTCCAGCACGAAATCCAGACTTACGCCGGCTGCCTTCATGGCGTCCGCCTGGGGCAGGGTGCGCGGGAATCCGTCAAACAGGAATCCGTCCGCGCAGTCGGCCTGCGCAATACGCTCCTTGACCAGGTTAATTATCAATTCATCGCTGACCAACCCGCCAGTGTCCATGATTTTTTTGGCTTCGATGCCCAGTGGCGCGCCCGCTTTCACCGCCGCACGCAACATGTCACCTGTTGAGATCTGCGGAATGCCGTATTTTTGGCAGATGAAGGTGGCCTGCGTGCCTTTGCCGGCGCCAGGGGCGCCCAATAGGATCAATTTCATGTGTGTCCTCGGGAGATTATTGAAAATTGGGCCGCAAGTGGGGCGTGTTTGGCAGGCCCGCAACGATGCGTCGTTTCCGCGAAGAATAGCATGTGTCAGCTTCTAGCCAGCTTACATGCCCTGTCTTTTATGGTAGGAAAAGCAGACGTACTCGCTCAAGGTCTTCCGGGGTGTCTACGCCGGGGCCTGGCGCCTGACTGGCGGTGTGCACCGCGATGCGGTGGCCATGCCACATGGCGCGCAGTTGCTCCAGTGATTCAGAGACTTCGTGCGGTGCTTGGGGCAATTGGGGAAATTGACGCAAAAAGCCGACGCGGTACCCGTAAATACCAATGTGCCGCAGCGGAGGTGGTTTGGGCAAGGTGTTCGCCCGGTCGCGCTCAAACGGGATCATGGCGCGACTGAAATAGAGCGCGATGCCTTGGGCGTCGAGCACCACTTTGACCACGTTTGGATTGGCGTAATCGGCGTAACTGTCGATGGCGTGGGCCGCCGTGCTCATGCTGGCGCCAGGGGTTTGGGCCAATAATTCGGCCACCGCGAGCACCAGCTCAGGATCGATCAAGGGCTCATCGCCTTGCACGTTCACCACGATATCGTCGTCGTCCAGGCCGAGCAACTGGCAGGCCTCGGCCAGACGGTCACTGCCGGATGGGTGATCCGACCGGGTCAATACAGCAGCTACCCCGTAGTCGCCACAGGCATGGATGATTCCCAGGCTATCGGCCGCCACCACGACGCGAACTGTCTTGGCTTGAATGTTCAAGCCCTGCACACGCTGCGCTACGCGCACCACCATGGGCACACCCGCGATGTCGGCAAGCGGCTTGTTGGGCAGGCGGGTGGAGGCCAGGCGTGCCGGAATCAGAATGACGATGCTCAAAGTCCGAGTTCCTCGTCGCTGAGGGTGCGGGCTTCGTTTTCCAGCAGCACAGGAATCCCGTCGCGCACCGGGTAGGCGAGGCGGGCGCTGCGGGAGATCAACTCCTGCTTTGCGCGGTCAAAAGTGAGTGGCCCTTTGGTAACGGGGCAGACCAGTAGTTCAAGTAGGCGTGTATCCATGGCGCAATGATAGCGGTGGGTTCAGAGGGGCGGAAGAAGACCGGACAGGCGGGCATCGAGCTGGCACAGCAACTCGGGTTGCAGCGTCAGCACCAGTGGAACAGCCAGCGCGTCGGGTTGGTGTTGCCACAGTTTGGTGGCATCTTTTTCGGTGCAAATCACTTGGTAGCCCTCGTAATCATTGCGAATCCAGCTATCAAAAGAATAGTGGTCTGGTAAGGCCAGGGTTTGTGTGAACTGCAAGCCCTGGGCTCTCAGCATGGCAAAGAAGTCATCTGGCTTGGCGATGGCAGCCACCGCCAGCAGGGGCTTTTGACTGACGTTGCCTTGCAAATCAGCCAGTTCGGTGGTGTGGCCGTCCTCACTGATGGCCCGTGCGCTCAAGGTGCGCTGGGCCGTGAAGCCGGCAAATGCGGGTTGGGTGCCTGTGTGAAGAACCCAGTCAACCGGGCGTGGCCAGGATTCACGCAAGGGCCCGGCCGGCAGCAAAAAGCCGTTGCCCACGCCCCGGTCGTCAAACACGCAAATTTCAAGATCCCGGTGCAAGGCCAAGTGCTGCAGGCCGTCGTCACACACTAGTACCTGGGTGTCCGGGTAGCTGGCCAACAGACGCAGAGCCGCTTCTACGCGACGTGCAGCGACAAAGACCGGGGCAAGGGTGGTGCGTTGGATCAATGCGGGTTCATCGCCCACGTCACCGACCGCGCTGTCCGGCGTCACTTCCCGGCAATCTTGGGCGATGCGTCCATGACCGCGTGAAATGACGCCCACCCGGATGCCGCGGGATTGGAGATGACGAACCAGGGCCATCACGACAGGCGTTTTGCCCGATCCGCCCGCAATCACGTTGCCGACCACAATCACTGGCACCGGCATGCGCTCAGTGCGGCTCCAGCCTATTTTGTAGAAATACTGGCGAAGCTGGGTGAGTGCGCCATAGAGCCGTGAAATCGGCCAGAGGCTCCAGGCCAGCGCCCCTTTGTGAAGCCAGGCCTGCGTCAAGACCTGTTGCCATGCCTTGGGCTGGGCGAGCGCCATGGCCTTACTTCGACCCGGCTTGGGTCGACGACTGGGTGGCGAAGGTGATTTGGTTCATGCCGGCACGGCGAGCCGCCTCCATCACAGTGATGACGGCCTGGTGCTTGGCATTGGCGTCCGCATTGATGATCACCACAGAATCCTTGCCCGCTTTGGCGCCGGCGCTCAGCGCGATGGCCAGCGCGTCCGGGCCGCGTCCTTCGACGGGGACCTTGTTAATGGCGTAGCTGCCTTCGCTGGTGACCGTCACGATCACTTCTTTGGGATAATCGCGCTGCGCGTCAGCGTCGGCCACGGGCAGTTTCAGCTGAAGCTCGGTGAATTTGCTGTAGGTGGTGGACAGCATTAAAAAGATGAGGACCACCAACAACACGTCAATAAAGGGAATCAGGTTGATTTCAGGCTCATCGCCCGAACGGGAGCGGGTCCGGAATTGCATTACTTTCTCAGTGTGTTCAGGTGACGAGCCAAGCGCTCGGAGGCCAACTCCAGCGTGAGCAGATAAGCGTCCACCCGACCGCGAAAGTAACGCCAGAAAATCAAGGCAGGAATGGCCACCATCAGGCCAAAGGCCGTGTTGTATAGCGCAATCGAAATGCCATGAGCCAACTGGGCCGGGTTGCCGCCGCCGCCCGTAGGGGCTTGAGAGCCAAAAATTTCGATCATGCCGACCACGGTGCCAAACAATCCCATGAGTGGCGCGGCAGAGGCGATGGTCGCCAGCGTGCTCAGGTATCGCTCCAGGCGGTGCGCCACCAGACGGCCCGCGCTTTCCATGGCGGAGCGCAGCTCTTCTTCACTGCAGCGTGGGTTGTGGTTCAAGGTTCTCAAACCGCTCGCCAGAACTTCACCCATCATTGAGTTTTTTTCTAACTGTGTCACCACATCCGGCGCCGGTACGGCGGTGCGAGAGACGGTCAGCACCTCGTCGAGCAACTGAGGTGGCGCAATTTTGACGGTCTTGAGGCTGACGAAGCGCTCGATAACGAGTGCCAGGCCCAGAATGGAGCAGGCAATCAGCGGCCAGATCGGCCAACCCGCCGCTTGTATGATTGAAAACAAAGTGAATCTCCGCGCAGATGAAAGCCCTGCAATTATGGACTACCAAGTTTTTCGTTTTGACGTCGCTCCGGTTGAACCGTTGGCCAGGCCGGCAGATGCCAGAAGTTGACCGATTCGCCCACAAAAACTGTGGATAACTTTGCGAAGAACCAAGTGGGCAAGTGCCGCCAAGCCGCGTCAATTGGGGCTTGTGACAGATCGATTACAAATTAGGCAGCAGAAAACACAATGAAATCAACAGCATGCTCGATGTCATCGCCCCGTCAAGCCCACCCGCCAATGCCCAACGGCGCGTACCCACTCGCTGGCATGGTGACGGACGTGCGTCACCTGTCTAGATGTCTTCCCAATGTTTGATCGATCATCGCCGGTGCCAGAAACCAGGGTTTGGCCCGTTGGCGCGCTGTGCCGCGCCATTGCCGATGCGCTGGAGGCTCGCTTCAACCCTGTCACGGTGAAGGGGGAAGTTTCCGGGTTTTCAAGAGCGGCTAGCGGCCACTGTTACTTCTCGCTGAAGGATGAAAGTGGCCAACTGCGTTGTGCCATGTTCCGCCGCGCTGCGGTCAGCCTTGACTTTGCGCCGCGTGATGGTGAACTGGTCGAGGTGCGGGGTCGCCTGGGTGTTTACGAGCCCAGGGGCGATTTGCAGTTGATTGTCGAGAGCATGAGTCGGGCCGGCCAGGGCGCCTTGTTCGAGCAGTTCCTCAAACTCAAAGCCAAGCTGGAAGGTGAGGGCTTGTTCGATCCGGCGCGAAAACGCCCGTTGCCCGTGATGCCGCGTGGCATTGGCGTCGTCACGTCTTTGGGAGCGGCTGCCTTGCACGATGTGATGACCGCTTTGCAACGGCGGGTGCCGCACATTCCTGTGGTGGTCGCGCCGGCTTCGGTGCAAGGTTCTCAGGCACCCCGTGAACTTATCTCGGCGCTATCAAATTTATACCGTCTTGCGCAGGATGGACGAGCGCTGGAGCCTGATTTGACGCCAAAGAAATTGCGGGACAAAAGCGCAGAAAAGCCGATCATTGATGTGATTATTTTGGTGCGGGGTGGTGGGTCGATGGAAGATCTGTGGGCTTTCAACGACGAGCAGTTGGCACGCACCGTGGCGCTCAGCCCGGTGCCGCTGGTGTGCGGTGTGGGTCATGAGACCGACTTCACCATCGCCGACTTTGTCGCCGATCTCCGAGCCCCCACGCCAACGGCTGCCGCCGAACTGGTGTCCCAACCACGCGATGTCTGGCTCAACGCGCTGGACCGCGCCGCCCAGCGCCTGGATGACACGGTGCTGCGCCATCTGGACCAGCAAAGCCAGCGACTGGATGTGGCGGCCGCCCGCATCGGCCGCCCGTCGGCCTTGATGGCCCGTCAGCACGGTCGCTTGGCATCTGCTGCCCAGCGCCTGCAGTTGTCGGCCCGTCAAGTTCTGCGCCAGGAACGGCAGACGCTGGACGGGGTGCAGTCGGCCCTGCCCACGGCGCTAAGTCGAGGGCAGCAGCGACAGGATGATCGCTTGCAACGCGCGGCGCTGCGCTTGGGGTTGCTTGACCCCAGTCTGGTGCTGCAACGAGGCTATGCGTGGCTCACTACGGCTCAGGGCGACACCATTAGCAGCGTGTCGCAAACTGCGCCGGGTCAGGCCGTGCGTGCCACCCTTTCCGACGGCGCGGTTGATTTGCGGGTGACCGGACCCAATTAACTAAAGTTTCTACAATCGTTGTTCAACACAACAAACTCAAGAGGACCCCATGGAACATACCCTGCCAGCTCTGCCTTTCGCTATTGACGCTTTGGCGCCTCATTACTCCCAGGAAGCCCTGGAGTTTCACCACGGCAAGCACCACAACGCGTACGTGGTCAACCTGAACAACCTGCAAAAAGGCACCGAGTTCGAGTCGATGTCTCTGGAAGAGATCGTCAAAAAATCCAGCGGCGGCATCTACAACAACTCCGCACAAATCTGGAACCATACCTTTTTCTGGAATTGCATGAAACCAAGCGGCGGCGGCGAGCCTGCCGGCGCGTTGGCCACAGCGATCAACGCCAAGTGGGGTTCTTACGCGGCTTTCAAGGAAGCCTTCGTCAAGTCCGCTGTGGGCAACTTTGGCTCTGGCTGGACCTGGTTGGTCAAGAAGCCCGACGGTTCGGTGGACATCGTCAACACCGGCGCGGCCGGCACACCGTTGACCAGCGCTGACAAAGCCTTGTTGACCGTGGACGTGTGGGAGCATGCCTACTACATCGACTACCGCAACGCCCGCCCCAAGTTTGTTGAGGCTTACCTCGACAAACTCGTGAACTGGGGTTTTGCTGAAGCCAATTTCGCCTGAGCGATCTGCGCCTAAGGCGTGAAAAAAGCCACCGAGCTTCGGTGGCTTTTTTTATGCCGATTGCGGCTCTAGCGCTCGTCGGATGGTCGCTGGCCGCTATGAAAAATGGATTTTCTGAGAAGCTTTATTTGGCACTGAACGGGGTGCCGCCGAGTTTGGATCCGGCTTTGAGCCCCTTCTTGGCGAACCAGCCTTGGTTCATTTCCAAAACAAAGCGAACCGGTTGGGTTGAGCAATGCGAGTCAGTGGTCCTGGGCTTCATGTCGGCCAGGTTCACGATGCGGCCGTCGTCGGCGACAAACGCGGCCGTCAGCGGCAACAGGGTGTTCTTCATCCAGAAGCATTGGGTTGCCGGTTCGTCAAAGACGAACAACATGCCTTCCGTTTGGGGCATGGTGGGCCGGTGCATCAGTCCAATCTGGCGTTGCTCGTTGGTGTGCGCGACCTGCGTGTCGATCAGGTACATGCCCGCTGCGAGCTTGATACGCGGCAAATCCAATTGGGGGGCGTCGGAGGTCTGGCTGAAGGCGCTCAAAGAAGCGCTCAAACCGAGCAGGGCAATGGCGAGGAGTTTCATTCCCCGATTTTGGCGCAAAAGGCCGGTCCAAGTGCTTGCGGGGCAATTTGGCTGAGACTTTGCCGCCCCGAGCCAATTGGGAAAGGTTGTGGCACATCATGCGGTGGGGCCATCTGTGGTGCGGCCTCGCCAAAGTGACAGTCCCGGGTGGTCTTTTGGCTCTAAAATATTTTTTGCGTCAAGTAGCCTGGTCCGACTTACTTATTTCGGTCACCTTCGGCTTTGACAACGCGCAGACTGAATCACATCACGGAGACTTTGCTATATGTACCAACACATCAAGGTGCCCTCAGAAGGCCAAAAAATCACCGTCAACGCCGATATGTCACTCACGGTGCCGGACCAGCCGATCATTCCCTTTATCGAAGGCGATGGCACCGGGATGGACATCACGCCTGTGATGCTCAAGGTGGTGGATGCTGCCGTTGCCAAAGCTTACGCTGGCCAAAAAAAAATCCATTGGATGGAGGTGTTTGCCGGCGAGAAATCCACCAACGTCTACGGTCCTGACGTCTGGTTGCCCGAAGAGACCCTGCAGGCCCTGCGCGAATATGTGGTGTCCATCAAAGGTCCGCTGACGACCCCGGTGGGCGGCGGCATTCGGTCTCTGAACGTGGCGTTGCGTCAGGAGCTTGACCTTTACGTCTGCCTGCGCCCCATCCAGTACTTTGACGGCGTGCCCAGCCCGGTCAAGGAGCCACACAAAACCAATATGGTTATCTTCCGCGAGAACTCGGAAGACATTTATGCAGGCATTGAATTTGAGGCCGAGTCCGACAAGGCCAAGAAGTTGATCAAATTTTTGCAAGACGAAATGGGTGTCACCAAGATTCGTTTCCCCAACACCTCTGGCATTGGCGTCAAGCCGGTGTCGCGTGAAGGCACCGAGCGCCTGGTACGCAAGGCCTTGCGATACACCATTGACAACGACAAGCCCAGCCTGACCATTGTTCACAAGGGCAACATCATGAAGTACACCGAAGGTGGCTTCCGTGATTGGGCTTACGCCCTCGCTCAAAAAGAGTTTGGCGCAGAGTTGATTGACGGCGGACCCTGGTGCAAGTTCAAGAATCCGAAAACCGGCAAGGACATCATCGTGAAGGACAGCATTGCTGACGCCTTCCTTCAGCAAATCTTGTTGCGCCCTGCTGAATACAGCGTCATCGCCACTCTGAACTTGAATGGAGACTACGTCTCCGACGCTTTGGCAGCACAAGTAGGTGGCATCGGTATTGCGCCTGGTGCGAATTTGTCGGATTCGGTGGCCTGTTTTGAGGCAACACACGGCACAGCGCCCAAGTACGCCGGCAAAGACTACGTCAATCCCGGTTCCGAGATTCTCTCGGCAGAAATGATGTTGCGCCACATGGGCTGGACGGAAGCGGCCGATCTCATCATCAGCTCGATGAAGAAATCCATCCAAAGCAAAAAGGTCACCTACGACTTTGCCCGCCTGATGGATGGCGCCACCCAGGTCAGCTGCTCGGGCTTTGGCCAGGTCATGATCGACAATATGTAAGCGTTGTTGAATGAGAGGGGCGCGGAGCTGCCTCGTACGATAAAGGACCGTCCGGGCTCTTCAGCCGCGGGCGGTTTTTTGTTTTTTAGGCTTGAAACGCCTCAAATTGCCACCATTTCACCTCCTTGGGGCGGTGCGATGGCGCGCTCGATAGAATGAAATCATGGCAACCAAAAAACCCACAATACCCAAGACGCCACTGGTCCAACTGCCTGAGCGTGATGAAGGCGAGGCGGTAGTGCTGGAGCGGCGCACGCTGAAAGCCAAGCCGCCCCAGATGTACCAAGTGGTCATGCTCAACGACGATTACACCCCTATGGAGTTTGTGGTCGTTGTCATTCAGGAGTTCTTTGCGAAGGATTTGGAAGCAGCAACACAAATCATGTTGAAAATTCACTTGGATG
The DNA here is from genome assembly GCF_017948265.1 of Rhodoferax sp. PAMC 29310. Lineage (NCBI taxonomy): Bacteria > Pseudomonadati > Pseudomonadota > Betaproteobacteria > Burkholderiales > Comamonadaceae > Rhodoferax > Rhodoferax sp. PAMC 29310. The sequence goes on along the minus strand of NZ_CP072852.1, from coordinate 1,400,901 downwards.
GCAGAGGGGTTTGCGGCGTCTATTCAAGAGACGTTGCCGCCACCAAGGTGGATCAGGTGCTCGACGCCGCTGCGCAGGCCGGTCATCCCCTGAAATGCATTAGTGAACCAGTCGATTTTTAGGGCTGGGGTTGAATGCAAGGTATTGATGCCCAAATCGGATTACAGTTAGATCGAAACAAAGCTATTAAAGGAAAAACATGATTGCCCAAGAATTGGAAGTCAGCCTTCATATGGCGTTTGTTGAAGCCCGTCAACAGCGCCATGAATTCATCACGGTGGAGCACCTGCTGCTGGCCCTGCTGGACAACCCCAGTGCCGCGGAGGTGCTTCGGGCGTGTTCAGCCAACATTGATGACCTGCGCAAATCGCTGACCAACTTCATCAAGGACAACACGCCCCAAGTGGCGGGGTCTGATGACGTTGACACTCAGCCGACCCTGGGTTTTCAGCGCGTGATTCAACGCGCCATCATGCACGTGCAATCCACGGGCAGTGGCAAAAAAGAGGTGACTGGCGCCAACGTGTTGGTCGCCATCTTCGGTGAAAAAGACTCCCACGCCGTGTATTACCTGCACCAGCAGGGTGTTACCCGCCTGGATGTGGTGAATTTCATTGCACACGGCATCAAGAAGAGCGATCCCCCAGAGCCATCAAAAGCCGGCGAAAGCCAGGTTGAAGGGGAGGAGGGCGGGTCTGAGAAGAACGAGAAGTCCTCGCCGCTGGAGCAGTACACGGTCAATCTCAACCAGTTGGCCAAGGACGGCAAGATCGATCCGCTGATTGGTCGCGAATACGAAGTTGAGCGCGTCATTCAGATTCTTTGCCGCCGCCGCAAAAACAACCCGCTTCTGGTCGGTGAAGCTGGCGTTGGAAAGACCGCTATTGCGGAAGGTTTGGCTTGGCGCATCACGCAAAAGGACGTGCCTGAAATTTTGGCCGAAGCCATTGTTTACTCGCTGGACATGGGTGCTTTGCTGGCTGGAACCAAGTACCGAGGTGATTTCGAGCAGCGTTTAAAAGGCGTTTTGAAATCGCTCAAAGAAAAGCCCCATGCGGTGCTGTTCATTGACGAGATTCATACGCTGATTGGTGCTGGCGCCGCGTCAGGCGGCACCCTGGACGCCTCTAACTTGTTGAAGCCCGGTTTGAGTTCGGGCCAGCTCAAGTGCATTGGCGCGACCACCTTCACCGAGTACCGCGGTATTTTCGAAAAGGATGCGGCTTTGTCCCGTCGGTTCCAAAAAATCGATGTGGTAGAGCCCACCATTGACCAGACGGTTGATATTCTGAAAGGGTTGAAGTCCCGCTTTGAAGAGCACCACAACGTCAAGTACGCCGTGGCTGCCCTGCAGGCTGCTGCGGAGTTGAGTGCCAAATACATTAATGACCGCCATTTGCCAGACAAAGCGATTGACGTGATCGATGAGGCCGGCGCTGCGCAACGAATTTTGGCGCCGTCAAAACGCAAGAAAGTCATTGGCAAGTCTGAGGTTGAGGAAATCGTCGCCAAAATTGCGCGCATTCCGCCAGCCAACGTCTCCAACGATGACCGTGGCAAGCTGAAAACGCTTGAGCGCGATCTGCGCAACGTCGTCTTCGGTCAGGATAAAGCCCTGGACATGCTGAGCTCCGCCGTGAAGATGGCCCGCTCGGGTCTGGGTAAAGGCGACAAACCGATTGGTTCTTTCCTGTTCAGCGGTCCCACCGGTGTCGGTAAAACCGAAGCCGCGAAGCAGCTGGCCTACATCATGGGCATTGACCTCATTCGCTTTGACATGAGTGAGTACATGGAGCAGCATGCTGTGAGCCGCCTGATTGGCGCGCCTCCTGGCTATGTAGGCTTTGACCAAGGTGGTTTGCTGACTGAGGCCGTTACCAAGAAGCCGCACTGTGTGTTGTTGCTCGACGAGATCGAGAAAGCGCACCCTGCGATCTTCAACGTGCTGCTACAGGTCATGGACCACGGCACCCTGACGGACAACAACGGGCGCAAGGCAGATTTCCGCAATGTGATCATCGTCATGACCACCAATGCGGGTGCCGAGACGATGAACAAAGCCACCATTGGCTTCACGAACCCACGGGAGTCGGGTGATGAGATGGCGGACATCAAGCGTCTGTTTACGCCTGAGTTCCGCAATCGCTTGGACGCGGTGGTGAGCTTCAAGGCACTGGATGAAACTGTCATTCTGCGGGTGGTTGACAAGTTCTTGCTGCAACTGGAGGCGCAATTGGCTGACAAAAAGGTGGAGGTCACCTTCACTGACAAGTTGCGCAAACATTTGGCCAAGAAAGGTTTTGACCCCCTGATGGGTGCACGGCCTATGCAACGGCTGATTCAGGATTTGATTCGCCGTGCTTTGGCAGATGAGTTGCTGTTTGGCCGCTTGACGGATGGCGGGCGCTTGACGGTTGACTTGGATGATAAGGATGAAAGCAAGACAGAAGTCTTGCTGGACATTCAGCCGCTGCCCAAGAAAGAGGGCAAGTCCAAGCCCGAAGCCCGCGAGGCGACCGCAGGCTAAGAGGAGAATTGAGCCCGGATAGCTTCAATCCGGGCTCGGTTCACGCCAAAGTCTTTGCGGCCCAATCGGCTCGCAGAGCGTACCTGAATCACCGAATTCTGGCCGTCGAGCCAAAACTCCACATCGTCTGTGAATTTGAGCACCGCCGTGGTGCTCTGCGCATACAGGTAATCGGGTTGAGAGGTGATGAGCTTGGTTCCCTTTTGGCTCTTCAGTATCAGGGCCAATTTGCTCATTGCAGCAGTTCCATCGCCTGAGTAGGTCAAAGGCGAAATGGATGCGTATTCTCTTTGCGGATGCTCTGGATATAGCGCAGCCTGACTGCTGACGCTGTTGGGATTGAGTGAGGGGGGGTGGAGTTTTCCCGCGTTGACGCCGAGGTTTTCAGGGGTTTTTCCACTGAGGATGCCCACTTGGCCGCCAATCACAACACCGGCGCTTAGTGCAATGACAAGCGTCGCGGCAATGCTTAATAGTTTCATCGTTATCCTTATTTGGTCGCTTTTCCCGATCGGAAAAAGCGACCAAGGATAACCGTTGCAAAGAAGCGCCTTACTTGAAGCCCACGCGATCAAGCATTTGCTGAACCTTGACTTGGTTCATCCCAACCACGCTGATTGGGATTGTTTCGCTCTTGAAAGATCCACCTGTCATGGCTTGCAGTGCAGCGTTGTTAATTTTCACGCCATTGGCTACCGGCCACTCGTTGTTGCCATTGGCAAAATGGTCTTGCGCCGGTGCGCTGGCCAAGTACTCAAGGAACTTCACTGCATTGGCTGGGTTCTTTGCATTTTTGGCGACGGCTCCACCCGCAATGTTCACGTGGGTTCCCCCACTGGATTGGTTGGGGAAAACCACGCCAATGCGATCCACGACCGCTTTGTCTTCTGGCTTGTCCGAGCGCATCAAGCGAGCAAGGTAGTAGGAGTTCGTGACTGCAATGCCGCACTCACCAGAGGCCACGCCTTTGATCTGGTCCGTGTCGCCGCCTTTGGGGCTGCGCGCCATGTTGTCGACCATGCCTTTGAGCCAGTTTTCGGCGTTTTGCTCGCCCATGTGCTCAATGACGGAACCAAACAAGGACAGGTTGTAAGGGTGGGAGCCAGACCGGATGCAAAGTTTGCCTTTGTTCTTGGGGTCGCCCAACTCTTCGTAGGTGTCCACATCTTCCTTTTGGACCTTGACCTTGTTGTAAACCACGACACGAGCGCGGGTGGAAAAGCCAAACCAGGGTGTGCCGCCATCGCTGCTCACCTTACCGCGGTATTGGGCGGGAATGGCGGCGTCCAGAACTTTGGATTTGATGGGCTGGAACAGTCCCTCGATCTCGCCGCGCCACAAGCGGGACGCGTCAACCAGCAAGATCACATCAGCGGGTGAGGAAGTGCCTTCCGCTTTCAAACGGGCCAAGATACCTGCGTCATCAGCATCGACGCGGTTGATTTTGACGCCAGTGGCATTGGTGAAATTGGTGTACAGGGCTTCGTCTGTGGGGTAGTGACGGGCCGAGTAAATGTTCAGAGTCTGCTCTTGAGCGAAGCCGCTCACGCAGCTGAACAAAATAGCGCATGCCGCAGGAATGTGTTTGATCATCATGGCTTGAAGGTGCTTTAAGATAAAATATTATGCTAACACAAACGCGAATCATTATCATTAAATGAAATTTCAAAGAGCATTTTGGCGACCCGTATTGGTAGGTCTGTGTGTGGCATCACTTTGGGGCTGCGCAACGGTTCCCGCCCCGACTGCGCCAGCGGCCCCTGCTGCTGCGCCCCTGATCGTCGTTAAAAAAGCGCCTCGAATTGGACTCGCACTGGGCGGCGGTGCCGCGCGTGGGTTTGCCCATGTAGGCGTGATTCAAGTGCTGGAAGAGGCGGGCATTCAACCGTCGCTGGTTGTTGGCACCTCTGCGGGGAGCCTGGTGGCTGCTTTGTATGCGGATGGTAAAAAGGGCGCTGAACTTCAGCAGATCGCAGAAACCATGGAAGAGGCCACCTTTGCGGATTGGACGCTTCCTATTTTCAGCCGGGGCATGTTGCGCGGCGCAGCGCTGGCTCGCTATGTCAGCGCCCAAGTGGATGGGCGACCCATTGAAGCGATGTCTCTGCCATTGGGCATTGTCGCCACCGATTTAAATAGCGGTGTTGGCGTGTTGTTTCGCCGGGGCGACACAGCCACGGCTGTTCGAGCGTCCAGTGCCGTGCCCGCGTTGTTCCAGCCGGTCAAGATTTCAGGGCGTGAATATGTCGATGGCGGACTGGTGTCTCCCGTGCCAGTGAGGTACGCACAACAAATGGGGGCGGAGTTGGTCATCGCCGTGGACATTTCCAGCTCGCCAGAGGGGAATCCCGCGACCGATACCTTGCAGATTTTGATGCAAACCTTTGCCATCATGGGAAAAAGCATCAATGACTTTGAATTGAAGGATGCTGATGTTGTCGTGCGTCCGTCGTTGGTGGGCGTGGGCAGTTCCGACTTTAGTACCCGGCGCCGCTCCATTTTGGCTGGCCGAGCGGCCATGCAGGCTATGCTGCCCCGGCTAAAAGCAGCCATAGAGGCGAAGTCTCGCTAGGCTGGCCGCGCTTTTATCCCGGTCAACGTGTTGTTTTGACTGGATGCGCTGACCGCCTCTCAAGCAGGGGACAATGCGCCATCGGCATTATTGGTGCGGTGGCGCACCATTGCTTGCCACGATAAGGACAAATAATGGCTATTCAATGGTTCCCTGGTCATATGCATTTGACCAAAAAGGCCATCGGCGATCGCATCAAGAATATTGATGTCGTGATCGAACTTCTGGATGCGCGCTTGCCGGGTTCAAGTGCGAACCCGATGCTGGCGGAGTTGACGGCGGGCAAACCCGCGCTCAAGGTGCTGAACAAGCAAGATTTGGCCGACCCGGTGCGCACAGATCAGTGGCTGGCCCACTACAACCAACTGCCCGATACCAAGGCCATTGGCCTGGATGCGAGCATGACGGCGCCTGCCAAAGCGTTGGCAACTGCGTGTTTCGCGCTGGCGCCAAACCGGGGTGGCATGGTCAAACCCATGCGGGTGCTGATTTGCGGGATTCCCAACGTGGGTAAATCCACATTGATCAATACTTTGGCGGGCAAGCGGGCGGCCAAGACAGGCGATGAAGCCGGTATTACCAAGTTGGAGCAGCGGATTTCGATGGCCGACGACTTCTACCTCTATGACACGCCGGGCGTACTTTGGCCGCGCATCATTGTTGCCAAAAGTGGCTACAACCTGGCGGCCAGCGGCGCCATTGGGCGTAATGCCTTCAATGAAGAAGAGGTGGCGCTCGAGCTTTTGAATTACTTGATTGCCCACTACCCGGCCAATGTCGAGGGCCGTTTCAAGCTCGAGGGCGTGGCCCAAATGACCGATGAGGTTTTGCTGGAGGCTATTGGCCGAAAGCGGGGCGCGTTGCAGGGCGGCAAGAAGATAAATCTTCAGAAAGCGGCAGAAATTGCCATCTACGATTTCCGCGCCGCTCTAATGGGACGCATCACGCTGGAAACGCCAGAGGAGTTTGCAGAGTGGTTGGCCGCAGGGCAGAAGATGGATGCTGAGCGTCAGGTGAAGAAAGATGCCATTGAGCTGGACCGAAAAATTCGGTTCAAGAAAGTCCCCAGGCCCGACTCGCGGTCGGCGTCATAGGTCTTCTCGACCCAACGTGAGGTCTGAGCAAGGGTAGGCCACACAAGGCAGGACGTAGCCCTCAGCCTTCTCTTCGGCACTCAGGCCAGGCCATTCCATCTCGTAACGAACCGACCCTTTCGAGAGCTTTCCGATACAGGTTCGGCAGTTGCCGCCCCGGCAAGAGCTGGGCCAATCGATGCCGCCTTGCTCCATGGAGACTAGCAGGGGTTGCTCGGTCCATGCGTCAAATTGTTGCTGGTCGGGTTCGGTGATCGCTGTATAAAAAAGTGGTGCGTCTGGGGCATTCATGCCAGTATTATATTGTGATGAGAAATGGCACTATAGGCATATGGAGTAAGCGAAGGCAGCTATCAAATAAGTAGCTATTTCAGCCCGCGTCACCGTGCTCATGATTGGCTGGGCCAGCCGCCAGTTCGGTGCGGGCCTGGCGCAGCACCTGCCAGCCGCCATGCAAGGCCAGACCGGATATGATCGCAGCCACCACCGCGTCAGGCCATGCTTGCCCGGTGCCAAATACACCCACGGCGGCGGCCATTACCGCTAGGTTGCCAATGGCGTCGTTGCGTGAGCACAGCCAGACGCTGCGCATGTTGGCGTCACCCTCACGAAACGCGTACAGCATCCAGGCAACGGCCACATTGGCTACCAGTGCTACCAAACCGATCGCTCCCATGGTCGGCGCGTCTGGCACGGCGCCGTTCAGGGCGGCCCACGCCGCCCGCGTCAGAATGAACAGTCCAAAGGCGATCATGCTGAGCGCCTTCACCATTGCGGCGCGGGCGCGCCAAACCAAGGCCGCCGACAAGACTGCAAGAGACACGGCGTAGTTGGCAGCGTCGCCGGCGAAGTCAATCGCATCAGCAAATAGCGACAGCGAACCCGAGGTGTAACCCGCCAAGATCTCCACCAAAAACATGAAGGCGTTGATGATCAAGGCAATCCACAGGATTCGCCGGTACCGATCCATGTTTTCGAAGGACGATGCGGTGGGTGTTTCGTGTTCGCAGCAGTGAGCAGACATGGTTCTCCTTAAATTGACTCTATTGGGAACCCTTTAGTCACTCCAGTGTCAAGTGACATTGTTGCTGCGATGGACGACCCAATTTCCAAGGCTTGACAAGGAAGAGGTTGCCGTAACCAACCGTATAGTTTTTGTCAAACCTTGTTGCGAGTGGTGCGTCGTCGCTGAACAATGTTCAAGCCGGTAGATGGGCAATACGCTCTTGAAGCGAGGCATTTCTGAGGTTAGTTCAGCCAATGGTTCTTTTCAACTCATAAAGATACCAATTAGTAATAATTTAAACCATAAAGAAATTATGGATACTTATTGGTTGTATTATTCGGCCACGTCACATCTTTGACGCGTCATACCTGACATTCATTTTTAGGAGAGCTCCATGAAAAAAACCATTCTTGCAACCGCGTTGGCTTTTGGCGTCGCTTTTTCTGTTCAAGCGAAGGACATTGTTGACACCGCTGTTTCTGCTGGGACTTTCAAAACCCTGGCCACGGCGTTGACCGCTGCCGGTTTGATTGACACGTTGAAAGGCCCAGGCCCGTTCACCGTGTTTGCCCCGACTGATGCGGCCTTCGCCAAAATTCCGAAAGCTGATCTTGATGCGCTGTTGAAAGACAAAGCCAAGCTGACTTCGGTATTGACCTACCACGTGGTGCCCGGCAAAGTGATGGCTGCCGATGTCAAAGCCGGCAAAGTCAAAACTGTTCAGGGTTCTGAGATCACTGTCAAAACTATGGGAGGTGTCATGGTGGATGGCGCCAAGGTCACTGCGACAGACATCGTGGCTGACAATGGCGTGATCCACGTGATTGACAGCGTGATCATGCCCAAGTAACTGCGGGCTCAAAGTTGGGCTCCCTGCGAACTACAGACCGCGGGGCGCCCACAAAAAAAGCCGGATGATCCGGCTTTCTTTAATGGGTCTGTGTGATCAATTGCAGGCTTTGGGGTTGACGATGTCTTTCAACATCTCGGCATCCACAATACGAATGTGGCGCTGTTTGACTTCCACAATGCCGTCTTCCACAAACTTCGAAAACGTGCGGCTCACGGTTTCCAGTTTCAAGCCCAGGTAACTTCCAATTTCCTCGCGCGTCATGCGCAGGACCAATTCGGTTTTTGAAAACCCACGGGCGTTTAATCGTTGAACCAGATTCAGCAAAAACGCGGCCAGTCTCTCTTCTGCGCGCATGCTGCCCAGCAGCAACATCACGCCGTGCTCACGCACAATTTCGCGGCTCATGATTTTGTGCACATGGCGCTGTAATGAAATCACTTCCCGCGAGATTTCTTCAACGCGATTAAAAGGCATGACGCATACCTCGGCATCTTCCAAGGCAACAGCGTCACAAGTGTGTTGGTCATTCACGATGCCATCCAGCCCAATGATTTCTCCAGCCATCTGAAACCCGGTCACTTGGTCCTTGCCATCTTCAGAGACGACGCTGGTTTTGAAAAAACCAGTGCGAATGGCGTACAGACTGGTGAACCTCTCACCGGTTCGAAACAGCGTTGTACCTCGCTTGACTTTGCGTCGCGCCGCCACCACTTCGTCGACACGGTCCAATTCGTCCGGCGTCAATCCAAGTGGCATACACAGCTCCTTCAGATTGCAACTGGAGCATGCGACTTTTAAGGTGATGGGGTTCATGCAGACCATTCTGGCACCAATTGACGTCTGACCCCGCACTTCCTGATGTAGGTCAAATCAATTGGCAGGTCCTATTTCATTCGAGGTTGATCTGAGTCAAGGTTTTGATGTGGGGTTGAAGGCATATTTCCAGCCTTGCCAAGGATTGCCTATGAATGCCGATGCGGCCCCCCCTGATTTAAATGACGTGCTCAATCGGTTGAATGCTTCTGGTCCCCGCTACACCTCCTTTCCTACCGCTGATCGATTTGTCGAGGCCTTTGCCGAGCTTGAGTACAAGCAGGCGCTGGCCCAACGCCGCTCTGGGCCGACGGTGGCCGCACGGCCGATGTCCCTTTATGTGCATATTCCGTTTTGTGAAACGCTGTGCTACTTCTGCTCCTGCAACAAAGTCGTTACAAGTGAGCATGGACATGCGGACACGTATTTGAACTACTTGAGTCGCGAGGTAGAGCTTCACACGGCCGAGTTGGGCGCGGGGCAGTCGGTGAGTCAACTGTATGTGGGAGGCGGCACACCTACCTTTTTGACCGATGCCCAGCTGGGCGATTTGATGAGCATGTTGCGGCGAAATTTCAAAATGCTTCCGGCCGGTGAGTACGTCATCGAAATCGATCCGCGCACCCTGGATTCCGATCGACTGGACGCACTGATGCTGCTGGGTTTTAAACGCTTGAGTATTGGCGTTCAGGATATTGACCCGGCAGTTCAAATGGCGATACACCGGATTCAACCTGTTGAGCAAGTGGTCTAACTGTTTCAGGATGCCCGCCAGCGCGGTTTTGATTCGATCAACGTGGACCTGATTTATGGCCTGCCCCAACAAAGTTCGGAATCGTTCGAGCGTACGCTGTCACAAGTCATCGAGTGGCGGCCCGACCGCATCGCACTCTATGCCTACGCCCACCGGCCGGCGCACTTCAAACCGCAGCGCCATATCAGCACCGCTGCGCTTCCTAGCGACGCGGCCAATCTGGTCATGCATTCCAACTCAATTGCGGCGTTGCGAGCTGCTGGTTATGTGTTCATTGGCCTGGCTCATTTCGCCTTGCCCACCGATGTGTTGGCCATTGCCAAACGACAGGGTCGTCTGCATCGCAATTTTCAGGGCTTCAGCACCCAGCCTGACTGCGATTTGATCGAGTTGGGTGTATCTGTCATTGGGCGAGTTGGTCCCAGTTACAGCCAAAACGCGAAAACCATGGAGTCATATTCTGACCGCCTGGATCAGGATCTTTTTCCGGTTGTTAGTGGTGTCGCCCTGAGCCGTGATGACCTGATTCGGCGCGCCATCATCATGTCACTAATGTGTCAGGGGGATGTCTCGTTTGAGTCTGTTGAATTGGCCTATCTCATCGATTTCCGCCATTACTTTGCCTCCGAATTGTAGTCACTGGCGCCTTTCACGGATCAGGGGCTGGCCACAGTAGATGATGCTGGCATCCATGTGTCTGAGCCCGGCCTGCATTTTGTCCGGGCCATGGCCACGGTCTTTGACCGGTATCTACAGACTGACCGCACACGCGCCCAGTTTTCAAAAGTCATCTAGCATTGCGTGATGCAGACTTCTCTCGCGGTAACCGCACTATTAATGGGACTGGCCGGTGGGCCGCACTGCATTGCCATGTGTGGCGCGGCCTGCGCTGGCATTGGTCAAGCAGCCGGCCCTTATAAAAACTCTGCTTTGCTTGGATTTCAATTGGGGCGATTGGTGGGCTATTCCGCACTGGGCGCGCTGGCGGCTGCTTCCATGCAAGGGCTAGGCTGGCTGACGGTTCAGTCGACCGCACTTCGACCCGTATGGACACTGTTTCACGTCGCCACCTTGGTACTAGGTTTGTTGCTGATGTGGAAAGCCCGGCAACCCATCTGGCTGGAGGCAACTGGGCGCAAAATTTGGGCGGGGGCTCGCTCCCTGGCTCAAGGGCGTGGGCGAGGTGCGCCGCTGGTCATTGGTGCTTTGTGGACGTTTCTGCCCTGTGGCCTGTTGTACTCGGCATTGTTGGTTGCTTCGCTTAGTGGTCAAGCCGTGGATGGCGCCATGGTGATGGCCTTGTTTGCGCTTGGGTCCGGTGTGTCCTTGTTGGCGGGGCCTTGGCTTTGGTTGCGATTGGGCGGGGGAAGCACGGGTGATTGGGGGGTCAGAGTTGCTGGATTTGCCTTGGCCGCAAGCGCAGCCTGGGCGCTTTGGATGGCGTATGCGCATGATGCCGCGCCGTGGTGTGTCACCCCGTAAAGTAGGCAAACCGGTATGATGATAAAGAAATAATGCGGAGGATCCACCTATGACGTCACCTGTGTCTCCTGACGAAGCGACAAGGATGAAAGCTTTGGACGTTTACCAGATCATGGACACACCGGCAGAGCAAGCCTATGACGACGTCGTCAAACTGGCCGCTGCGATTTGTGACGTTCCCATTGCGATGGTGTCCTTGCTGGATACAGAGCGTCAGTGGGTCAAGGCCCGGGTGGGGTTGAAAGTGTCACAAATACCGATTCAAGATGCTTTTTGCTCGCATGCAATTGCCAGCGAAATGGAAGTCATGGAGGTAAGGGATATGGCAAACGACCCTCGCTTTGCCAATCACGCCTTTGTAATCGGGGAGCCCGGCATTCGGTTCTATGCCGGTGCACCTTTGGTGACCCCCTCTGGCGTCAAGCTGGGCACAGTGTGTGTCATTGACCGGGTTCCCAGAGCACTGGATTCGCGTTCCAAAGCCGCATTGCTTGCTCTGTCCCGGCAAGTGGTTTCCTTGCTGGAGTTGCGGCACACCGAGGCCAAATTGCGATCTATGGCCGTTACGCAGCAGTTGCGGCAACTCCAGTTGGAGGGATACCAAAAACAATTAGAGTCCGTGAATGAATTGCTTCGCCAGCAGGCAATGCTGGACCCTTTGACTGGTTTGAATAATCGACGTGCTTTTGACGATGCGCTGTGCGAAGAGCTTGCGCGCACCGAACGCACAGGTGCGCCCATGGCGCTGATTTTTGTTGATGTTGATCGCTTCAAGGAATTCAACGATCAATTTGGCCACATTGCGGGCGATCAGGCCCTGCAGCAAGTGGCCTCCGTGCTGTTGGCGCAGGCGCGACCCTACGATCAAGTCGCCCGCTATGGGGGTGAAGAGTTGGTATTGATCTTGCCGGACACGGGGCGGGGCGCGGGAATGGCCGTTGCTGAGCGAATTCGCCTGGCCATTGAAGACTTTGCGTGGCCTCGATTCCCTATTACCGTTAGTGTGGGGGTGGCTGTCGCCACCGACTCCTGGACAGGGGTCGGTCTGCTGGACCGCGCCGATCGTGCTCTCTACCAAGCCAAGCGCACCGGGCGCAATTGCGTCGTCTTTCTGGACGACGAAGAAGATGTTGGGCCTGCTGCCGGTGCTCTGGTTTAGCGTGTCTTGACCCGCTCGCCGTCTTGAAGCTGGCTGTCAGGGTAAACAATCACTTGGGTACCCACGGGGAGCCCAAATTTGATCCAGGCGCTACTGCCGTTGCGCGCTTCGACGTCAACTTCCTGCAATCTCGCACGTCCACCGTCCAGCACCAGCAAGCCATAGCGAGTGCCTAGGGGGAACAAGGCGCTCACGGGAACCAGCACGGCGTCTTCTTCTACTTGGACCAGAATTCGCACGTCCAGCTTGAAACCATCGCCTAAATTCGACCATGTCGCAGCCGGTGACAGGATGTCGATCAGTGCATTGACGCGTTGCTCCTCCACGCCCAGAGCCGATACCTTGGTGAAGGCGCTTGGCTCCACCCGTCGAACCGTGCCGTGAAGGGTGTCTGGCCCCCCCCAATTGCTCAACTGGACGGGCGTGCCAGGACGAATTTGGGCCGCATCTTCTGTCAACACGTCGACCACCACTTCAAGGCGGGTGGCATCACCCACTTCCAATAAAGGTGTGCCCGCCATGACCATGCCTGAGCTGGGCTGCAGGACGTTCAATATTTTGCCGGTCACAGGCGAGCGAACGATAAACGGTGAGCCGGCCCGGCCGTTACTTGATACCGGCTCCAGCGTGGCCTGCGAGCGGGCCAGCGTGAAGCGAGCGGCCACAATGTCCTGGCGGGCGCTGGCTAACTCCTGCTCGCGTAGGCGCAGGTTGAGGCGATCCGCTTCTAGCCTGGCGGGCGCCACGAAACCTTGTTTCTCAAGCGATTGGCTGCGCTGAAGATCGGCCTGCGCCTGTGCCAGTGCGGCGCCAGCCCGCTCCACCATGGTCTGTGATCGGACGAGGGCGGCCTGCAAGGCCGAGTTGGCAGCCAGTTGTTCAGCGCGGCTGCGTGCGTCTAGCAAGGGCGGTATGCTGGGCCACAGGCGAGCCACCTGAGCATCCTGCACGACGTCGTCGCCCTGTTTCAGGGTGATCCGATCGAGGTGGCCACTGAGTGGGGCAGATATTTGGTAGCGTTCCCTCAGACGGGTCTTCCCGTCCTCCTGAACCGCGCGTTCAAACCGACCTTGGGTGACCAACGCGGCTTCCACTTCCCTCGGGGCGGGCATCAACGCCCAAACCAGCAGTGCCAGCATCGCCAGACCGGCCACGACCCAGATCAGTTTTTGTTTCATGTTCTTTTCCGAAGGCTTCATTTTTTATTCCCGGGTTTTAAGGACCGCCACCAAATCCAGCGTATCCACCTTGCGACGCACCACCAAGGCGCTGACCAGTCCGGCAATGACCACCGCAATGACCGCGTAGGCATACGTGGCGGGCAATATCACCATGGGAAAGTCAAACTCCTCGTTTTTGATCAATTGCACGATGCCAGAGGCCAGCAGATAGCCGAGCACCATGCCCAAGGGCGTTGCCAGCACGATCTCAATGGCAAGCTCCCCCAGCAAAAAAGTGGACACCTCGGCCCGGGTGAACCCCAGCACCCGAAGGCTTGCCAGTTCCCACGCGCGCTCAGCCAGAGCAATGCGGGCACTGTTGTAAACCACGCCAATGGCAATCACCGTGGCAAACGCGGTAAGCACCACACTGAACACCAGAATGTTGCGAGCGGTGACCTCTTCAATGTTCTGTTTCATGACTGATTTGCTGACGGCACCCACCACCCGAGGCAAGTCCTTCAGCGTATTCAACAGTTGAACCTCGTGCCCTCGCTGCACCGCCAGCGTGGCCTGGTTGACGACATCGCCCTCACGAAGCAGCCGGTTCAGGGTGCGGCGTTCAATGTAGGCGTTCATGCCCAGAATTTCAGTGAGCACACCGCTCACCCGCAGGGACATCACCTCACGGCGCCCCTCTTGCAATTCCACCCGCACCCAGTCGCCAGGGCCGACTTGAAGGCGATTGGCCAGGCGGTCGGTGATCAACAACCCCGAGGTTGGGGGTGTCAGCACTCTAAAACCACGCCCCACCACACGCATGAGTTCGGGCTGAGCGGGTTTGCCCTGAATGGCGCCGCGCCATTGGTGGTGCGCGTTCACCAGCTTCACAGCCACGGTACGCGTCCCTTCGACGGCCGTGACGTGGGGCAGCCTGCCCAAGTCATGCAACACCCGGGCCGGGCTGACCTCAATCAATGAAAGCGACACGTCACCCCGCCAGACTTGGTGGAATTGGTTGTCAAACAGCTCACCAATGGCGTCTCGCCAAAAGGCACCGGTGATCACAATGGCCATGGCCGCCGCGATGCCAAAAATGGTCAGGCCCGTGCGCAGCGGGCGCCGTTCCATCGTGCGAACCACCATTCGGGCGGCCGGGCTCATCCAGTGTTGCAGGCCCCAGCGCTCCAGCAGCATGGGCTTGAAATTGCCAGGGGCAGGGGGGCGCATGGCCTCTGCCGGAGCCAGTCGAACCGTGTCCCGAATGGCAAACAGGGTGGCCAACACCGCCGCCAGTACCGCCACGCCCACTGCAGCCAACAACAGCACCGGTTTGACCCGGTAAGCCAGCGTAGGAAACCGGAACGCCTCGGCGTACAAGCCCATAAAACCGTGCCCCAGCCAGGCCCCCAGCGCAATGCCAATGCCCACGCCCAGCGCCACGATGAGCAACACCAGGGTCAGGTAATGCTGGCCAATGGCGCGGTTGTGATAGCCCAGTGCCTTCAAGGCCGCAATTTGCTCACGCTGCGTCGCGATCTGGCGACTCAGCACGACGTTGAGCAGGAAACCCGCCACCGCCAGAAATATGCTGGGCAACACCGTGCCCATGGCCTTTTGTTGCTTGATCTCGGAGCTGAGCATGACGTCCGACATTTGTTGGTCACGCCCATGCGCGCTCACGCCGCCATAGGGCGCCAGCAGCCGATCCAATCCGTCAATGATCGGGCCTTCGGTGGCGCCGGGCGCCAGCCGAACGGCGACCTGGTTAAAGGCACCCTCCATGTTGTAGGCGGCTGCCAGAGCTTGGCGGTCGAGCCAGAAAACGCCAAACCCCCGTTGGTCCGGTGAGCCTGCCAAGCCGGCAAAGATGTACTCGGGGGACAAAGCCAGACCAACGATCAGCAGTTCTTCTCGTTTTCCGTTGATGAGGGCGTGAATCCGGTCCCCGGGGTGCAATTGGCGGGCGATGGCAAAGCCTTCTGAGACCAGCACCTCGATAGCGCCACTTTGGTGTGGTGCTGGCAGTTTTCCGCGTCGCAGCGCCACCTTGTTCAGTCGCTGGGGCGTCTGGGCGTCCAGGCCAATCAAACGCCCAATGATGGGGTCGGCCACATTCGGAAGGCTGATGGGAACGTCTTGTTTGAGGGATGTTTTCACATGCGCGGCGCCGGGCAGCGCGGCCAATTGGCGCTCCAGCGCCAACGGCGCACGTTTCAGGGTGGCAAACACATCGGCAAAACGCGCATCGGCGTAATAACGATCGCGTGACCATGACAGAGAGTCGTAGGCGCTGAAGCTGGCAATAAACCCGGCCACGCCGCTGGCCACCACCAGCGCGATGGTGAGCGCCTGGCTCCACATCAGGCGCAGGTCGCGCAGCAGTTTGCGGTTGAGCGCTTTCACCCCATGCCCTTCACCACGCCAACTCGGACGGTTTGACCTTGTGGGCGTTCGGCTCAACCCGCTGAATGTGCCCGCCGCCCAGGTAAAGCACCCGGTCTGCCATGCCGCCAATGGCCGCGTTGTGGGTGATGACGATGGTGGTGGTGCCCAACTCAGCGTTGATCTTTTCAATCACCTCCAGCACCAGTTTGCCGGTGATGTAGTCCAGCGCACCAGTGGGTTCGTCGCAGAGCAGCACCTGGGGGCGTTTCACAATTGCTCGCGCAATGGCGACGCGCTGTTGCTCTCCACCCGATAACTGGGACGGAAAGTGATCCAGCCGGTCCGCCAGGCCTACCATGCCCAGCGCTTCTTCGGCAGGCATGGGGTTCTCACAAATATCTGTCACCAATTGCACGTTTTCCCGCACCGTCAGGCTGGGAATCAGGTTGTAGAACTGAAACACAAAACCGACATGCTCGCGCCGGTATTCTGTCAATTCCGCGTCGGTAGCCGCGGCCAGGTCATGATCATCAAACTGGGCCTGGCCGCTGCTGGGGCGGTCCAGCCCACCCAAAATATTCAAAAGAGTGGACTTGCCACTGCCTGACGGGCCCAGCAACACAATGAATTCACCCCGGTACACACTCAGGTCAACCTCCTTCAAAGCATGAACCTTGACCTCGCCCATTTGGTAAGTCTTGGTCAGCCCCCGCGCAATGAACACCGCAGGCCGCCCAGCGGTATCGGAAGGGTGGCGGGAGGGTTGGATTGGGGTTGATTCAGTAGGCACGGCCGGGCAAGCACTTAGGGCATGTCAGTCTGACTGTGGCATGTTGCCGCTTTTCCAGGCTTGACGCCGGTCAAAAACAAGCGCGGCTGGCGTAGATGCGCAACGCTATCAATTTTCCCCCTGCGCCAACGAACATGCCACTGGACGTGTGTGATGCCGACGAATTGATAGCCTGCGAACAGGTTGCACCTCTCATTCAGAGCGCATCCTGATAGCCACAATTTCAGGTTTGCTCAAGAGCAGCGAAGAGATGACGCACAAAGGCTGAAAAGAGACGTTGGGGATTCGACCGCCAGCGGTGGTTCCCGACGCATGGCGGTCATAGTAACCTTTCAAGGCGAGGCCGGGTAGCTGACATCGACCTGCCATCTGCAGCCTGTCGTTGTGCCGCGAGGGGCAACGTCCAGTCCATTGCCCCTTGCTTGGCAATCACCGCATTCCGACTTGGGTTGTCAAGCCGGCGTCAGCAGTACACGTTCCTCGCTGGCATTTTCGGAGGCGCGGTGACCGGGGCGCCAGCGCCTCCTTCGGGGGCGAAACCGGGAAGCTGGTCGGTTTCCCAGTTCAACGCATGGAAATCGAACCCGGCCTGTAGGCTCGGCTTGACCACCGCGAAATACGGCGACACGTCAAAGTCGCGCGGGGCAAAGAGGCTGTGGTGACGCACTTTGAGAATCTCTTGCACGCAATGGGGGCAGTCGGGGCAGTCGAGACTGGTGCTGTTGATGATGGGGAGTATGGGGTAGTTGATGGACTGGAATGCCTGCGCGATCAGGGTAGAACAGATGGCCCGGGTCGGGTCGCCACTGCCGAGCGACAACATGCGTCGCCGAAAACGCACCGGCACCGGTGGTGTGGGCAGCAGGTAACGTGCTAGGTCCCACACGTTGCGCAGGTCGTACCGGTGACCAAGACGGGCAACCGCATAAGCGATCACCTGCGCGATCTCATCCCCGCTCAACCCGGCGGGCCTGCAGATGCGGGTGCTATAGCCCTCGAACAGGGCCGCCGGCACACTTCGGATGCCCTCGGACACATCGGCCTCGACAAAACAATGCCTAGCCGGCGCTTGGCTGGCCTCCAGAGCCTGGGACCCCACATACAGAGCCGCATGTGACCAGGTCGATTGGGTGAGGTATTTGATGGCGGTGCTGAAGCGGCTGTGGCCTTCCACCAGCAGCACATCGCCCGGTTGCAGCGTCTCTAGCAAGCGCTCGGCCCGGGTCGGCGGGGCGCTGCTGTGGATGTGTGCTTCGTTGGATAAATAACGGGCCAGGTGGGACCCGAACCAACCGGTGAACATGCCCATGATGTGCTCCGTCTGCTTTGTATGTACCCGCCAGTGAGTTGGCTCAGCCGCCGTGGCGGCGTGCGATCCAGGCGTCGATCGACAGCTTGCCTGGACCGTGGGCCATCAGGTAGAGCAGCACGGCGGCCCAGGTGCCGTGGGTGGGGTAAGCGTCGGGGTACACAAAGATCTGGATCACCATCGTCATGCCCAACAGGCCCAACGCCGAAAGCCGGGTGACTAGGCCAAACAAGATGAAGATGGGCAGGATGTGTTCACCGAGCGCGGCCATGGTTGCGCCGATTTCTGGCGACAGGAGTGGCAGCTTGTATTCCTCCTTGAAGAGGAAGATGGCATTGTCCGATAGGCGGGGCATGCCGAGCGTGAAGTTGCCGCTGACGATGTCGATAGCCAAGCCTTCGATCTTGGTCTGGCCCGACTTCCAGAACACCGCAGCGATGGAGAAGCGGGCGATGAAAGCCAGCAGGGTGTTGGGCAGATGGCTCATCATGCGGTGGATGTTTTGCAGCAGCACGCCCAGCCGGTGGATCAAGCCGGAGGTGTCAGCGCCAGCGTTGGGGGTGGTAAAGGTGTTCATGAAGGTCTCCTGGGTTGATTGGGCTAAAAACGGCCGTGCGCTAACTCAGTGGGAGCGTTGCACGTCGATCAGCAGTCCGTGGCGTATCAGGTCGGCCAGGGCTCGTGAGAGGTCGAAATCAGGTTCGCAGGCAAAGGCTTGGTCGATGGCCTCGCCCAACGTGGCCTTGCTCAAAAGGTGGTTCACCAGCTCGGTCATTCCGGGTGATATTTGCAAGACCATGACGTCCCACCCACTGCGAAAAATCAACGCCGATTCGGCCCGCTGTAGATCGATGTCTTCGAGCGCGATGCCGCTGCCTTCCTGGTGTGTCGCCCAGACGGACACGGCCGCGTGCGGCGAGCACAGCAGGTGCAGGCTGGGGGCGAGTTGCCAGCGCACCGAGGGCAAGGCGTCGGTGTCCTGCATCACGGCCGCGATGCGCTGGGCGTCCATGCTCTGTGCGTCGGCAGCATGCAAGGCCTGAAGGCGCAAGAATTCCAGATGCGCGACATCGGCCAGATAGGGCAAGCCAGCGGCGGGAGAAAACTGTGCAATGAAGCTCGGAAGTTCGTGGCCGTAGTGGCAAAGCACGCGGGTGCGCGGCGGGTGGGCGCGTACAAAAACCTGAGCCATGGCGCGGAAAAATTCTTCCCCCACCAGTTCTTCTGTGACGGGAAAAGTGTTGGCCAGCGCGTCCACCAGCGAGACCATCATGTTGTTGCGGTACACGGCGAGACGCCGCGCCGGGTCGCTGTGGTTCCAGGTGACGAGGCCGATGGGTGCGGCATGGGCCGGGTCCAACAGGGCCTGTGACCAGGTGTGTTGCGTGCTCATACAAAAGTCTCCTTCGCCGGTGCGTAGCGGGTGCGTAGCGGGCAGGGCTTCTTGGCTTGGTTGTCGAGTACACCCAACGAGCCCATGTGGCGCTCGGCCAGTTGAGCTTCTCGCAAAAGGATTGCGAATTCGGGCAGGTCGTTGTCGCGTTCGATCAGCGTGGGCTGTTGCCCCGTCAGTGACAGCGCGGTGTCATACAGCGCCCAGACCGCGTCTGCCACGGATGAAGCGTGGGCGTCGATCAACAGGCGGTCGCCGGCACCATCCAAGTCTTCGGCAAAACCTGCCAGATGGATTTCCTGGGTGGCATGACAGGGCATTTTACACAGGCTGCGCGTCGGATCGCGCCCATGATTGATGCTCGACACATAGACGTTGTTCACATCCAGCAGCAGGCCGCAGCCAGTGCGGCGAATCACCTCGCGCAGAAAGTCGCCCTCGCTCCAGGTGGAACTGACGAACTCCACATAGGTGGACGGGTTTTCCAGCAGCATGTCGCGGCCAAGGCAGTTCTGGACTTGATCAATGTGGTCGCACACGCGGCTGAGCGTGAGCAGGTTGTAAGGCAGGGGCAGCAGGTCGTTGAGGAAAACGCCGCCGTGGCTGGACCAGGCCAGGTGTTCGGAAAAGACGGCAGGCTGGTAGCGATCCACTAACTGGGCCACCGAGTTCAGGTGGCTGGCGTCCAGCGGCTCTTCGCTGCCAATGGACAGCCCCACGCCGTGGATGCTTAAGGGGTACTGTTCTCGAATGCGGGTCAGGTGGTGGTGCATGGGCCCACCTGCCACCAGGTAGTTCTCTGCATGTACTTCAAAAAAACCCACATCAGGCTGAAACGCGTGGACATGGGCAAAGTGTTCGGGTTTGAGACCGAGCCCAGCCCGGTGTGGCAGCGGCCAATTCAGGGGAGGGCTGGTCTGGGTAGCGACACTGGGCGTGACAGGCCCAAAAACAGTGGTTTGGCTCATGGTGTTGTCTCCGTTGGTGTCGCACTCCCGGTTGAATTCAGATCTTCTCTTTAAACGCCGCGAGCTGACCAATGCCTGAAGGTGACTTGGGCGATGCGGTCTTCTCACAGCTGCCTTTGGGCACCAGCGACCAAGCGTTGCCCTGGTAGTCCACCTTGGAGGTGCCGGCGCAGGTGGTGCCGGGGCCGGCAGCGCAGTCGTTTTTTCCTTGCAGTGCTACGCCGAAGCATTTTTCTTTGTCGGCACTTTGGGCGGCAACGGGACTGGCGGCCAATGTCAGGGCGGCGCCCATGGCGAAGGCGAGGGCCGCGCCCGAGGCGATGCGGGCGGCGTTGCGGCGGGTGATGGTGTTGTTCATGGTGATCTCCTGAAGGGATTGAGGGTTGAGAGGTGCTTGCCAACAAGGTCGGCTTGCATAGAGGTAGTCGCTACCGTTCAGCGATCCTTACACCAGAGTCCTGAACTTTTGAGCGCCGAGCTGTGAAAATAGAAACAATGGGGGTCAGCGTTGCGCATAGGAAGAGCCCCGTGTAATGAATGACCGCTGGTCGACGACCAAGCGGTTCAGTACACATGGAATTAGCATATGGGTTTGGACATTCTCAGATGGGCGCCGTTGGCCGCAGGTCCCATGCGCCGAGGGTGTAAGAAGTTTTGTGTAAACGGTTATTTGGCAGGAAACTGCTGTCTTGCATGGAGCCGAGATGACCGTAGAGATGAAACCCTTACCCGCCGAGCTGATTGACGCCCTGTTGGCCGACTACAAAAAGCCCGAAGACCTGATTGGCCAGAATGGCCTCTTGACGCAGCTCACCAAAGCCTTGGTCGAGCGAGCTTTGCAAGCCGAATTGACCGGCCACCTGGGTCACGGCAAGAACCAGTTGGTTGCCAATGAAGCGGGCAACACCCGCAACGGGTGCAGCAAGAAAACGCTCAAAGGCGATTTTGGCCAGCTACCCATAGAAATCCCCCGTGACCGCGCCGGCACCTTCGAGCCCCAACTGATTGGCAAACACCAGACCCGCTGGAGCGGCTTTGACGACAAGATACTGTCGCTGTATGCCCGAGGCATGACGGTACGCGAGATTCAAGGCCATCTGCAGGAGATGTACGGCGCCGAAGTGTCTCCTGCCCTGATTTCATCCGTGACCGACGCCGTCATGGACGAGGTCAAAGCCTGGCAGTCGCGCCCCTTGGAGGCGCTGTACCCCATCGTCTACATGGACTGCATTCACGTCAAGGTGCGCGACAACGGTACTGTGCGGGTCAAGGCCCTGTACTTGGCCATTGGCGTCAACCTGGACGGCCTCAAAGAGGTACTGGGCCTGTGGATGGCCCAAACCGAAGGGGCCAAGTTCTGGCTGCAGGTGGTGACTGAACTGAAGAATCGGGGCGTGGCTGACATCTTTATCGCCTGCGTAGATGGGCTCAAAGGTTTCCCTGACGCCATTGAGGCAGTCTTCCCCAAGGCGACGGTGCAGCTTTGCATTGTTCACATGGTGCGTCACAGCCTGAACTTCGTGGGGTGGAAACAGCGCAAGGAAGTCGCCGCGGATTTGCGGCTGATTTACGCTGCGCCCACTGAATCCGAAGCTGAGCGACAACTCACGGCATTCGAGGTCAAATGGGACGATTCCTTCGCTCCGATTGGGCGCTCCTGGCGGCGCAACTGGACACACTTGATACCGTTCTTTGAATACCCGCCAGACATCCGAAAAGTGATTTACACGACCAACGCCATTGAGTCCGTGAACATGAGCCTGCGCAAAATAACCAAGACCCGCGGCTCGTTCCCAACTGAGGACGCAGTGTTCAAGCTGTTCTATCTGGCACTGAACAACATCAGCCAGAAATGGACGATGCCGATTCGGGATTGGAAGGCTGCTCTGAACCGCTTTACCATTCAGTTTGACGAGCGCATGCCGCGCGTCTAACTTAACCGCCGTTTACACAAAATTCGGGACACCCTCTTTTTGCTGCCCTGAAGCGATGCAATGAGGCTGTAGAAGAGCCTTCACTTCCAAAAATCCAACACTGCTATTTGAAATAGCTGCGTTACTTCGCTTCTCTGTCCCTTGGCAAAACGGTACTGTGGTGCTACTTGTTCTGGTACTTCGTGACGGTGTTCGCCTACTTCGATCCGTCGCACGCTATCTGGCTGAACTCTCTCGGCATTAGCGCGGTGATTGGCCTGGCACTTATCCTGAGCGTTGGCGGTATCAGCAGCAAGCACGACAAATGGCAAACATTCCGGCTTTTCCTGATGCCGTTCTGTGTATCGAGCTTTTCCTCACTTATTAAGGGCAAAGGTTATGTCCTGGTGTTTCCACCAGACCATTCGGTCCTTCTTTTTTCGATTGGCGCTTGTGTCGCCTTTGTCACTCTTGTTCGGTCGCTAAAGTTGGTGGTAAAGCATGCAGGCGCCTAACCATCTCCATTGAGAGGACGCTGTCCGGCAAGCCCAGTGCATCTCCTGTCAAACGATAGACCTCGCAATGGCAGAATCACCAAAAATTTGCGCACTGCCATCTGCTTAAACCGCCACCCAAAGTGCCGGCAAACCCGGCAAGGCGCGAAACAGCGGCGATAGGCGGCCCTCGCGCACCAGTTGGGTGGCGTGTTCAATGTCCGGCGCGAGGTAACGGTCCACATGCATGGCGGGCGTGGTTTCGCGCAGCAAGGCGTGGGCGGCTTCCAATGCGGGCGAGCTTTTCAGTGGACGCAAAAACTCAATGCCTTGGGCGCATGCCAGCAATTCGATGCCCAGAATGGTGGCTGTGTTGCTGATCATGGCCTGCAGGCGGCGCGCGCCAAAGGTGGCCATGGAGACATGGTCTTCTTGATTGGCGCTGGTGGGCAGGCTGTCCACACTGGCTGGGTGCGCCAAGGACTTGTTCTCGGAGGCCAGTGCGGCTGCCGTGACGTGGGCAATCATGAAACCGCTGTTCAGGCCCGCATCGGCGGTCAAAAACGGCTGCAGGCGCGAGACGCCGCTGTCAATCAGCATGGCAATGCGGCGCTCGGCAATGGCACCCACTTCGGCAATGGCCAGCGCCATGCCATCGGCCGCCAGCGCGACCGGCTCGGCGTGGAAGTTGCCGCCCGAGACCATGGCACCGTCTTCGGCAAACACCAGCGGGTTGTCGGTGACGGCATTGGCTTCGCGCACCAGCACCACCGCACCATGGCGAAGTTGGTCCAGACAGGCGCCCACTACCTGGGGCTGGCAACGCAGGCTGTAGGGGTCTTGTACCCGGTCATCCCCGTCCAGATGCGAGTCGCGAATGGCGCTACCTTTGAGCAGGGCGCGGTAATACTGGGCCACGTCAATCTGGCCGGGTTGGCCGCGCAGTTCATGAATTCGCGGGTCAAACGGGCCGTCGCTGCCGCGTGCTGCGTCCACCGTCAACGCGCCAATCACCAGCGCTGATTCCAGCACGGGCTCAAAGCTGATCAGGGCGTGCAGCGCCAGCGCGGTAGAGGTTTGTGTGCCGTTGATCAACGCCAGGCCTTCTTTGGGGCCGAGGGTGAGCGGTGTTATGCCGGCTTCTTGAAGCGCGGGGCCGGCGGGTACGCGTTGGCCATTGACCAGCATCTCGCCTTCGCCCAGCAGGGCCAGCGTCATGTGAGCCAGCGGTGCCAAGTCACCGGACGCGCCGACCGAGCCTTGTGACGGCACGTAGGGCACCAAGCCCGCGTTGAACACCGCCAGCAGGGTGTCGACCACCACCTGGCGCACGCCAGAGTAGCCGCGCGCCAGACTGGCGGCTTTCAGCACCAGCATGATGCGCATGATGGCGGGCGCCAGTGGCTCGCCCACGCCCACGCTGTGGGAGCGGATCAAATTGAGTTGCAGCGTGGCCAATTGCTCTTTGCTGATGCGTTGGTTGGCCAGCTTGCCAAAGCCGGTGTTGACGCCATACACCGGCGCATCGCCGTCAGCGGCGCGTTGCACCACCAACTGGCTGGCCTGAATATCGGCGCGGCTGGCTTCGGGTAAGGTGAGTTGCACGCCACCGGCGTGAATGGCTTGCAGTTGTTCCAGCGTCAAGTGGCCGGGTTGAATCAATAGGGTGTTCATTGGAGTCGTCATGGTTTTCAGGCTTTCATGGGCAGGTTCAGGCCTTGCTCGCGGGCACAGGCTTCGGCAATGTCATAGCCGGCATCGGCGTGGCGCATGACGCCGGTGGCGGGGTCGTTCCACAGCACGCGGCCCAGGCGGTCTGCTGCCTCAGGTGTGCCGTCGGCCACTATCACCACGCCCGAGTGCTGGGAGTAACCCATGCCCACGCCGCCGCCGTGGTGCAGGCTGACCCAGGTGGCGCCGCTGGCAGTGTTGAGCAGAGCGTTCAGCAGCGGCCAGTCGCTCACTGCATCGCTGCCATCCGCCATGGCTTCGGTTTCGCGGTTGGGCGAGGCGACTGAGCCGCTGTCCAGATGGTCGCGGCCAATGACGATGGGGCCTTTGAGTTCGCCGCTTTTCACCATCTCGTTGAAGGCCAGGCCGGCCCGGTGGCGTTCGCCCAGCCCGATCCAGCAAATGCGGGCGGGCAGGCCTTGAAACGCAATGCGCTCTTGCGCCATGTCCAGCCAGCGATGCAGGCCCGCGTTGTCGGGGAAGAGTTCTTTCATCTTGGCGTCGGTCTTCTTGATGTCTTCCGGGTCACCGCTCAAGGCCACCCAGCGGAAGGGGCCCACGCCCCGGCAAAACAAGGGGCGTACATAGGCGGGAACAAAACCGGGGTAGTCAAAGGCATTGGCCACGCCAAAGTCTTTCGCCACCTGGCGCAGGTTGTTGCCGTAGTCGACCGTGGGAATGCCCATGGCGTGAAAGTCGAGCATGGCTTGCACGTGCACCGCGCAAGATTCGCCGGCGGCCTGCGTGAGTGCGGCGTGTTGGGCCGGGTCTTTTTGCGCGGCTTGCCACTGCGCCACGCTCCAGCCCGAGGGCAGGTAGCCGTTGATGATGTCGTGGGCTGAGGTCTGGTCGGTGACGATGTCGGGGCGAATGCCGCCGGCCTGGGCGCGCTTGACGAGCTCAGGGACGATCTCAGCGGCGTTGCCGCACAGGGCGATGGAAACCGCTTTTTTCTCGGCCGTGTACTTGGCGATGCGCTTCAGGGCGTCGTCCAGGTCGGTGGCTTGCTCGTCCACGTATTGGGTGCGCAGGCGAAAGTCGATGGAGCTTTGCTGGCACTCAATGTTGAGCGAGCAGGCGCCGGCAAAAGTCGCGGCCAGTGGCTGCGCGCCGCCCATGCCGCCCAAACCGGCGGTCAGCACCCAGCGCCCAGCCAGATCGCCGTTGAAGTGCTGACGGCCGGCCTCCACAAAGGTCTCATAGGTGCCTTGCACGATGCCTTGCGAGCCAATGTAGATCCAGCTGCCAGCCGTCATTTGGCCGTACATCATCAAACCTTTGCGATCGAGTTCATTGAAATGCTCCCATGTGGACCATTTGGGCACGAGGTTGGAGTTGGCAATCAACACCCGGGGCGCGCCGGGGTGGGTGCGAAACACGCCCACGGGCTTGCCGCTTTGAACCAGCAAGGTTTCGTCCGCCTTGAGCTGGGTCAGGCTGTGCAGAATGGCGTCAAAACACGGCCAGTTGCGCGCCGCCTTGCCGATGCCGCCGTACACCACCAGTTCATCGGGGTTCTCGGCCACTTCCGGGTCGAGGTTGTTTTTCAGCATGCGGTAGGCGGCTTCGATTTGCCAGTCGGCGCAGGTCAGGGTGCTGCCGCGGGGCGCGCGCACTGGGCGGGCGACGCTGTCGGCAAAGGGGCTACGGTGGTTTGACATAGGAAACTCCAGCGTGGTGGTAAATTCGCATTAAGTTTAGTTGTCTATACAACTATAAAAGTAAGTATTTACCCTGTAATTGAACGAGGAGAGTGACTGTATTTTTGGTCGCATCCAGCTCTATTCTCATTGGGAGATTGCAGCTGTTTTCACCAAAGGGATGGGGCCAACAATGGGGATTTTTGAAAGTCAAAAAAGAGAGTTGCATTCCCGCCAGTTGAGAATTGATGATTTACGAACCAATGAATGACCTAGATACTGGACGCATGTCTACCGACGTAAACACTCTCTCAACTGTTGATCGCGCTTTGTCCGTCCTGGCTGTTCTGGCGCGGCACGGTAGTGCACTGTCGGCCATGGATTTGGTCAAAAAGACCGGCTTAAGTCAAAGCACTCTCTATCGCCAATTGGCCGCGCTGAAAAAGTGGGGTTTCGCGCTTGAGGTCGATGGCCGCTACGCCCCAGGGCCACTGAGTCTGCAGTTGGCACTTGGCTTTGATATCGCCTCTCATCTTGTTCAGCATGCGCGCGCCGACATGTTGCTATTGGCACAGCAAACCGAAGAAAGCGTCGGATTGATCGTGGCGGTCAACGGTCAAGCTATTTGTATCGACATGATCGACAGCCAACAGTCCCTGCGCTGCTCTTTTGAAAAGGGACGAAGCGTGCCACTTCACAAGGGTGCATCGGCCAAGTGCCTCTTGGCACATTTGCCCAGTAGGGATTTGAGTGCTCTCCTTCAGCCTTTGATGGGCGACGGGTCTCCTGAGAATATTGGTTTGTTGGCAGAGTTGGCCGCAATTCGAAAGGCGGGCTTTGTCGTTAGTGATGGTGAGGTTGACCCGGGCGTATGGGGTGTGAGTGCCCCCTTGTTTTCCCTGGGACGACGACCCGTTGGCGTTTTGACTTTGATGGCGCCGAGCGTGCGTGTAGAAAACAACCATTCACCCCTGATTCAGATGACGGTCGTAACGGCCGCCCGTATTACGCGAAGTTTGAATACCCCGAGCTAGTTTTAACCACCTGGAGACAACATCATGAACTTTCGTCGCACCTTTCTATTTTCCTGTGCTGCAGCCGTTGGCTTGAGTGCCGTCAATGCGCATGCGCAAGACACACTTCGGGTTGGCACCGACGCTACCTTTCCTCCTATGGAATTTGTCGAAAACAACGTGAGAACCGGGTTTGATATTGAACTGGTTGAAGCCCTTGGAAAGGCGATGAACAAGCGAATTGAGTGGGTGGATATTGACTTCAAGGGTTTGATCCCTGGGTTGATTTCCAAACGATTTGACATGTCAGTCTCGGCGATCTATATCACGGACGAGCGCAAGAAAGTCGTGGATTTTTCCGACTCTTACTATGCCGGTGGACTGGTTGCTATGGTGAAAGATGGCAATTCGGCCATCAAGACCCTTACTGACCTGAATGGTAAAAAAGTTGCAGTCCAAGTCGGAACCAAGTCGGTCGGCTACTTGGGGACCAACCACCCTCTAGTTCAATTGGTTGAGGTTGAAAAAAATCAGGAAATGTTCAACCTTGTTGACATTGGCCGGGCGGATGCCGCTGTTACCGGCAAACCGGCCGCTTTTCAATATGTACGTACTCGCGGTGGCATGAGGGTGCTTGACCAGCAGTTGACCACGGAGGAGTACGGCATGGCTATTCGCAAAGACACCCCTGAGTTGACTCGTGCCGTGAACGCTGCACTGGCAAAACTCAAGGCAGATGGGACCTATGCCCAGATTGTCAAAAAATGGTTTAGCGGCATGTCCAAATAACACGCAGGCGGCATCTGATGGAACTCGATTTCTCTCCAGTTTTTGATGGTTGGCGCAACCTCATGCAAGGGGCGTGGGTAACGGTTGAAATTACCTCGTTATCGCTCTTGCTTGGTTGCGTCATGGGCTTGTTGGTGGGGATCGGGCGTCTGAAGCCTGAGCGGCGCGTGGTCTATGCGTTGTGCACCAGCTATGTGGCTGTCATTCGTGGTACGCCGTTGCTGGTACAGCTCTTTCTGCTGTTTTTTGGATTGCCTCAGTTCGATATTCTTTTGCCGGCTTTTGTCTGCGGCGTATTGGGGCTGGGCGTTTATTCAGGGGCCTATGTTTCCGAAATTGTTCGGGGCTCCATCCAGTCGATTGACAAAGGTCAGATGGAGGCAGCGCGATCGATGGGCATGTCGTATGGAACTGCCATGCGGGCCATCATCTTGCCTCAAGCCTTGGTGCGGATGATTCCCCCGCTGGGCAACGAGTTTATTGCCCTGATCAAGAACTCAGCCCTAGTGTCGCTACTCACCATTCACGATGTGATGCATGAGGGACAAAAGATCATTAGTGTGACGTATCGTTCATTGGAGGTCTATCTGGCCATCGCTGCTATCTATTTCATATTGACTGGAATGACATCTCTTGCCTTGCGAAAGATCGAACAGCGTTTGCGTGCAGGAGGCATGGTGCAATGAAAACCCAAGAACCCATCATTCACATCCGTGCATTGCACAAGTCATTTGGCGAGCATGAGGTCTTGTGCGGAATTGACTTTGATGTTCAACCGTCACAGGTTGTCGTAGTTATTGGTCCGAGCGGCTCTGGTAAGAGTACCTTTCTGCGGTGTTGCAATGGACTTGAGCAACCGAACAGTGGATTGGTCAAAATATGCGGCCGCGTCCTGACCGACAACGGCCAGATGTTGGGCGAGCAAGCCTTGAACCATTTGCGTGAAGAAGTGGGCATGGTGTTCCAGTCCTTCAATCTATTTCCGCACCTTTCGGTTATTGAGAACATCACGGTTGGCCCTTGCAAAGTCCGCGGGGTGTCCAAAGTAAATGCTGAAGTTGAGGCCATGGTTCTGCTGAATAAAGTTGGCTTGTCTCAAAAGGCGCACGCGATGCCCGGAAGTTTGTCTGGAGGACAGAAGCAGCGTGTAGCCATTGCCAGGGCGTTAGCTATGCAGCCCAAAGTCATGTTATTTGACGAGCCGACGTCGGCGTTAGACCCCGAGCTGGTCGGCGAGGTTCTTCAGGTGATGAAATTACTCGCCAGTGAGGGAATGACGATGATGGTTGTGACCCATGAGATGGATTTTGCGCGAGAGGTCGCGGATATTGTGGTCGTCATGGATGGCGGAATCGTGATAGAGGCTGGCGCTCCTGACGTAATATTTACGGCCCCAAAGGAAGAGCGCACGAGAGACTTTCTGCGTGCTGTGCTGACGCGTGCGTGAAATGGTTGTTCAACCACTCCCTGCCTACGAGCAAGTCAAAGCCTTCGTCAAGTCGCAAATCACCTCCGGTGCTTGGCGCCCGGGCGATGCGGTGCCCAGCGAAGCCGCGTTGCAGTTGCAGTTTGGGGTGAGCCGCATGACGGTGAACCGCGCTGTGAAAGAGCTGGCGGTGGAGGGGCTGGTGACGCGTGTGCAAGGTTCGGGCACGGTGGTGGCGCAGTTGCACCGCATCTCCAGCACGCTGGCAGTGCGAGACATTCATGAGGAGGTGCTGGCCCGGGGCCACACGCACACCAGCCGTTTGGTGAAGTTAGAGGCTGTGCCGGCTGACGCCGCACTTGCCCAGGTATTGGGTGTGGCGGTGGGCGACACGGTGTTTCATTCCCAACTGGTGCATTTTGAAAACGACGTGCCGATTCAGTTTGAAGACCGCCATGTGAACCCGTTGGCCGCGCCAGATTACATGCGCAATGATTTCGCCCGCACCACGCCCACCCATTACCTGTTGGACCATGCCCCCTTGACAGAAGCCAGCTATGTGATCGAAGCTTGCCTGCCGGACCCGTTGGAGGCCAAACACCTGGCCATGAAACGCGGAGAGCCTTGTTTGGTCATGACCCGGCGCACAGTGAGTGGTGCGCATGTGGCCAGCGTGGCCCGCTTGGTGTACCCCGGTTTGCGTTACAGCTTCAGTGGGAATTTTCAGTTATGACCTGGCATGTTTTGCACTTGAATGACGTTGCCCCAACGCCTTGGCGCAATGGGGGCGGCACCACGCGTGAACTCGCGGTCTGGCCGGAGACCCAGAACTGGGTCTGGCGCATGTCCGTGGCGGAGGTGGCACAGGGCGGGCCGTTTTCAGCCTTCCCGGGTGTGCATCGCTGGTTTTCGGTGTTGAGCGGCGCAGGCGTACAGCTGACCATCGAAAACCGTCGCCACGTCTTGCACGATGACACCGCGCCGTTTGACTTTGATGGAGATGTTCCAGTGGACTGCCAACTGCTCGACGACCCCACGCAAGATTTCAACCTCATGGTGAAGCAGGGTGTGGGCGCCCGCATGGAGCGGCTTCGCGTGCCGTTTGATCGAACGCTGAATACTCCTAAAACAATAGCTGTCTACGCAGGTAATACGGGGGCTAGAGTGCTATTTAATACTGAAGTATTGACATTGGAGCCCCAAACCTTAATTTGGCAGCATCTGCCGGTGGGTAGCCAGTTTCAGGTGCATGCTGAGCACGCGCTATGGATGGAGATTGATTTATGAGTCTGACATTTTGGAACAATTGCAACCTTGCAACGATGCGCGCCGGCGCCGTCATGCCTTACGGTTTGATTCCCGACGGCGCGTTGGTGGTGGAAGGCCAGACACTGCGCTGGGTTGGCCCCCGCACCGAGGTGCCGGCGGATTTGCTGGAGCGCTGCACCACCCAGCACGACGCGGGCGGCGCCCTGATCACCCCCGGCTTGATCGATTGCCACACCCACCTGGTGTACGGCGGTGACCGTGCCCATGAGTTTGAAATGCGCCTGCAGGGCGCCAGCTATGAAGACATTGCCGCACAAGGCGGAGGCATTGCCTCTACGTTGCTGGCAACGCGCAACGCCAGGGCGGAGGAATTGAAGGCACAAAGCAGCGTGCGCTTGCAACAACTTTTAAAAGAAGGCGTGACCACCCTGGAGATCAAGTCCGGCTACGGCCTGAGCTTGATGGACGAGGGCAAGATGCTGGAGGTGGCGCGTGACTTGGGCCAAGAGCATCGGGTGTCGGTGCGTACCACCTTTCTGGGCGCCCATGCTGTGCCGGCGAGCTTTGCCGGCCGGGCGGACGCCTACATTGACGAGGTGGTTGGCATGCTGCGCGAATTGCATCGCGAGGGACTCGTTGACGCCGTGGATGCTTTTTGTGAACGAATTGCCTTCAGCCCCGCTCAGGTCGCCCGGGTGTTTGAAGCCGCTAGCGCGCTGAACCTGCCGGTGAAGTTGCACGCTGAACAACTCAGCGACAGCGGTGGCGCGGCGTTGGCTGCCAGTTTTGGGGCTTTGAGTTGCGACCACCTGGAGTGGTTGAGCGAGGAGGGCGCCGTGGCGATGGCACAAGCGGGCAGTGTGGCCGTGTTGCTGCCGGGCGCGTTTTACTTTCTGCGTGAAACCAGGCTGCCGCCCATTGAGTTGCTGCGTCGCCTGAACGTGCCGATCGCCGTGTCTACCGACTGCAACCCCGGCAGTTCTCCGTGCACCTCGCTGTTGCTGATGCTCAACATGGCGTGCACGCTGTTCCGCCTGACGCCCGAAGAGGCTCTGGTCGGTGTTACCCGCCATGCCGCGCAAGCATTGGGGCTGGCGGACCGGGGCGTGCTGGCCACGGGCCACCGCGCCGACTTTGTGCTGTGGAACGTCAAGCATCCCGCCCAACTCAGCTACGCGTTGGGCGCCAACCCCTGCCGCGAAGTTGTTTTTGAAGGCCAAGTTCGATGACCTACACCCTGCACCATGGCAATTCGCCGCTTCTGGTCAGCATGCCCCACATTGGCACCCATATTCCTGAGGAATTGCGCAGCGCCTATGTGCCCCCCGCTTGGGAGGTGGAAGACACCGACTGGCACTTGGACCAGCTCTACAACACCTTGCCCGAGTTGGGGGCCAGCGTGCTGATGCCAAAGACCTCGCGCTACGTGATCGACCTGAACCGCCCGCCGGATGACGCACCCATGTACCCCGGTGCCTCCAACACGGAATTGTGCCCCACGCATTTCTTCACGGGCGACGCCTTGTACCTGCCGGGCCAGGCACCGGGGCCGCAGGAGTGCCTGCGCCGGCGTGCGCTCTATTGGCAGCCGTATCACACGGCTTTGGCGGCTGAGCTGCAGCGTATCAAGGCGGAGCATGGCTATGCGCTGCTGTGGGACGCACACAGCATTCGCTCGCAAATTTCATGGCTGTTTGAAGGCACGCTACCGGGGCTGAACGTGGGCACTGCCAATGGCGACAGCGCCCATGAAGCTGTTGCCGGGGCTGTGATTCAGACTTGTGCCTCGCAAACCAAGGTCAGCCATGTGCTGAACGGCCGCTTTAAAGGCGGCTACATCAC
This sequence comes from Rhodoferax sp. PAMC 29310, assembly GCF_017948265.1. Lineage (NCBI taxonomy): Bacteria > Pseudomonadati > Pseudomonadota > Betaproteobacteria > Burkholderiales > Comamonadaceae > Rhodoferax > Rhodoferax sp. PAMC 29310. Next base: position 1,368,516 of record NZ_CP072852.1, on the reverse strand, counting down.
CCGCCACTACGGCGCACCGGCCAACCGGGTGCACGCCGTGCAACTGGAAATGTGCCAATACCTCTATATGCAAGAGAGCGCACCGTTTGCCTATGACGCCGCCAAGGCGGCCGCCATACAACCGCTGCTGACGACGATGCTGCAAGCCGCGATGAGCGCTTGCCGGAAGCTGTATGACTGACGCCACGAAGAGTTTTTTCGCCCAACAAGCGTGGGTCAACGGCACATGGGCACGGGACGTGTTGCTGGGTGTAAATGTCAATGGAGTTTGGAGCGGCGTGCAAGCGGGCGCCTCCGAGGTGGAGCGAAGGGGCGCTGTTGTCTTGCCTGGACCGGTGCTGCCGGGGCTGGTCAACGCCCACAGCCACGCCTTTCAGCGCGCCATCGTCGGACTCACCGAGCGCCGGGGTGGGGCAGTGGGCACGGCCAGCGACGACTTCTGGAGCTGGCGCGACCGCATGTACACGGCCGCCCTGCGTATTGCGCCAGCCCAGTTGGAGACCATTGCCACCTTGCTCTACACCGAGCTGCGCCAAAGTGGCTACACCCAGGTTTGCGAGTTCCACTACCTGCACAACGCGCCCAGCGGTCAGCCCTATGCCGATCCGCTGGAGATGTCGCTCGCTCTGGCGCGTGCTGCGCAGCGCGCCGGCATGGGCTTGACGCTATTGCCCACGCTGTACATGCGCTCCGGTTTTGATGCGGCGGGCTTGCGCGGCGACCAGCGCCGTTTTGCGTCATCGCCAACGTCCATTGCCCGCCTGGTTGAAGGCTTGCAAGCCCAGGTGCGCGACATGCCGTGGGTCAACGTGGGTGTGGCTATGCACTCGTTGCGTGCCGCTGATGAAGGCGCCATTGCGGAAATCGCGGCCTTTGCCAACGAGAGTGGCCTGCCGGTGCACATTCACATTGCCGAACAAACCCAGGAGGTGCAAGACTGCATCTCCCACACGGGTCTGCGCCCGATAGAGTGGTTGCTTACGAAGATGCCGGTTAATGCAAACTGGAATTTGGTGCATGCCACCCACACCACGCCTGCCGAGTTGCAAGGTGTGGCCTACGCAGGTGCTTCCATCATCATTTGCCCCAGCACCGAGGCCAATCTGGGTGACGGCGTGTTTGACTACAGCGGCTTTGCCAAGCGAGGTGGCCGTTGGTCGATTGGTTCAGACAGCCACGTCACCCGCAGTTGGAGCGAAGAGTTGCGCTTGCTGGAGTATTCCCAGCGCCTCGCCCTGCGCCAGCGCAATGTGGCGGCGCAGGCTGGCGAGCACCTTAGCACCGCTGCCGCGTTGTTTGAGGGGGCGTTGGCCGGCGGGCACGCCGCCACCGCGCAGCCGCTGGGCGGTATTCAGGTGGGGCATCGTGCCGACTTCATGGTGCTGGACTCCAACGCCCCAGCGTTGTTGGGAATGCCTGCCGACCACGTTCTGGATGCCCAGCTTTTCTCCAGTCCCGACGCCAAGCCCTTGGCGGTCTACCTGGCTGGTCAGGCGCACAACTTGGCACAGTGGCCCGCGCAGGCTCAGAACTATGCCCAGGTCATGCGTGATTTGTGGAGCGAGTTGTAGGGCAGGACGCGCGGGTGACTTCGCAGGGTGGTGTTTGGGCTTAAAGTCCAAATCACACCATGAACAAGCCATCCACACCCCCTACAGCGGCCAACCAGCCTTTTGTGGCGCCGCCACCCATTCGCAGCCTGGACGACGTTCGGCGGCTGGAAGCGCTGCCGCTGGCGCAAACCGTGGCCGTTCCCAGCACCTACGCCCTGCTGTGTAACTCGGCGCGAGCCTTTGGCAGCAAACCTGCGCTGACCTTTTTGCGCACGGCCAATCCTGAGGATGCGCCGATTCGATGGTCCTATGCCGACCTGCTGGCCGGCGTGCACCAAACCGCCAACCTGTTGCACAGCCTAGGTGTCGGCCCTGAGGACGCGGTGGCGGTTTTGCTGCCCGGTTGTCTGGAATATCACTTGGCCCTTTGGGGTGGCGAGGCGGCTGGCATTGTGCAGCCGCTCAACCCCTTGCTTAGCGATGAAAAACTGGTGTCGCTCATGACTGTGGCCCGCGCCAAGGTATTGATCGCCTATGGCAGCGACGCTGATACGCCACTCTGGTCCAAAGCGCTGCGTTTGCGCACGCAGGTGGCCACGCTGACGACGGTGCTGCGGGTGGCACCCCATGATGAAACATTGGACAGCGAACCGCCATTGCCTGAAGGCGTGCTCGATTTTGGCTCGGCACGTGCCGCCCAAGTCGATGACCACTTGGTGAGCGGCCGCAATATCCTGCCCACTGACGTTGCCGCCTACTTTCACACCGGTGGCACCACCGGCGCGCCCAAGCTGGCCCGCCACAGCCATGGCAGCCAAGTCTTCACGGCCTGGGCCTGCGTCATGATGCAAGGCGTGCAACCCACTGATGTCGGCATCAATGGCTACCCTCTTTTTCATGTAGCAGGCGTTTTGCCCGGCTCGCTCACGGCCCTGGCCGCCGGGGCTGAAACAGTCATCCCCACCACGGCCTTGATGCGCAACCGCGATGTGCTGGCCAACTACTGGCATTTGGTTGAAAAGTACCGGGCGACGTCGGTGTCAGGCGTACCCACGGTGCTGGCCGCCTTATCCAATGTGCCGCGAGGTGCGGCAGACATTTCATCGGTGCGCTACTGCCGCACCGGAGCGGCGCCTATGCCTGCTGAGCTGGGCCTGCGCTTTGAGCGCCAGTTTGGCATTCATGTGCATGAAAGCTTTGGCATGACCGAGATGGCCGGCATCTCCACCGTCACCCCGCCCGGTGTGGTGGGCCCGGCCGGCTGTGTGGGTTTTGCGCCGCCCTATGTGCGCATGCGAGTCGTCGCGCTGGACGCCAGTGGCGGTGCCACCAACACCGACATGCCCGCGGGCGAGCAGGGCATGGTGCTGTTCCAGTCGCCCAATGTCTTCCCCGGCTTTCTGGACCCGGTGGATACCGCGCACGCGTTCACGCCCGAGGGCTGGCTGGCCACCGGTGACCTGGGTTGGCTGGACAGTGAAGGACGCCTGAACCTGAGCGGCCGGGCCAAAGACCTGATCATTCGCGGCGGGCACAACATTGACCCCAAAACCATTGAAGACGCGCTGAGCGCCCACCCCGCCGTGCAGCTGTGCGCCGCCGTGGGCGCTCCGGACGCCTACGCCGGTGAGTTGCCGGTGATGTTCGCCACCCTGGTGCCGGGCGCGAGGGCGACCGAGGCCGAGTTGTTGGACTTTGTTGCCACCCGAGTGGACGAAGCACCTGCGCGCCCCAAGGCAGTCACCATTCTGGCCACCATGCCCATGACCAACGTGGGAAAGATTTTCAAACCCGATTTGCGCCAGCTCGCCACCCAGGCAGTGGTGGTGGCGCTGGTTGAGCAGGTCTACCGCGACCAGAGCATCACTGGCGAGCCTGCGGTCATAGTAGAGATCGATCCGCAGCATGGGGTTCGGGTGAGCATTCCCACCGATCTGGCTGGTGAGCGTTTTGCGGTAATGCACGCGGCGGTGAAGGACGCCCTGGCACGTTTGCCGGTCAAGGTGGCCCTGCACGTACCGTAGTTTTTTGGCTTTTATTTCAGCGATTGCGCAGGGTTCGTCTTTGGCGACAATTGTTCAGTTGTCGACAATCGCCAAATATCAATCCAAGACATCAAACCATGCCTCCCATCTCAGATCTAGACACCCGTCTTCGGCACATGGAGCCGGTGCTCAATGCAGGCGTTTACGTGTTCACACAAAGCGATGGCACGGTGCCGATCGACCCGGCGCATGTCATGGCATCCATCAGAGAGCCAGAGGGCTTGTCGCTTGTTTTGGAAGAATCGGTTGCCCTAGCGGCTGGCCTCAAGCCAGCCTTGCGCTGCGCCTGGATCACGCTGAATGTGAACTCAGACCTGGAAGCGGTGGGCTTGACCGCCGCCTTCGCCACCGCGTTAGGTCAAGCCGGCATAAGCTGCAACGTGGTTGCCGGCCTGAACCACGACCACATCTTTGTGCCGGTGCACAGGCCCGCGGCGCTCGGGCCTGCAAGGCGGCACTATTCGGGTTTCACCAGCGGGCCGAGTGTGTTCAGGTAAGCGTCCACACCCGAATCCTTCTGATAGACGGTGAAGTCCACATCGCGATCCCGAAAGCTCTTCAACGGTTGGCCCAGGTTGCTGCGCAATCCGCGCTCCCGTTCGCGTCGCACTTTTGCAAAGTCCACTTCAATCGGGATCACCTCAGCCCCTGCAGCGGCCTGGTGCAACACGTAGCCTGACGGGTCAATCACGATGGAGCGACCTGTGCCGGCATCCCCTGAGCCGTTGATGTCAAAGAAATAGACCTGGTTGGTTGCGGCCGACGCTCGAGCAATCGACAATTCCACGTCGCGGTCAATCGTGTCAGTCATGGTGGGGTGAAGGATCACCTCTGCGCCCATGGCCACCAGGGTTCGTGTGGTTTCGGGGAACTACATGTCATAGCAAATCGACACACCAAATCGACCCGCGTCGGGCACGTCAAATACGCAAAACTCATTGCCGCCCTCAACGTGATGTTCGTAAAGGCGGAATGGGAACATTTTGCGAAAACGTCGAATCACCTCGCCCTGAGGGTTGATCACTGAGGTGGTGTTGTAAGTGACCACGGTGCCATCTGGCCGCTCGACTCGCTCGAACAGCGAACCCGGGATCATCCACAGGCCGGTCTCCTTGGCCATGGCACACAAGGCCGCCTCGGTGGGGCCCGGAAGCGGTTCGGGGGTTTGCTTGGGGCCGTGCGCAGCCAGCTCCGAGAACATCACCATGCGCACCCAGGGGAAGCGGTGGCGAATGTGACGCATCCAGTTGTTCATGCGTTCCAGATTGGGCACAAACGCAGAGACCTGCATCTGTACGCCGGCAATGCCAAAAGTGGTCATGGATTCCTTTGTGTTCATTTGTCGAGGCCTGCCAGGCAAATATATTTAACTTCAAGAAAGTCATCGAGCCCGTACTTCGAGCCTTCGCGCCCTAGTCCTGACTGCTTGACACCTCCAAACGGTGCTTCCGCGGTGGAGATCAAACCGGTGTTCACGCCCACCATGCCCGACTCAAGTCGCTCGGCGACACGCATCACGCGTCCGATATCGCGGCTGTAGAAATAGGCCGCGAGGCCAAATTCGGTGTCGTTGGCAAGCTCAAGCACCTCCGCTTCCGTGTCAAAGGCGAAGATGGGGGCCAGCGGACCAAATGTCTCCTCGTTGGCCACCAGCATGTCGGCAGTGGCTCCCGACAGCACGGTCGGTTCAAAGAACTGTCCCCCAAGGGCGTGGCGCTTGCCACCTGTGAGCACCTTGCCACCCTTGGCGCGGGCGTCGGCAATATGCTCCTCGACCTTTGCGACGGCTTTTTCATCAATCAGCGGACCCTGGGTGACGCCAGCGTCAACGCCCGAGCCCACCTTGAGTCCATTGACCTTGGTCACCAGTTTGTCGGTGAAGGCCTGAAGCACGCCCTGCTGCACATAAATGCGGTTGGCGCAAACACATGTCTGGCCGGTATTGCGGTACTTGGAGACCATAACCCCGTCGACGGCTGCATCAAGGTCGGCGTCATCAAACACAATGAATGGAGCGTTGCCGCCCAACTCCAGTGACAGCTTTTTGACCGTGTCTGCACTTTGGAGCATCAGCAGGCGGCCAACCTCGGTGGAACCAGTGAAGCTGAGTTTGCGCACCAACCGGTTGCGGGTCATCTCGCCGCCGATCTTTGCGGCCGAACCGGTCACCACCGACAACAGGCCGCTGGGAACTCCCGCCCGCTCAGCCAGTAGCGCAAATGCGAGCGCGGAGAAGGGCGTTTGTGAAGCGGGCTTCACCACCATTGAGCAGCCGGCAGCCAGGGCCGGGCCTGCTTTTCTAGTCAACATGGCGGTTGGAAAGTTCCAGGGGGTAATAGCCGCGGTCGTACCGATCGGTTGTTTGATGGCCATGATGCGCCGGTCGCCTTGGGGAGCGGGAATGGTGTCACCGTAAACGCGCCGGGCCTCGTCCGAGAACCACTCTATGAAGGACGCGGCATAGACAATCTCGCCGCGAGCTTCCGCAAGCGGCTTGCCCTGCTCTGAAGTCATGATCAAGGCCAGGTCGTCCGCGTTGGCCAACATGAGGTCGTTGAGTCGACGCAAAATAGCGGCCCGCTCCTTGGCCGAGGCGTCGCGCCACAGGCGTTGTGCTGCATCCGCAGCCAGAATCGCACGTTCGGTTTCTGCGGCCCCGCAATTGGGCACAGTGCCGAGTTTCTTGCCGGTGGCTGGGTTGGTGACGTCAATGGTCGATGCATCGTCAGCATCAATCCACTTGCCCGCCACCAAGGCTTGCTGGATGAACAGGCTGTTGTCTTTTAGATTTAATGTCATGGAGATGTTCCAGTCAGTCTTGAAGCGCAGCGGTCAAAATCGCCAGGCCTTCTTCGAACACAGAGTCTTCGATGGTCAATGGATACAAGAAGCGCACGACATTGCCGTACACCCCGCAAGTGAGCAGCAGAAGCCCGGCGTCAAACGCGCGTTGTTGAACGCGCTTGGTGACGTCGGGGTCGGGTGTTCCGTCCGCCTTGGCGAACTCGATCGCGACCATCGAGCCCAGTCCGCGGACTTCTGAAATCGCGGGAACGGACGCGCGCAAAGATGCCAGATGAGTGGTGAGTTGCTGTCCCAGTCGCACAGCGCGGTCGCAAAGCTTTTCATCGGCAATGACGTCAAGCACTGCAAGCGCCGAGGCAATGGCAAGTGGGTTGGCCGCGTAGGTGCCACCCAAGCCGCCCGGCGCCGGGGCGTCCATGATCTCGGCGCGACCGCATACAGCAGACAGCGGCATGCCGCCCGCCAGGCTCTTGGCCAAGGTGATCAGGTCAGGCACCACCGTGTGGTGGTCCATTGCGAACATCTTGCCCGTACGTGCAAACCCGGTCTGGATCTCGTCAGCGATTAACAAGATGCCATGTTGGTCGCAGACCTTGCGTAAAGCCTCCATCAGGGCGCCCGGCATCACATAAAAACCGCCTTCACCTTGAATCGGCTCCAAGATGATGGCAGCTACCTGGGTCGGTTCAATGTCCGCTTTGAAGAGTTGCTCAATCGCGTTCAATGTGTCTTGCACCGACACGCCATGCAGATCTGTAGGCGCTGGAACGTGGTAAACGCTGGCCGGGAAAGGGCCGTAGCCAATTTTGTACGGGGCAACCTTGCCGGTCAGTGCCATGCCCATGTAGGTGCGCCCATGAAAGCCGCCGCTCAAGGCAATCACCCCGGGACGGCGGGTCGACGCCCGTGCGATTTTGATCGCGTTTTCGACTGCCTCTGCACCGGTGGTGAAAAATGCGGTCTTCTTGGCATGGGCTCCCGGCGTGATCTTGTTCAGTCGCTCCGCAAGGGTGACCACACTCTCGTAAGGCACGACTTGGTACGCCGTGTGCGTAAAACGGTCGAGCTGCTGTTGGATCGCCTCGACCAGGCGAGGGTGACGGTGGCCCGTGTTGAGCACGGCAATACCTGCGCCGAAGTCGATGTAGCGCTTGCCCTCGACATCCCACAGCTCTGCATTGAGTGCCCGCTCTGCATAAACGGAGAAACCAATGCCGACGCCTCTTGGCGTGGCAGCGATTCGCCGCGCGTCGATCTGGGAATTGGAGGCCCCAACAGGGGCAGATTTTTTCTTGGTGATGGGAAGCGTGGCCATGGTCATTGGGTTTCGCAAATGCGATCCTTGAAGTTGGTGTGGTTGTGTATAAATCATGCTAGATCAAAATTGGACCTAACATTAGAGCCAACTTGTTGATATGTTAAGAACCAATATGCCAGCTCAACTTGCCACTTCACAGCCATCACAGCCATCACAGCCATCACAGGCCGCTGCATTTCCAGATTTCGTACTGCGGCAGTTTGTTAGGCAGAGTGGGGAGCGGGACCACCGTCAGCTCTATCGCATCATTCAAACCGGCATTCGCGACGGCGTCCTGCCGGCTGGGCTCAAGCTTGCGCCCACGCGCGGTCTCGCTCAGTCGTTGGGGATTGCCCGCAATACGGTGGTGCACGTTTACGAGCAGTTGGGATTTGAGGGCTATGTGGAGGCGGGGGTCGGACGTGGTACCTACGTGTCGTCAGTCGGTGGACGATTGGCAGACCACGCGGCGTACCAAGGGCCACCCATGGCCCATGGGGGCGCCCCAACATTGTCCAGGCGCGGCAGCGAACTGGTCGACGGGGCCGGCGCAGGCCGACGCCAGTGGGGCGCGTTCACACCCGGTGTGCCCGAGGTGCGTCTGTTTCCAGCACGCATCTGGAGCAGGCTGCAGAGTCGCCTTTGGCGAAATATCACGCCGCAGCACTTGTGCTACTCCACTGGCGCCGGCGACGCGGACCTGCGTCGCGCGGTGGCCGAGTACCTGCAGGGCGCCCGCGGCGTCGTTTGCACGCCTGAGCAGGTCATTATTACGAGTGGAACGCAGCAATCACTGCACTTGATTGGCCAGTTGCTGGCTGACCCCGGTGACGCCATCTGGCTGGAAGACCCGGGTTATTGGGGAGCCCGCAGCGTGTTTCATGCTCTGGGGCTGAAGCTTGTGCCGGTTGATGTTGACGGGGAAGGTCTGGCACCCAGTGAAGCCCAATTGCGTGAACCGCCACGCGCCATGTTCGTCACGCCGTCGCACCAGTACCCGGTTGGCACACTAATGAGCCAAGGGCGTCGCCAGCAGTTGCTCGACTACGCTGCGGCCCATTCCATCTGGTTGATCGAAGACGACTATGACAGTGAGTTTCGTTATGGGGCATGGCCCGCACCCGCCTTGCAAGGGCTTGACCAACATGGTCGCGTGCTCTATCTCGGCACGTTTTCAAAAACCTTGTTTCCCGCGATACGCCTGGCCTATTTGGTTGTTCCGCCTGATTTGGCGGGGACTTTCGAGCGCGGATTGAACGAGTTGTATCGGGAGGGGCAGTTGCAACAACAGGCGGTCCTGGCTCGCTTTCTGTCCGAAGGGCACTATGCCAGTCACGTGCGAAAGATGCGCGGAGTCTACGGCGCGCGCCACGATGCATTGATCGCCGCCATCACGAGGAGCTTTGGCAGTCTGTTGCCGGTGATCGGCGGCGACGCGGGGCTTCACCTTGTATTGGGGTTGCCCAAGCGTGTGGATGATGTCGTGGCCTCGCGAAAGATCATGCGGGCCGGCGTTTCCACACGTCCTCTGTCGGAGTACTCCATCCGCCCAACCTCCGCTGCAAATGGATTGTTGCTTGGCTACGCCGCGGTGCCGGAAGATGAGATCAGGAGTAACTTTTCAATGTTGGCAAGCGTGGTCCAAAGCCTGCTTTGAGCAGACATTGCCTTGACGAGAGCCTTTGCTGGGCAGCGTGAAACAGGTGAGGGCGAGCAAAAACTGGCGTGCGCCCAAGCCTGCGGCTAGCACCACCAGCAGAAAGAGCCGGTGGTCTAAGCGAGTGGCGGTGTGTTCAGCGCCGATGGCTGAAAAATCGACAAAGCTGCGCCAGTTCGAGGGGCAAAGAACCCGATGTGTTTGATTCGGGTGAAGCAGGAGTAGCTTTTTTGGACCTGCGCGAGTGACGGTGAGCTGGTAGTTTTCTCCGCATACAAGGTGCCAAATAGACCCAAATTGAATTGAATTGAATTGAAGTGGCTCAACTAATGCCGCGCCATTTGAAGTTGCCAAACGAAGCGTCCCATCACCACCCGTTGGGTGGCTGGGGCGGTGGGGGCATGGTCAGTCGGCGCCAATGTGAGCATGACGCCCTTCAATGGTCGGTAGCCGTGGGCGTCGGAAAAGCGAATCTTGTGGTTCACCTAGGCCACCACGTTAGCGCTGTGCTTGCGCAATTCAGTCAATGACAGCTGACCATCGCCAGTTCCAATGTGGTCCGCTCACTGGCAGTCACAACACCATGTAGGCTCCGTGACACACCAGATTGATGGTGCCACGTTGCGCCGGCATCAGATGAGCGTGCGACGCTGACAACGCAGCGCACCACAGGATGGCAAGGGCGATCAGCTGGCGCATGGATTGGCAATGAATTCCAACCTGACGAAACCGTGTTGAAGGTGTGGCGGTGCCAGTCACTCGGCGCAAAGGCTTGGCGCGTAAAAAAAAGGGGCAGATCAACCGCTCATACAGTTCGCAAAGGAACGCGCTCATGGCACTGCATGAAGGGTTGATCAAGTCTCAACAGGAGAAAACACCGATCGACAAGTGGCGAAAGGGGAGTTCGGCGGCATTTCCGGTTGGCAATCAGTGTTGTTGAAAGCCAGAACCGATGATGATTGGGAAATGTGTGGTAAAAAATGAGGGTGTCCCGAATTTTGTGTAAACGGCGGTTAAGTTAGACGCGCGGCATGCGCTCGTCAAACTGAATGGTAAAGCGGTTCAGAGCAGCCTTCCAATCCCGAATCGGCATCGTCCATTTCTGGCTGATGTTGTTCAGTGCCAGATAGAACAGCTTGAACACTGCGTCCTCAGTTGGGAACGAGCCGCGGGTCTTGGTTATTTTGCGCAGGCTCATGTTCACGGACTCAATGGCGTTGGTCGTGTAAATCACTTTTCGGATGTCTGGCGGGTATTCAAAGAACGGTATCAAGCGTGTCCAGTTGCGCCGCCAGGAGCGCCCAATCGGAGCGAAGGAATCGTCCCATTTGACCTCGAATGCCGTGAGTTGTCGCTCAGCTTCGGATTCAGTGGGCGCAGCGTAAATCAGCCGCAAATCCGCGGCGACTTCCTTGCGCTGTTTCCACCCCACGAAGTTCAGGCTGTGACGCACCATGTGAACAATGCAAAGCTGCACCGTCGCCTTGGGGAAGACTGCCTCAATGGCGTCAGGGAAACCTTTGAGCCCATCTACGCAGGCGATAAAGATGTCAGCCACGCCCCGATTCTTCAGTTCAGTCACCACCTGCAGCCAGAACTTGGCCCCTTCGGTTTGGGCCATCCACAGGCCCAGTACCTCTTTGAGGCCGTCCAGGTTGACGCCAATGGCCAAGTACAGGGCCTTGACCCGCACAGTACCGTTGTCGCGCACCTTGACGTGAATGCAGTCCATGTAGACGATGGGGTACAGCGCCTCCAAGGGGCGCGACTGCCAGGCTTTGACCTCGTCCATGACGGCGTCGGTCACGGATGAAATCAGGGCAGGAGACACTTCGGCGCCGTACATCTCCTGCAGATGGCCTTGAATCTCGCGTACCGTCATGCCTCGGGCATACAGCGACAGTATCTTGTCGTCAAAGCCGCTCCAGCGGGTCTGGTGTTTGCCAATCAGTTGGGGCTCGAAGGTGCCGGCGCGGTCACGGGGGATTTCTATGGGTAGCTGGCCAAAATCGCCTTTGAGCGTTTTCTTGCTGCACCCGTTGCGGGTGTTGCCCGCTTCATTGGCAACCAACTGGTTCTTGCCGTGACCCAGGTGGCCGGTCAATTCGGCTTGCAAAGCTCGCTCGACCAAGGCTTTGGTGAGCTGCGTCAAGAGGCCATTCTGGCCAATCAGGTCTTCGGGCTTTTTGTAGTCGGCCAACAGGGCGTCAATCAGCTCGGCGGGTAAGGGTTTCATCTCTACGGTCATCTCGGCTCCATGCAAGACAGCAGTTTCCTGCCAAATAACCGTTTACACAAAACTTCTTACACCCTCTAAAAAATGACAGGGCGCAATCCCTGTGTAAAGACGATGCCGACAGGCCACGGCAAGTCAACCGTTCAAACAGGGTGTGGAGCCATGGACTCTAGTCCTTGCATGAACGTTTGATCAAGTCTCATCAGGCCGTAACGCTCAACGAAGACTCGCTGCCGGACTGGGCCCAACTAGCCGCAATTTGGTCGTACAGGGTTTTGGCCAGTTTGGCCATATCCACACTGGAGCTGCTGCTGGTGCTTTCGGTTGCCGTCTGGGTCAACTCACCGATCAGGCGCTCGGCTTCAGACACCGTGCCGTCCTGGTTCAGGTCCAGTGAGTCATAGGTGGTGGTGCTACTGGAGGCCGACTCACTGCGTCCGCCACCGGGTGGTGGGGGAGGTGACCTACCAGCGCCTGGCGGCCGTGTGCCGCTGCTTGCCTGGGCCTGGGTCGGCGGTGCGCCAGCGTCAAACTCAGCCTGGGTCAGGCTGCCGTCGCCATCAGAGTCAAGATGCGCGAACATCTCGTCGGTGCTGGCGGCGCTTGTCTGACCTGGTCCTGGGCCTTGTGACGCCTTCTGGGTCATCAGATTCAGCATTTCGTCTTTGCTCAAGGTACCGCTTCCGTCCGCATCCAGTTTGGCGAATTTTTCGGCGCCGCTTTCACTGCTCTGGCTGCTGCGTGACTGCGCAAACTCCATGGTGGATGGAGGCTGCAAGATACTGGCCATGCCTTCGGCCAGTTCGTCCGACGACAGGCTGCCGTCGCCGTTGCCATCCATCTTGCTGAACAGCTCCGACGTTTTGGTACTGCTGCTGACGCCGGTTTTGCTGGCGACATCGTCCAACAAACCTTGCAATTCGGTTTGGTTGACGCCGCCACTGCTGTCGGCGTCCACTTTGGCGAACATTTTGGCCTGCATCTGGCTCCGGTTGGCGCTCATCTGGGCCCAGGCCGAGCTGGACTCACTGACTGCACTGAGGGTGCTCATGGTTGTTCCTTTCAAGTTCAGAGTTGCGAGGTGCCTCCCCAAACCGACGGCAGGAGGGGCAAGTCCATTTTGGGGAAGCCCTGTCAACCCAGTTTGTCGGCTTTGTACCGATGCGGATACGAAGACTGGATTGATCGACTGAATTGCGGGGTAAGCCCCTTGCTGTGCTCGCTTTAGTTTGCGGATGTGCCTTCTAAACTGCCTTGGCTTGACGAATTTAATATGCCAAACCCAGCCCACATTTTGATTGTTGATGACGACGAGGGCATCACCTCGTTGATGGCGGACTACCTGTCTCGCTTTGGTTTTGTGACCCATATCGCCGGTGATGGTGTGGCCATGCGAAAGCAGTTGGCAGCCCATCCCATTGATTTGGTCGTGCTGGACTTGATGCTGCCGGGCGACGACAGTTTGACGCTGGTGCGTGAGGTGCGCGAGCGCTCTTTGCTGCCCGTCATCATGTTGACGGCGCGCTCCAACCCCTATGACCGTGTGTTGGGTCTGGAATCGGGTGCCGATGACTACATGAGTAAGCCGTTTGAGCCCCGAGAACTGGTTGCCCGAATTCAATCGGTGTTGCGTCGGGCCACCCACCAAAACGAGGGCGCCAGTCAATATAGCCGAAGCGATGTGATTCATTTTGACGGTTGGACGCTGCACCGGGATGATCGCTGTCTGACATCGCCCACCGGGTTGGTCGTGGCCCTGTCCAACGCCGAATACCGACTTCTCACTACCTTTTTGCAGACACCCAGACGACTGTTTAGCCGCGACCAGCTGATGGAGCAGGCACTGGGGCGGTCCATGGAGGTGTTTGAGCGCAGCATTGACTTGCTGGTGTCGCGCTTGCGCCAAAAACTGGCCGACGACTCTGGCGAGCCCCAAATGATCCGAACCGTGCGGGGGGCGGGCTATATTTTCAACGTTCAGTCCGTGTAAGGTCGCGCAGCATGGGGCGCTTAGGCGTGACCTGGTTGCGCCGGTTTTGGCCCACAAGCCTGTTTGGGCGGTTGGCCTTGCTGTTGTTTGTCATGGGCTTGCTCAGCCATGCCCTGGGTTTAACGGTGCTGTTTGAGTTGCGTCCCGAACATGGGCCACTCGGGCCGCCACCACCGCCCGGGCCGCCACCGCTGAACCATCCGGGTCAATGGATCGATATTTCGGTTCGTCTGGCGGCTTTGACCGTTGCAGCCTGGATTGGCGCGCGTTGGTTGTCCCGCCCCATGCAAAGTCTGGCGCGAGCAGCCCAAGGTTTGGGTGCTGATTTGCGGCGCCCCCTGCTGGCCGAAGAAGGGCCTGACGAATGCCGCGCCACCATTCGGGTTTTCAACCAAATGCAGGGGCGCATTGGCCAGCAAATGGCGGACCGCGACCGGTTTGTGGCTGCGGTGTCGCATGATTTGCGCACGCCTTTGACCCGGCTGGCCTTGCGGGTGGAACGCCTGCCAGACGCAGCAGACCGCCAGCAGTTTGCGCAAGACATTCAGGAAATGAACGCCATGATCGCCGGCACGCTGGACTACCTGCGTGGCGCGGTGGATCCCGAGCCGCGAGTTCGGCTAGATGTGACTTCGCTCTTCGAGAGTCTGGTCGATGACCAACGAGACTGTGGACACGAGGTTGAATTCAGTGGCCAGGCCGGTAGTCTGCTGGCCCAGCCTTCATCGCTGCGGCGCCGTGTTGATAACTTGGTGTCTAACGCTGTGCGCTACGGCGGGGTCGCACACGTGGTGCTGCGGGACGCACCTGACCAGGTGACGATTGAGGTGCACGATAACGGCCCCGGCATACCACCGCAGGAGTTGGACAAGATGTTGGCCCCGTTCTATCGGGTTGAAGCCTCACGCAATCGCAATAGCGGTGGCGTGGGTTTGGGCTTGTCGATTGCGCTGGAAATTGCCCTGCGCCACGGTGAACAAGGCGGGCTGGTGGCGACATTGACACTGCTGCGCCGCCATTGAGGTAGCGCTAAAGTTCACCCGGACGCCATCGATACTTAGTTGCTATAGTTATGATAGCTGCTTGCGCTTATTGGATGGGGAGTAGACACTCTTTCTAGTTATTTTTTTGCCGCTGACGGTTGTGGCCACGCAAGCATATCTTTGATTGCAGCGAAGTTATCAAACTTAACGAGATTGCTGAAAATAACGAATTGAACTAAAATACTTGTGAAATCTGCTGAACGCAGTGCCCGCCATTGGAGCCACCGCGCCTACGCAGAGTCGGAAAGGTATTGATGAACACACTGACGATTCCCTCAACATTTGTGCGGGACACCACTGCGCCGCGCCGTACGTCCACAGACAACCCTTATGCCAGCGCGGCCCAGACGCAGGCTTTGCTGCAGTCGGGCGCGCAATACCGGCGTGAGCGCATGGACGCAGCCGACATGATTTCCACCGATGAGGCCGCTGAACTGGCAGGCACCAGCCGAGTGACGATCAATGCCTGGATCAAAGCGGGGCGCTGCATTGGCGTGGCCCATTTGCGCCGGGGTTTCAAGCTGCCGCGCTGGCAGTTTGAGCCCGCCATTTGGCCTATGCTTCAGCCCTTGGCCAAGGCTTTGGGCCGTTCGGATGGGTGGCAGTTGCTGGCGTTTCTGGAATCGCCTGCGCCCGCGCTGGACGGCCAAACACCCCGTGCCGCGCTGGAGCAGGGCGTGACGCCCGAGCGCATGTTGGCTCTGGCCACCGCTGAGGCGCACTGACCTGCGCCATGAATTTTCAAGACCTGCAACCGCCAATTCTTGAACTCGCCGCCCCCCACACCTGGCACCGCGTGCAGCGCAGCCGGGCGCGCAGCGGCAGTGTTCGAATCAAGGGTTATGTGTTGGCGCCCACGGGCGGGCTGACTGGGCGTTTTGATTTAGCGGACGAGCCGATTGCCTATGTGGCGGACTCTGCTGAGACCGCTCTGTATGAGTCAGTATTTCGCCGCGAGGTGCGCAGCTGCCACTGGGACCGCTTGACGGAGCGCAGCCTGTTGACGTTCGAGACTCGCGCTAACTTGCGGCTGGTGGATTTGCGCGGCTTGGAGGAGCGTTACCCGGTGCTGCAGTCGATGCGCTACGAGACCAGCCAGGCGTTTGCCCACGATTGTCGAGCGCAGGGCTTGCACGGCATTCTTTACGCCTCGGCCCAGCACCCGCACCATGGCTGCGTGTGTTTGTTCAAAGCGGGCATTGAACACTCCAAAAAGCTGGGGTCATGGCCGCTCGTGGAGCCTGGCACGGACCACCTGCTGAAGTCGGTGGTGAATGCCGCGCGCGGATCTCAAGTGCCGCTGATTCAGGGCTAGTGCTGCTCAGATTTCGCTATTGTTAACGGAGCTACCCCTGCACTTTTTGTAAGGGCTACAGACTGATTTCTCTTAAAAATAGTCTGCCTGGGAAAACAAGTTCAAAGTCCTAACTCGGCTGGTGAGTCGAAGACGCCGACCACGCTTCAGGAGGGGAGTCTGAGCGGTGGTTTGTAGCTTCAAGCTTGGCCTCATACATGCGGGCATCGGCAATGGCCATGCAGGCCTCCAGCGCGTCCTGGCTGCCGCGTCGCATCGCGAACCCAACGGCAGCAGTGGCGTGTAATGTTTCTCCCATGACCGTGTGACCTTGTTGCTGGCACTGCACATGCAGCGCCCGTACCTGGCGGTCCATTTCCTCGGCAGTGGTGTCGTCGACGACGACCAGGAACTCATCTCCACCCAGCCGAAAGCAGGCGGCCTGTGGAAACACGGTGCGAATCGCCTTGGCGTACAAGACCAATATGGCGTCGCCGGCCGCATGACCATAGGCGTCATTCACGAGTTTGAGGTTATTCAAGTCAGCAATCAACACCGCCTGAGGGTAGATGCCAGTTTGCAGCGATGAGCGTGTGTGGCTGAAGTAGTTGCGGTTGTGAAAGCCGGTCAATGCGTCGGTGTACAGCAAGTGCTCACGTTGTTCAAGCAATAACGTCTGATTCTTTTGCGCCGCAAGGGAGCGAACGACTTTGATGGTCACCAGCAAAACGGCAATTAGAGCCGCGGCCAGGCCGGCGGCGATCAGTGCCAGTCGCTGGCTTTTTTCATTTTTTAAGGTGGGCACACTTTGGATGCCGGCGTATTTGATCTCTTCAAAATTCACCAGTGACATGGCTTTGTCCATGATGGAGGCCAACTCAGGCTTTTGCTTGTTGACGCCGAAGTAAACAAATGAGTCCTTCGACGTGCTGCCGCGTTTCACGACATCGGTGTAGCCCAACCCGTTGATATAGAACTCCACCACAGTTGGATTTTCAATGGTGTAGTCGACCTTGCCCTCGCGAAGCAGTTTGAGCGACTCCATGATGCTGGCTGTGGTGACAATTTTGGCGTCTCGCAGGTTCTTTTGAAGATGCTCCACATGCCAGAATCCATCAATGACCGCGACACGTTTTCCCTCAAGCCCATACACATCTTGCACTGCCGGGCTGGTTTTAAGCCCAACGATGATGTCACGCTCGGTGCTGATCGCACGTGGGTATAGGAAGTACGCCAACCGGTCGTCGGTTTTGGCGATATTGAGCACGTCAATTTCACCCGCCTGGGCTTGTTTGTAGACTGTAGCGAATGGTCCGCTAACCACGGTGAACTGGATGCCGCTGATCTCGGTGATGCGTTTTAGCATTTCGCCAGCAATACCCCGGTACTCGCCGTCCTGATAGAGGTCAAAGGGCAGGTAGTCTTCTGCCACCCCGACGACCGCCTTGCCCTTGTTGTCCAGCCAGGCCAGTTCGGCAGCCGTCAACCGCATGATCTTCAGGTTGTAGCTGCGCTCGGCATCACGAGCCAATGACGCAATTCTGGCCGTGTTTTCATCAATGTAGCGGTTGATAATTTCGCCCAGCATGGCGCGATCTTTCATCACGGCAAAGGTCATGTCGGAGGTGATGGCGGGTAGCCTAGCCGCCAATGCGATGTCGGGGAAGCTGAACAAAATTTCTTTCTCAATACCGCCGCCAGCGGCCACGAAGCCATCCACTGTGCCAGCCCGCAAGGCCGCCAAAGCCTGATTATTGGTGTCAAAGTCCATCGCCTGGAAGTGAATGTTTCGGTAGGTATCGGGGAGTTGCTGGCGAACAAAGTCGTTGGTGATGAAGCCGACTTTTTTGCCATCGAGATCCCCCAAGGTCTGGATTGAAGAGTCTTTGCGGGCCAGCACAACGTAAGGGTAGCGCTGAGCCGCTCGGGTGAAGACCATGGTGCGTTGGCGCTCTGGGGTGGGGTTGGCACCATACAGAATATCAATTTTTCCGCGCACAAAACCACTGTAGGCACCATCCCAGTCCGCCATATCGGTCTTTGCAAAGCGCAGTCCGAGTGTGGCTTGCATGTCTTTGAGCAGGTTGGGCAACAGGCCGACACGCTGGCCTCGAAACTCAAAATCATCCATGCCCGCATAAGGATCAAAGCCGACGGTGAAAACCTTGTCTCCTTGTGCTTGGATCCAGCGGGTCTGAGCTGGCGTGAGTATGAGTGAGGCAGCGCTGGCCCCGAACGTTGTCAGTGCCACTAGGGCGCCCACCATCAACGCTAGGCGGCATCGCCTTAGTCGAGTACAAAACTCAAATAAAACCAACATGGTTCAGTCATCTCCAAGTGCGCTGGTCCGGCCAGCGAATACATCGGCTTGCCATCGCTGAGGGCGCCTCCGCTTTGGCAATTTGCTATTTTTGCTATTCAATTGATAGCTGCCTACGCAAATTTTACGGGCGCAGCGTGTTTTTAAGCTGGAAATAGCTAGGTGATTGTCCTAGTGCGGACTTGAACATGGCAGAGAACGCACTGTCACTGGCATAGCCGCTTGCCGCAGCCACTTCACTGACGGGGGTGCCGCACGCCAGCATGGGCAGGGCGTGGGCGAGCACAGCTTGCAGGCGCCACTGCTGAAAGGTGGTGGCCAACTCGGTTCGAAACAGGCGCGCCACCGTGCGTTCGCTGGCTCCCGTGTCCACCGCCCACTGCGCCAGGGTAGCGCAACGCCCGGGGGCCTGCAGCACCGATTCGCACAGGGCGCGCAAGCGTTTGTCACGGGGCAGCGGCACGCCCAGCGACTGGGTGCCGGCATGGGTGATTTCATGCAGGGTCAGCGCCATCAGGGCGTCGTCGCGTGCTGAGGGCGTGGAGGCCTCCAGCGCCCGAATGAGTTCGCGCATGAGACTGGACACCACCATGACGCGGCAGCCTTGCCAGCCCCGTGGCGTCGCGCTGGGGTCCAGATACACCGTTCGCAGTTCGGTGGCTTCCAGCACCGTGACCGCGTGGCGGGCGCCAGGGGGAATCCACACCGCCCGGGATGGCGGCAGGATGAAGGTGGTTTCCCGGTCGCCCTCACTGGCCGTCACCTGAATCAAGCCGTGCGCGCAGTAGGCCAATTGCGCCCAGGGGTGAAAGTGCGGCTCGAAGTGGGCGTCCACCGCGAGCGCGCGGGTGCGACTGCGTACAGGGCGCTGTCGTGTAGGGGCAACCGGGTCGGTGTCGCCAATCGGTTCAGGGGTTAGCGCATGGCGGCGTTTCATGGGGGCGTGTGTCGTGGAAGGCTTGGCAGTATTTCACTAATTATTGTCTATTTGTCGGATAGTGCACGCACGAACCAGCCCGTACCATCACCGCATGACCTCAGCTTCCTTTTCTCCCTCTGCGAGCGTGCCCCTCCAGCAGGACGCGGCCATCATTGGCCTAGTCGGTTTGGCGCATGGCAGTTCTCACTTTGCTCACTTGCTACTGCCCTTGATGTTTCCGGTTTTCATGATTGAGTTTGGACTGAGTTTTTCGGAGTTGGGTTTGTTAATGACCACGTTTTTTGTGGTGTCAGGCCTGGGACAGGCGAGTGCCGGTTTTCTGGTGGACCATGTGGGCGCAAGACCTTTGCTCTTTGTGGCGCTGGGCATTTTTGTGGTGGCCTGTGGCTTGGCCTCGATGGTGACTGGCTACAGTGGCTTGATTAGCGTGGCGGCCTTGGCCGGTTTGGGCAATGCCACCTTTCACCCAGTGGACTTCACGATATTGAACCAGCGCGTGTCGGCACCTCGGTTGGGGCATGCCTTTAGCGCGCATGGGCTCACGGGTAATTTAGGCTGGGCTGCCGCGCCGGTGTTCATGGCTGGCATCACCAGCCTTTACAACTGGCGCGCCGCCTATGTTGCGGCGGCGCTCATGTATGTGGCGATTTTTGTGTTGCTGTATCTGCACCGAGACAAGCTCAGCACGCAAGCGGTTCAGCACCCGGCCAGTGGGCCAACCGAGCACAGTATGGCGTTCATGAAGTTACCGGTGGTGTGGTGGTGTTTCAGCTTTTTCTTGCTGTCGACCATGACATTGGCGGTGATTCAGAGTTTTTCCGTGTCCATTTTGAAAGCCATGCACGGCATCAGCTTTGAGGCGGCCACGCTGACGCTGACTGCCTACATGCTGTGTGGCGCGGTGGGCATGTTTGTGGGTGGGTTTATTGCGGCCCGTGCGGCCAACAGCGACCGTGTGGTAGCCGTGGCCATGACAGCCGGTGCGCTGCTGCTTGCGTTGTGCGGCACCGGTCTGTTTGGCGCCACCGGCACCATGGTGGTGCTTGCGGCCACGGGCTTCGCGGTGGGCATTGGTGGGCCGTCGCGCGACATGATGATTAAGAAAGCAACGCCCAAGGGTGCAACCGGGCGGGTGTATGGCATGGTGTATTCCGGTCTGGACGTGGGTTTTGCCATTTCCCCCGTGTTGTTTGGCGTTTTCATGGACCGGGGCTGGTACGGCGCGACCTTGCTGGGCGCGGCACTGGTATTGCTACTGAGTGTTGTGGCCGCGTTGGGCGTGGGCCTTCGCACGGCGGGCCGAGCGAAGACTGCTTAAAACCGATTTGACATAAGGAAGAAGACATGACAACAAAGATTGCTGGCCACTTGTTGGTCGAGTGCTTGATGGCTCAGGGCGTGACGCACGCGTTTGGGGTTCCGGGTGAGAGTTATCTGGCGGTGCTGGACGGGTTTCACCTGCACCAGAAAGACATCAAGTTCATCATCAACCGGCAAGAGGGCGGTGCCGCCTTTATGGCCGAGGCGCATGGCAAGCTGACCGGGCGCCCTGGTGTCTGTTTTGTGACCCGAGGGCCGGGTGCAACCAATGCCTCCATTGGGGTGCACACCGCGTTCCAGGACTCGACTCCGATGGTTCTGTTTGTCGGTGACGTGGCCAGCGACACGCGAGACCGCGAGGCCTTTCAGGAGGTGGATTACCAAAGTTTCTTTGGCCCCAGCACCAAAGGCTTCGCCAAACGGGTGGAACGTATTGACGATGCGCGGCGTATTCCGGAATACGTGGCCCGCGCCTTTGCCACCGCCATGAATGGTCGACCGGGCCCGGTGGTGCTGGTGTTGCCCGAAGACATGTTGACACAGGCCGTGGTTCCCCACCCGGTGACTGGTGTGGTGCCCGCTGCCTTGCCGCGTGTCAATGCGGTTGAGGCCTGGAGTGACCCCGGCGCCCTGCGCACCCTGCGTGAGATGCTATTGAAAGCAGAGCGGCCCTTTGTTATTGCTGGCGGCGGTGGCTGGACGGTGCAGGCAGCGCAGGCATTGCAGCGCTTTGCCGAAAACTGGAAGCTGCCGGTGGGCAACGCCTTCCGGTTTCAAGATACCTTTGACAACCACCACCCCTTGTATGCCGGTGACGTGGGCATTGGCATCAACCCTAAACTGGCGGCTCGCATCAAAGACAGCGACTTGGTGATCGCTATCGGGCCTCGTCTTGGTGAGATGACTACTGGAGGCTACACGCTGCTGGAAGCGCCTCGGCCCAAGCAAAAGCTGGTGCACATTCACGCCTGTGCCGAGGAGTTGAACCGTGTCTACATGGCTGACTTGGCCATTAACGCGACCATGAACGCCGCCGCTCGCTCGCTGGAGGTGTTGACTGCGCCGGTCACCCTGCCGTGGGAGGGCTTGGCCGAAGAGGCCCATGCCGACTACGTTGCCAACTTGGTGCCACAGGCGCTGCCAGGTGACATTGACATGCCCGCCATCGTTGCCACCTTGCAAAAGCACCTGCCCGAGGATGTGGTGCTGACCAACGGCGCAGGTAATTTCGCCAGCTGGATTCACCGCTTTTACGTCCACCACGGCTTGGTCAAAGGCCATAAAACCCAATTGGCGCCGACCAATGGAGCCATGGGCTATGGCGTGCCGGCAGGGATCGCGGCGGCCATCACGACGGGCCGACTCGCGTTCACGATTGCCGGCGACGGGGACTTTTTAATGAACGGCCAAGAGCTGGCCACGGCGACCCAATACGGCGCAAAAACGATTGTGGTGCTGCTGAACAACAGCATGTTTGGCACGATTCGCATGCACCAGGAGCGCGAGTACCCACGGCACACCACGGGGACTCAGCTGAAGAACCCGGACTTTTCCGCCCTGGCCAATGCCTACGGTTATGTGGGAGTTCGCATTACTCGCACCGAAGAGTTCGAGCCTGCTTTGCTGGCCGCTCTGGCACGGGAAGAGGGCAGTTTGATCGAGGTGATGTTGGACCCGGAGGTCATCAGCACCCGCGGTACTTTGAGTGCGGTGACTGACGCGGCCTTGCTTCGACTGAAAACGGCGTAGTTGCTATTGATTAAGTAGCGATATGTCCATACGTTTATTGCGGCTGAGACATAAATTGCATATAAAAAAAGGCCGGTTACCCGGCCTTTTTTGATCACCTTGTCAGGCGTTTATTTCATGTCTACACCGTAGAAGGTGTGACGACCAAATGGGCTCAATTTGAAGTCAATGACTTCATTGCGCACGGGCTTCAATTGCACCGCGTGAGCGATGGTGAACCAAGGCGCTTGCTCCTTGAAAATCACCTGGGCTTTTTCGTATAGCTTGGTACGCTCAGCCATATTGGTCACGACCTTGGCCTTTTGGACCAACTCTTCAAACTTCGGATCACAGAACTTGGCCACGTTCGAGCCATTGGATTTGGCTGATGTGCAACCGAGCAGGGTGTTCAGGAAGTTGTCTGGATCTCCGTTGTCACCCGTCCAACCCAGCATGCCCATCTGGTGCTCGCCCGCTTGCATTCGCTTGCGGTACTCGCCCCACTCAAAGCTCTTGATCTCGGCCTTGATGCCAACTTTGGCCAGATCCGCTTGCATCAACTCGGCAATGCGCTTGGCGTTGGGGTTGTAGGGACGCTGAACAGGCATGGCCCACAGGTCCGTTGCAAAACCGTCAGGCAAGCCTGCTGCAGCCAGCAATTTTTTGGCAGCAGCCGGATCAAACGCGTCGTCCTTGATGGACTTGTTGTAAGACCACATGGTCGGTGGAATTGGGTTGGTGGCAGGAATGCCGGTGCCCAGATAAACCGCATCCACAATGGCTTGCTTGTTGATAGCCATGTTCACTGCTTTGCGAACGCGCACATCGTCAAACGGCTTCTTGGTGGTGTTGTAGGCCAGGTAACCGACGTTTAAGCCAGGCTGCTCCAGAATCGTGACACTGCTGTCCTTCTTCATGGCGGGCAGGTCGGCCGGGTTGGGGTAGGGCATGACATGGCACTCGCCCTTTTGCAGCTTGGCCCAGCGGACCGATGCGTCAGGGGTGATGGCGAAGATCAGGTCATCAATCTTGGCTTTTCCGGCCCAGTACTGTGGGAAGGCCTTGTAGCGAATGATGGCATCTTTTTGGTACTGAACCAGCATGAAAGGACCGGTGCCCACTGGCTCCTGGTCGATCTTCTCAGGCGTGCCGGCTTTCAGCATGGCGATCGCGTACTCTTTGGACTGAACGCCCGCCCATTGCATCGCCATGTTGGCCAGGAAGGGTGCCTCAGGCTTGGTCAAGGTGAACTTGACGGTGTGCTCGTCGACCTTGTCCACACTCTTTAGCAACTTGGGCATGCCCATGTCGCCAAAGTAGGCGTGGTTGGAGCTGGTGACTTTGAAGTAGGGGTCGTTCTCAACCCACTGACGCTCAATCATGAACATCACGTCATCCGCGTTGAAGTCGCGGCTGGGTTTGAAGTTCTTGTTGGACTGCCATTTCACGCCCTTGCGCAGCTTGAAGGTGTACTCCAGGCCATCAGGCGAAACCGTCCAGCTCTCGGCCAGGCCGGGGACGACCTTGGTGCCACCGCGCTCAAATTTGACGATGTTGTCGTAGATCTGTTCGCTGGCATCAAACGACGTACCGGTGGTGTTGACGCCAGGGTAGAAGTTTTCCGGACTGCCTTCCGAACAATAAACCAGCGTCTTGGCGGACGCAGGGGCCAGCGCCATCAGCGCGGGCAAGGCCAGCGCGCAAAGCACCGTGGGCTTGATGGCTAGTTTTCGTCGAAAGATTGACTTGGATTGTGTCATCTGGTGGACTCCTCTGGGTTATTGCTGCTGAGCAGCGGGTTGGATAAATTGTTCTGCCTCATGGCAGGCGACTTGGCGGCCCACAAGCTCGCGCAGCACTGGGCGCTCTGCCCGGCATCTTGCGGTCACGTTGGGGCAGCGAGTTGAGAAAACGCAACCTCTGGGTGGGTTCAATGGTGACGGCAACTCGCCACTCAGCACAATGCGCTTGCGGGTGTCACCGGTGCCCACGATGCCGGGAGTGGAGGCCAGTAGCGCTTGGGTGTAGGGGTGAAGCGGCTGAGCAAAGATGGCTTTCTTCTCGCCTTGCTCCACCGCATGACCCAGGTACATGACCAGCACGTCGTGGGCAATATGACGGACCACGCCCAGGTCGTGGGAGATGAAAA
This sequence comes from Rhodoferax sp. PAMC 29310, assembly GCF_017948265.1. NCBI lineage: Bacteria > Pseudomonadati > Pseudomonadota > Betaproteobacteria > Burkholderiales > Comamonadaceae > Rhodoferax > Rhodoferax sp. PAMC 29310. Next base: position 1,344,139 of record NZ_CP072852.1, on the reverse strand, counting down.
GGTAGGCCAGGCCAAGCTCTTGCTGTAAGTCGGCCAGCAAGTTGAGCACCTGGGCCTGGATGGACACGTCCAGTGCAGACACTGGCTCATCGGCCACGATCAACGACGGCTTGAGCATCAAGGCCCGGGCAATGGCAACCCGCTGGCGCTGACCGCCAGAGAACATGTGCGGGTAACGGTCGTAGTGCTCGGGGCGCAAACCCACCAAGGCCAGCATGGACCGGGCTTTTTCGGCGCGCTCGGCAGCCGTCATCGTCGTGTTGATCTCCAATGGGGCCTCCAACACCGCGCCAATTTTCTTGCGCGGGTTCAATGATCCAAATGGATTTTGAAACACCATTTGCACCGCTTGGCGAAGCGTCTTGCGTTCCTCCGGCGTCGCGGTGAGCACATTGACGTTGGTTAACTTCAACTCACCCGCGGTGGGTGTCTCGATCAGGGAAACCATGCGTGCCAGGGTGGACTTGCCACACCCGGACTCGCCCACAACGGCCAAGGTTTTTCCCGGATCCACTGAAAATGAGACGCCGCCGACCGCCTGCAAATGATCGGCCTCCCTCAGAAAGCCCCGGCCAATTTTGTAGACCCGGCGCAGGTCTTTCGCGACCACAACAGGGGTGATTGGGGTTGACGCTGGGGTGTTCATTGTGCGGCTCCCATGGCCACTGGCGCACCGGTTTTGGCGGCGCTTTTGGTGGCTTCGGCGAGTGGGTAGTGACAACGCACCATGCCGTCCTGCCAGGCCCGCAGAGGCGGGCGCTGCGACCGGCAACTGTCGTCGGCGTAATTGCATCGAGGGGCAAACAAGCAGCCGGCAGGGCGGTCGTAGAGGCCGGGCACCATGCCAGGAATCGTGGCCAAGCGGGAGAAGCCGTCGCTACGCTCTGGCATGGCCGCCAGCAGGGCCTCGGTGTAGGGGTGTTGGGGGACGGCGAAGATGGTTTGCGCGCTGCGCTCTTCCATCACCTGGCCGGCGTACATGACCGCCACGCGCTGGGCCATCTCAGACACGACGCCCATGTTGTGCGTGATCATCACCAGCGCCATGCCGCGTTCTTTTTGTAGGCTGCGCAGCAGGTCCAAAATTTGAGCCTGAATGGTCACATCAAGCGCCGTAGTGGGCTCGTCTGCGATCAATAGCTTGGGGTTGCAGGCAATCGCCATGGCGATCATGACGCGCTGGTTCATCCCGCCCGACATTTGATGCGGGTAGTCCTTGAGGCGCTTCTCAGGCGCCGGAATGCCGACTTGCTCCAGCAACTCAATGGAGCGCTTTTTGGCGGTTTGACCGTTCATGCCAAGATGGAGCTTGAGGGTTTCGGCCAACTGAAATCCGACCGTGAAGCACGGATTCAGGCTGGTGGTCGGGTCCTGGAAGATCATGGCCACGTCTTTGCCAATGAGCTTGTTGCGCTCACTTTGGGAGAGGGACAAAAGGTCGTGTCCGTCAAACCGGAGCTTGTCCGCCGTGACACGGCCGGGGTAGGAAACCAGGCCCATCAAAGCCATCATGGTGACGCTTTTCCCGGAGCCGGATTCGCCCACAATGCCGAGTACGCCGCCAGTCTCTAGGCTCAGACTCACCCCGTCAACAGCATGCATGACGCTGTTCTTGGAGGGAAACTCCACGGACAGATTTTCAATTTCTAATAAGGGCATAAGTGTGCTTTCAGCGCTTCAATTTGGGGTCGAACGCATCGCGCAGACCATCACCAAGCAAATTGAATGCCAGGACGGTAATCAGAATGGCCAACCCGGGGAAGGTCACAACCCACCAGGCGCGCAGCACAAATTCGCGCGCGTCAGCCAGCATGGTTCCCCATTCAGGCGATGGTGGCTGGGCACCTAGGCCCAGAAATCCCAGGGCGGCGGCGTCAAGAATGGCAGTGGAGATACCCAGTGAGGCCTGAACAATCAAAGGCGCTGTGCAGTTGGGCAAAACCTCATTGAACATCAGGCGAAGGTGGCCGGCGCCGTTCATGCGCGCTGCAGTCACATAGTCTTTCGACATTTCTGTGATCACAGCCGCACGGGTAATGCGAACGTAATGGGGCAGCACCACAATGGCCACGGCCAGCATCGCGTTCATAAGGCCAGGCCCCAGAATGGCCACAATCACAATGGCGAGCAGCAAGCTGGGCAAGGTCAGAATGATGTCCATGAGGCGCATGACGCTGATCTCAAACAGGCCTCGAAAGTAGCCCGCCGTCAGCCCCAGAATGGTGCCCAAAATCACGGATAACGTCACCACTGCCAGGCCAATGGCCAGCGACAGTCGGGCACCATGAATCAGGCGAGACAAAATATCGCGGCCAATGGCGTCAGTGCCCAGCAGGTGGGCGCTGGAGCCTCCGGTTTGCCATGCGGGAGGCGTCAGAAAGACTTCAGGGTTGGTGATGTCGGGTGAGTAGGGCGCCAGCCAAGGGGCGAAAGCTGCCATCAGCAGCACGGTCACCACAATAACCAGGCCCGCGACGGCACCTTTGTTGGCGCTGAAGTAGGTCCAGAACTCACGCAGTGGACGGGGCGGCTCGATGGCCGGATTGTCAATAATGGAGCTCACGTTCAGTGCCTTATGCGGGGATTGATGATGCCGTAAGTCACGTCAACCAACAGGTTGACCATCATCACGATGATGCCGAGCAACAGCATGCCGCCTTGTAAAACCGGGTAGTCGCGGCGACCAATCGCCTCAATCATCCACTTGCCCACACCGGGCCAGGAAAAGATGGTTTCAGTCAGGATGGCGCCCGTGAACAAAACGCCAACTTGCAGTCCAATCACGGTGACGACCGGAATGAGCGCGTTGCGCAAGGCGTGCAAAGCCACCACGCGCAAATTGGAAAGGCCTTTGGCGCGCGCCGTGCGAATGTAGTCCTCGCCCAGCACCTCCAGCATAGCCGAGCGGGTCATGCGAGCAATCACGGCCAGCGGAATGGTGCCCAGCACAATGGTGGGGAGTATCAAATGGTGGAGTGCTGACCAGAAGGCGCCTTTGTCACCCGCCAGCCAAGTGTCGATCAGCAGGAAGCCGGTCACTGGTTCAATAAAGTACATGACCGAGATGCGCCCCGAGACAGGCGTCAGATCAAGTTTCACTGAGAACAGCAGAATCAGCAGCAAGCCCCACCAGAAAATCGGCATGGAGTAGCCGGTGAGCGAGACCCCCATGACGCCATGGTCAAGGAAGGTGTTCCTCTTGACCGCCGCAAGGATGCCAGCGGGTATGCCAATCAGCAGTGCAAAAAGAATGGCACAGACCGCCAATTCGATGGTGGCCGGAAAGAGTGCGATGAACTCATCCAGCACTGGCGCGTGGGTGATTAGTGATGTGCCCAGATCACCTTGGAGCACTTTTCCAATATAGACGCCGTATTGGACGATGACCGGACGGTCCAGTCCATATTCCTTGAGCAGCACGGCGTGACGTTCGGCGTCGATACCGCGTTCACCGGCAAGCGTTTCAATGGGATCGCCTGGAACCATTCGAATCAGAAAGAACGCAACCAACGTCATGCCGATGAAGGTCGGAATGATCAAGCTAAAGCGCGTGAGAAGAAAACGTATCATCGTGGTGGGAGTGTGTGTTGAATCGCCATACTTGGTTGATATGTTATGTCGATTTCAGTGCAGATGAACTCGTGATTCTTTGACTGAATGGTCAAATTTTAGCAAGTGACTTGGCGGTAGCTGCCCAAAAAAAGTGCAAAATCCCCCAGACAAACCCGTATAGAAGTTAACGCCCCAAGGGTAATTAAACATAAAAAAACCGGCGATTGGCCGGTTTTTTCAGGGAAGCAGCAGGTGCTAATTATTTGAGGTGCTTGCCGATCAGGCCAGCCATCTCGAACATCGACACTTGCATCTTGCCAAAAACTTCTTTCAACTTGGCATCAGCATTGATCATGCGCTTGTTGACAGCATCTTGCAGCTTGTGCTTTTTGATGTAAACCCACAATTGCTTGACTACTTCTGTGCGAGCCAGTGGCGTTGCGCCAACGACAGCGGCTAGCGCTGCACTTGGTGTCAAGGCTTTCATGAACGCTGCGTTGGCGGTGCGCTTTTTGGCAGGTGCTTCTGGCACTGCGGCTTTTTTAACGGCAGTCGTCTTTTTTGCAGGTGCTTTGGCACCAGGTTTTTTGGCCGCTACGACCTTTTTTGCAGGAGCCGCGGCTTTCGCTGGGGCTGCTTTTTTTGCTGGTGCAGCTTTCTTTGCCGGCGCCTTAGTTGCAGTTGCCATGATTGTTTGTCCTTCCAGTAGTTGATTGATCACCAGAAAAAAATGGCTTCTTCGCTGGCAGCCAGAATGCTAATGGAGAATGAGGGTGCTTCCAATAGGATTAGTGCCTATTTCATTGGAGAACCTGTCTTTTTTCATGTTTTTCCCTGCCCGTCTTCAATAAATTGCCAGAAAGGTTCATGCATATGCCCGATTCCCTCGCTACTTGTGATCTCTGCGATGTTCATAAAAATGATTCATCTGGTGCATTCCGGGTGTTGCCGCCAGTGTTTCGAGACTATGGCGCGGCTCTTCGATTCAGTGGACCGGTAGAGATGGTGAAGTGCTTTGAGGACAATTCGCTGGTGAAAGCCGCGGTGGACTCGCCGGGCCTGGTGGACTCACCCGATGGGCCCATCGGGAAGGTGTTGGTGGTTGATGGCGGTGGCTCCCTTCGTCGGGCTTTGCTGGGGGGCAACCTTGGCGCTGCGGCCGCCAGAAACGGGTGGGCTGGCGTTGTGGTTGACGGTTGTGTCCGTGATGTCGGTGAGTTGGCCGAGTTTGAGATTGGGATTCGTGCCCTGGCGAGCATGCCGCTACCGACAGAAAAGAGAAACACCGGACAGGCCGATGTGGCGGTGCAGATTCAAGGCGTCTGGGTCCGCCCGGGCGACTGGTTGTACGCCGACGAAGACGGCATGGTGGTCTCTTCCCGCAAATTGGACTAGCGGCGCTGAGATCTGGCTGGCAATGTGGCGAGGACCACGCCAGCCAGGCAGATGGCGAAGGCAATGATTTGCATGGTGCTGACGCTTTCACCCAGCGCAAAGACACCGACCAGAGCGGCCGATATAGGCAACAGCACCATAAAGACGCCGGCCTTGGCGGCGGGGACTGATCGAAGGCCGGTCATCCAGAGCCAGACGGTCCAGACACTGGCTGCCAGCGCATAAAAAACGAGCAACACCCAGATGCCCGGTTTCACCGCGGCGAATGAAAAATGAAACGCCCAGTAAAGGCCCATGGGTGTCATCAAGATAAACCCCCACAGGTTGATCAGCGATGTGATGCGTTTGGCGCTCATGGTGCCGCTTAGCTTTTTTCCAATAACAGCGTAGGCAGATTCACACAAGACGGCCGCAAACACCAGCAAATTTCCCAGCAGCATGTTTGCATGAGAAGAATTGGCATCCAGCCCTTGACCAACGTCCGGAAGGTGCTCTTGTTTTGATAGTGATGCCAAGGCGATCCCAAAAGCGGCGAGCGCAATTGAGAGCCACACCCTCACGCTAATTTTCTCGCGCAGAAACGCCCAGCTCATCAAGGCCACGACCGCCGGGATGGAGGCCATGATGACGCCGGCGGAAATTGCACTTGTCATACTCACACCGTAGAGCATGCAGATCGAAAACATGAAGTTGCCCAAGAATGACTCTAGAAAGATCAACTTTTTGGTTCTAAAAGTCAAGGGCGCTTCGTCAGCAGGTTTCTTCAGCCAGTGCACGATGGCGAGGCCACCAATGCCAAATCGCATCCATGCCAATAAAAAGACCGGCAATGCCGCGACCAGTGGTTTAGACAGCGCAACATAAGAGCCAACGAGGGACATGCTTAGGGCGAGACAAAAGTAGGCACTAAGCTGTTGGGGTGCGGAAGTGGGCGATGCTTTGGGCTGAGACACGGGCGAGTCGGCGTTGATGTGATATCGCTTGATCATGCCTGATGGGTCGATGGGTTTTGATACTCTTCCAAGCCTGACGGAAGAAAAAATTGACTTGAGGTGAAAGGAGAATTTATGGCGATGGGTGAATTTGCGTATGCAAACAATAGCAATCGGTTTCTGGCGACGGAGCCACTCCATGAGCAGCCGTTCGCGCTCATGGGCATTCCCTTTGATGGCGCGGTCACCAACCGCCCGGGCGCCAGGTTTGGGCCGCAGGAAATTCGCCGTGCCAGCTTGATGCTGTGTGACGGCTTGCACTCCTTGTTTGGTGTGACGCCACTGGGTTTTCTGGGCGACGGGCACGACATGCGTTTGCCCAACGCGTCACCCCTGGCTGAAGTCCGGGCGCAGATTCAAGCGCAAGCGGCTCCCCTGATGGCCAAGCACCATTGCGTGTTCTTGGGGGGCGATCATTCGGTGACCTTGCCCTTGCTGCGGGCCGCTCGGGCCCAGTTTGGAGAGTTGGCCTTGGTTCACTTTGAAGCACATTGCGATACCTGGACCGATCATTTTGGTGAGCCGTCAGGTCACGGAACCTGGACTTACGAGGCCATTCGCGAAGGCTTGGTGAGTTCGGCCCACACGGTGCAAATTGGCTTGCGATCCAGCGGCGAGCGCGCTGCGCGTGAATACGTTCAAGATCTGGGTGGTTTGATCTTTACGGCGCGACAGATGCGAGGTCTGGATGGGGCGGGGTTGCAGCCGCTGATTGCGCAGATTCTGGAACGCGTGGGCGATCGGCCCTGTTACCTGACCCTGGACATCGATTGCATGGACCCTGCGTTTGCCCCTGGCACGGGCACGCCAGAGCCCGGGGGCATGACCAGCTCACAGGTGCTGACGTTTCTGGAATCGCTGGCGCCGTTGAATATGGTGGGCATGGACTGTGTCGAAGTGGCACCCGCCTATGACCATGCTGAGCTGACCAGCAATGCAGCTGCGACCGTCGTTTGGACCTATTTGTGCGGTCAAGTGGCCAAGTTGACCTAGAGAAAGAGACTCATGTTGCTTCAGTCGGACACCCAGCTCAATCAAAAGAGTTATTACGAGGCCACCGTTGAGAGGGATTCACCCGCGCCCGCGTTGCAGGGTGAGGTTCGGGCTGATGTGGTGGTGGTGGGGGCCGGGTTTGCCGGCCTGTCCGCGGCCATTGAGTTGGCTCAACGGGGTTACCAAGTCGTTGTTCTGGAAGCTGACCGCATTTGCAGCGGCGCGTCCGGGCGCAATGGTGGGCAGGCCATTGTGGGTTATGCCAGCGGGCAGGGTCTCTTGGTGCAGCAGCTGGGCATCGAGGGCGCGAAACAGGCCTGGAACATGTCGGTGGAAGCGATTGCACTGCTGGATGCCCGCATTGCCGAGTTTGATATCGACTGCGACCGGGTTCACGGTTACCTCTATGTGGCCGAGACCGAACGCAAGGCGAGGGCGCTGGAAGCTGAGATGCAGGCCATGGATCGCCTGTATGGATTGCCTACCGAATGGGCGACTGGCTCAGACGTGCAGCGTTTGATCCAAAGCCCGCGCTATTGCGCCGCCGCGTACGAGAAAAAGTCAGGTCACCTGCACCCGCTGAAATATGGGCTGGGTCTCGCAAAGGCGGCCCAGCGCCTGGGGGTGAAAATATATGAATCGTCACCCGTGGTTGATTTGCGACGTGGCGCCAAATTGACTGCTGTGACGCCCCAAGGGGCAGTGACTGCATCTTTTGGTGTGCTGGCGGGCAACTGCACATTGGGCGAGTACGGCCCGCGTGTCGCCCCAGAGATCAATGCGCGCATCATGCCGGTCGGCACCTACATTGTGGGTACAGCGCCACTGGCCCCAGATTTTTGCGCCCGCCTGATTGCGCGCAATGCGGCGGTATGTGACAACAACTTTGTACTGGACTACTTTCGATTCAGCGCGGACTACCGAATGCTGTATGGCGGGCGTGTCAGTTACAGCGCGCAGACCCCCGCACGCTTACAAGAACGCATGGCCACCCGTTTGGCGGCGGTATTTCCTGAGTTAAGCGGCGTCCCCATTGAGTATGTGTGGGGAGGGTTTGTGGATATCAGCATGAACCGAGCGCCTGACTTTGGTCGCTTGGGGCTCAATTTGTACTATTTGCAAGGGTTTAGCGGGCACGGAGTGGCCTTGACGGGTTTTGCCGGTCAATTAGTGGCGCAGGCGGTGGCCGGTCAGTCCGGGCGATTTGATGTGTTTGCATCACTGCGACATCGTTCCTTTCCTGGGGGCTCGTTGTTACGCATGCCCAGCTTGGTGCTGGGAATGCTGTATCACCGTCTGCGGGACGCTTTTTGAATAGGATGTAGTTGGTTTGTGGGCGAAATTTGACAGCGCAGACGGTTCGCAGCACAGAGCGAGGGTATGCTTGCACATCAGCCACAAGGCATCGGTCTTTGGCGCGCCAAATTTATCGCGGAGGACGTCATGACACAGTCACCATACCTGGTTTGGCTGCCAATGGATCACCGGTTTTTGGGCAACGCCCCGCACCAGAAACCATATTTGATACTTGGCGATAAATATGCCAGAGCGGCGCGCGATGCCGCAGCAGTTCAGCCGGTGTTATTTCCTTTGGCCGATGGACAGGATATGCCTGCCCTGCTTGACATCGTCGACGGCGTCATGCTGACAGGGTCGCCCTCCAATGTGCATCCCTCCCAATTCAACGAGGAGATTTCCGACTCCAACATGCAACTGGATATGGATCGGGACGCCCTGACACTGAAATTGGTGCGAGCTTGCGTTGATAACCAAGTGCCCTTGCTCGGTTTGTGTCGTGGTTTTCAGGAAATAAACGTCGCGATGGGAGGCACTTTGCACCAGCATGTGCACAGGCAGCCGGGCATGGCGGACCATCGAGAGTTGGCAGTTGAGACAACTGAGCAGCAGTACGCGCCCCGCCATGAGTTGTTCCTGACCAAGGACTCGTTATTGGCTGAGTGTGCGGGTGCTGGGTCTGTCTGGGTGAACTCACTGCATACTCAAGGCATCAATCAATTGGCTGCGGGTCTGCGTACACTTGCAGTGGCTCCCGATGGGCTCGTCGAGGCATTTGAGGTAGAAGGCGCGGGCGCGTTCACATTGGGTGTGCAATGGCATCCCGAGTGGAAATGCATGGACACGCCGTTTTATTTGGAAATTTTTAGGCGTTTTGGTGAGGCCTGCCGCGCCCGGAATCGCGCGCGGATGGTCTGATTTTGGTATGAGTTGAATCAAGTAATTTGGAGCATTGGATGAGTGAAAAAAAAGCCATGAATTTCAACGACCTTGAGCAGTGGCTCAATGAACGCAGGGTGACGGAGATTGAGTGCCTCGTACCTGACTTGACCGGCGTTGCCCGCGGAAAAATTCTGCCCCGAGCGAAGTTCACTGAAGATCGGGGTATGCGTTTGCCTCAATCGGTCGTGGCCTTGGGCGTGACGGGGGAGGTGCCAGAAAGTGGCCCGTACTACGACGTCATCGATCCAACCGACAAGGACATGCAACTGCGCCCCGACCCTTCATCGGTCCGGATTGTCCCTTGGGCATCTGACCCGACCGCTCAAGTCATTCACGATTGCTTTGATCACAACGGCAACCTTGTTCCCTTTGCACCTCGCTCGGTGTTGCGCAAGGTTTGCAAGCTTTTTGCCGACGAGGGGCTTCAGCCTATCGTGGCTCCCGAACTTGAGTTTTACCTGACAGCGCGCAACACCGATCCAAATACTTTGCTGCGGCCGCCCATTGGTCGAAGCGGTCGAGCCGAGACCTCACGACAGGCTTACAGCATTGATGCGGTGAACGAATTTGACCCCTTGTTTGAAGAGATCTACGACTATTGCGACAAGATGGAGTTGAATGTTGACACGCTGATTCACGAAATCGGCGCTGGCCAAATGGAGATCAACTTCTTCCATGCTGAACCGATGGGGTTGGCAGATGAGGTGTTTTTCTTTAAGCGCACAGTTCGTGAAGCGGCTCTACGTCATGACATGTATGCCACCTTCATGGCCAAACCGATTGCCGGTGAGCCAGGCAGTGCTATGCATGTTCATCAGAGTTTGCTGAACGTTGCCACCGGTCAAAATGTGTTCAGCAATGAAGACGGCACACCGTCTGAGACTTTTCTGCACTACATCGGTGGCTTGCAGCGCTACATTCCAACCTCCATGGCGCTGGTGGCGCCCTATGTGAACAGTTACCGGCGTTTGGCCCGCAACTCGGCCGCGCCGATCAATATCGAATGGGGTTATGACAATCGTACGGTTGGCATCCGCTCACCCATATCTTCACCGGCTGCGCGACGAGTTGAAAACCGGGTGATTGGTGCTGATGCCAACCCGTATATCGCCATGGCCATGACGCTGGCGTGCGGTTATCTGGGCATGAAAAACAAGATCAAGCCCAAGCAAGCCATGAAAGGTGATGCCTATTTGGCGCCCTATGCGCTGCCACGCAGTCTGGGCGAGTCGTTGGACTGGCTGCGACGCGATTCAGATTTGCATGATGTGCTGGGCAAGGAATTCATCACGGTCTACCTTGAGATCAAAGAATTGGAGTTTGACGAGTTCATGAAGGTCATTTCTCCATGGGAGCGTGAGCATTTGTTGCTTCACGTTTGATCGATACCATCGTAGGAGACTTCTTGGCCGCAATTGCGCCGGTGAACGACATGAACGCATCAGACGCCACTAAACCCTTGACGACTCAGGAAATGCAGGCCTTGGACAGTGCACATTTCCTGCATCCGTTCACGGACTTTAAAGATCTGGCATCCCAAGGCGCCCGGATCATTGTCAGGGGCGAGGGCATCTACGTCTGGGATTCCGAGGGCAAAAAGCTGCTTGATGCCATGAGTGGATTGTGGTGTGTCAGTGTGGGCTATGGTCGCGAAGAGCTGGCAGAGGCGGCCTACCAACAAATGATGAAGCTGCCGTTTTACAACAGCTTCTTTCAAACCACCAACGAGCCCGCTGTGAAACTGGCAGCCAAGTTGGCCTCACTTGCGCCCAGAGTCGGAGACCGAAGTTTTAACCACGTTTTTTACTCCAGCAGTGGGAGTGAAAGCAACGACTCCAACTTACGTATGGTGCGGCGTTACTGGGATCTTTTGGGGCAGCCACAGCGCAAGGTGATCATCAGCCGGGTGAACTCCTACCATGGAAGCACCGTGGCAGGAGCCTCGTTGGGCGGCATGAGCGGTATGCATGCTCAAGGGGACTTGCCCATTCCGAATATCGAGCACATTGAGCAACCGTACTTTTTTGAAAACGGCTTGCCTGGCGAAAGCATTGAGACCTTTGGAGTGCGAGCAGCGGGGTGGCTAGAGCAAAAGATTCTGGCGATCGGGCCCGACAGGGTGGCTGCTTTTATTGCTGAGCCGTTGCAAGGCGCAGGCGGTGTGATTGTGCCGCCCGACACCTATTGGCCGGAAATCCAGCGCATTGTCGATAAGTACGACATTCTCCTGATCAGCGACGAAGTGATCTGCGCGTTTGGTCGTCTGGGGCACTGGTTTGCCTACGAAAAGTTTGGCTACAAGCCCGACTTGATCACCTTCGCCAAGGCCGTGACGAGCGGCTATATCCCGCTCGGTGGGGTGATGGTGGGCAATCGTGTGGCTGACGTACTGATTGAGAAGGGCGGCGAGTTTGAACACGGCTACACCTACAGCGGGCATCCCGTCGCTTGTGCAGTTGCCCTGGCGAATTTGGAGATCATGGAGCGCGAGCAATTGCCTCAGCGCATTCGCGGCGAAGTTGGGGATTATTTTGCCCGGCGCTATGCTGAGTTGAACGATCATCCCTTGGTGGGCGAAGCTCAGTCCTGCGGCCTTGTAGCCGGCTTGGTACTTTTGAAAAATTCGGAAACCAAGGAACGCTTTGCGAGCGACGTGGGCGTCGGCATGATCTGCCGAAGGCACTGCTTCGAAAATGGATTGATCATGCGTGCTGTGGGTGAGCGCATGATCATTGCGCCGCCGCTGACTGTGTCCATTAATGAAATTGACGAAATGATGGGCTTGATTCGTGTCGCCCTCGACTTGACTTTGGATGAACTTGAATCCAAAGGGCTTCGCTAAGCCCTTTGGTGTGCGATCCCTTCGGATATGTGCCGATTGACTGCTTTAAACTTGTAACGACCTTTAATTTGACCTGTTCATAGGAGTGATTGAGATGATGAAGAAATATTTGGTGCCGTTTGCGCTGTCAGCCTTGGTACTAGCTGGGTGTGGGAAGAAAGAAGAAGCCCCCATGCCTGCCGCCGCACCCGCTGTAGTAGCCACAGCGCCAATGGCGGCCCCGGTGAACGCCGAAGAAAAAGTTCTCAATATCTACAACTGGCCTGACTACATTCCAGAGGGCATGATTGCCGCATTTGAAGCCGAGACTGGCATCAAAGTCAATTACGACACGTTTGAGACTAATGAGGCCTTGCATGCCAAACTCGTAGCCGGCAACACGGGCTACGACATCGTTGTGCCAGGCACGGTGTTCGCCAAGCCTCAAATTGAAGGCGGCATGCTACAGACGCTGGATAAGTCTAAGATTCCAAACTTGGCCAACCTTGACCCGGCGATCATGGCAACTTTGCAAAAGGCTGACCCTGAGAACAAGCACCTGGTGCCATGGGCTTGGGGTTTTACGACCGTCGGTATCAATAAAACCAAAGTAGAAAAGGCGCTGGGCAAGATGCCCATGCCAGAGAATGCTTGGGACCTGGTGTTTGACCCTAAATACACGTCCAAGTTGAAGTCTTGTGGCATTGCGTACCTGGATACGCCCACCGAGATTATTCCTGTGGCGTTGCACTACATCGGCAAGGATGCTTATTCCAACGATCCAGCCGATTACAAGGCAGCAGGTGACATGTTGGCCAAAGTTCGCAAAGATGTTCGCTTGTTTAGCTCCACCATGATTGACGATTTGGCCGGTGCCCGGGCCTGTGTTGCCATCGGCTGGTCGGGAGATATTAATATTGCAGCAACCCGCGCCAAAGAGAACGGCTCCAAAGATGTGATTGAGGCCATGTTGCCCAGCACTGGCGCCCTCATTTTCTTTGACACGATGGGAATCACCAAGGACGCAACGCATCCCAATAATGCACACCTCTTCATTGACTTCTACCTGCGCCCCGAAAACGCAGCATCTATGGCCAACGACATGACTTACCCTACCGGCAACAAGGCTGCGTTGGACAAGATCAAGCCAGAGATCGCCAGCAACAAGACCATTTTTGTTGATTCTGAGTACTTCGCGAAAATGATTCCCCCAAGCAGCTTCACCAATGAAGCCCGTGGCGCCATGGCCAACGCCTACAACAGCTTCAAAAAGGGCAAGTAAGGCTCGGACTTCGTGACTCCAAAGGGCTGTTTGTACACAACGTATAAGCAGCCTTTTTTCGTTGAACAAGAAAAAAGGTTAATGAATGACCGAGTCTGGTGATAAATCTGGCTATTTGGTGACTGAAAGATTGGTGAAGCGCTTTGACGAGGCAGTTGCCGTGGACGAAGTTTCTTTGTCGATTGGCAAAGGTGAAATTTTTGCCCTTCTTGGCAGCTCTGGCTGCGGAAAATCAACACTGCTTCGTATGTTGGCAGGCTTCGAGAAGCCGACTTCGGGCCGGATTCTTCTGGGAGGCCAAGATGTGGCGGGACTGCCCCCGTACGAGCGCCCCATCAACATGATGTTTCAGTCCTACGCCTTGTTCCCGCACCTGGACATTTGGGAAAACATTGCCTTCGGGTTGAAGCGAGAGGGCCTGCAAAGGGCCGAAATTAAAAAACGGGTCGAAGAAATGCTGGAGTTGGTTCAATTGACAGCCTTCGCCAAACGTAAACCGCATCAACTTTCCGGTGGGCAACAGCAACGAGTGGCGCTCGCCCGAAGCTTGGCCAAGCGGCCTAAGTTGTTGCTACTGGATGAGCCACTGGGTGCTCTGGACAAGAAGTTGCGCGAGCAAACCCAGTTTGAACTGGTGAACATTATTGAGACCGTCGGAGTGACGTGCGTCATGGTGACGCACGATCAACAAGAGGCCATGACCATGGCCAATCGCATAGCGATCATGAGCAAGGGGCGGGTGTTGCAAGTCGGTACGCCAGAAGCGGTCTATGAGCACCCGGCGAACAGGTTTGTGTCCGGCTTCATTGGCAATGTGAACCTGTTTGAGGGGCGACTTAGTTTGGACGAGGCCAACCGCTGTGCGGTCGAGACTGGAATCGGCGAGATTCAGGTGGGTCACGGCGTCAGCGGAACCCTTCACATGCCTGTTGCCATTGCGGTCCGTCCTGAAAAAATGGAGATCAGCAAACAGCGTCCGGACGTTTCTGTGAATCTATTTACGGGCAAAGTAGTAGAGATCGCTTATTTGGGCTCGTACAACACCTATATCGTGATTGCCAAAGACGGCACAAGAGTTAGCATCACCGAGGCCAATACATCGCGCGAAGATCTGAGTCAAATCACCTGGGAAGACAATGTGTTCTTTTGGTGGAGCGACGTGGCGGGCATCGTGCTGCGTGATTGAGGCCTGGAATATGCGCAAATTTCTATTGCCAATGCCAGGTCGCCGATTCGTGATTGGCGTGCCTTACGTTTGGCTGGGCGTGTTCTTCTTCCTGCCCTTCCTGATTCTGCTCTATATCAGCTTTGTGGATATGGGCAATGACATCTCCCCGTTCAAGCCCTTGTGGGATGCCGAAACCGGCATGCTTCATCTGAGATATGAAAACTACTGGTCGATCTTTCGCGCGGGCGACGGCGGCGTTTTGTTCGAAACCATATTCATCGAGGCCTATGTCAGGTCTATCTGGTACGCCTCGTGCACAGCGGTTCTGTGTTTGCTGATTGGCTACCCATTTGCCTACTTTATTGCCCGGTCTGCCCCGAGTTTGCGCCCCGCGTTGCTGATGATGGTCATGCTTCCGTTTTGGACGTCATTCTTGTTGCGGGTCTATGCTTGGAAGGGGATATTGGCTGATCAGGGAGTGTTGAACCGGATGTTGATGTATCTGGGCATCACGGATCATCCCATTCTGATGCTCTATACAGATGTCTCCATGTTGGTGGGCATGACTTACGTCTATTTGCCATTCATGGTTTTGCCGCTGTATGCAAATTTAGTGAAAATGGACTTTCGGCTTATTGAAGCAGCGTACGACTTGGGCGCATCCCCGCTAAAAGCATTCTGGTTGGTTACCGTTCCCTTGTCCAAGGCCGGCATCATTGCAGGGTTCATGCTGGTCTTTATCCCGTCCGTTGGGGAGTTCGTGATTCCATCACTTCTGGGGGGACCAGAAAATATCATGATTGGTCGGGTCGTTTGGGATGAGATGTTTACGAGCAACAACTGGCCGAGGGCGACTGCGCTCGCGGTTGTCATGATTGCGCTGATCGTTGTGCCACTCGCCATCTATTACCACTACTCGGGCGACTCCGCCGATCAAGACAAGTGAGTCATCCAAGATGAAGTCCTTTTTTTCAAGAAACGTTGGTAAGGCATGGATGGCCTTGGTGTACATTTTTTTGTACCTGCCGCTGCTGTTCATGGTGGTTTTCTCTTTCAATAGCACGCGGCAGGACGCTCGATTTACTGGGTTTTCTCTGCGGTGGTACGACGCTTTGACGAGGGACAGCCGAATTGTTGACGGGTTCTGGCTATCGCTTCAGGTGGCCACGATCACGGGCTTTTTGTCAGCTGTTTTGGCCACTTTTGCTGCGTTTGTATTGGTGCGATATCGGCGATTTCTGGGGCGGACCATATTTTCTGGCATGGTCAATGCTCCGCTGGTGATGCCCGAGGTAGTGATTGGCTTGTCGCTTTTGTTGTTGATGGTTGGGGCCCAAAATCTCTTTGGCTGGCCTCAGAGGGGCATGCTCACCATCATATTTGGTCACACCCTGCTTGGAATGGCTTATGGCATGGTCGTTATTCAGTCCCGACTTTTGGAAATGGATCGTTCCATTGAGGAGGCCGCAATGGATTTGGGGGCACGACCATTGCAGGTGTTCTTTTTGATAACGGTTCCGAGTATCTTTCAAGCCATCCTCGCTGCCTTCTTGCTGGCCTTCACCCTGTCATTTGACGACGTGGTGATTGCCGAGTTTTTGTCCGGGCCAGGGGTCAATACCTTGCCGCAGGTTATTTTTGGATACGCGCGGCGGGGAATTAACCCGACTATTTATGCGGCGGCCACGCTGTTAATCATTGCAGTCACGACTGTGATTGTTTTTTACAGTGTTTGGGTGGCACGCCAAACCCGACGGCGCGAGCGCGAAATTGCGGCAGCGACTCGGGCAGAGCTCACCGCCTTGAAGCACTAGTCATGTTGGCTTGTTTCATACACAAGCTGCAATTGATTTGGCCCTGTGCCAAAGCAATTGCCGAGACAGCCACTCATTTAGAAAGAAGAATATGACCGAATTGAAATTTGATGGACGGGCTTTTATCAATGGTGAGCGCGTTGCGGCACGGGATGAGAAAACGTTTTCATGCATTTCGCCAGTAGATGGACGGGTGCTAACCGATGTCGCGCGTTGCGGCGTTGCTGACATCGATAGTGCTGTTGCGTCAGCCCGCGCAGCCTTTGACGATCGGCGCTGGCGGGGAAAAAGTCCTGCCGAGCGAAAGCGGGCGATGATCAAGTTTGCCGATTTGTTGCTGGCGCATGGCGACGAACTGGCAATGATGGAAACACTCGACATGGGGAAACCTGTGAAGTATTCGCGGTCTGTGGACGTTAATAGCGCGGCCAATTGCCTTCGCTGGTACGGTGAAGCTATTGACAAAATCTACGACGAAATTGCTCCAACTCCCAGCACCGGTTTAGCCTTGATTACTCGTGAACCCGTCGGTGTTGTTGGTGTCATTGTTCCCTGGAACTACCCCATGATCATGGCGGCATGGAAGATCGCGCCCGCGTTGTCGTCGGGGAATTCTGTGGTCTTGAAGCCCAGTGAAAAGTCTCCCTTGACGGCCTTGAGATTAGCGGAGTTGGCGTTGGCAGCGGGTATTCCCGCTGGTGTGTTCAATGTGGTTCCAGGCTTTGGCCCGGAGGCCGGATCACCACTGGCGTCCCATATGGACGTTGACTGCATTGCGTTTACAGGGTCAACGCCTGTTGGCAAGAAAATTCACGTTATGGCGGGCCAAAGCAATCTGAAGCGGGCGTGGACTGAGTTGGGCGGTAAATCACCGAATATCGTGTTTGCCGATTGCCCAAACCTGGATCGCGCGGTTGAAGCTGCGGTGGGGAGTATTTTCTTTAACCAAGGCGAAAGTTGCAACGCCCCGTCTCGTTTACTGGTTGAGGAGTCGATCCGCGATGAGTTTATGTCGCGTGCGCTGGCCCTGATACCGCAATACCAACCTGGCAATCCGCTGGACAAGGAAACGGTTATGGGCGCGATTGTGGACAAGGTTCAACTTGAAAACGTGTTGCGCTACATAGAGCTTGGAAAGAAGGAGGGTGCCCGATTGGTGGCAGGTGGAGAGCAAGCCTTGAGAGAGACCGGGGGCTGTTATGTCCAACCCACCATCTTCGATGGAGTGACAGGTGGCATGGCGATCGCCCGTGAGGAGATCTTTGGGCCGGTTCTTTCCGTGATGACGTTCACTGATGCGGCGGAAGCTGTCCAGCAAGCCAACGATACCGTCTATGGCTTGCAGGCTGCTGTCTGGACGCGAGACATCAACAAGGCACACGGCGTGGCACGAGCCCTGCGTGCCGGTACGGTTCACGTGAACCAATATGACGAGGACGACATTACCGTTCCATTTGGTGGATTCAAACAAAGCGGTGTTGGACGCGACAAGTCATTGCACGCCTTTGATAAATATACGGAAACCAAAACCACTTGGATCCGGATTGATAGTCCTGTATGAGGATGGCGTGACTGCACGGCTGCGCTTTAGCGGCCAGCGACTGGTTCACCGCGTTGGCGCCCCGTGGGGTCTGCTCTTGACGCTCCTGCCGTGCGTCCCTGAAATTTCTACATCGTGAACCCAAGATTTTTTAATGTGAAATTTCGCACAAAAAATTTCAATTTTTCACTTTCGAATTGTGAAATTCCATTTTTTATGTGAGAAAAAGATCTTAAGCCATTGATTTTTAAAGATAAAAATAAAGTCTTCTATAAGACATAAGAATTAGTTTTAGTCTTCTATAAGACTTAAAATAGACGTCAGATGCTGACCAACGCTCTTGGCAGTCAACGTTTTTCAAACCTTCAAGGAGTGCTTTTATGCCGCAAACCATCACTGAGCAATTGAGCCGCGAACAACAGATCGCAGCATTGGAAAAAGATTGGGCGACCAACCCCCGTTGGAAGGGAATCAAGCGCGGCTACACGGCTGCTGATGTGGTGCGTTTGCGCGGATCGTTCCCCATTGAGCACACCTTGGCTCGCCGCGGAGCCGAAAAGCTCTGGAACCTGGTCAACACTGAGCCCTACGTCAATTGCCTGGGTGCCCTGACTGGTGGGCAAGCCATGCAGCAAGTTAAAGCTGGCGTGAAAGCGATCTATTTGTCTGGTTGGCAGGTTGCTGCGGACAACAACAGCTACGCTTCCATGTACCCAGACCAGTCCCTGTATCCCGTGGACTCGGTGCCAACGGTCGTTGAGCGTATTAACAATACGTTTCAGCGCGCTGACGAGATCCAGCACTCCAAAGGTATCGATGCGGGTGACAAAGGTTACATCGACAACTTCGCCCCTATCGTGGCCGACGCTGAGGCTGGTTTCGGTGGCGTGTTGAATGCGTTTGAACTGATGAAAGCGATGATCAAGGCTGGCGCGGCTGGCGTGCATTGGGAAGATCAACTCGCCTCCGCCAAAAAATGTGGCCACATGGGCGGCAAAGTGTTGGTGCCAACCACCGAAGCTTGCCAAAAGCTGATCGCTGCCCGTATGGCTGCTGACGTTTGCGGCGTACCTACTCTGGTAATTGCCCGTACCGATGCCGAAGCAGCTGATCTGTTGACCAGCGACTACGATGAAAACGACAAACCATTCCTGACTGGTGAGCGAACCGTAGAAGGTTTTTACAAAACGAAAAAAGGCATGGATCAAGCGATCTCCCGTGCTGTCGCCTATGCTGAATACGCGGACTTGGTCTGGTGTGAAACCGGTACGCCTGATCTGGAATTTGCCCGTAAATTTGCCGAAGCAGTGCATGCAAAGCACCCAGGGAAGTTGCTGGCTTACAACTGCTCGCCTTCGTTCAACTGGAAGAAGAACCTCGACGACGCGACCATTGCCAAGTTCCAACGTGAACTCGGCGCGATGGGTTACAAGTATCAGTTCATCACCTTGGCTGGTATTCACTCCATGTGGTACAACATGTTCGACTTGGCGCAAGACTACGTCAAACGTGGAATGTCGGCCTATGTTGAGAAGGTCCAAGAGCCTGAGTTCGCCGCTCGTGACCGTGGCTACACCTTTGTCTCACATCAGCAAGAAGTCGGTACCGGCTACTTCGATGAAGTGACCACTGTGATTCAAGGTGGTAAGTCCAGCGTCACTGCTTTGACTGGCTCCACAGAAGAAGAGCAATTCCATTAATAGCTAAAATTGCTTGCTTGCGGGGCTTGCTCCATCCGGCACAGGGTGGCGCAAGCCCTTTTTTGTTAAACTGGGCCATTGTTTTTGAAATAAGAGCGAGAAAGGCACTTGGTTATGACACCGCGAACTACCTTACCTTACTGCGAATGCTTATAGGCCGTTAGTCCGGGCGCCATAGGCGCAGGTTGCCACAAAAAATATAGTAAAGCGCGGCACTTCCGCGCTTTTTCTTTGCCACAAATTTCCCCAGGTACTCCACATGATTCAAATTACTCTCCCTGATGGCTCGAAGCGCGACTACCCTGGCCCAGTCACCGTGGCGGAGGTTGCCTCTTCCATTGGTGCGGGTTTGGCCAAGGCTGCGTTGGCGGGAAAAGTAAATGGCTTGGTCGTGGATACCAGTCATCTGATCGAAAAAGACAGCCCGTTGTCGATCATTACGGCAAAAGACGCCGATGGCCTGGATGTCATTCGCCATTCGACAGCACACTTGTTGGCGTATGCTGTCAAGTCGCTGTTTCCTGAGGCTCAGGTCACGATTGGCCCGGTCATTGAGCACGGTTTCTTCTACGACTTTTCCTACAAGCGCCCGTTCACACCTGACGATCTGGCTGCTATTGAAAAGAAGATGGTGGAGCTGGCAGGGAAAGACGAGTTGGTAACACGCCGCGTGTTGCCGCGCGATGACGCTGTTGCCCATTTCAAGGGGCTGGGCGAGCACTACAAGGCCGAAATCATTGCCAGTATCCCTGCCAATGAAGATGTGTCTTTGTACCGGGAAGGCGACTTTGAGGATCTATGCCGTGGGCCGCACGTGCCTAGTACGGGAAAGCTCAAATTTTTCAAGTTAATGAAGCTTGCGGGAGCTTACTGGCGTGGCGATCACCGCAATGAGATGCTCCAGCGGATTTACGGCACCGCATGGGCAACAAAAGATGATTTGCAGCAGCATTTGAGGATGCTCGAAGAGGCTGAGAAGCGTGACCACCGCAAGCTGGGGCGTGAACTCGATTTGTTTCATATTGATGACCACGCCCCAGGCCTGGTTTTCTGGCACCCCAAGGGTTGGACTTTGTGGCAGGGTGTTGAGCAGTACCTGAGACAGGTCTACCGAGACAATGGGTATCAAGAAGTCAAAGGCCCACAGATCATTGACAAAGGTTTGTGGGAGAAGACGGGGCATTGGGACAAATACCGTGAAAACATGTTTGTCACGGAGTCCGAGAAGCGCGAATACGCGCTGAAACCAATGAATTGCCCCGGACATATATTGATCTACAAGCAGGGCATCAAGAGCTACCGGGATTTGCCACTGCGTTATGGTGAGTTTGGAAATTGCCACCGCAACGAGCCCTCGGGTGGCTTGCACGGCATCATGCGCGTGCGTGGCTTTACCCAAGACGACGGGCATATTTTTTGCACAGAAGATCAAATTCTGGATGAATGCATTGCCTTCACCGCACTTTTGAAAAAAGTGTACAAAGACTTTGGATTCACCAAAATTATCTACAAAGTGGCTACGCGTCCGGAAAAGCGGATTGGATCCGATGAGTATTGGGACCGGACGGAAGAAATCTTAAAAGAGAGCCTGCGTAGATCCGGCTGCGAATTTCAAGTTTCTGAGGGGGAGGGTGCGTTTTATGCGCCCAAGCTCGAATATGCGTTGAAGGACGCATTGGGACGGGAGTGGCAATGTGGCACGATTCAAATTGACCCCAACTTGCCGGAGCGGTTAGAGGCGGAATACGTCGGCGAGGACGGTGCCCGTCATCGCCCGGTCATGCTTCACCGCGCCATTGTGGGAAGCCTTGAGCGTTTCATTGGAATTTTGATTGAGGAGAGCGCTGGCGCGTTGCCCGCTTGGTTGGCGCCAGTTCAGGTTGCTGTACTTAACATCACCGATGCGCAAGCAGAATATTGTGGGGAAATTGTCGAAAAACTCAAAAAGTCATTGCCAAATCAAGACTTGCGAGTGATAGCCGATTTACGTAATGAAAAGATTACGTATAAAATACGGGAGCATTCAATGCAGAAGCTTCCCTATATCCTTGTTATTGGTGACAAGGAGAAGGCAGCAGGAACCCTTGCTGTGCGCGCCCGAGGAGGTCAAGACCTCGGTGTGATGTCTATTGATTCTTTCATTGAACTGATTGGACGGGACATTGCTCAAAAAACTGTCAGCGAATCTGCCTAAGGCCCGATGATAGTTTTGCGTCATCAGAATGGATTTGGCTATCGTTTTGATAGCAATAATTGTGAAGGATTGAGCCATCGCTACTGAATTTCGTGACCGTCGTCACCGTGAAGAACGCAAACACCGCCTGAATCGAGAGATCATGGCTCCAGAAGTTCGACTTTCTGGGGTTGAGAATGAGCCGTTGGGTGTCGTCAGCCTGATGGATGCCTTGCGCATGGCAGGTGAGTTGGATGTTGACCTTGTGGAAATTGCCGCGACGGCAAATCCCCCTGTCTGTCGTTTGATGGATTACGGCAAGTTCAAGTACCAAGAGCAGAAAAAAGCGGCTGAGGCCAAAGCCAAGCAGACGGTTATCGAAATCAAGGAGGTTAAATTCCGCCCTGGTACTGATGATGGCGACTACAACATCAAAATGCGCAATATCAAGCGCTTTTTGGCTGACGGCGACAAGTGCAAGATTACATTGCGCTACCGCGGTCGGGAAATTACACACCAAGAGATTGGTATGGCTCTTTTGAATCGAATTCGCAACGATTTGGCTGATTTGATCGTTGTTGAACAATTTCCTAAGCTTGAAGGGCGCCAGATGATCATGATGATCGCGCCAGGGCGCAAGAAGCCAGCTGGGAAAGCGGGAGCTGAGACCGGTTCTACTGTCAATTCATAATTCGCTACGCACGGGCGTATTCCCGTGCGTGCAAAAGTCACGGAGTATCTTCGTGACTAAGCTGGCGCAACTTGTTGCGCCGGTGATAAGCGGTCTGCTGAAAGGCAGCGCTTAAAAAGTGGCTCGGGGCCAACAAGGCTGCAAATTGTTTGTAGACGCCTCACGAGCACAATGTAAAAGGAGCATGTATATGCCCAAAATGAAGACTAAGAGCGCGGCGAAAAAACGCTTCCGCGTCCGTCCAGGTGGCACCGTCAAACGCGGTCAAGCCTTCAAACGTCACATTCTGACCAAGAAGACCACTAAAAATAAACGCCAATTGCGTGGTTCAACATCTGTTCATGAGTCCGATATGGGCCGCATGTCACAGATGCTGCCAGGCCGTGGTATTTAATTAACGACGAACAAGGAGTAATTCAATGCCTCGCGTCAAACGTGGTGTAACGGCTCGCGCCCGCCATAAAAAAGTTCTAGCCCTTGCAAAAGGTTTTCGCGGTCGCCGCGGTAATGTCTTCCGTGTCGCTAAACAAGCGGTAATGAAGGCTGGGCAATACGCCTACCGTGACCGTCGTACGAAAAAACGAGTCTTCCGTCAGTTGTGGATTGCCCGTATTAATGCCGCTGCTCGTCAGTGTGGCATGACATACAGCCAGTTCGCCAATGGACTGAAGAAAGCGAATATCGAAATTGACCGCAAGGTTCTTTCCGATATCGCTATTCATGATATGCCAGCTTTCGCTGGCATCGTGGAGCAAGTCAAGGCAAAGCTGGCTGCTTGAGTTCGCGTTGACACGCCGTCAACGTGACAGCGTGTCATTCACCAGAAACAGGGGCTAGCGCTTGCAAAAGCGCTAGCCCCTTTTCCATTGACAAAAGAATTTATGAACGAGTTGAACACCGTTGTTGACAGCGCCAAGGTCGCCTTTTCCCAGGCCGTGACACCGGCCGATTTGGAAAATGCAAAGGCCTTGTTTCTTGGCAAGACCGGCCGTATCACTGAGCTAATGAAGGGGATGGCAG
Organism: Rhodoferax sp. PAMC 29310; assembly: GCF_017948265.1. Classification (NCBI taxonomy): domain Bacteria; kingdom Pseudomonadati; phylum Pseudomonadota; class Betaproteobacteria; order Burkholderiales; family Comamonadaceae; genus Rhodoferax; species Rhodoferax sp. PAMC 29310. Next base: position 1,320,760 of record NZ_CP072852.1, on the reverse strand, counting down.
CCCTGCCGGTTGACGAGAAAAAATCGCGCGGAGCTGCCATCAACATCGCCAAGCAGGCTATCGAAGCTGCTTTGACTCAGCGGCGCCAAGCTCTGGCAGAGGCGGAGTTGCAAGCGCAGCTTCAGGCTGAGGCATTGGATGTTTCTCTGCCTGGCCGTCAACGTGGGTCGGGTGGCCTCCATCCCGTTTCGCTTACTTTGGAGCGCATTGAGGCGATCTTTGGTTCAATGGGATTCGATGTCGCTCAAGGGCCAGAGATTGAGTCTGACTGGTTCAACTTCACTGCGTTAAATACGCCTGAGGACCACCCCGCTCGATCCATGCACGATACGTTTTACGTTGAAGGCGGATCAGCTGCCGCCCCAAATCTGCTGCGCACGCACACCAGTCCAATGCAGATTCGTCACGCTGTTCAGCACGTCAAACATTACCGCTCACTCGCTGGTGAGACGGGCGGTTCAGACGAATTGTTTTCTGGCGCTATGCCAGAGATTCGGGTTATCGCACCTGGTCGCACCTACCGAGTCGACAGCGACGCCACGCATTCCCCCATGTTTCACCAGTGTGAGGGTCTATGGGTTGGCGAAAATGTCAGCTTCAAAGACTTGAAGTTTGTGTTCACGGATTTTTGCCGAACCTTCTTTGAGTCAGATGACTTGGTTTTGCGTTTTCGCCCCAGTTTCTTCCCCTTTACTGAGCCGAGCGCGGAGATCGATATTCAGTTTCCTAGCGGTCCATTGGCCGGTCGGTGGTTGGAGGTTGCTGGCTCAGGGCAAGTACACCCTAATGTCATTCGGAACATGGGCTTGGATCCTGAGCGATATATTGGCTTTGCGTTTGGAATGGGGCCAGATCGATTGACCATGTTGCGCTACGGAGTGAATGACCTGCGCTTATTTTTCGACGGCGACGTTCGATTTTTGTCGCAATTTCAGTAATTTGATTCTTGAGGCCCGCCATCCGGGGCCTCAACCTTTTAGAAGGCTATGCATAGCAGTCCCTGTTGCTGTGTGGCCAATTTTCCGAATTGATAGAAGAATATGCAATTTCCTGAATCCTGGCTCCGTGAATTCTGCAACCCGCTACTTTCAACCCAGCAGTTGGCTGATACCCTGACTATGGCAGGGTTAGAGGTCGAGGAGCTCAAGCCTGTCGCACCTCCTTTTTCGAACATCGTAGTTGGAGAAATCAAGGAGACAATTCAGCACCCAAATGCCGATAGATTGCGCGTGTGCAAAGTCGACGTAGGTCAAGCTGAGTTGCTTGACATCGTTTGCGGTGCGCCCAACGCCCGCGTTGGCATCAAGGTTCCCTGTGCAATGGTTGGCGCAGAGCTACCGCCGGGGGATGATGGAAAACCGTTCCTGATCAAGCTTGGCAACCTGCGCGGCGTTGAAAGTCAGGGCATGCTGTGCTCGGCGCGGGAATTGAAGCTTTCTGATGATCAAGGTGGCTTGCTAGAGCTAGACGTCAGCGCGCCTCCAGGGCTGGACATTCGAGTTCACTTGAACCTTGACGACACGCTGTTCACACTAAAACTCACACCAAATTTGGCCCACTGTCTGAGCGTATTTGGCGTTGCTCGTGAAGTGGCTGCGTTGACTGGGGCACCACTGAACAGCCCAAGTTTTCCAGCTGTCGCCGCCAATCTCGATGAGTCGCTGGCAGTCAAAATTACCGCGCCAGACCTGTGCGGACGATTCTCCGGGCGTATTGTGCGTAAAGTGAATCCAAAGGCATCCACTCCGCAGTGGATGGTCGATAAATTGGCGCGATGCGGCCAACGCAGTGTGACTGCATTGGTTGATATTTCAAATTACGTCATGTTCGAGTTGGGTCGACCCTCCCATATTTTTGATCTGGACAAAATACATGGTGGGTTGGATATTCGTTGGGGACGGGACGGTGAGCAACTGAAGCTCCTGAACGGAACCACCGTCATCGTTGACAACAAAGTTGGCGTCATTGCTGACGAGATTCAAGTGGAATCCCTCGCAGGCATCATGGGTGGCGATGCGACCTCCGTAACTGACGACACACAAAACGTCTATGTTGAGGCTGCATTTTGGTGGCCGAAGGCGATTGCCGGACGCTCGCGTCGATTTAACTTCTCGACTGATGCAGGACATCGATTTGAGCGAGGCGTGGACCCTAGCAATACTGTTGAGCATATTGAGCGACTGACACAGTTGATCATTGATATTTGTGGTACCCCGGATATCGCGTGCGGGCCAATTGATGACGTACAGATCGAAATGCTCCCCGCTAAGGCGGTCACACTTCGGGTTGCGCGCGCCAGCAAGATCATTGGTATGCCACTGACTCAAACTCAGTGCACTGATGCGCTCGAACGTCTTGGCCTGCCTGTAACTCAGGGAGAAGGTGTGTTGACCGTTGAGCCACCTCCCTATCGTTTTGATCTCCAAATTGAAGAAGACTTGATCGAGGAGGTGGTGCGTATGGTGGGCTACAACAGCTTGCCCAATACGCCCCCGTTGGCCCCAATTACTGCCAAGATTCGTCCCGAATCTGAGCGTAGTTCCTTCGCATTGCGCCGAGAATTGGCGTCATTGGGCTACCAAGAGACCATCAACTTTAGCTTTGTCGAAGAACGATGGGAGCATGAGCTGGCGGGAAATCAAAAACCCATCAAGCTTCTCAATCCCATTGCCAGTCAGATGAGCGTGATGCGTTCGTCTTTGATCGGATCATTGCTTCATGTTTTGAAGTTCAATCTTGATCGCAAGGCGCAACGGGTGCGTGTATTTGAATTGGGTAGAGTATTTTTACGCGATGCAGCCGTGAAGAATTCCGATACTACTGTTGAGGGGTTTGACCAACCAATGCGAGTCGCTGGAATGGTGTGTGGAAAGGCAGAGACCTTGCAGTGGGGCCTTAAAGAGCGTGCAGTAGATTTTTTTGATGTCAAGGGTGACATTGAGGCCATGTTGTCACCTGCAAAAGCGACATTTGAGGCGGCGGAGCATCCAGCCATGCACCCAGGTAGATGTGCCCGTGTGCTGCTTGATGGCGCCGCTGTCGGGTTCGTTGGCGAGATTCACCCTCGTTGGCGCCTAGCCTACGATTTGTCTGTGGCGCCGGTTATGTTTGAGCTCGATTTGGAGCCAATATTGCAGCGAGCGGTCCCTGTATTCAAGCCAGTGGCGCGCCATCAGGCGGTTGAACGTGACATTTCCATTCTCGTTGCTGAAGGTGTAACCCACTCCGACGTGATGGCCGCAATTTGGTCTGCACCCACTGCCGGGTTGTTGCGCGACGCTAATTTGTTTGACATTTATCGGCCAAAGCCAGCACAGGAAGCTGCGGAGTCAGCACCGAGGAGCACGGAAAAGAGTCTGGCGGTACGACTCACACTCAATAGTGGGGACGCTACACTCGCCGAGGGGCAAATTGAAGGCGCTGTTGATGCAGTGGTAAGTTTCTTGGTTGCCAAAGCGGCTGCACGCCAGCGCGTGTAGTAGTTCGCAAGGTCTCTTTAGAAAGGTGAGGAACTGATGGATATGTCCGTAGAAAGTCTGGAGACACCTGCATTGACGAAGGCGCAATTGTCGGACCTTTTGTTTGAGCAGATTGGTTTGAACAAGCGAGAGTCAAAGGACATGATTGATGCTTTTTTTGATTTGATCTCGGGCAGTCTGGTGGATGGCAATGACGTCAAAATTTCCGGCTTTGGAAATTTTCAAATTCGCACAAAGGCACCACGTCCAGGGCGAAACCCCAGAACTGGGGAGGCCATCCCGATTAAAGCCCGACGCGTGGTGACGTTTCACGCCAGTCACAAGCTGAAAGAGCAAATACAGGAAGAGTGTAGACCTCTGTCGATCCTCCAGCCTCCAACTTCGTCTTTTTGAAACTAGGTCTTTCCAATGTCTTTACAGGCAGCAGCGATCTAGAGTAACCTGTAAAATTCCAGCGTACGCCATTGATTTAAATGGAGAAATCCCTCCCCCCAATCCCCGTTAAGCGCTATTTCACTATAGGTGAAGTTGGTGATCTTTGTGGCGTCAAACCTCATGTCCTGCGGTATTGGGAGCAGGAATTTACGCAACTACGCCCCATGAAACGACGGGGAAATCGTCGTTACTATCAACACCATGAAGTACTGATGATCCGCCGGATTCGAGATTTGCTCTACGATCAAGGGTTTACGATCAGCGGCGCTCGCAATAAAATGCAGGAGATCCTTCAGTCTGAGCGAAATCACAAGCCTGCCTTTCCAAATTTGCTTGAAGGCGTTGAGGTTACAGAGGGGTCCGATTCAGATTTCCTGTCACTGGAGGCGGGTGACGCCAAAGCGCCCCTTGATGGACTTGATGATCGATGGCAGATGATAGAGCGTGAGCTTTTTGAAATTCGCAATCTCCTCTTGCATCCGTCATGAAAACGAGCTCCTGCCGGGTTATAATTATTGAGTGTTTCGGTGTGTGGCGCAGCCTGGTAGCGCACTTGCATGGGGTGCAAGGGGTCGAAGGTTCGAATCCTTTCACACCGACCATATGAATCAAGGACTTAGAGTAGAAATGCTCTAAGTCCTTTCTTCTTTCTGGGCTCTAGCGGTACGGTCCGCGGTACGGTTTGGCATACCTTACCGTACCGCCACGTTAAGTCACATGGTGGTGACCCTCACTTCCTCCCGCGTCTTGCCCCGGTATTTGTCCAGCTCGATACCCTTGAGCTCTGGCACTTTGGCATAGCTGACGCTGCCTTGCTTCCAGAACCGCGTCACCGACACACCACCTCCCGATTCCTTGGGGTGTTGCGCAAGCGCCACCAATGCCTCACGGGCCTTGGCCACCACGTCATCAGCCAGATCAGCGGCCAGCTTGGCGGCAGAGAAGGCGGTTGCAGCCGCAACCCAGTCCGCATCCTCCCGCTGCACCGTGTCTGCATCCGTCAATGGCGGCGGTGTATCCGTATCTAGATAAATCTGAAACTGATCCCAGCCATCCCGAATACGCTGCACCGCATGGTCAATGGGGGCGACTGGCCTGAGCAGGCCTTGTGTGCCATCAAACACATAGAGATGTGCCAGTGTTGCGCCGGACACCATCATTTGATGTTGTATCTGCGCCGCGTAATGGTCAGGCACGTAGCCGGCCTTGACTTCACGCCACAGCGCGGAGTCTTGTCCCCGGTACGGACACTTGATCTCGACGATCAGGTCTCCCTCCAGGGTCATGCCATCCAGGCTAGCCGAATACAGACCATCCTGTAGCACCAGCGGCTGCATGATGTTGCCCGTCTCGGCCTCATAGGCCAATCGAGCCGCAGGCTCCAGGTCGGTGCCACGCTGCATGGCGACATTGGTCGAGTTTTGAGCCCGGCCTGTCTTGAGTAGCCAAAGTTGGTACGGAGTGCACCATGGGCTGACGCCCAAAACGGCAGCGGTTTCGCTGGCATTGCGCATGGTGCGCCGGTAATCCAGCCAGGCTTGGCTGCCTTGGGTCAGTTGAATGATCTTCATGCGACTCTCCTTTTTTCCAATGAACGAACGACGCGGCTGAACTCAGCGCTGGGCAAGTCCTTGAGCGCTGCAACGCCAAAGTGCTCCAGCAGGCGATTCAGGTCCGTGCCAGTCTCGATCACGAGTTTGTGAATGTTGGCCTGTTGGGGGCCTGAGATAGTCGCCCCTGCGCGCTTGACATCCGCGCGGATGACCGGTGCCGGATCATTGGCTGCATCGGCTACTGGTTGCGGCAGGTCTTCGCCGGCATAGATGTACAAGCCCAGGCCATGCAGTGCGATGGCCTTGACCAGGCAGCGCTGCAGGCTGGAATTGATCTCGAACGAATTGGGTGCCAGCAAGGGCCGGTTGCGCCCATCCAGGCAGGGGTGAATTTGGCTCAGCGTGACGCCTTGCACCGTCACGGCCACTTCAACGAACACGCCAGCGTCTGTCACCAGATAGGGCAGCCCGTCAAAGCGACGCACTTCCCAGGTGGCCGTGGGATCGGCCAGGCGCAGCTGTGCCACGGCAAATGGCCAGCTGAGGTAACTGAAGCCACCTTTCTTCTCGACATGTGCCGAGACGTTGATGGCATTGAGAGTGGCAAAGTAATTGCCCGTGTTGGTGCTCATGATGATCTCCAGTCAGATAAGGGGAAACAAAGAGCGCCAGCCAGGAATTCATGGCTGGCGCAGGGTGGGGCCAGATAAGGCATGCCCGCTGTGCCTGCGACGTTGTCAGTTTTTTGCCCACACAATGTCGCCAACTAGGCTTGTTCTTAGGTAAACGCAGCGCCCCGCATGGCCATGCGGCGTGCTGATTCGGGTTAAGCCAAGGCAGTTACCGCCTTGGCTTGTGGGTTGGGCTCGGTGGATTGAGTCGGCAGCAGAAAGTCAGCTGCCTTTTGTGCCAGTGAGGCCGCCGTAAAGATCAAACGCTTGTCACTGCGCAGGGCAGTGAGCCAGCTGGCGATGTAACTCGCATGCTGTAACTCACCCGGTAGCCCGCAATGGCTGCTCAGGAACGCAGAACCCATCTCGGCCACCAGCTCCTCAAAGGCATAGGCTTCGATGTGCTGACGCCCAGATAGAAGGCGATTGCAACGAGTCGGGTGACCCGTCCAATGGCTGAGCTCATGCAAGGCCGTCGCGTAATAGCTGCTGGCCTGTGAGAACTGAGTGGGGAGTGGCAACTGAATCACGTCGTCGCCCGGACGGTAAAACGCGCGGTCACCCCCGTGGCGGATGACTGCCCCTGATTGCGCCATTAGCGTTTCAGCGGCGTCAATGGGGCTCCCGTCCTCTGGTGGTGCCGGTGTGGCAGTCAGTGCCTCAGGCAGACCATCGACCTGAGCGGCGTTGAATACGGTGAAGCTGCGCAGCAGCGGGATCACCTTGCGGGCAGGGGTGTCGTTGGCAGCGCGTGGGGTGCCATCGCACTCCAGCATCTTGAAGAACACGATAGGACTGCCCGTCTCGCCACGGCGGACACAGGCACCGAGAGCGCGGGCTTGTTGAAAGGTCAGCCAGCGATTCAGGGCATAGCCCTGAGTCATGGCCTGCACATTGAGTAGCAGCGTGTTGATGCCACGGTACTGGCGCCCGGTGCTCAGATTGGCAGGCAGCAGGCTCCCCTGCACCCGGTTCCAGGGGCAAACCCACGGTGGTGTGCCCGCTTCGAGGGCCGCAATGATGGCGTCCGTGACGGACTGATAAAGGTCGATAGTCGATTTCATGACAAAGCTCCAGACGTAAAAAAGCCCCTGATGGACAAGCCAGGCAGGGGCGGTGAGTTGAATGACGAAGAATTGAAGGGGCAGGGTGGTTAAACCACTGAGGCAGAAACCCAGCCCCAGCCCCGGTCAACTGAGGGTTGACGGGTCAAATCGGACGGGTGTGTGCCTTTGCGCTTGAAGACCAAGCCAGAACCCTGGACAGGGTGGCACGGCCGTAGCGGGCCAGCCCCAGGGCCACTTGCTCGCCAGAGATGCCAATGGCGTCCGCCAACGTCGAGGCGGCCTGAACGGCCACATCGAGTTTTTGGTTGGACAGAAACAGCGTTACCGCAGGGTGGATGACATGCTGACTGAGCGCCAGCGCCACGATGAGGGCCAGCAGCCACAGCAGAAAGGACAGAAACAGTCCCAGGGCGGCATATTCAATCAGCCAGACGCAGGCAGCAGCCACGGCAAAGCCGGCGGCGAAGTCACCGCTGAGAGCGGCGATGGTGCGAATGAGGGTGTTGCGACGTGATGTGGACATGGGGAACTCCAATAGATGGGGGGAGTGAGACAAGGGCTGCCAAGCAGCTAATCGGTGCGCACAGGGCAGGTGCTCATACCCTGAGCCTGATGAGGCCTGGGTAGTACAGATCGCCCTTAATGTGCCCAAAAGCACGCTTCGCCAGGCTGGTGCCCACGGAAGTGAGCAGGCCTGCAAAGGTGGCGGCCATGACGCCAGAGAAGGTGCCGAAGTGAACAACCAGCACGATCAGGGTGACGGCCACGTCGAGAACGACGTCGTAGTTCAGCCAGCGCAGCATGGTGCGCCGAGGCAGCTTGATGAAGATGAAGACAAGACCGAGGAAGATGGCAAAGCCGGTGATAAACATGAGGGAGCTCCTGAGTGACGGATCAAGGTGAATCCACAAAGCTCAAGCAGGACGACGACCTCGGTCGTCGTGGCTGTTGGGCTTCACGGGTTGGTGTCTTCAAGAACTGAAGACGAACACGGTGACCGACGCAGGCGCTGTACTCAGCGGCTGCCTGGAGTTGGAAGTCTAGGGTCCCCTATTGGTGAATGGGAGAGCCGAAACCCAAGCGGGGGTGGCTTTATTTGACCCGGGGACAGGGGACCCACGGGACCGTGTGGGGTGGGTATTGCGGGAAAGTGAAATTTTTTGCAGCAGAAAAATCGGGGCGGACTTTGTTGCGCGCCG